>JAGXHI010000006.1 GCA_024636295.1 Desulfuromonadales bacterium
AAAAACCACCAGGCCTTGTAGGACGAAATTTTTGCTTAGCCATCCTCTGCGTTTTTGCGAAGGCGTCTTCTTTAGGGCGGGATATAAAGAAAGTGAGGCGGGGGGCGGGGCGCAGCGCCCGCGAAGTTCAGTTTTGAGTTGTGAGTTCTCAGTTTTGAGTTTTTGAACCTTGAACCTTGAACCTTGAACCTTGAACTTGAACAGAAAATGACCGAAAGAAAAAGAATAGTCGTGGCCATGAGCGGCGGGGTGGATTCCTCCGTTGCGGCGGCGCTGCTCAAAGAGCAGGGGCACGAAGTCATCGGGATGACCATGCAGTTGTGGGACTATACCCGGTTTGCCGGCGATGGGGACAATCTCTCCGGCACCTGCTGCTCTCTAGACGACGTGCATGACGCCAGACGGGTAGCCGAGCAGTTGGGCATCCCTTTTTACGTGATCAATCTCGAGAAGGATTTCCAGCGTCAGGTCATCGACCGGTTCTGCGAGGATTATTTCGCGGGCCGCACTCCCAACCCCTGCATCCTCTGCAACCAGACTCTCAAATTCGAACTGTTGCTCCGGAAGGCGCGCGAAATCGAGGCCGATTTCCTGGCCACGGGGCATTACGCCCGCATCGTTCCGGAAAATGGTCATTATTCATTGCGCAAGGGGCGCGACCCGCTGAAGGATCAGAGCTATTTCCTTTTCACCCTGACCCGTGAGCAGATGACCAGGGTCCGTTTTCCGTTGGGGGACATGAGCAAGGAGGAGGTCCGGAACCATGCCGCTCGTTTGGCTCTGAGAGTGGCGGAAAAACACGAAAGTCAGGATATCTGCTTTGTGCCTGATGGCGACTATGTGCGATTTCTTGAGGAAGAGCATGGCGAAGGACGCATGGACGGGGAGATCGTCCATGTCTCAGGTCAGGTCGTCGGCAGGCATCGCGGCACCTATCGATTCACCATCGGGCAACGCCGTGGTCTGGGGATCGCCTGGAAAGAGCCCCTTTACGTTATCGGCGTGGACGCACAGAAAAAAGAGGTGATCGTGGGGGAAAAAGAGCATCTTGCGGTGCAGCGAATGGTCGTTTCCCGGGTGAACTGGATCGATCCGGAACCCGAGCATTCCCTGTCGGCAAGATGCCGCATCCGGTATCGACATCGGGAAACCCCAGCGGAAATCACCAGGCTCCCCGGCAACCGGGCGGAAATCCGCTTCCATATGCCGCAGAAGGGGGTGACCCCCGGGCAGGCCGCCGTGTTCTACGAAGAAGATCGCGTCCTCGGGGGAGGGTGGATAGAATAAATTCTCGTGATGAGAGAGAAAAGCCGTGACGCGTGACTGGCCTGGCCCCTGGAACCTGGAACCTGGAACCTGGAACCTTGAACTTTGAACCTTGAACTTTGCCCTGGACCTCGAACCTTGGATCTCAATCATAAAACCCCTACCGTTGCGCTTACCACCCTCGGCTGCAAAACCAACCGTTTCGAATCGGCCGCCATGGAGGAGAGACTGCGGGATGCGGGCTACCGGATAATCCCCTTCGAGAAGGGCGCTGAACTCGTGATCGTCAACACCTGCACGGTAACCGCGGCCACCGATTCCCAGTCCCGCAACCTGATCCGTCGCGCCCGTCGGCTGCATCCGGATTGTCGGGTGGTGGTCACCGGCTGTTACGCTCAGATCGATCCGGAACGCCTCAGGAAGATGGAGGGTGTTTCTCTGGTGATCGGCAACGATGAAAAAAAAGAACTCCTTGAGATCCTCCTGGATGACCGGGGGAGCGATATCCAGGTTTCGGATATCCGGCGAAAGGAAAAAGCTGCCGTCCCGCCGCTGTCCTCCTTCTCCGGCCGCAGTCGGGCCTTTCTTCAGATACAGAACGGATGCGACGCCTTCTGTTCCTACTGCATCATTCCTTACGCCCGGGGCGTCAGCCGCTCGGTTCCGCCCGACGAGGTCCTTGCGCAGATGAAGCGGATGATCGCCGCAGGATATCCTGAAATTATTCTGACCGGCATCCATATCGGGGGTTACGGGAAAGACCTGGATCAACCCCTGACCCTGCTGGACCTGCTCCGGCGCATCGAGAGGGATTCAACGGTCTCGCGCCTGCGGCTCGGATCCCTGGAGCCGACGGAAATTCCCGATGCACTGATCGAGCACGTCGCCGGTTCGGCCGTCTGCTGCCCCCATTTCCATATTCCCCTGCAGTCCGGAGACGATGCCGTTCTTGCAAGGATGAACCGCCATTATGGAGCCACCTTTTTCAGGGAGCGGATTCTGAAGATCCGCGATCGCCTGCCCGATGCGGCGATCGGCCTCGATGTGATCGCCGGATTTCCAGGCGAAACCGAGGAGGAATTCGAAAAAAGCCGCCTCTTGATGGAGTACCTGCCTCTGACCTACCTCCACGTCTTTCCCTTCAGCCGGCGTCCCGGAACGCCTGCGGCCGAAATGGCCGGTCAGCTTCCGGGTAATGTCATTCGAGCCCGCGCCGCCGCGCTACGGGAAATCGGAGAACGGAAGAAAGAGCTTTTCGCCGGCACTTTTCTCGGACGTGAACTTCTCGTCGTCGTGGAAGAAAAGAAAGGACCCGGCGCCCACAGGGGCCTGAGCCCGCACTATCTTCCCGTCCTCTTTGAGGGGAAGAAGGAGGTAGCAGGACGCACTGTTGCAGTCCAGGTCGAGGACTGGAACGGTTCGGAGCTTGTTGGAAGAATGGTTTGAAGATCAGTTTGTCCAAGAATTCCTTCGGCCCCGAGCCGCGTCGGTTTCCCGGATCGAACCTTCGGTTCATGTCCGGAAACCGGGGATCCGGCCATCCGGGCGACCGGGTCCCGATGCCAATGACTCCTGGGCGGATACCCTTTCAGACAAAATCTGACCGGGGATCGGATCAGGTTTGCCCTTCTTCCGATGCGATTCGCATCAGCCGGTGAGGAAAATCGCTCATCAGACCGTCCACTCCCATTGCAAAAAGCCTTCTCATGTCCGCTGATTCGTTTATGGTCCAGACATGCACTTCCAGTCCCATTTTATGGGCGGCTTCCACGGACTCGGGGGTGACGAGGTCCATTCCTTCGAATTTATCCGGAATCTGTAGCGCCGCGCCCGGGGGCCGGTAACCTTCCGTCCGTCCAGCAAGGAGCCGGGAAAAAAATTCCTCCAGTTCGCCGCGGCTGAAGCTTGTGGGAATCCCTCTGCAAAGCGTGCGCAGGCGTTTCAGCACCTGGTCGTGCTCGGAGGCCAGGAGAACATCCTTTTCCCTTTCCGGGCGGCGGACCACCTCCGCCACCAGTGGTTCCACGGGAGGAGCGTCCTGTTTGATTTCGATATTGAAGAAGGCTGAGGGGAAAGCGTCCAGGGCCTCCTGCAAGGTAGGAATGCGAATCTTCTTTCCTCGGAAAGGGTGCGTTTTCCCTCCATCCCTGCTGAACTGGTAGCCGGCATCGAGTTTTTGAAGCTCCGCCAGTGTGGAGTCCGCAATGGGGAGGGAGACGCCACAGGTCCGCAGAGCCGTTTCGTCGTGGTGAATCACCACGTGTCCGTCCTTTGTGGCCCGAACGTCCGTTTCCAGATATCTGATCCCCAGTTCCAGGGCGGAGGCGAAGGCCGGCAGTGTGTTCTCGGGATATCGGCCGCTGTCCCCGCGGTGTGCGAAAAGGCGTGGGCGCGGCGTTTGGAAATATCGGGTCATGATGCAGTCCTTGCGGCGGCCCGGGCCCGTTCCACGTTCACCCGGCCGAGGAAGATCATCCCCACCACGAAAAAGAAGCTGACGGCCAGGATGGAAAGACGGTTCGATCCGGTCAGGTCAGCAATGAGGGCGAAGACGAAGGGGCCCATGATAGAGGCGAATTTGCCACTGATGGTGTAAAAACCGAAAAATTCAGCGTTCTTTCCGGGAGGGATGAAGGAGGCGAAAAGAGACCGGCTGATCGACTGGCTGCCCCCCAGTATCAGTGCCACGACGAATCCGAGAATCCAGAATTCAACGGAGGACTGCATGAAATAGGCGAAGGCCGTAACGCCGACGAACAGAACGAGACTGAGAAATATGGCATTTCGCGCTCCCCATTTCTCCGCCAGACGCCCGAAAAGAAGGGCTCCCGGCATGGCGGTGAACTGGATCATGAGGAAGGCGCCAAGAATGGTCCCCTCCGACAGCCCAAGCTCTTCCCGACCGAAAATGGCCGCTACAAGAATGATGGTCTGTATCCCGTCGTTGTAAAAGAGGAAGGCGATCAGGAACAGGAGGAGGTCGCGATAGTGCCGAATCTCCGCGAAGGTCCTCAGGTATCCGCGGATGCCCATGGGAAGGGTGAGGGGCGTCCGGACGAAAACGTCCTCGCGGACGTGGAGAAAGGTCGGAATCGAGAACGCGGCCCACCACAACCCCGTGAGGAGAAAGGAGAGGCGCGTGGCGGCGCCGCGGTCGGGAAGTCCGAAGAAGTCGTGATTGAGGATCAGGACAAAGGCGATAAGGAGCATGAGGCCGCCGCCTATGTATCCATAGGCGAATCCCCGGGCCGAAAGGCGATCGATTTCAGCTTCGCGGGCGAGGGCCGGCAGGAAGGCATTATAGAAAATGTTTCCCACGGCAAAGCCGTAATTGGCCACGATGAAGAGAACCAGCGCCAGGATGTATTTATGATCGTCCGCAAAAAAAAGAAGGGATGTGGCGGTCGCTCCGAAGAGGCAGAAAGCGATCAGAAGCTGTCGCCTGCAACCCCTGCGGTCCGCCAGAGCGCCCAGGTAGGGTGCCGAAAGGGCCACAAGCAGCATGGAAAAGGAGGCTCCGTACCCCCAGAGAGAAGGTGCGGAAAGTGTGCGTTCCCACCCGAGAATGGAAATCCGCCCCCCTCCGGAAGGAACCAGCGCGGCGAAATAGACGGGCAGCACGGCGGCCATAATGACTGTGGCGAACGCTGAATTGGCCCAGTCATACATGCACCACCCACGCCAGGCTTTTTTTCGAGTCGCCTCATCCATGGCAGCTCCCTTTCTGAATTCTTCTCAGGATTTCCGGTCCGCGGAATGGAGCATAAATCGAACATAGGCGCACTCGGAGGGCAGCCAACGTGCATCTCGGACCGCTTCCGGCGTCAATTCGACACATCCCTCCCCGACCTCCAGTCGCTTCCAGTACACGCGACATTCACGTGTGACGATATCAAGATGGCGGCAGGGGACCTGCGTATGGCGAATCCGGCCGCCCCATACAACGTTTTTCTCAAAACAGCACAGACCGCATCGATTGCAGATGGATTCCCACTTTTGAAAATCTCCTTTTTCCATTACCCAGAAACCATCCCTCGTCGATGGAGCCGATTATCCGGACCATGCCCCGGATTGGCGTGGATGCGGATTGACGGAGTTTATCATGAATATAAATGGGGAGGAAATGGAATATAAAGCTGGTTTAGCCGAGGGAGGGGAGGGTGAGGAGAGGATCGAGGTTTGAAACTGAAAACTGAAAACTGAAAACTGAAAACTGAAGGCTGGAGGCTGGAGGCTGGAGGCTGGAGGCTCAAAGCTGAAAACTCAAAACTGAGAACTCAAAGCTGAACTTCGCGGGCGCTGCGCCCCGCCCCCCGCCTCACTTTCTTTATATCCCGCCCTAAAGAAAGTAAGCAAAGAAAGGGGCGGCCCTTGCCAGGGGGGCATTGATTTTGCCGGGTTTTTTTCCATGGAGACTGTCAATTGAGGGAACAGGTTGGCGCTTCGTGGGCAGGCGTCTTCGTGGGTTTTTTCTGCTGATAAATACCACCGGTCTGGCATCTGCTTTCGTCGCGTTAGTTGGCTTCGCTTCTTGTTGAAAGGCAAAGGCTTTCCTTCTTAGGCGTTTGCCTTTGACTACCGCTCACTGCGCTGTGAAGAAGATCGGAAGGATAAATCCATCCTGAAATAACGAAAAGTGGTGGCCGAATCCACAGGACACCTTTTTTTGACCACGGAGATAAAAACTGATCAGCTTCACTGACATCCGCAGGTGACGATTTCATACGCGACAGAAATGCCCTCCGCAGGAGAAGCTGGTTTTTGCTTACTTTTTGGCAGCTTTCAAAAAGCAAGGCGTCTGTCGGGACGCGACCCGACGGTTTGGATTCAAGGTTCAAGGTTCAAGGTTCACTGGTTATCTACTTTGCTCAAGCTGACCAACTAAAGGCCGACGCAGAGATTGCGGAAAAGGGCCGTTTCCGGACGAAAACCAACTCGGGTGTGGAAAAAAAGAAGGCAGGCGAATCGCCTGCCTTCTTTTTTCAAATCTGGAATGAAGAAACCTACTTTTTCTTCTTGGTTGCGGCTTTGGATGCCTTGAGAGGGTTGATCTTTTTTTCCACGCTCGAGATCTCGACTTTTTTGTGGGTGGCCATATTACACAGGCCGTGTCCCCACTTAAAGCTCGGGGACGGGGCGACGGAACAGACCTCGCCTATGGCGCCTTCGACGATCCGGTCGCAGCCTTTGCATTCCTCGACGATATTCTGACAGGAACTGTCAACGAAGACGCATCCGTTTTTAGACCAGAAGGTACACTCGGTACCGGGAAGCACAGTTTGACACTGCATGAGGATTCCTCCTTGTATGCGGTTCCACATTTGGGTTATTCTCAGAACGTCAAATTATGAGGTGGAGGGCAGTCGTTTGTCAAGAATATTTTCTTCGAAACCGAAAGGAGACCGGCCTTTGGAGATGAAGGAAAAGGATGGCCCGAAGGCGTGGGAAGATATCTGCCTCCGCTGCGGGCGGTGCTGCTACGAGAAACTCGATTACGAGGGGGAGATCTATTACACCGATGTCCCCTGCGAGTTCCTGGACATCGACTCCCGGCTGTGCACCGTTTATCCTGAACGCCATCGGGACCGCCCGGGATGCACTCCTTTGACGCCCGATGTCATCCGCCGGGGCATTCTCCCGGGGGATTGCCCTTATGTTCTCGATATCCCGGGATACCGAGCACCACTTATGGCGCCTGAAAACCCGGAGGACCCTGAATGAACCTCTTTGCGATTGCCGGGATATCTTTTGTCCTTGGTTTGTCCGGCGCCATGATGCCCGGGCCCCTCCTGACCGTCACCATCTCCGAGACCATTCGCAGGGGCCTGCGCGCCGGTCCGCTTCTGATCGCCGGGCACGCTCTGGTGGAGGGCGTGGTGGTTCTGCTCCTTTTCGCGGGTCTGGGCAAGGTCATCGAGCGTCAGTCCATTTTCGCCGGGGTTGCTCTGGCCGGAGCGGTTATGCTTCTCTGGATGGCCATCGGCATGCTGCGCGGCCTTCCGGCATTGACCTTGGAATTGAAGGACAAAGGGCAGGGCGGGATGCACCCGGTGCTTGCGGGTGCGGCGGTCAGCCTCGCCAATCCCTATTTCACCCTCTGGTGGGCAACGGTAGGCATGGGGTACCTGGCGGTGGTCCATAAGGCCGGAATCGCCGGTGTGCTCGTTTTCTATCTGTTTCATATCCTTTCCGATTTTGTATGGTATTCTTTCATTTCCGGGACGGTAAATTACGGCCGACGTTTCATGAGCGATCGGGTCTATCGCCTGCTCGTCGGGACCTGCGCCGTATTTCTGCTTTTTTTCGGAGGTTATTTCGGCCTTCGAGGAATTCAGGTCCTGACGGGGTGAAGAACACAGCAGTGCTTTGAAGGCCGTGGCTCCGGGTTTTTTCCATCTCAACTGCATCCAACCGACAAATTGAACTCAGAATTTCAAGGAGGCGCTTTCATGAGCCGTATTGCATTCGGGACCTCCGGATGGAGGGGTATTTTCTGCGAAGAATTCACCATGGAAAACGTTCGGGTGCTCACTCAGGCCATTGCCGATCATCTCCGCGACGTCGGGCAGGCGGACCGGGGAGTGGTGGTCGGATACGACGCCCGCTTCATGGGTCGGCACTTCGCCCGGGAGACCGTCCGAATCCTGGCAGGTTCGGGGATAAAGTCCTTTCTCTGCAATCGGGATGTGCCGACACCGGTGATCGCTTTTGAGATATTGAAGCGCAAGGCCGGCGGCGGAATCAATTTCACCGCCAGCCACAATCCCTTCGATTACAACGGAATGAAGTTTTCCCCCGCCTGGGGCGGTCCGGCCCTGCCCGAGACGACAAAGGATATCGAGAACCGGGCGAACGCCATGACAGGTGAAATCTGTTACAAGGAAATGCCCATGGACCAGGTGTTTGGCGAAGGACTCGCTGAAGAGATCGACGCCCGGCCATCTTATTTCGAGGCAATCCGAAAGCTGATCGATTTTGACGCCATCGCCCGAGCCGGCATTCTGGTTGCGGTGAATCCTCTGTACGGAACCGCCCGGGGATATCTGGATGCGCTTCTTCGGGAGGCAGGGGTGAAGGTCGTTGTCATGAACGATCATCTCGACCCCTATTTCGGAGGGCATCCCCCCGAACCGGCCGAAGAGCACATCGGGGACTTCATCGACCTGGTGCGGAACGATCCGAAAATCACACTTGGCGTGGCCGCGGACGGTGACGCGGACCGCTACGGGATTGTGGACCGCGACGGCGCCTTTATCGAGCCAAATTACATCCTCGCCCTTCTCACCGATTACCTGGTGCGGTCCAGGGGAAAGAGAGGAAACATCGCCCGATCGGTGGCTACCTCGCATTTTGTCGATGCGGTGGCGGCCCATCATGGTCTGGAGGTTCTGGAAACCCCCGTCGGATTCAAGTACATAGGAGAATTTATCCGGGACGACAAGATCCTTATTGGAGGCGAGGAAAGTGCGGGAATGTCGGTTCGGGGACATGTGCCCGAAAAGGACGGCATCCTGGCCTGTCTTCTGACGGCGGAAATGGTGGCTGTTGAAGGGCGTACTCTGAAAGAACTGCTCAGGGATCTCTACGGACGCGTAGGTGAATTTCACACCAGGCGAGAGAATATCCGGCTTTCCGCGGATCTGTCAGAGGGTTTTGAGGAGAAGTTGAAGAGCCCTCCCTCCCGCCTTGCAGAAAAGAAAATCGCGCGCGTGATCACTATCGACGGCTCGAAATTCCTGTTCGAGGACGGCACCTGGGTTCTTTTCCGAAAATCGGGAACCGAGCCGGTGGTGAGGGTTTACGCCGAGGGACGAAGTGCCGGCGAGCTGGAGACGCTGATCCGGGCCGCGGACAATTTTATCCGGGGGTGACGTAGGGGGGTATTCACTAGTTTAGTTTTCGTCCGGAAACGGCCCTTTTCCGCAATCTCTGCGTCAATCCGCGGATTTGATTGTGCGGCGTAAAGTACTACGCCTCCGCTCAAATCCTTGATTTCCTTGATTTTGCTAAAAATTGCTCGTTTCCAGATCGAA
>JAGXHI010000001.1 GCA_024636295.1 Desulfuromonadales bacterium
CCGGCTCTTTACCGAAGCAGCTTACGGTGGTTTGAAGCCTCCACCTGTATAGCGGCTCCGAGGGGCCAACCCTCATCTTTTGTGCAGCATAGCTGCACGGGGATGCGAAAGCACCCGTGCGTGCCTTCGTGGCACACAATCATCCGCATAGCGTCTGTAGCGAAGACGCTGACCTATGCCAACAAGTCTCGTTGCCATTGCCAACCGTGGCATTCCTGCGCGAGATGCCTTCCAGTGTGTGTTGGGGGGAAGTCGAAAATCACGGTTCTGGAAGTTAAAGGGGTACGTCCCGGATTCACTTGCACCCTGTGAACTCATATCGCCAGCCATGAATCGTGGGTCTTTGTAATAAGCAAACTCGCGAAGCTCGTCAATGCCTGTGTATTGCGTCTCAAGTAGGGCGCTTCCTTTTTCGGCAAGCGGCTGCCTATATTTCATTCGTGAAAGATCTTTTGCATACCACAGCGCGTAGTCGTATATGTTTTCGAGAAAATTAGAACCAGTTCCGGATGTCTTCTTGAAGGCGATTGAAGAAACCAGATTCGTTTCTCCAAAAACCTCATCCATCACCGCCCGAACCCGGTGCACATTCTCATCACCAATCTGCACAAAGATCGACCCGGAATCCGTCAACAAATCCCGCGCCACGGTCAGCCGATCCCGTAGATAGGTCAGGTACGAATGAATCCCGTCCCGCCAGGTATCGCGAAACGCTTTCACCTGCTCCGGCTCACGGGTAATATGATCCGCCTTACCATCCTTCACATCGCGACTTGTCGTGGACCACTGAAAATTGGAGTTAAACTTAATCCCATAAGGTGGATCGAAGTAGATGCACTGCACCTTGCCCCGCAACCCCTCCCGCTCGGCCAGCGACGCCATCACCTGCAAGCTGTCGCCCAGAATCATTCGGTTGGCCCAATGGGCCTCATGCTGATAAAACTCCGTCTTGGCCGCCTCGTTGGGCAAACCGTTGAAATCGGCAAACAGGTCGAACTGATCCTCGTCGGCTTTGGTCTCGATCTTGGTGCGGCGCAGCAGATCGTCGATCAGCACCTTGGGGTGGACCTTCTCCTGGATATAGAGCGGCGGCGCCTGCACCACCAGGTCGGACCAGTCCTGCTCATCCTTGCCGCGCCAGACCAGTTGCGGGTCGAGATCGCGGTTGCGGCGCTCATAAGCCACCTGGATCGGCGTCTTTTCCGCTTCGTGCATGATCGACTGATGCTCGGCGGTGGGGATGTTTTTGCGAGTCGCCTCGTCATGCTTGAGCGATTCAACGGATTTCATTGTCGGGTTTTTGGCCATGACCTCTGCTTCCTATGCGTCCAATGGGTCGGGATTTTTCAGGGATTTCTTGTCGGCCGTGGCGATGCGACGCTCGACCCTTTTGACATCCTCGGCGGCGGGCAGGTGCTCGGGGCGAATGCCGCGTTCGAGCAGGGTGTTTCTGACCGCCTGATTGTTGGTGACGTGCTCTTGGGAAATATCACCCTCGCTGTCCATCTGGTGCTGCCTGGCGTTGAAAATGGTGATCTCGGTGGCGAAATCCTTGGCCTTCAGGATGATGGTGGGGACGAAGTCGGCCAGCGGACGATTGTCCGGCACCTTCCAATGGGCCTTCATGGCCTGGGTGGTTTTGCCGAACAGCGCCTGGTCCCCCTTGCTGCGGATGAGGGCGAAATTCTGGTTGCCGCCGGTCTGTTCATAGATGACCTCGGAAAGTTCCTTTTCGGTGGCCGAGAGCTTTTTGCGGGCCGAGACCCGTTCGGCTTCCAGCAGGCGTTGCTCGATCAATTCCGCCTTGCGGGTCTGCACCGCGAAATAGGTTTGGGCAAAGGCGATTTCCTGCTTCTTGGGATCACCGTTCTGAGCAATCAGATAACAGGCGTAGCGGGTGAGCATGATGTCATCGATTTCGCGTTGACTGCCGGAACCGAGGTCGACCATTTTGTTGACGTCAACAAAATGGTCTGAAATGGCATGGTCGGATACCTCGCAGGCGGTCTTGGCCTTGGATATGACCGCGGTGAAGTTACGCCACTCAGAGTAACCGAGCAGATGCTGCAAATCACGGGCAAGCCAGAATTCAACGCCGCCTTCGGTCTGCTGAGCATGGGATTCAAAGGAATCGGTCAGCGAGTGAATGACATTAATCTTCATGTTTCAATCTCCCCCGAATAAGCAATCGATCATTCGTACACGGCGGTTTTAGGCGTTCCCATTCCGGGCGATTTGCGGTACAAATACAATATGAAACAGCAACCACTCAGCAAGACCAATGCTCATCTTCACGATCCCGAAAAGCGGCGTCAGGCGCTGTTGCGCTCGGTGCTCTCTTCTTCGGCGGTGGACGGAATAAAACTGACCGAAGAGGCATTGGAAGACCTCCTGAAAAAGGCCAAAGCGTCTCCCTAGATTGTTCCGGTCCTATTTCAATTTTCATTCTTCACCCTTCACAATTCCTTCGATCATTTTATTGAACTCAGATTCAACCTTTTCTTCGAAGTCGGACTCGATTTGATAGACCTCGGTGAACTCGGCGAACGCCCAACGACCATAGTTACCGAGGTTGTTCACCCCCGGCACCCAGTAGGTCTCCATGGTCGACTTCTTCTCCTTGGCGTCCTCGCGCCGATAGCCCTTGATCTCGACGATCAGATGCAGCAGGTCATCCTCGCCCCGGCCATCATCAATCTGTACGATGAAATCGGGCAGATACTTGCGGGTTTCCGAACCGTAACGATAGGGCACCTCCAGCCCGAGACTGTGGTTTTTGACATAGGCCTTGACCTTGGGATGACCTTCGGCGACACGGCAGAACTCGGCTTCCCAGTCGCTATCGAGGATCACCCAGTTTATGTGACAGCGCCGTGAGTCCGTTTCCCAACGGGACTTCTTGGATGTGTTGAAATTGACGTGACTGGTTGAACCGACCGGGTTGTAGGGGTCGAGCATCGCCTTGATCGGACTCTCACCGGCATGGTGGCGGGTAATGGCGGCGGTGATCTTGTCACAGGCCAGGTCGGCGAGGGTCTTGTATTTGAGCTGGGCGGGATAGGTGCCGCCCCGGCAGTCGAGGTAACCGTCGAGCCACTGGCGGGCGATGCGCTTGAGTTGGCCGAACAGGTTTAACTGCGGCTCGCCATCGGCATCGCGCCACTTGGTCAAAACCAGATGCGAGGTCAGTTCATAGACGATCTGGGAAGGCCGGATATCACCGGTATGCACCAGGTTGAGATCGATCGGCGCACCGATGATTCCGGAATTGCGGGTTTCGGTGGCGCCGACCAGGTCAGGGGTCAGCACCAGGGAGGACTCGTCATTGAAGTCTGCCGCCAAGCGAATTTCGGGGAGTTCGGTGCGGTAACCGGCGACCCGGGGGAATCTGATTTCCAGCGCATCCCGTTCGGGCCGGACCGCCTTGACCTGGATGGTTTCACGCGGCGGCTGCGGCGGCGAGACCACCGGCTTGGCGGTAAAGTCAAAAGGAATCCCCAGCACATCGGCATATTCGGTATTGAAAAGACCCTCTTCATTCAGCTCATAGGACTGGCGCCGCAGGGCGCGGCCGATGACCTGCTCACACAACAGCTGGGTGCCAAAGGCCCGCACCCCGAGCACGTGGGTCACGGTGTTGGCGTCCCAGCCTTCGGTCAACATGGAGACCGAGACCACACAGCGGATCGAGCCGCCGAGGCGACCGTGCTTGCCAACGGTGTTCATGACTTCGCGTAGCAGATCCTGATCGGTGAGGTTATCCGCCTGACGAAGATCACCGGTGCGCTCGATGATCTCGCGACGGAAGCGCTCAATCTCGAAGGAGGCCATCTCACGGAAGTTGGCATCCAGCGCCTCGCCCGATTCGAGCTGTTGACTGTCGATCAGCAGCGTGTTGGGTCGGGCGAGCGGGTTGCCGTGTTCATCGGTATTGCGGAACAGCGGCAGCCGTCCGAATTCAAGCTGGCTGGAACCGTCCTTGTTCTGCCGCTCGAATCCGGAGATGTAGTCGTAGACCAGCTTCGAAGTGGCGGTGTTGTTGCAGACGACGATGAAGCAGGGCGGAACGTTGATCCCCTCTTTCTGCCACAGTTCGAAAGTTTTTTCGTAATGGCCGTAGAGGGCCTGGAGGGCCGTTTGCAGTTGCGGCGGCAAGTCCAGGGGGTTGAGCGAAGCGCCCTTGCCGCGACCTTTTTTTGGCATCTTCTTTCCGATGTGCTCCCAGAGATTGCGGAACATCGGCATCTCTTCACCGGGGATGTTGTCCGCGACCGGAACACGGGGCAGCTTCACAATGCCGCATTCGATGGCATCCATCAGCGAGAAATCGCTCATGGTCCAGGGAAAGAGCGTCCCTTCGGCATAACCGGACCCGCGCAAAAAGAAGGGTGTGGCCGACAGATCAATG
Organism: Desulfuromonadales bacterium; assembly: GCA_024636295.1. GTDB lineage: Bacteria > Desulfobacterota > Desulfuromonadia > Desulfuromonadales > JAGXHI01 > JAGXHI01. The sequence goes on from JAGXHI010000001.1 coordinate 4,409, forward strand.
ACCTGCGACAGCCCCAGCTTGCGGTTGACGATTTCCAGCCCGGAGATCCAGAGACGGGCCGCCTCATTGTTCTTCTCGGCTTCCTTCTTCTCATCCCCCTTCAGATCGCCGACATCGTCTTCGCCGGGCTTTTCCCGATAACAGTGATGCGCCTCGTCGTTAATGGCCAGAATGTTCTTCATGCCCATGAGTTCGGGCATGACCCGCTGCAGCATCTGGCCTTCGGTTTCCAGGGTGTCGAGGGCTTCGCCGCGGCCCTGGAGGAGTGACCGACCTCCTTTCGATAGATCCATACGTTCCCGAAGCTTGAACGCATGATAATTCGTGATAACGATTTTCGCCCGCTCGATGTCCCCGAGCATGTCGTTAGGGACAATCTCGCGGCTCTGGTAATAACTGTCGGGATCATTGGGCTGCAGAACGCGAAGGCGATCGCGAATGGTGATTCCGGGAGTGACAATCAGAAAGCCCCGGGTGAACTTCTTGCTTCCGGGGCGGCGTACGGCGTTTACGGTCTGCCAGGCGATCAGCATGGACATGACCGTGGTTTTTCCTGCGCCAGTGGCCATCTTCAAAGCCAGTCGCATCAAATCGGGATTAGCGTCGTTGTTGGCCCTGTTCAGGTGGTCGAGGAAATCCTTTCCCGCTTTTTCAGTGGGAGCGACTTCGGTTAGCCAGATCGCTGCCTCGGCAGCCTCAACCTGGCAGAAAAACGGACGTAAGCTGTTGAAGGAATGGTGCCGCCAGTGCTGAAGCAATCGGGCGGTTTCGGGCGTGACTTTCCAGTTGGCCGCATTCGGTATGTTGCGCCAACGGTCGACGAGTTCACGAAGGCGGTTGATGACGGACGTCTGGTCGTACTGCTGGTCTTTTGTGGATAGGCCCTTGCCGTCATCGAAGATGAAGCCATGTTGTTCACCAGCTGATTGCCTCTTTCTGGGCTTTGGTATCGGCGTGATGAAATCCGCGCGACGGCGCTTTTCGATGATCTGTTGGGTTGGCTGACCCTGTTCATCGAGTTCCCAGTGCCTGACTGGGTATTCGTAGGGAGAATTCAAAATCGGCTGATCGAAAAAAGGATTACTCATCCTGATCTTTCCTCCAGGGGAATTTCATCCCAACGGAATGAAATTCCCAATTAAATCAACGGCTGTTTCCGCGATTCCCCGGTGATGCGGCCCAATAGTCGTAGCCGTTACTTTTCAGTACATCGTCGTTGAGGGAGCGTAGGCTTCGTGCCCGGGCCGGCCGGTCAAACCGTATGGAGAATGCCGATATTTAACACACCGGGGTGAAGGTCGGCGGCATGAATAAATTTGAAATGAGCGATCCCTGCCATTTTTAAAAAGATATTTTAAATTAAATCAATTCCATAGTCTATTCAAGGATTTAATGGGAAAGCCATTGCTGGGGGGAAAATTATCATCGTAACAGGATGGAGAAACCATCCGCTCCGAGGCTGCGCGCTGGTCCGAAATCTACCAAAATCCAGGTCCCCCCAACGGCTCCGATTAGCCATCTCATCCGGGAGCGGAAAAAAGAAAAGCCTGTCCGTACGGACAGGCTTTTTCTTTTTCTAATCCTAAGCGATTTGGACAATTGTGCTGGTCTTTCCACCGCAATATCAATCGAGCGAATCCGCGGCGGCTAAAATCGACCTACATATTTTCGGACCCTGTCCAGTTCCTTTTCCACTTCCGGCAGGAGCCTTTCGACTTCTGAGGCGAGGGCCGCCTCCCCGGCGGCTTCCATTTCATTCAGCAATTTCACCGCCCGGGACGCTCCGAATATGCCGACGACCGATTTAAGGGAATGGGCTTTCTGCTCCACTACCTTGACGTCCCCCAGGCTCACGGCCGATTGCAGCCCGTAAAGGGCCTCATTGTAATCGGATAGAAACTTTTCTGTGAGCTGGCTCACGAATTCCCTGTCGCCGTCAACTGCATTTAACAGGTCAGAAATGGCCCGTTCAATTTCCAGATCCTTCTTGAGGTTTCGTTCTGTGGCGGCAAAGAGCTCTGCGGCCATAATCGGTTTGGCGACATAATCATCCATCCCCGCCTGGAGACATTTTTCCCTGGCGCCCTTTATGGCATGGGCTGTCAGCCCGATGATGGGGGTGCGGGTTCCCCTCCGCCGTTCCTTGTCCCGGATGGACCGGACCGCTTCGAAGCCGTCCATTTCCGGCATCTGCACATCCATCAGGATAAGGTCGAAACTCCCCTCTTCCCAGGCCCGGACCGCCTCCCGCCCATCCCCGACGGCATGGACCTTAAAGCCCCTCTTTTCCAGAAGAGAAACCGCCAGGATGCGGTTGATCTCATTGTCTTCGGCAAGAAGAATTCGTCCCTCTTCAGCAGCTTCTCTTTTTGGATCCGTCTCCTGGGACAAAATTTCGGGTTTCTCTTCTCTGTTCCCGGCGATAACCCTGGTCAGAGTCTCGAAAAGTTCCGACTGCCGGATCGGTTTCATCAGGCACACCTCGATTCCCGCCCGGCGGGATCGTTCCGAATGTGGGACATCCTCCGAGGTCAGCATCATGAGAACCGTCTCCGAAAGAGACGACTGTCGGCTGACCCGCTCGGCGACTTCAAAGCCGTCCTGGCCCGGCATGCGCGCATCCAGAAGAAGGAGCCGGAAAGGTTCCCCTGATTCAGCGGCCCCCTCGAGCACACCAAGTCCTTCCGTGCCGTCGGCGGCCGTCTCGACACGCATTCCCCACTTGGTCAGCAGATCATGGAGGATTTTCCGGTTCGTGGCGTTATCATCGATCACCAGCACCTTGACCCCTGACAGGTCCTTCCCTCCTGGTGCGGGAGTATGGACAGCCTTCTCGGGGAGAGAAAGAGGAATGTCGAAGGAGAAGGTGCTTCCAGATCCAAGACGGCTGGCCACCTTGACTTCACCGCCCATGGTCTCGACGATCTGACGGGAGATGGCCAGCCCGAGACCGGTGCCTCCATGGGAGCGGGCGGCGGTGCCGTCCACCTGGCTGAAGCTCTCGAAGAGCTTGTCCATCTTGTCCGCGGGAATGCCGATTCCCGTATCGGTGACCGAAAAGCGAAGGCGGCCCCCCTCCCAGGGATCGAGGATATCCACCCGAACGGCGACTTCACCCTTGTCGGTGAATTTTATTGCATTGCCGACCAGGTTGGTCAGGATCTGGCGAAGCCGATCGGGATCGCCCTGGATATGGTCCGGTGTTCCGGGGGAGAAGCCGCAGGTCAGCTCCAGCCCCTTCTGGTGAGCGCGAAGAGCAAGGGCATGAACCGTATTCTCCACCAGTTTCCGGAGGGCGAAGGTCTCCTTCCGCAACTCCAGCATTCCCGCTTCGATTTTGGAGAAATCGAGGATGTCATTGATGATCCGGAGCAGGGATTCGGCGGATGATTTCACCATGTCCAGATATTCCCGCTGCTCGCGGGTAAGGCGGGTATCCAGGGCAAGTTCCGTCATGCCGATGACGGCGTTCATGGGCGTGCGGATTTCATGGCTCATGTTCGCCAGAAATTCCCCCTTGGCCCGGCTCGCTTCCTCGGCCTGCTCCTTGGATCGAAGAAGATCGATGAACAGGCCCTCGTAAGGATTGCTCAAAGATCCCTGGATCAGGGACCGATAGACCAGCGCCAGGGACAGGAGCTTGAGCGCATGTCCGAGATAATTGAAGAAACCAAAGACGTCATTGTAGAGCGTAAAACTCATCTCTGAAAGAATGGTGATCCCAAGGGCCCACAGAAGAAAAGGCAGCGTATTCTTGTCAAAAAATTTCCGCTTTTTCCAAAAAAGCACGCCTGAAAAGGCCAGAAGCCCGGAGATGAGATATTCACTGCCCACCTTGAAAGACGTCAGCCCTTTTCCTTCCACGAAGCAGTCGGGAAACCACCCAAGGGGATGAATGGCCAGAAGAAGCAGGGCCGTTGCACCCATAAACCCGCTCAGTACCACCCTGGGGGAAAAAGAGTCCGTTTTCCCGAGACGAAGCGCCGCCGTCAGAAAGCCCGCGGCCTCCATAAATCGGGCGGCGATCCAGTACTGGGTGGGATGGTTTGGATCCGCCTCGGGGAAAACCCCCATCCCCTTGTAGGCCAGCGTGTGAAAGAGATCGATGGAGGCGACAGCCAGAAAGGCGCAGGCCAGGACGAGAAAAGACTCATTTCTGGCGAATTTATGAGCATGCCAGCCGATACTGAAAATGGTGACCGAAACGGCGACGCCGGCGAGTTCCACAATTCCGTGGAAGAAAAGATAATTGTGGTGGCTCAAGGGGTAGAGAGGAACTAGCAGGAAAATCCAGAAAAGGGCTTTCCAAACATTATTGGGAATGGCCCTCGGAATCGGGAATCGGGGTTCTCCCAACCGGTCGGAGATACCCGGGGTTTTAGGACCTTCAGCGTTCATGGGAGCTTATATTAATCTACACCTTTTTGGTTGTCAATTTAAAGGATCATTGATGTGTACGGTTAGGTAAAACCGCCACCAGAAAACAATGGGCCGGCATTTTTGCCGGCCCGAAATTCTGTCTCTTTTGATATGCTTACGGAGTCACAATATTGAACCTGCCCGAGGGCCTGTCAAAAAGGGAAAAGAACCGCGCAAACTCCGCAGGATCGCCCTCGATCTCGAGATCCCCTGAAGAAAATGTCGTTTTCAGATCCGCCTGCCCCGTCAGCATGCGGATAAACAGATCGTGGGTCAACCTGAGTGTCGCATCCGCCCGGGAATCGGGTCCGGACTTCCGGTGGTGCAACACCGCATTTTCCAGCGCCAACTCATAACTCTGATCACGGTCCGTAAAGGAGATGATCACCGTGATACGTTTTCCCTCGGCCTCCAGAGCGTTCAGCCGCACGGCCATGGAGTCGAAAAAGTGGGGTATGGACGTCTGTTTCAATATATTCCTGAAACGGGAGAAATCTCCCCCTTTATCCGGCGCCCCGTTTCTGAGCTCATAGGCGCCGGAAAGATAGACATCGCGCCAGACTGCGGATTCAGCCTGATAACCGAGTTGATCGTAAGTACGGGCCAACATCTCTTTTGCACCGGCATTCTCAGGCTCCGCGAACACCAGATGATTGAGAAGCTCCGCCACCCATCGATATTCGCCGTGATCAAAAAATCTCTGCGCCTGGACGAGCACCGCCTCCGCACCGCCCATGAGTTCCACGTACCGGGTTCCCGCCTCCCTTGGCGGCAGCGGATCGAGATTGGCGGGGTTGCCGTCATACCAGCCCAGATACGCCTGATAGACGGCCCTCGCGTTATGCCGCAACGTCCCATAATAGCCACGATTGTAAAATGGCTTCCGCAGGGACTCGGGAAGCTTGATCCGGTCTGCAATCTCCAGCGGCGTATATCCTTCATTAAAGAGCCGCACCGTCTGGTCATGGATATACTTGTAAAGATCTCTTTGCTTCTTCAAAAACTCCTGAATTCTTTCATTGCCCCAAAGCGGCCAGTGATGGGTTCCGAAGTAAACGTCCGCGTCGCCAAAGAGCTCGATTGCCTCATCGATGTAACTGCTCCATTTCAGAGCGTCGCGTACTTTCGTTCCACGCAGGGTGTACAGGTTGTGCATGGTGGCCGAGAGGACTTCCGCTCCGCAGAACGTCTTGAAATCAGGGAGGTAAAACGTGAGCTCCGCAGGGGCTTCGGATTGGGGAGCGTGTTGAAAAATGAAACGGATTCCATCGATCATCATTTCCTGCGGAGTATGATCCACGATCTCGGTCGGTTTCAAAATTCCGAAGGAACCGAACGCCGGACATTTTCCAAGGCCTGAATCCACATGCCCCCGCTCGGAGCGGGGAAGGCGATTGCCGTACATATACATGGATCGTCGACCCATTGCCGTCCCGGCGATGATGTTCTCGCTCGTGACCTCTTCCATGAATCCATAAGGCGCGATAACGCGAACGTTTTTTCTTTCCGCCTCTTCTGCACTGATAATACCCGCCACCCCTCCAAAATGATCGATATGGCTGTGCGTGAAGATGATGGCCGTGATCGGATTATTTCCAAGGTGCTTGCGGGCAAGATCGATAGCCGCAGCGGCCGTCTCTTGCGTTGTCAGGGGATCGACAATGATCCACCCGGTTTGCCCCGCGATGATCGTCATGTTTGCCAGATCATACCCTCGGACCTGGTATATGCCCTCGGTCACCTGGAAGAGGCCGTGAATGTTGTTCAGCTTGGCCTGCCGCCACAAGCTTGGATTCACACTTGCGGGGGCTTCGCCTTTCTCAAATGCATAAGAGGATGGATTCCACAGGACGATTCCCCGGGCGTTCTCCACGCGCAAATCAGGGTCGCTGGCAATCAGGCCCCTTTGAGCATCATCGAAATCCTGCCGGTCATCGATTGGAAGTTCCTTCAGAACCTTTTTATTCGCTGCAATCGTTGCTTCTGTCGGCATGGCATGCTCCTCCCGTTCAGGTTTATAGCTTCATCGAAACCGGCGAATCAACAAGCTCTTCAGCCGGATTCTCCTTCCGGTCTTCAGGCAAATGTAACACTTATGGAGTCAGTCTGCGAAAAAACCTTGTTCACCTTCAGCGCCGAAGGGGCTCAAAAAATGAGCAACCGTGCAAATCGCATCGACGACAGTGCCGTCCACCTGGCGGGTCTGGAAGCATTGAAGCAGGTCCTATTCGTCATCGAACCGCAGCTGGCCGGCCAGACCTTGTTGGAACTGGTGATCAAGTTATTAAAACCCGTAGGTTGCCTGCCGCCAAATCCGTTCATCCTCGGTGTGCGGTTGACGTTCGTCCTATAGGCTGTCATAGTTTCTGGAATGAATTGAATTTCAATGATGACGGTACCGCATGAAAACCATCGCCTCGGAACTCGCCTACTTCCTGCGCGGACGCGCCAAGAAGAACCTCAAATACCTGTTTTATTACTGCACCTTCCTGGTCAGCATGATTCTCATCTACGCTGTCCTGTTCCGCTTTTTCATGTGGCATCTGGAGGGGCGGGAGTATTCCCTGATCGCCGGCATTTACTGGTCCATCACGGTCATGACCACCCTGGGCTTCGGCGACATCACCTTCCATAGTGATCCCGGCTACATCTTCGCCGCGGTGGTGACGATCACCGGAGTGATCTTCCTGCTTATCATCCTTCCTTTCGGCCTGATCAGCCTGTTTCTCGCCCCCTGGATTGAACACCGCCTGCGTTATCGTCCAACCCTTGAACTGCCGCCGGAGACTTCTGGGCATGTGCTGATTTTCGGAATGGACGACATCACCATCGCCCTCACCCGCAAGTTGCAGAACCGTCAGATACCTTTTGTGATCGTCACCCCGGACGTCAACGAGGCGCTGCGGCTGGATGAAGATGAAGGCATCCGGGTGGTTTGCGGGTCGCCGACCGATCCCCAAGTCCTGAAATCGGTTCAGGTCGCCGCGGCGCGTTACGTGATCGCCAATTTCTCCGATCCTGAAAATGTCAACATCTGCCTGACGGTGCGCTCCCTGTGCGAAACCCCGATCGCGGCGATGGTCTCCGAGGCCGAACATGGTGAACTGCTGCGATTGGCCGGCGCCAATCAGGCCATTCCTTTCCACAAAATACTGGGCAGCTATCTGGCGACACGTGCCACGACTCAGGGCGCCATGGCCCATGTTCTCGACAGTTTCGGCAGCCTGCAGATCGCCGAAATCCCGGTGCATGGCACCCCCTTTTCGGGCCAGACACTGGCCGAGGCCCAGGTGCGCCAGCGCACGGGACTCGCCGTTATCGGCCTCTGGGAGCGAGGCAGATACACTGTTCCAAGCGCCGAAACGCTCCTCGATGACGATGCCCTGATGGTGCTGGCGGGAACCCGTGCACAGCTCGATGCCCTGGAGGATCTGACGGGCGAAAAGGCCATCGATGACCTGGTCTTTATTCTGGGCCACGGCCGCGTCGGCTGTGCCGCCGCCGCCTTTCTGGACCACAAGCCGGTTCCTTTCATTCTCGTGGACCGCGAGGAGAACCCGGCTTGCGACGAGCACATAACAATCTACGGCGACGCCACCGGCCGTCATGTCCTCAAAAAAGCCGGCATCGAGAACGCCAAAGGGCTGATCGTCACCACCAATGATGACAGCACGAATGTCTTTCTCACCCTGGCCAGCCGCCATACACAGCCTCACATCCGCATCGTCGCCCGGGCCAATACCGACGAGAACGTTCCTCAACTCTATTCCGCCGGCGCCGACTTTGTTGTTTCCCGCGCTTCGGTGGGAGCCAGCATTCTGTTGAACATTATCGAATCAAAAACCTCGGTCTTTCTCACCGAAGGAATCAATGTCTTTCGCCGCTCCCTGCCCCCTCGACTTGTCGGACAATCCATCGCGGCCTCACGGATCCGCCCTGAAACGGGCTGTTCCATCGTCGCCCTCGAACCGCCCGGGAAGGGTGATCCGATTGTCGTTCCACCGCCCGAAACGATTCTCGAGAAGGGCATGGGCCTGATTCTTATCGGTAGTCCCGAACAAGAAGAGGCCTTCAGCCGGCTTTACCCCAAGAAGAGCTAATCCCCCCGAGGTAGTGTTTTTTAGATTTTGGAACTTCTCCCCGACTCCCCCTGTTCTCAGTGACTTCGGGGATTCCGTGCATATGAAATGAGCAGTTGCCTCTCTGAGGAATTTTTTCCTTTTTTTCCCGCTTGACAACTTCCCCAACTTACGCAAAACTTACGCCTAAATGATGCCCCTGCGGAGATGACAAGCATGAGTCCCCTGACGCCCAAGCAGAAGAAAATCCTCGATTTCATCCATACTTTCGTCCGCGAGCGGGGCTACGGCCCTTCCCGGGAGGAGATTGCCGCCGCTTTCGGCTTCCGCTCCCTGGGGACGGTGCAGAATTATCTGGTCCGGCTGGAGAGGGACGGGTTTCTGCGGCGGGACCGGAACGCCCGGCGCGCCCTGGAAGTGCTGCACCCGGACGGTAGCGAGACCGAACTTCCCCTGGCCGGGACGGTGGCCGCCGGCCGCCCCATCGAGGCACCGGAGGTGCCGGACAGGATCGAGGTTCCGCCGGCGATGATGGGCCGGGGCGAAAATTTCGTTCTGCGGGTCAAGGGCGACTCCATGATCGGCGACGGCATCCTGGACGGCGATTACGTGGTGGTCCGGAAGCAGACCGCCGCCGAAAACGGGCAAACAGTGGTCGCCCAGGTGAACAACGAGGGCACGGTCAAGCGCTTTTACCGGAAAGAGGAACGCATTGAACTGCATCCCGCCAACCCGGCCATGGAGCCGATAATTGTCGAGGAAACGGACGATTTCCGCATCCGCGGGATCGTGGTGGGGGTGATTCGATACTGCACATGAACCTTGAACCTTGAACCTTGGGCCTTGGGCCTTGGGCCTGTTTTGGAGGGGAACATGATTTTACGGGTATTTTGTTTCTCATTCTCAAAAATAAGAAGTTGCAGTCATGGAAAGGGATATTCTTCATCTGTTCGTTCCCGCCCTGCCGATCGCCATCGCCCGGCTGGAGGACGCCGCATTGCGGGAGCGGCCGGTGGCGGTGGCCTCCGGGCGCTCGGACCGGGCGCTGCTGCAGTGGATCTCGGCCGAAGCGGGCGCCGAGGGGGTCTGCGAGGGAATGCCCCTGCACCAGGCCCGTCGCCTCTGTCCGGGTCTCCACCTTCTCCATCCGGCGCCGGAGAAATCCGCCCGGGCCATGGACGATCTGGCGGAAATCGCCGGAAGATACTCCCCCCTTCTGGAGCCGGGCCCTCCGGGACATCTCTTTCTCGACATGACCGGATCGCGGCGGCTGTTCGGCCCCGGACGCGACGCGGCGAGTCGTCTTCAGCGGGAGATCGGAAGCCGTATGGCTCTTCCGGGACTTCTCGGGGTGGCCGGAAACAAGCTGGTCTCCCGAATCGCCGCCGAGGTGCTGGCCCGGCCCGGAGTCTGTGATGTCCTCCGGGGGGGCGAATTCTCCTTTCTCGCTCCCCTGCCCGTCTCGGTTCTGCCCGGCGTCGGTTCGGTCCGTGAAAAGAAGCTCCTGGAGGATCTGCACCTCACGCAAGTGGGACAGATCGCCGCGCTCAGCCCCGCGCAATTGCGCCTGGCGGTGGGATCGATCGCCCCTCTCCTGCACCAGAGGGCCCGAGGAATCGATCCCTCCCCCGTCCGGCTTCCACCGCTCCGGGAGGAAATCACCGAAGAGTCCGTCCTCACCCGGGCGGAGAACGACGACCCGCTCCTCCTGGCGGAGCTCTGCCGCCTCGCCGAATATTGCGGCTGGCGCTTGAGGCAAAACGGAAAGGAAGCCGTGCGGCTCGCCCTGACTCTGGATTTTATGGACGGCGCCATCGTTCGGCGTGCGCTGTCCCTCCCGGAGCCTTCCGCCCTGGACGAGGACCTCATCGCTGCCGCGGAACGCCTTTTTGAGATCGCCTGCCGCCGCCGGGTGCGGCTGAAGAGAATGCGGCTGGAATGCGGCGTCCGCCCTTTTCAGCCGCAGCTCTGCTTCTTCGCCCCTTCCGGGGACGAATCCCGGATCCGCCTCCAGGAGGCGCTCGACCGGATCCGCGCCGGCCATGGCCGCGAGGCGATCCGTCGCGGGCGCGCGATGGCGGCCTCATGAACTTCGTTCCCCTGCATCTGCACTCCTCCCATTCCCCCCAGTGGGGCGTAAAGCCGGTGGAGGAGCTGTGCGCCGCCGCCCGCGCCCTGGGAGCGACCCGACTGGCCCTCACCGACCGAAACGGCCTCTACGGCATTCCCCGATTCCTGGAGGCTGCCCGCGCCCACGGGTTGCAGCCGATCATCGGGGCAGAGGCCATCGCCGGAGAGGATCGCGCCCTTCTCCTGGCCCGAAACGCCGAAGGTTATGCCAATCTCTGCAGGATTCTCTCCGCCCTGCACGAGGAGAAATCGCCCTCTCTTTCCCTTCTTCTCCAGACCCGCCGCCCGGGGCTTATCGTTATCAGCGATCGGCCCGATGTCCTGCTCCCCCTGCAGCGGCAGCGCCCCGAAGATCTGTTCGTGGAGCTCTCCCCCGGCCACGGCATGGAAAAAGCCCTGGCCCTCGCGCGCCGAAGCGGCATTCCCCCCGTCGCCACCACCCGGGCGGTGGGACTGAGCGCCGAAGATCTCCTCCTGCACCGGGTGCTGCGGGCCGTCGCCCTCAACACCAAGCTCTCCCGCCTGTCCGAGAGTGATGTCGCCCGGGACACCGACCTGCTCATCGCCCCGGAGCGGCTGAAGGATGCATTTCCCCATTGCCGTGAAGCGTTGGAAAACACGGCAATGATCGCCTCGCGCTGCCGAAGCGACTGGGATTTTTCCCGCACGGTTTTTCCAGCTTTCGGAAATATGGAGGATAAAGAGGCTTTTCTTCTCCTGGAGCGGCGGGCGCGCGAGGGGGCGCTAAAACGCTACGGCCGCATCGACACGGCGATCGAAGAGCGCCTGCGCAAGGAGCTCGATCTCATCCGGGACAAGGGCTTCGCCTCCTATTTCCTGGTGGTGGAGGAGCTCGCCCACCAGTGTCCCCGCACCTGCGGGCGGGGAAGCGCGGCCGCCTCCCTGGTGGCCTACGCCCTGGAAATCACCCATGTGGATCCCCTGCGCCACAACCTCTTTTTCGAGCGGTTCCTCAATCCGGGGCGTCTCGATCCCCCCGACATCGACGTCGATTTTCCCTGGGACGAGCGGGACCGGGTGCTCGATTTCGCCTTCGCCCGCTATGGGCGGGAGCGCGCCGCCATGGTGGCCAACCAGATCGGGTTCCGGGGCCGCAGCGCCCTGCGGGAGGTGGCCAAGGTCTTCGGTTTTCCCGACGAGGAGATCGGGCGGGTGACCCGGCGCATCTCGGGGTACTGGAACTCCGGGCAGGCGGCCGGGGCGGCCCAAGACGCTCATCATCCTCTTTTCCGGGGGGAAGACTGGAGCGAGGACTGGCGGAAGGTTTTCGCCGTCGCCTCCCGGCTGGGGGGACAGCTGCGCCACCTTTCGCTGCACTGCGGGGGGCTCGTGATCGTCCCCGACGAGATCCGACGACACGTTCCGGTGGAGACCTCCGCGGGAGGCCGTCCGGTCATTCAGTGGGAGAAGGACCAGGCGGAGGCCGCCGGACTGGTGAAGATCGATCTCCTGGGAAACCGCTCTCTGGCGGTGATCCGGGACGCCCTGGCTGCCGTGGAGGAGAACACCGGACTCCGGATCGATTACGCCGCATGGCGCCCCCTGGAGGACGAGAGGACCCGGGCGCTTCTCATGCGGGGGGAGACGATGGGCTGCTTCTACATCGAATCCCCCTCCACCCGGCAGCTCCTGCGCAAGATGTGGGGGGAAGATCCCTCTCCAGAGGTCCGGCAGCGCGACCTTTTCGAGCACCTTGTGATGGCCTCCTCCATCATCCGGCCTGCGGCCAACACCTTCATCCGCGAGTTCGTGACCCGCATGCGGGGAAAATGCTGGCGGCCGCTCCACCCCCTTCTCTCGGGCGTTCTGGACGAAACCTACGGCATCGCCGTCTACCAGGAGCAGATCACCCAGATAGCGATGGCTCTGGCCGATTTCACCGCCTTTGAGGGGGACCAGCTGCGCAAGATCATCAGCAAGAAGGATAAGGAGAAGAGGCTGGAGGATTTCCGGCTGAAATTTCTCCGGGGGGGGCTGCGCAAGGGGGTCTCCCGCGAGGTGCTGGAGGAGGTCTGGGGCCAGATCCTCTCCTTCGCCGGCTATTCCTTCTGCAAGCCTCATTCGGCCTCCTACGCTCTGGTGAGCTGCAAGACGGCGTGGCTCAAGGCCAACTATCCCGCCGAGTTCATGGCGGCGGTTCTCTCCAACGGCGGCGGATATTATTCCTCCTTCGCCTATCTCTCCGAAAGCCGCCGGCTGGGGCTGGAGGTGCTCTCTCCAGACATCAACGAGAGCGAAAATCCTTATCGGGGCAAGGCAAGAGATGTCCGGGTGGGACTGATGCAGGTGCAGGGGCTTACCAGAAAAAGCCGCGAAGAACTCCTGCGGGAGCGACGGGAAAAGGGTCCCTTCCGAAGCTTCCGGGATTTCCTGCGCCGCACCGCCCTCGATTTCGAGGACATCCGGCGGCTCATCCGCTCGGGATGCTTCGACGCGCTGGAGGGAAAAAAGCGCCGCCCCGCTCTTCTCTGGGAGCTGCTCGAGCGCCCCGCGTCGGGCCGACAGCCCGAGCTCTTCTCCGAGGCGCCACTCCTCACGGTCGCCCCGCCGGCGCCTGACTTCGACGCCGCGGCCGTTCTTCGCCAGGAGCTTCAGAGCCTGGGTTTTCTGGTCTCTTTCCATCCCCTGGCGCTCTACCAGGGAGCGATCGCCGCCCTGCGGCCGGTCCCCGCTACCGAGATGCGCCGCTGGGTCGGCCGACACATCACCATGGTCGGCTGGTGCATCACCGGAAAGGTGGTCCAGACCCGGGAGCGCGAGCCGATGGAATTCGTCACCTTCGAGGACGCCACCGACATGTTCGAAACCGTCTTCTTCCCCCGGGCCTACGCCCGCTTCTGCCAGTTGCTCTCCCGCCATCGCCCCTACGTGCTCAAGGGGAAAGTGGAGGAGGAGCTCGGAAGTCTTTCCCTGCGGGTGGAATGGGTTGATCTGCTGGAGACCGTGGGAGGGGAGCGAAGACTGCCGCAACGCGCAGGCAGGGAATAAATATTGGACTCCGGGGCGACGGCCGGACCCCGGAGCTGCATACCGATCGATAATCTGCGGCTGAGCGCGAGGTGGCTTGCGCATGAAGGAAGCGGGAGAGGACATGACATCCTCTCCCGCTTTCGTTTAAGAAGGAGACAGGCAAAAAGTCTGCTTCCGGTTCACATCATGGGACGGTCATTCGACCCGTTTCACGAAGCCCTGGCTGCCGTTGCGTCCCACGACCAGGGGCAGGTCATCATTGTTGAGCCCATAGGCCCGGCTCTCCGTTTCATACAGGGTGTTCGGGGTGGTTTCGGCCCATATTGTTGCCAGATCGACCTCGCCGCTCCATCCGGTGATGCGGCCGTTTTCGTTGATCGCCACAGCACTGCCTGAAGTTTCCAGGGAAACCGGAGCCGACGCTAAACCCTGGTCGGTGATGGCCCATAAAACCGGTGAGAGGTCACTGTCGGATTCACCGACGACCTGACGGGCGCCATTCACCGCTATGGCGATATGATCCGCCCCGAGATCGATGGCCGCAAAACTGGCGCCGCCGTTAATGGATCGCCACAGAGCGGCGTGAAGCGTCCCGTCGCCGGCCTCGGCTTCTCCAACGACCAGGATTTCCTCCGTCCCTGCCCGGGCCACGCCCCCGGCGGAGCTGAAGGGGCTGAGATCCGACCCGCTGGCGAATATGTTCACCGGCAGTACGGTGGGAGGAGTTACGAAGTCGCCGTTGCCGTCCGCAGCCCAGATCACGGCTCGGGGAGTGCCGGTGCCGTCCCTTGCCTCACCGGCGATCAGGGTGCCGTCGGCGCTGACGGCGTAAGCGGAATAGTTGCCGGTGGCGGCGAGCGGGGGCAGGACGGTCGGAGTTGCGCCACGGGGCCAGAGGACTGCAACCAGGCGGGTGCCGTCATCGGCCTGGCCGACGGGACTGCCGTTCTCGTCGATGGTGAAAGCCGCGGCAAAACCGCTGGCGATGAGGGAGTCCAGGGCCGTCGGCGCCATGGTGGCGTCACCGGCGACGTCCACGGTCCAAAGGGCGGCCGTGAAGGGAGCGCCCGCCGTGACTTCGGCAAAACCGATGATCTGGTAGAGATCATTGATATCGAGGGCGCTGCTGAAATTGGCCGTCACCGCATTGCCCGCGCCATCAGCAACCTCTCCGGTGGTGATTCCGTCGCCACCGACATCCAGGGCGGCGGGCGTACCAGGGGTACCAGGCGTGGTGGATGAGTCTGAGGTGCTTCCTCCTCCCCCGCTGCAACCGGAGAGAATCAATGTTGAAAGAAAAAATGCGCTTATCAGTTTTATGGATGTTTTCATAATGACCTCCTTCCTCAGCGCACCTGGAGCGGCTGGGTGACCGTTGTCGCATCGGCAGAATTGGAAACGAGGGTCACATCGGTCATGTTGGTTGTGGCCGTGCCACGGAATCTCCAACTTCCCCTGTCGTCCACCGCGACCGTGCCGAGCGGGTCACCGACAGCTTCCGTGCCGGGATAGATGGTTAAAGTGCTGCCCGCAAAGTTGCTGGTCCCCCGCAGGTCGAGACGCAGCTTTCGTGTATCGAAGCGGGCGTTGGTGAAGGTGATGGTTTCAACCGGAACGATCGTCACCGTCACCACCGCGGCATTGGAGGTCAGGCCGGTGCTGTCGACGATGTTGTAGCCGAAGGTATCGATGTCTCCCGCGGCCGCGAATGCTGCGTTGGGGGTGTACGTGACCGTACCTTCCGGGTTGACTTCGGCGACGCCGTTTTCAGGGCCGAAAGCCTCCCCGACAGGGAGCACGGTGACCACCGGAGCACCGTCCGCGAAGGTGTCGTTGGTCAGCACGTCGATGGTCACAACCCCTGAGCAATATTCAAGGTCGCCGAGTCGTCGGTCGCCACCGGCGCTTCCGGGTTGATGGCGAACTCAAAGGTCGCCGGGTCGTAGAGTTTGCCCGAGACCGCGAACAGGTCGGTTTCGCCCACCAGCTCCCACTCCTCGCCGTTCAGGATCTCGACGCGGAAGAAGTTGGTGTCGAAGGGGCTGCCCACGACCTGGTGTTCGACGCCGGGGTTGCCAACATAGTAGTTGTTCAGCTCAGGGTCGGCCACATTGGGCGTCACCAGAAGAGGCTCAGGATAGGTTTCCTCCGGATCGAGGGCGGCCGGATCGACGAAAGTGGTCCATTTCAGGAACGTCGGACCGATGTCGCTGTAGAGCGCCCCGATAAAGGCGAAATCCGGATCGGCCGGATCGGCGATGCCGATGTCGGCGGTGTAGTTGATGCCGCTGTCATCCGCCGGCACGTCTTCAAAGATGATCTGTCCATAGGGATGAGTCACCCTGTACGTTCCGGCCTCCGCAGTGTCGACGCGAATTCGCACCCTGCCGAAGGCGATCTGCTGGCCATCGATGATCGATTCGTCACCACCGAAAGTCGCTTCCAGGCCCAGCACCAGCAGTGCCCGGCCGGCGGGAACGTCGAAGCGGGCATCGGCCGACCACCAGAAGCCCTCTCCTCCGGTGCGCAAGGTGGTCTGGGCTTCGTCGGTCGGGTCGATGGGATCGGAGATGCACATGGCATCGCCGGGGGTGCAGAGGGTGAGCTGAATACCCCCCTGAAGCTGCGACAAGCCGGTCACCTCGTCGAGTACCGGCTCTCCCGTCTCGGGGTCGAGCACTGCCAACGCCTCCTGATACCATATCGGATAGCCGACCGCATATGCGAAGTCCTCTCCGGTCACCTCAGCCGCGGTCGGCTCGACAAAGGGAGCTGTCCTGTTCACCGGACCGAAATCAAAAAGGTTCTTCAGCGGAGCGTTGGGGAAGACATGTGCGACCAACTCGGTCGTGGGGTCAAACTTCTTGCCCATGACGAAGAACAAGTCGGTTTCTACGAAATCGTTTCCCTGTCCATCGAGATTAGATCCTTCGGGTCCGTCGACGCGAAAAATGTTGCCGTTGGGCCCTCCCACGACAGGGCTGGCGATATTGGGATTGCCGATGTACTGTTCGATCACTTCCTCGGTCGGCTCGCCTGTCTCGGGGTCGGTTGCAAACACCTGCAGGTCCGGGTTCGTATCATAGTCCGGCCAGGTCAGGAACGGACCGATGGGCGCGGCCAGGGTGCCGCGAAAGCCGATTTCCGGAGACAGGAAATTGGCCGCCCCGATATCGGCGGTGTAGTTGATCCCCTCTGCCGGGTCCGTCACCTCGAACTCCTGGGTGGCGTAGGGGTGTGTCACCGTATAGATGCCGGCCACCGGAGTGTCGATACGGATACGGGTGCGGCCGAAGGAGATCTGCTGACCGTCAATCGGCTCCTCGGCTCCGCCGAAAGTACCCTCGATCGCCAAAGTCAACTGAGCCTCGCCATTATTCGGCAACTCGATGGATGTTTCCGCCAACCACCAGAAACTCTCACCTGTCAAAACGAGAGGATTGATGGGATTGCCGTTTTCGTCCAGTTGGAGCGGGTCGCCAATGCACAGGTCCGGTCGGGTAGAATTGCCCGCGGGCGGGGGAACACAGAGTTCCAACTGCAGTCCGGTAGAGTCCTGGTACCAGGCCGGATAGCCGTGGGGATCGATGGGTATTCCCACATCCGCCAGGGCCGCGAGGGCGGGGGTCGCGGCGCCTGCTATCAGGAGCAAAGCCGCTACCGTTGTAAAGAGTTTCCTTGTCATGTTTTTCTCCTTTTCAGTGAATCGTTCCGCTTTCTTTTATTTGAATTCTTCATCCCCACCATTTTTCGCCACTGGCCGTTTTGTCCGGCCGGTTCCTAGGGTTGTTGCGGCACTGCCACGAAGGCCTGTCCGTCCGAGATTCCGACGGTCAGGTCTCCTTCGTTGATTCCGTACGCCTGGCTGAAGCCGTCCCCGCCGAGAATGGACTCGATCAGGGAAGGATTGCGGAAATCCCAGGCGCTTGCGGTTGATGCACCGCTTCGATCTGCCCACCCGGCCATGCGCCCGGAGTCGTTGACGGCATAGGCGCTTCCATTTTGACCGGAAATACCGAGATCTATGATTTCGGAAGGCATGAGGGTCGTTGGATCGAGGACCCACAGCACCGCATGGGCTTCACCGCCTGCCGTCTCGGCCTCCCCGACCACACGGCCGAAGTTGTCCACGCCAAAGGCGATGCCGGAGACGAAATTGGTCCCGGGGTTTCCCAAGGCAATGGGACCGTCGGTGATCTGTCCATTGGAGTCGACCATCCAGACCACGGCAAGGGTGCTGCCGTCCGGCGCCTCGGATTCGCCGACGATCAAACCGCCGTCATTAATAAAATAGGCCGCGCTGAAATCACCCCCCAGGGTGCCGAGGGAAACCGGATCCGCCACCTCGCCGTTCCATAGGACCGCTTCGCGCCCGCTGCCGGAATTCGCTTCGCCCACGATCTGATCGCCGTTGTTGATGGAATAGGCGGCGCTTGGCTCAACGAAACCGCCGGAAAGACTCAGTTCGGCAGGGGTGCTCGATCCGGAAGCCCAGAGGACCGCTACAAAATCTTCCCCTTTCTCCGATTCACCGACAGCGGCGCCCTGGTCATTATTTCCGTAGGCCGCGCTGTAATCATTATCATCCAGGGGATTCAACACCACCGGGGCCTCGGCGGTTCCGGCGGAGGCGTCCACCTCCCAGCGCACTGCCTTAACAGCCGTTCCGTCATCGGCCATGCCAACCACCTGATCATTTTCGTTTACGGCGATTCCGGTACTGAAAAACCCGTCCAGGGAATCGAGGACAATCCTGGTGAAGGCGGCGAAACGAGTGCTGTCGTCGGGGAAAGCGTCGTCGACGTTTGGAATCCCGTCGTCATCCCTGTCGGTGTTCGTCTGACCGCCGCCGGGTCCGTCTCCACCGCCGATGATGCTGTTGTCATCTCCCCCACCACCACTGCCACAACCCGCCAGGACAAAAGTGCCCGCCGTCAGAAGGACCAGCATCAGAATCGTCAAAGGTTTCATTTTGGTTCTCCTTTTTAAAAAACCCATATTCATCAAGGTTGATAATGAAAGTTCGTCAAGGCCGTGCCCTCTCGATCCTCGGCGAGAAAAGGTTTGAGCGGCGGTAGTCCTTGCGCCGGCCGACCAGCCGCGCCGATCGCCGGCAACTCCCGCAGCTGTCTGGCCAGAACACGGGTCCGCTTGGGATTGCCGTCGATCCCATTATGGTGGCCGTCGGAGACAAACAGCTGAGGATGGTCGAAGGGAGCCATCTCCCAGCGAACCCGTTCATCTGTGAGCGAGAGCAGAAAATCCACCAGCGCCCGACGCGCTCCTTCCATGTCGGCCCCCTTGAGTCCATCGATGTCATGGATCGCCGGGTCCAGGTCCGCCAGGTTCGCTTCCCGGAAATTTCCCCCCCGGATATAGAAGTCAACCACCTGCATGAGGGTGACCGCTCCGCCATTATGAAAATAGGGTCCTGTCAGCTCCACGTTACGCAGATTGGGGGTCTTGAAGGCCCCGTACGCCGCCACCCGGGTCACCCCGGCCATATCGGGGGGGCATATCAGGGGAGGCTCTGCCAGAAGGTCCGGTACGCAGCCCGGATCAGGAACAAAGACCGGGTTGAAGGTCAGCTGGCCGTCCGAGGTGTTGGCCCGGGCAGACCCTGCCAATACTGTCCGTTGGCGGGAGAAAGAGAGGGGATTGCCGAAAGGGTCCTCGCCGCCCCGCCCCGGATCATCCCCTGTGGGGGTCACCCCGATGTTATAGAAACCAATGTCATAAGTCGCCAGAGTGCCGTCGGCCATATTCATCGTTTCCACCAGGCCCGGCTCTTGCGGATTTTTGGCATTGCTGATGGACGCCGCCGTCAATTCAGGCCCGACATGGCAGTCGGTGCAGGCCAGGCCGTCCGAGAAAAAGAGATTGAGCCCTTCCTGCTGCCGGACAGTCAGCGCCAGGGGGTCGCCGTCCAGGAAACGGTCGAAAGGCGAATCGTCGGAAACGAGCGTCGCTTCGTAAAGCTGCACGGCCAGACCGAAGAAAAAGGGAAAGTTCTTCTCCATCTGGGTGTGGCCTGCAACCGTATCGGCGCCGTTCCAGAACTCGGGGTGAAAGGCCGCGTGGATCAGCTCCGGATAGGTCGTGTTCAATCCCTTGGCCCCTGAATCATTTCGCGATTTGGCCAGGGGTCCCAGGACACTGTCTCTGGGATGGACCTCCTGAAGTCCGAGGGGGGGCAGGGAATAAAGCTTGCGCGCAAGATCGGGAAAAGATCGTCCTCGCCAGGACATCTCCACCTCGTTCAGCAGAGGCCCTATCGCCTGGCTGGCCAGGGCGGAATTATTCAGAAGATTCTCCGGCTCGTTCAAATTGAACTCTGCAAGAACGCCGCCGTTGTTGATCCAGATGCGGGCGTTGTCATCCTGCACCCCGAAGGGGTTGACGCCGTTAAAGAAGTGATTGGCCCGTCCGTCCAGAAAATTGGCGTAGTTGAAGACGGCATTGATGACGCTGGGTGCATTGCGGCCGGTGACCTGGTTGACATTTCGGGCGTTGCGTTGAAAAGTGCGATCGTGGAGAGACCGGCCGGCCTCCGCCGCCTGTCCCGGACGGCTGACCCGCAACAGGGTCAGGGGAACCCCCTGCGCCCCCACGACATCATCAAAATTGCGCAGAAGGGCGGAAAAGCGGTCGTGGGGATCGCTGAACTGGCGGAAGGGGAAATCCTCGCGGGTCAGGGTTCCGTTGACCCGAACGGCGTCGAACCTTCCGTCCGGGCCGTGGGATGCGGTATTGCGGGTGCGGTTGTCCGTTCCGGCATGAAAGTGGCAGCTGGCGCAGGCGGTCATTCCGTCGCTGCCGACCTGCAGATCCCAGAACAGAGCTTTTCCGAGGCGGACCGCCGCCGCCTCGTCGGCCACGTAGCGCGAGAGGTTCTCCGGCTGGGGAGCGGGAACGGTTTTCAGACTGAGAGGATCCGCCGCCTGCGCCGGCAACCCTATTAAAATCAGAAGCAGAGCCCCCCCGGAGAAGCGGACAAATGAATGAAATTTGCTGAACAAAAAAGACCTCATCAGTTCTCGTCCTGAACTTTCTATCGTCACTGCACCACGACCAGCGTTTCCAGTTCGCCCTTCTTCTGCCCGGTGATCCAGTCGAAGAATTCCATCTTGACAGGATAATTGCCCACGCCCAGGGTGGCAGTGTCGATCAGAAGGTCCCATCGGCGCGCCGTGGTGAACGTGAAGGGAGTGTTGGCGGCGACCTGAAAAGGCTGGCTGTATCTCATGAATCCCGAGTAGCCGAGAGTACGGGAATCCATGGCCAGCACCTCCAGGGGGACGCCGAAGGTATACTGCTGGGTGCAGTAACCGGCATTGAGAAGCCGCAACAGAACACGCTGTCCGCGCTGGGCGAAAATGGCCGCGCCATTTGGAAAGGGGCTTCCCGACGCCCCGGGCATGGTCCAGGGGCTGGCGATGCCGGAGATGAGGAAGACCTCCGGGTTGAACTGGTTCAAGCCCGGATTGAACTCGCCGGTCGGATTGCCGTTTTCGTCCACATGGTACCAGGGGCATTCGATGCCGACGCTGTGGCCGCCGATCTCCAGGGCGCGGCTGCGCCAGGTCAGGTCGAACTCATCCACCGCCCAGATCGCCTCGGCGTCATAGCCAAGGAGCTGGTTGCCGCGGCGGGTCACACCGGGTCCGCCCGTGGCGAAGGGTGCGCCGGGGACGTTCGGATCGATGATGAGCATGCCGTACATCCCCATTTCGAAATGCAGTGTGGTATTTTTATGGCAGTGATAGAAGTAGGTTCCCGCTTCCGAGGCATGCCACTGGTAATTGTATTTGCCGCTATTCACCTCGAAAGTGATGTGCCCCACCCCATCGTTCATGGCTGACGGTTCGACGGCATGATTATGGATAGTATGAGAGCTGAATCGCGTACTGAGTTCCGTATGCACCAGCTGCCCTTCCCGCACCCGGATAGGCGCCGAGGGCCAGGGCGGATCGTTGTCCGGAGAATTGATGGTATCCTCAAACGGCCATACTTCCACCGGCCCCAGGGGTGTCGGAATTTCAATTGAAATCGGCCCCTGACGTCCAATCAGCACATGATCGGGATTGCCCGGATCAAGAGACACCTTGTCGGGCGTGGGGAATTGAGGTTCCGTACCCTCGAACACCAGCTGGCTGAGCAGTTCGGGGATGAACATGTTCTTGTTTCGATCCACCATCGGATCGGCCGCGGTGCCGGTGAACAGCGCCGGGGCTTGGCGAACCGCCATATCGTCGGTAAGGGGAATCCGGCAGGCGTGCTGCTCGAACACGGTCTGCATGTGCGCATCGCCGTGGTCGAAATCGCCGTGATTTTCCAGAAAATCTCCCTGTTCGCGGGGAATGATATCGTTTATGGCCATGAGCCGACTCCTTTATCCTTTTAGAGATTCTATTTTCAGATCAGCCTCAGGGGCACTCCAACCCGCCTGCTCCCTCCGTCTGGATCGACGGTCAGACTCACGGTCCGCGACGAAAGCAGCTTCAGCGCCCGGCCTTCGAATTTCCAGCTTCCGTTGCCCGCCACCGTCACCTCGCCCAGTTTTGCGCTGCCGGAGGCGTCCAGGCCGGCATGAATGCCGATGGTCGTTCCGGGGCTGCCCGAATAACTGCCTGCCAGGGTGAACCTGCCGAGTTTCAGCCGCAGATCAGCTCGGTCAACGCTGATGACGCCGTCGATTCCCGGAATCACGCTCATGGTCTGACGACGACCGGTGCCGAAAACATCCTCCACCCGCATATCGATGTCGCCGTTGATCTGCCAGTGGACCACCAGCCCCTGGGGATAGTTTCCCCCCACCAGAGTCTGGGAGAGTTCATTGTGGCAATGCATGGGGTAGACCAGTGGAAAAGGCTCCTCCACTGGCGGCCATGGGGTAGCGTTGCCTCCCCGGGCGATGCGCTGCGCCGTCGACAGGGCCGATGAGACTATATGCTTTTGCGGGTCGCGGGGGATATCCGGAGGAGCGATGAAAGGCAGCACCAGATCCTTCCGGTCGCCGGGATACATGCTCCAGGTGTCGACCCAGGAGATATTGCCGTGCAGACCGCCAAGGCGCGGGAGGTTATCCGCCCCGGTATATTTCGGGATGGCCGTGCCGGCGGCGCCTGCAATGTTCGTCTCCGACAGCAGATAGACGTGATTGCCGTGGATATGCGGCGAATGAGCCGCCATGCCGGCATTCATGCAGCGGATGAGGGCCGGCTGCCCGACGTTGCCGCTGGGGCCGATATCGTGCCCGTGGGAGGCAAAAAAGCCGCCGCGGCCGTTCACGGTATAGTAATCGGGCACGTAATCATTGATGAATGTCGATGCCGAAAGATTTGGATTGGCCCGAATCGCCGCATGCAGGGCAGGATCGGCCGAACCGAAGATCCACAGCCAGGTGCGGTCCGGATCCCAGGGATGGCCCGGGAAATGATTCGAACCTTTTCCAGGCGCCCATTCCGGAGAACCGAAATCGTCGAAGAGGTTCTGGATGGCGGGGGTAGGGCTGCTGTAAGGGGTGTTGCCGGCACGTGGCATGACGATCAACGCTCCATGCAATCCCATGGCCCGATTGACCGGTGCGTTCAGAGGGTCGAGATACATGTAGGTGCCGGCCGCCGGGGCGGTGAAGGCCAGCTCCGCAGTCTGGCCCACCGGGATTTCCCCGATGTCGACGACGCCCGGAATGGAAAAAGCATGCTTTCCACCGTGTCCTTGGGGAAATCCGTTGGTCACGTTGATCCGAATCGACTGCCCTTCCAGGGCGAATAAGATCGGTCCTGGAATACGCAGCCCCAGTTCGGCCTGTTTGTAGGCCCAGTGGTAGACCTGAATACCGTCGGCCATCTCGAACATGACCTCTTCCATGGTCAGGTTCGCCACCGCCCCCACGGAGGAGATGTGCGCCTGGGCTTCCCTGAAGACTCCGGGAAGCCCCACCTGTCCCAGAGCCACTGCCGCGAGCCCTGTGGAGCCGATTTTGATGAATTCACGCCTCTTCATACATTTTTTCCTTCCTTTTGGCGTTACCTATGACACATATGTAAAGTTTTCGGCCTTAACGCAGCCGCACCCGAAACCCCGGAGTGCCAATGCCGTTGGAGGATCGTGCACTGACGTTGGGCAGAAGTCCCAGAGGGGCGATCGATTTACCAGCGAATCTCCAGGTTCCATTGATCTCCACCGGAGCTGTTCCGACCAGGGGCCGCTCGAGCTGTCCGCGAATTTCCCCGGTCGGATGTCCCTCGGTGAATATGTTGACGTAGGCTTCTCCAGCGCGGATCGCCTCTCTGGCCTGGGCGAATGTTGAAATTCCAGCCGCCGTCCGGACTTGAAGGTTCGATGCGGTCAAGGTTCCTTCCAAGGGAGCGGCGAAGGAGCCGTCCCGGTCATCGAACAGGGTAAAGATAACCGGACCGTTCGTTCCGGGCGCTCCGACATGGATGTGGACGCCGGTGATGGCGGTAGCCGGAAGGGGATCGACCACCAATCGGTAATCGATGGTCGCCTCGGAGATCATCAGGGCGGCCGCCCCGGAGGAGGCGCTCGGTACGGCGGGCGCTTCCCTGCTGCCGTAGAGCATGGCCCTGGGGCCGCCGAAAAGAGCAATGCTGTTCCCGCTGTTGTCCGAAGTCGTCCCCTCGATCCTCCACTTTCCGATCCTTGGGCGGTACTCGGCCCGATCGATAATCAGGTTCTCCACGGTGACGGTGATGCCGGCCGGGGCCGAAATCATCCCGCCGCGATCCTGCACCACGTAGAAAAAGGTGTCTTCACCCAGAGCCAGGGCGCTGAAGCTGGGCGTATAGATTAAAAAAGCCTTTCCTGTAACCAAATCGACGGTTCGGGTCACCGTGGCCCCTTTTTCCGTTTCGAACGGGGTCGTGCGCAGAACGTCAGGGCCGTTAACGACGCCTATGGCCCCGGGGTGAATTCCGTGCACATTGGTGTTGCCGGGATTGGCCGGATTGAAGGGATCTCCCGGATCGATCGCAACCGGATCGGTGTCATTGGCGGTCACATCGATAAGGATTGGATTTCCCCGCGTGGTTGCAGCGCTGTCCGGATTGGCCACCGGCGCCGTGTTCGGACCGCCATTGAAGATCTTCCCCGTGACCTGGAATTCGCTCAGGCGAACCGTGTTGTCCGCTGCGCCGTCGATGCCCTCGGCATCGAGAAGGAATCCGGCGGGAGGGTCGAGAAGGGCCACCTCGAAATAGTCGACCCCGCCGGTCCCCGCTGTGATGGGTGCCAGATTGGGCGCCGCTTCGGTTCCGGGGTTTGCGATATAAAGGTTGCCCGACAGGTCACGAACCGGTGAAGCGGGCAGATCTTCTGCCCCGACGGGGCGCAGGAAGGGACCGATGCTGCGTCCGTCCGCATTGACGATCCCTTCATTTTCGGCCGGATTGTAATTCGGCGGCGCCACCGGCGTCGAAGCATCGGAAAGGGAAATCACGAAGTTCCCCACATCCTCGGCGCCGAGATCCTGAGTCTGCTTGATCTCCCGATCGCTGCTGACCTCGGAGACCACGTAATCACGCACGCCGAAAGGATGTGTGACGCGGTAAGTTCCGGGTGTGGGAACGTTGATGCGGATGCGGATACGAGCGAAAACGGTCTGTGCTCCATCCAGGGGAATATCGTTCAGGAAAGAAGCTTCCTGGGCCAGCACCAGCAGCAGGTCGCCGCCGGCGGCGGGGGCGCCCTTTTCGGAACTGGCAAAGGCGCTCACGGCGATTGCCGACCAGTAAAACGCCTCCCCCCCGAAGTTTCGCGGAAAAGAGATGGGAGCGTCTTGCAGGGGCTCCGCGGTCAGGCAGGGACGGATGGAGCCCTCTGCCGTCTCTGTCCTCTGATCCAGGCAAAGCTCCAACTTCAGACCGGTCACATCCTCATACCAGAGAGGAAAGCCATGAGCCAGACTCACCGAAACGGCCCCCGGCTCTCCGGCAGGCCCCACAACATCAGTGGCCGGATCGGGTGTTCCTGAAACGCCAAAGAGCTCGGCGTGGCTACTGGACAGAGGTAAAAGGAAGAGAAGAAGGGTTACAGCCGTCAGATGCATTTTCATTGCAAATCCTCCCGGACATTCCAATCGTCAATCATCCTGCGACAATGAAAACCATTTCAGTTATATTAATAATCCATCTGAACAGGGCTTCGGTCTATGGGGGTTTTGCCCCATTTTATATAAGGGATTCCCCTATCAGGACCTAACCCACTGAAATGGTTGAGCGGAAGAAAGAAGACTCATTAAAAAAAGGATTTTTTGAGGGAAGGAGAGATCAGCTTTTCCAGAGCTCAGGATCGACCAAATCCAGGCGTACAGCATATTTGACCATATCCACGGGATTGCTGATGCCGATTTTCCGCACAATGCTCCCCCGGTGTTTCTCCACGGTCTTGTAGCTGACGCACAGTAAATCGGCGATTTCCGCTGTCGAATTACCTTCGATCAGCAGGTGGAACACCTGACGTTCCCGTTCGGAAAGAAGTTCGTACCTGCCCTGGGAGGGCTGACTGCGGGGCTTTTCGAGGTAGGACTGGATCAGTTCGGCGTGAACACGGGAGCTGAAGTAATATTTGCCGGCGTAAACAGCGCGAATGGCGGCCACAATATCGGAACTGCTGGCCCCTTTGAGGACATAGCCGCTTGCCCCGGCTTGAAGCGCTTGACGGGCGAAGGACTCTTTTTCAAACATGGATAGCATGACAACTCTGGTTTCGGGAACAACATCTCGAACCAGCTGTGCGGCCTCAAGGCCATTCATCCTCGGCATGGCCACATCGATGACGAGCACATCGGGGCGAAGCTGACGTGTTCTCTCCAGGGCCTCGATCCCGTCAGCCGCCTCGCCGACCACCTCCAGGTCTGCATGGGTCCCCAGCAGCATACGCAGCCCATTGCGAATAAGAGCATGATCGTCAGCGATCAGAATACGGATCGGCTTCATGGACGTCCTTGGTTTGGAGAGGGATTTCGGCCCACATCCGGGTGCCTTTTCCGGGAGCCGATCTGATTTCGAGTTTTCCGCCGAGGGCAGCCATTCGCTCCCGCATGCCGATAATTCCGATTCCCGCGATTTCAGAGGTTTCCTTCCCCTCCATGGAAAGGAAACCCTGTCCGTCATCTTCCAGAATCAGGCCTACTCTTCGGGAATCACAGATCAGCCGAACCTTGGCCCGAGTGGCGCGGGCGTGCTTTGCGATGTTATTCAGCCCTTCCTGGCATACACGGAAGAGCGCAATCTCGATATCCGCATCAAGTCGCTGGGGGCAATCCTCCAGGTCCAGTTCAATGTCGAAGCCGACCGAATTTTTTGCCAATTGTTGGACATGCCAGCGCAGGGTGGCAACGAGAGCGCAGTCCTCCAGGAGAGGAGGACGCAGTTCGGTGGTGATTTCCCGCATGTGCTCACTGAGGCGGCCTACCAGTTCCCGAAGGTAGTCGAACTGGCGCCCCTCTTCTGCTCCGACATGTGGGAGGGAATTGCGGAGGGTCTGTATCCCGAACTGCAGCGCCGTCAGCGTCTGACCGCACTCGTCATGAAGATCCCGAGCCAGTCGTTTTCTTTCACTCTCCACAGCCCGGAGCATCTGTCTGGACAAGTGCCGGATCTCTTGATCGGCCTTGATATGTGCGGCGTAATGCCTTTTCAGCGGCAGAAAGAGAAAAAAATAAGCGGGAGAAAGAAGCATCAGCAGGACGGTAGCATCGATTACCGCCTGAATTTCCCGGGGGATGGCGGGAAACTGCGCCAGAATCAGCATTAATCCTGTTTCGGCGAGGTAAACAGCGGCGGCAAGAATAATCAGCAGGCGAACCGGGGTGAGCCGCATGGGCCACTCGGCTGGACCGCTGGCGGATGAGCCCGGGAGGGATGAATCCCGTCTCTTTCTGTCGCGATTTTTCATCCGCCGATCCCCTTCAACGAATCGTCAGAATAATAAAATTCAAACTTCACAATAATGTATTTCTCCCACTCGAGTAAAGATCCTAAATCATTAAATATGAACAATTTTACTCTGTTTATGTCCTGCCGTGCGGAAGGATTTCCATTCCCTGAACATTCGTATTTTCGGCCACCTGGATAGAACCCGAAACGCCTGGACAGACTCGGGAGGAGCTCCCGTGAAAGGGCGTGAAACAGGTTCTTTTGCTCTGCACCTACAGATAAGGAGAGAAAAGTTTGACGAAAGAATCTCTCAACTTTATTGGCAGGGATCGGCTGTCAATCTCCTCCCTGGAAATCCTGCGTGACCGCTCCCGAACACCGTCGAAATGCGCGCACAGTGTCTCGGCGAATGAACGGTTGTACACTTCGAGAACGAATTCGAAATTCAGGCGAAGGCTCCGTGGGTCCAGGTTGGCCGAACCGATAAGGGAATACAGGTTGTCCACCACCAGCAGTTTGCTGTGAACGAAGGGTGGTGGCTGGTGGTAGATGCGGGTGCCGTATTGCATCAGCTCCCAGTAATATCCCCGGCTCGCCCAGGCCACATAAGGCAGATTGTTCTTCTCGGGAAGAATGATTTCAACCTCCACACCCCGCAGGGATGCGGCGTTGATGGCGGAGATCAGATGCCGGTCGGGTATCATATAAGGGGTCATGATCCGCACCCGGTGGCGTGCACAGTTCAGGGCCCCGATGATGATCCAGGTGATTTTTTCAAAATCCTCATTCGGTCCGGCGCTGATCCCGCGGCAGAGTGCGTTTTCCCCCTGAACGGAGCCGGGGTAGTCGATGCGCGAAAAAGAATCGCCCGTGGCGAACATCCAGTCCTCCAGGAAGGCCTCGCTCATCTGCCCTATGACCGGCCCCTCGATCCGAAAATGCAGATCGATCACCCGACGAGGGTTATCGCACTCCGCCAGGTGCCGATCCCCGATATTCATCCCTCCTGCGAAGCCGCGGCATCCATCCAGAATCAAAAGCTTGCGATGATTGCGAAGATTCATATGGATCCCGCCCATATTCCGTACGGATGGAGGCAGGAATCGGGCCGTTTTCACCGGGCTTTTTCGGAAAAGGCGGCGCGCCGGAGGAAAGGAGTAGCGTTCTCCCAGAGCGTCGATCAGAACACGGACATCTAGCCCCCGATCGGCGGCGCGTATCAGCGCATCGGCAAACCGCCGTCCGGTCTCATCCGTATGGAAAATGTAGGTGGAGAGATAAATAGATTCGGAGGCTGTCTCGATGGCCTCCAACATGGCCGGATAGGCTTCTTCTCCG
This sequence comes from Desulfuromonadales bacterium, assembly GCA_024636295.1. Taxonomy (GTDB): domain Bacteria; phylum Desulfobacterota; class Desulfuromonadia; order Desulfuromonadales; family JAGXHI01; genus JAGXHI01. Next base: position 33,270 of record JAGXHI010000001.1, read on the forward strand.
TTTTGCAGGGGATGGACGCTGTTGCCGGGAAGAAGAGGGCGGCGGGTGACCGCATCGGCCAGATTGCGCAGTGCCGCGATGTTCTCCTCGCGCAGGACAGGTTCCCGACTGATGTCGGCTGGCCAGCTGCAGTATTGGGCGTCCGGACGGAAAATTCCGCTCCCCGAGGCCTGCCACGTCTGTGCCCGGGTCCGGATTCTGTTGACCCCCAGAAGCCAGTAAAAAATCGCACCTAACCCTGGAATGGCGATGCAGACGACGATCCATCCAAGCGCAGCCCGGGGATCCCGTTTGTTCAGAAGGGCATGCCCCGCGGAAAACAGGCCTATCCCAACGAGTATGCCCGAGAAGATCAACTCTGCCAAATCTTTCCCTCAAAACTCATTAAAATTCAGAACAGAATTTTCACTACCCCCTATAATACCCGATAATGACTGGATCACCCCCGAAGGCTGGTGGCGCAGCGGGGGCAGGTGAGCATGCTGGTCGAGGTGATTTTATGGCCGCAGGTGGGGCAGAGAAACCAGTATTTACAGTAGCGGCATTGCGGTTCGGACAATCCCTGTTTCTTTTTACATTTGGGGCACTGGCGATACATTTTTCGATTTTTGATGTATTCGGAAAAAAGGAGTCCGCATCGGGAGCATTCCGTGGCGTCACGCTTGCGGTTCTCAGCTCCGCAGCTCTGCACCGGACAGACGAAGACCGTCTGGCAATTGCTGCACCAGTATTTCCCTTTTTTCACTTCCTTGCAGACCGGACATTTTTCCATATCGCCGCCTTATTCGCACAAAGTTCGTGTTTTTAGTACATTCGCTTCCCGCAGGCCAAGATGCCCGGTTCCAAAAAAAAACCGGGTCATCGACCCGGCTCGATGGAAATTCCTCGCTGGGTCAGTCAAATTTCTTCAAGGCGTTCTCTTTCCGACAGCGTCCCTGAAGCACCATCTCGGGGAATTCGCGCTCTGCCTGTTTGGTAAAGGGTGACAGCGTCGGTTCGCCTGGGATCTGCGAAGGCTTCCTTGAGGTTCTCTTCCATCTTGCGGCCAGAAGGTTCAGCCACGACATTGAATAAATAACAGTCCAGTAATTCTACCCTATTTCTGCGAATTCGCATATGTCGCGCCGGGAATCTTCTTCTCGCTTTTTTCGGGAAAAACCGGCTGAGAACGGATACTCCGGCGCTCTCATTTAGACTTTGAGGTACCTTCTCAGGTATTTTCCCGTATAGGATCGGGAAGACCGGGCAACCTCCTCCGGTGTGCCGGCAGCGACGATTTCCCCACCGCGAACTCCGCCTTCGGGACCCAGATCGATGATCCAGTCGGCGGTTTTGATGACGTCGAGGTTGTGCTCGATGATCACGACGGTATTGCCGGCGTCGACCAGCCGATGGAGAACATCCAGCAATTTATGGATATCTGCGAAATGCAGTCCCGTTGTCGGCTCGTCGAGGATGTAGATCGTCCTTCCGGTAGCCCTCTTGCTCAGTTCCTTTGCCAGCTTCACCCGCTGGGCCTCTCCGCCCGAGAGGGTGGTGGCGCTCTGACCCAGCTTGATGTATCCCAGGCCCACCTCGCGGACGGTTTCCAGCTTGCCACGGATGCGCGGCACGTTCTCCAGGAAAACCGATGCCTGATTGGCGGTCATATCGAGCACTTCCGCGATGTTCTTTCCCTTGAACCGGATCTCCAGGGTCTCCCGGTTATAGCGGGCGCCCTTGCAGACTTCGCACTGTACGTAGACATCCGGGAGGAAATGCATCTCGATCTTGAGAATTCCATCTCCCTTGCAGGCCTCGCAGCGCCCCCCCTTCACGTTGAAGGAAAAACGCCCCGGACGATAGCCTCTCACGCGGGCCTCGGGGAGGCGGGCGAAAAGATCCCGGATATCGGTGAAAATACCGGTATAGGTGGCGGGATTGGAGCGAGGGGTGCGCCCGATAGGGGACTGATCGATATCAATCACTTTATCGAGTTTCTCCAGCCCCAGGATATCTTCCACTTTTCCGGCCTTCTCCTTGGTGCGATAGAGCCTTTGTGAGAGGGCTTTATACAGGGTATCGATCACCAGGGTCGATTTACCCGAGCCGGAAACTCCCGTTACGCAGGTCATCACGCCCAGGGGAATCTCCACGTCGATGTTCCGGAGGTTGTTTTCCCCGGCGCCCTTGATGGTGAGAAAAGATTCGCTTCGACGCCTCTCTTCCGGCAAGGGGATAGCCAGTTCTCCGCTGAGATACCGCCCTGTCAGGGAAGCGGAATTTCGCAGGATCTCTTGTGGAGACCCGGCCGCCACGATCTGTCCGCCATTGACTCCCGCTCCGGGACCCATGTCGATGACGTGATCGGCCTCCATGATCGTCTCTTCGTCATGCTCCACCACCAACACGGTGTTTCCCAGATCGCGCAGCCGTCTGAGGGTATCCAGAAGACGTCGATTGTCTTTCTGATGAAGGCCGATGGAGGGTTCGTCCAGGATATAAAGAACCCCCACCAGCGAGGAGCCGATCTGGGTGGCCAGACGGATCCGCTGTCCCTCGCCTCCCGAGAGCGTTCCCGAGTAGCGGTCCAGGCTGAGGTAATCGAGGCCCACATGGGAGAGGAACGAGAGGCGCGCGAGGATCTCCTTGAGGACCCGGCGGCCTATTTCCGCCTCCTTGGGGCTCAGCTCGATTTCCGTGAAGAACCGTTCGGCCTCGACGATGGAGTAGGCGGTCACCTCCCGGATATTCTTTCCGGCCACCCTGACGAAGAGAGATTCCCTGCGCAGCCTCGCGCCCTCGCAGCTCGGGCAGGGCATCACGTTCATGTATTTTTCCAGGGATTCGCGCACCGCCTCGGAATCGGTCTCGCGATATCGACGCTGCAGGTTGGGGATCACGCCCTCGAAAGACCTCTCGTAAAAGCGCCGCCGCTCCCCCTGGTCGAAGAAGAAGCGCACATTTTCCTCTCCAGAGCCCTGAAGGAGAATCTGACGCAGCCGATCGGGAAGGTCCTTGAACGGGGAACGGATATCGAAGCCGAAATGATCCGCCAGCGCTTCGAGAATCTGCTGGTAATACAAACCCGTGCGGCTCTCCCAGGGAAGGATGGCGCCCTCCCGCAGGGAGAGGGAAGGGTTGGGCACCACCTGCTCGGGATCGAAGTACATGCGGGTTCCCAGCCCCGTGCAATCGGGACAGGCCCCGAAGGGATTGTTGAAGGAGAACATCCGGGGCGTGATTTCCGGAAAGGAGACGCCGCATTCCACACAGGCGTGCTTTTCGGAGAAAAGTTGACTTTCTCCCCCGGTCTCTTCCACACGGACAATCCCATCCGCCAGCCGGAGGGCCGTCTCCAGGGAGTCGGCCAGGCGGCTCTCGATCCCTTCCTTGACGATCACGCGATCAACGACCACCTCGAGGGTATGCCTGCGGTTTTTGTCGAGGGAAATATCCTCCGCAAGCTCCCGCATTTCCCCGTCGATCCGCACCCGGACGAAGCCGTCCGCCTGCAGCTGTTTTAGCTCCTTGCGGTATTCCCCCTTGCGCTCCCGGACCACGGGAGCAAGAAGCATCAGGCGTGTTTTTTCCGGAAGCTCCATGATGCGGTCGACCATCTGCTCGATGGTCTGGGAGGTGATTTCTCGTCCGCAGGAGGGGCAGTGCACATGCCCGATGCGAGCAAAAAGGAGTCGCAGGTAATCGTAGATCTCGGTAACCGTACCCACGGTGGATCGGGGATTGCGGGAGGTGGTTTTCTGCTCGATGGAAATAGCCGGGGAGAGTCCCTCGATGCTCTCCACGTCCGGCTTTTCCATCTGCTCGAGGAACTGGCGAGCATAGGCGGAGAGACTCTCCACGTAGCGCCGCTGCCCCTCGGCATACAGGGTGTCGAAGGCAAGAGTCGATTTGCCCGACCCGGAGACTCCGGTGATCACCACCAGCTTCTCGCGCGGGATTTCGAGGTCGATCCCCTTCAGGTTGTGTTCCCGGGCGCCCCGGATAATGATTTTGTCAGGCATGTTTTTTTGGCAATCGGCAATTGAGTAATGGGCAATTGACAGAGAAAAAGTTTCCTTGGAAAATCCTGCCTCACGCAAAGAGCGATAAGAAAAACCATCCTTTTAAAGACCATAGATCTTTTGAATTTCCTGGCGTCTTGAGCGAGTGCAGCGGGCGTGAGGGCGCTTTTAAAGTTTTTCCGCCATCCGTTCGGCCATTTCTATCGCTGCGATCAGGCTCTTTTCGCTTGCCTTTCCCGTCCCCGCGAGATTGTAGGCGGTGCCGTGATCAACGGAGGTCCGGACGATGGGAAGGCCCAGGGTGACGTTGACTCCGTCCTCGAAGTGCAGAAGCTTCAGAGGGATCAGCGCCTGGTCGTGGTACATGCAGATAACCGCGTCGTACTCTCCCCGGACCGCGAAATGGAAGAGAGTATCGGCGCTCTGTGGTCCCGTAGCATCGATTCCCTCGGAGCGCGCAGCCTGAACGGCGGGGCCGATGATCCGCGTCTCTTCGTCGCCGAAGAGGCCCGACTCCCCGGCATGGGGATTGAGCGCCAGGACGGCCAGACGCGGGCTTTCGATGAAAAACCGCCTCAGTGACGCGTCGGTGATGCGGATCGTCTCCAGGATTTCCTCGGTGGTGAGAACCTCCGGAACCTCCCGAAGGGACAGATGGGTGGTCACCAGGCAGACCCGCAGTCGGTTTCCCGCGAGCATCATGACCACCTTCTTCACGCCGCAGCGCTCGGCAAGCATCTCGGTATGACCGGGAAAGTCGTAACCTGCTTCGTGGATCGCCGCCTTGTTGATGGGCGCGGTCACCATCGCAGCCGCCTCGCCCTCCAGGCACCGGTCGCAGGCCCAGCGGATATAATCCACCATCGCCCGCCCGCACTCCCTGTCCGGCCGCCCCCACGGGACCTCATCGATTGCAAGGCTCGAAAGAGAGCGGACTTCAACCATCCGCCCGTCAAGACGAAACCGGCGGGCGCCCGAAGGACCCTGCCCGGCGTCTTCCATCCGCTTTCCGCAGACATTCGCGGCGCGCTCCAGCACACCGTCGTCCCCGGCAATCAGCAGCGGCCGGGACAGCCCGTCCAGCTCTGCAGAAGCGAGCGCCTTCACGATGATTTCTGGACCCACCCCCGTCGGGTCTCCCATGGTAACGATAATCGGTTTATTCACGGCGATTCCCTTCAGGTCAATGGGACAGTATACCCGAAGGGCCTTGGATTAGACAATTGAGGAATATCTCCGGAAATCTGCCGTCCCCGATTTCGCCTGAGTATCAGAAGAGGCGATGCCCCGGGGAACATTTTTTCTATGATTTTCCCGGGGATTTCCAGAAAAGGGGTGAGGCCAAGTAGACCAGACCGGCAATGAAAGTGATGAGCAGGGGGAGGGCATACTGGTCGCGGCGAACGCCCAGCGCCAGGAGAAAAAGAAAACTTCCCAGCGCCAGAACCTTCACAACTTTAGGTATTTTCGGCAGAATGGCTCGGCCGAAATGATGGTAGGGTACCCGGGAGACCATCAGCAGGGAAATGGCGACCACAATCAGTCCACGGACGATGTCGGAGGGAATCAACAGGCAGGCGGTGCCGGCCAGCAGTGCCCCGGCCGGGGAGGGCATCCCGGAGAAGGTGAGAACCCCCCCGGGAATCCCGGCCTTCCGTTTTTCTACCACGAAACGTACCAGTCGATAGACAACCGCCGCCAGGTAAAGCCCGGCGACCGCCACCCCCACCCACAGGTGCTCGAAGGTGGCGGCGACCACCAGCCCGGTGGTCAGCCCGAAGCTGGTTCCATCGGCCACGTCGTCGAACACCTCCCCCCTAGGGGTGGAGCCCCAGCGCTCCGCCGCCCTCCCGTCGAAAAGGTCAAGAAACTGCCCCAGAAAAACCAGCCCCAGCGCATAGACGATCGGATGGCCTGTGAGCACCACCCAGCAGCCGGCAATCCCGCATACCAGGTTCATCAAACTCAGAATGTTGGCATACCAGTAGTTGGGGATGAGCTTGAAGGCGGTGGAGCAGAAGGAGAGAAAGACACACATGCCGAGCAGCGGTTGGATGGCGCGGCCCAGCAGGGGGAGTGGACCGTAGATCCACGTCAGGCCTACGACGATCAGGAGCACCACCACCAGGAAGGTCTTGGCCTTGCCGAAAAGATTCGCCGCCTTGATCTTGATGAAGGATCGGGAGGCCTGGCCGACGACATCAAAGACCAGAAACAGTCCAAACAGAATCGGATCGAGCCAGCCGATCCAGGAGAGATAACCCAGCATGGGGAGGTACATGAGCTTGTCGGAGAGGGGGTCGATGGTCTCCCCCTCTTCAGTGTAGAGATCGCACCTGCGGGCGATATCCCCATCGGTGATGTCGGTGATCATCCAGAAAGTGAAAAACAGAAAACTGGTCCTCGGAAAACCCAGGTACAACAGAGCCACGGAGACAAATCCCATGGGATATCGGGCGCGGCTGATGCCATTGGGGTGAAGCCAGGGGTGACGCCTCACCCAGGCGATCTGGCGGGGCGTCCGCAGAAACCGGGTGACGGCAAACCGCTCCGCGCCCAGCATCAGCAGGACGGGGAGGGCGATCTCAAGGAAGATGGGCGTGTAAGTAGTCATCACTGAGTTTAGTCTGGCCTGCGGGCAGGGTTTCCATGCCGTCCCGACATCCTCCACTCGCCGTCCGCTTTTGGCGACGGCGCCCATCCTGAACTGCATCCGGCCGGAAGGAGTTTCAACAGCAGAAGGCGGGATCTATTTTCGATAAAAACGTACATGGAGACATTTTGTGGTTAAATTTGCGCTCCTTGCAAGAAAAAATGCTTCTTGCGTGTAAATCTAAATTGCAGGATCTGTGAATCCGGTTTGTCAGCGACCATACCTACCGTCCCTCTAAATTAGCGGATTTGGCCTGCCAGGTAAAGGTGATTCGTTCAGCCCGGCCGAGGAGAATCCGCGTCTTTCATTCCAGAACGCCCTCCGCGGCCCTGATTCCGCTGGCCCAGGCGCCGGTGATGCCGCGTGATGTCCCGGCGCCGTCGCCAATCATATAAATGTTCTCGCTCACCCGAAAATGGCGGTCCAGGAACGCTGGCTTGTTTGCGTACATCTTGATCTCCGGATAATACATGACAGTGCTTGGGTGGAGAACGCCGGGGATGATGGTGTCGAGCTTCTTCATGGCCGCCCAGATATGGCGCATGATCTTGGCGGGAACGGCGAGCCCCAGGTCGCCGGCCGTGACGTGACAGCTGGGCGGAAACGAATAGAGATCCTCATTGAATCTCTCCGCGGTGGACCGCTTCCCCATGCGGAAGTCTCCCACCCGTTGCATGAGTGGCATTCCGCCGCCGATCTCGTTGGCGAGTCTGCCCAGAAAGACGGCCATCTGCTGTCCGCTCCTGACCGGATCCTTCAGGCCGATGGTCTTGAGCAGGGCGAAATTCGCCAGATTGTTCCCAGGCTTCTTCTCCGAGAGGGCATGGCCATTGACCAGATTGAATCCCTGATACCGCTCCAGCACCACCCGGGCATGACCCGAATTTGTGCAGAAGGTCCGAACCCCATCGGGGAAATAAAATTTGGGGTCGTAATAATCCTTGACGATGCGATAATTATCCGCCGCCGTCTCGATGCGGATGCCCACGTCTACTACGTTATCGATATAGTCGATCCCCATTCGTTCCATGACCTGCTGGAGAAAACCGAACCCCTTTCTTCCGGGAGCCAGGATCACATTCCTGCCCCGCACCGTTTCACCTCCGTCCATAATGATTTCCGCGCGTCCTGAATTCTCAAAAACATCTGTCACTTCCTTCTTTAAGAAATGTACGCCTCTGCTTTTGAGCTCTCCCAGGAGGCGGCGGATCAGCGTCCTGCTCTGGTCTGTGCCGACATGAGCCTGACGAACGTCGAGCAGGGTGACGCCGATCCGATCCGCACGGCGCTGGTAGACCTCCAGATTGTGCTTCTTCTTAATAATGGGCCGTAGATGCGTCTCCACCCGCGGGAGGAGGCGTTCGGCCTCCTCTTTGGACCAGTTCTCGACTGCAAAACCGATGGGATAGGTGTAATTCTGTTTGCAGTCGTTCAGCAGGCCTCCGGAGCAGAACGTCTCCTTATCGATCATCAGGATGGAAATGGACGGGGAAATATCGGTGAGATGGTAGGCCGTTCCGAGCCCTGCCGGTCCTGTGCCAACAATGAGGACGTCATATTCGGACGCAGACATGAAGAAACTCCCTGGCTAAGCATGAAATACCCTGGATACCTTCAGTACCAGCCGACTAACGCACAGGGGGTTACGGAAAAACCGCAACCCCCTGACTTTTCTGGCGCGCCGCGAGGGATTCGAACCCCCGACACCCGGATCCGAAGTCCGGTGCTCTGTCCAGCTGAGCTAGCGGCGCATAATTTCCAGCCGACTTACTGATCTGATCAGAATCTCCTGCCCGCCCAGACCAGACGGCCGATCACCTGGAGATCCCGAGCGCGGCCCGCCTCGATTTCCTCCGGTTCATAGGCCGGGTTGTCGGATTTGATGACCAGGCTTCCATCGATCTTCTTCTGAATCCTCTTGACCAGGAGAGAATCTCCGGCGGACAGGGCATAAATGGCATTGTCCTTCACCTGCTTCGTGCCCAGATCGAACATCATGAGATCCCCCGGATGCAGAACCGGCTCCATGCCGTCCCCCGAGGTCTGAATCAGGGCCAGTCTCGAAGGATCGAGGCACATTTCCTCTCGGATCCACTCTTCCCTGAACGGCACCCGGTCCTTCAAACACTCGGACTTTATATTCATAGTATACCTCGGAATCAGGATAAATCCGTTCAGCCGGTCATAGGCAGCGGGCGACTCTCGCACTTCACTCTGCTTTTCACCTGTCTTGAGCCACCGTATGCTGACCCCGGTCCTTTCCGAAACCTGCGCCAGAACTCCGGCCGGGATTCTTCCCCGCCTTTTCCACTGGCTGGCGGATCCGCTTGCCTTCCCGAGAATCTCTACGACATCCGAATCAGTATGGACCTCCAGCGCCTGTTTGATACGGGCCAGAGTTCCACTTATGTCAGAGCAAATCTCATCCATTGATATTTTTTTTGACAATGATCACATTTTACAGGCAATATAGGGCACAAATGTCAGCACAATTATGACGCGCGCGGTCATTACTCTACATAAATTCGCGAAGTAAGACAATGATGAAAAGGAAGGGGGCAGGAGGTTTGAAAAATCAGGATACCTGGGGGGCCGGAGGGGATGACGTTCGATCCGAAAAGTCAGCCGGAAAAGGCGGGGACATGACTCTCGAATCGCTTCTCTTAATCCATGCGAAAAAGGGATTTCGCCTGAGCGTATGCGGGTTGACCCCGGAATTGGGATTAATGGCTCAGACATCCCTGCCCGGTCAGGTGACTTGTCCCGTTTGCCTCAGTCAGATTATCAGACGAGGAGTGTTCCCCAGGATCCCCGGATGAACAATCCGGAGCGGATTCGGATTGGTTCAAGATATTTCCCTGAGGGGAATGTGCCCTGAGGAAAAACGACTCCCACCTCTGCACGGTAATAAAAAGGCCCGCCGATCATTTCCGATTGCCGGAAATGATCAGATTCTTATATCCACATAGGCCTCTTTTTTGAGGTCTTCGATCCATTTGCGGAAATATGTTTCTGATCTTTCTTCTCGCAGAATCCTTGCGATTTCTCCCTTTACGTCGTCATACTGCCTGATTTTTCCCAAGTCCCGTTCGGCCACAACCAGAATATGAAGGGCCGTGGGCGTCTCTATGATTCGGGATGTTTCGCCCTCTCCAAGTTCACGGACCGCCTCTTCAAAAGAAGAACTCAGCTCTTCATGGGCAAAGGTTCCCATTTCTCCTCCGTCCACATCAGCATCCGCGGCATAGGTCAGGAGAACGACATTGAAATCCTCTCCCTTCCGCAGACGCGTCAGCGCCTCTTCGGCTTTTTTGCGGACCGCTTCGATCTGCTCCGGGCGGGGAATCTGAGGAAGGGCGAAGGACAGCCGGTTCAGGGTGACGGATGCCTCTCCCCTGTAATCGTCAATATGTTCCCTGAAGTAATCACGGATGTCATTCGTGCTGATCTCCACCTTGAAATCCCGAGCCAGCAGTTTGAAGCGCTGGATCTGCTTGCGAAGGGTATCCAGGTAGTCTTCCATGGAAACCCCCTGGGCGGCGAGCGCTTCCTTCAGCCGCTCGCGGCTCAGATTATTCTGCTTGAGGACATCCTGCACAGCTGCTTCCAACTCCGCCTCGCCGACTCTGATGTCCAGCTTCTTCGCCCGCTGCTCGATAAGTGACTCCTCGATCAGCTCCGGGAGAATTTCCCGTCGGAGGGACATCCTCTGTTCAGGGGAAAATTCTCTTTGCGTCATGTCTCGTCGAACGGAAAGCATCCGGTCGAGTTGATAGGTGGTAATGACCTCGTCGTTAATGACCGCGGCGACGGTATTCACGATTTCGGCGCCTGCCGTTCCCGTGCCGCAGACCAGCAATACCAGGAATATAAGAATGTTTTTCATACCTTCTCCTTCACGTCCACTACAGCAGAGATGAATCAATTTCGATAGAGGCTCGGCTCCTAAGTTCCTGCAGCCATTGCTGATACGCGCGCTGTTCATTCAGCGCCTTGAGTTTCCGGTGAATTTCCTCCCGGACCTCCTCCAGTGAAAGACGGACAGCTTTCCGGCGCTCCTCCACGAGAAAAATGTGCCAGCCATATTCGCTTTTGACCAGATCGCTGATCCTTCCCACCGGGAGATCGAAAACCACGGCATCAAACTCGGGAGGCATTTCTCCCCGAGCGAAAAAACCCAGATCCCCTCCCTTTTCACCGTCGGGTGAAAGGGAATTCTCCCTGGCCAGCACTTCAAAGGATTCCCCCTGGCGCACCTTGCCTAAAATGCGCTGACCTTCTGATTCCTCGGCGACCATGACCTGACGGGCTCTTACCTGGTCAGGACGGTCGAATTCTTCCTTGTGCTCCTTGTAATAGGATTCGATCTGCTCTTCTGTCACGGCGACCTCGGAGTAAACGACTTCCTGGACCACCTTTTCCAGAAGAATTCCCTCTTGTATTTCGGCACGCCACTCCTCCAGAGTCAGCTTGCGCTCCCGGAGCATCTCATCAAAGGCCCCTGCCGGATAATCCCTACGATGTTCCTCCACCGTCCGTGCGATTTCTGAGGGCTCCACGGAAAGTGTCATCCGGTCGGCTTCGGCGAGAATCAGTTCCCGATCGATAAGCTGCAGAAGAAACGAGCGCTCCAGAGCCTGTCGCTCCTCTTCCGAGAGGTTCTGGTCAGCGGGAAGGATCTTTTCGTATTCCTGCCGGAACTCATCCAGGCTCACGGTGCGGTTATCGATCCTCAGAAGCACCGGGGAGGGGGTCTCCTGTTCTCGACAACCGACAGAGATCATACAGATCAGCAGTGCCAGAAGCGAGGCGGCTGTTTTTTTCATGTGGAGCCTTCCAGTATAGGAGCAGGAAAATATATCGGGAAAACAAAAGGCTAGCATACCTGAAGAAGGCCTTGCAATTCCTTTCTGGCGCTCTTCGGAACCTCCTTTCGATCGGTGAGATCCAAACGTATCGACAGGCGATAATCCGGTGAAAAGCTGTATTTCCCTTTCTGTTTTTCCATCAGTCCCAGGATATTTTCCGGGGGCACCGGGGTTTCGGGGTGAAAACCGAACACCAGCCGTCGGCCGTCGTATTCAGCCGTTTCCACCTTCAGCCCTTTCATCACCACCCGCAATTTCATGACTTCCAGGAGCAACACCGTTGCTTCGGGAAGTTCTCCGTACCGGTCCCGCAGTTCGTCCGCCGCGGCATAAAGATCCTCATCCCGTTCGGCGGCGGCGAGCCTCTTGTAAAACACAAGGCGCTGGTTGGGGTCGGGAATATATTTTTCCGGGAAAAAAGCGGAAACGCCGAGGCGGATTTCGGGATCGATCCGCTGCTCCTGTTTTTCGCCTCGCAGCTCTCGAACCGTCTCCTCCAGCAGCTCGGAGTACATTTCGAACCCGATCGCCGCAATCTGTCCCGACTGGCTGGCCCCGAGAAGGTCTCCAGCGCCCCGAAGCTCCAGATCGTGGCTGGCCAGTCGAAATCCGGCCCCGAGTTCCGTGAGCTCCTGAAGGACTTTCAGTCTTTCCCGCGCCTCCCGGGTAAGAGTCCCCTCTCCCGGTATCAGCAGATAGGCATACGCTCTCTGGCTCGATCGACCCACACGGCCCCGGAGCTGGTAAAGCTGGGATAATCCGAAGCAGTCCGCCCGGTTGACGATCATGGTATTGGCCCGGGGAATATCAAGGCCGTTCTCAATAATGGTGGTGCTCACCAGGACGTTGGTCTTCCCTTCTATGAATTCGAGCATCACCTTTTCAAGCTCTTTCTCCCCCATCTGCCCATGCCCGACGGCGATTTTCGCCTCGGGAACAAGGGTCTTGAGAAACTCGGCCATGGCGCCGATGGACTGAACCCGATTGTGGACGAAAAAGACCTGGCCGCCGCGGTGCAGTTCCCTGCGGATCGCCTCCCGGATAAGATCGTCATCAAAACGGGTGACATAAGTGCGGATGGCCAGGCGGTCCACGGGAGGAGTCTCGATGATCGAGAGACTGCGCAGCCCCATCAGACCCATATGCAAGGTGCGGGGAATGGGCGTTGCCGTCAGGGTCAGAACATCCACTTCGGAGCGCAGCTTTTTCAGTCGTTCCTTGTGAGATACACCAAAGCGCTGTTCCTCATCAATAATGATCAATCCCAGGTTCTTGAATTTCACGTCCCGCTGGAGCAGACGATGAGTCCCCACCAGAATATCCACACGCCCCTCGGCGGTCTGCTTCAGAACATTCTTGCTCTCGGCGGGAGTCCGGAAGCGACTAAGCATCTCCACCTCGACGGGATGTTCCCTGAACCGCTCGCGGAAAGTCTCCCAGTGCTGGCTTGCCAGAACGGTTGTCGGTACCAGGACGGCCACCTGCTTGCCGTCCAGAACCGCCTTGAAAGCCGCCCGAATGGCGACTTCGGTCTTGCCGTATCCCACATCCCCGCAGACCAGCCGGTCCATGGGGCGTTCGTTCTGCATGTCCTCGAGCACCTCTTCTATAGCGCTCATCTGGTCAGGGGTTTCCTCGTAGGGAAAGGCTGCTTCGAATTCCCTGTAGAGCCGGTCGGGAGGAGAATAGCTGAACCCCTGGCTCATTTCCCGGCGCGCGTAAATGCGAAGAAGCTCGCGGGCAAGTTCCTCGATTGCCGCGCGCGCCTTGAGTTTCGCCTTCTCCCAGGCGCTTCCGCCCATTTTGTCCAGACGGGGACCGTGCCCTTCGGCCCCGACATATTTCTGCACCTTCTCGATGCGATCCACGGGCAGATAGAGCTTGTCACGGTCGGCGTACTCCAGATGAAGGAAATCCCCTTCAGTGCCTCCGATTTCAAGATGCAACAGACCCCGGTATCTTGCGATGCCGTGGTCGGCGTGAACGACGAAATCTCCTTCCTTCAATTCGGCCAGCGAGGAGAGAAGCGCCCGGGTCCGCGCCTCGGAGGCGCCACGCCTTCTTGCGCGCCGGCCGAAGATCTCCTCCTCGGTGACAACGGCCAGCTTTTCCTCCGGTATTCTGAAGCCTGCCGATAGATCTCCGAGGACCAGCTGCGATTCCCCGGGGCCGGGGCCATCGGAAAGGCCATCCGGCACAAAGGGCGGATTCAGACCGTAAACCTCCAGAAGATCGAGCAGACGTTCGGCCTGGCTGCGCTGGTGGCAGACCAGCAGGACACGCCAGCGGTTCTCCGTCCATTCCCGAAGATGGCGGGCAAGAGGCCCAAGGCCGTCTTCTTCTCGCTCGAGATGGGCGCGCAGATCGCCGTTTCCCTCGGTGTGGAGACGAAACACCTGCCGGTCCGATCCCAGTCGAAACACCTCTAGAGGCGCCAGATCGAGCCGGGGGTCGGATTGCTCCAGCTTCTGCATCGTCATCTCGGGAGATAGATAGAGCGCCTCGGCAGGCGCATAGGGCTCGCCTCTGTTGGATGCACGCATCTCCCCTTGTGCGATTTCAGTGCCGAATGCATCGATTTCCCCCTCCAGCGCGGAGGGATCAAGGAGAACCCAACCCCCTTCCGCAGGCAGGTAATCGAAGAGGGTATCCAGTTTCCCATAGTTATAGGGCAATAAAAATGAGCGGCCCGGGGCCAGAATCCCCTCCCGCGCCTCCTCGAGCACCGATTCGCGGCGAAGTCGGGATATCCCGAGTACATCGCACCGCTCCTTGAGGCGTCTGGAGAAGCCATTCATAAATGCCTCACTCAGAACCATTTCCCGGGCAGGAAGAAGCAGCAGCTCCGAGAGATTCTCTTCGCGGGATCGCTGCGTGCCGAGATCGAAGGGCCGCATTCTTTCGATCTGATCGCCGAAAAATTCCACACGTACCGGCAACTCTCCGGTGGGGGGGTAAAGATCCAGGATGTCGCCTCGCGAAGAGAAGGCGCCACGATCCTCCACGAGGGGTGCTGAGCGGTATCCCAGAGTGGAGAGTCTCTGCAGCAGTTCGGAGCGGGGATATTCGCCTTCGACTCGCAAGCGCTCACAAAGCCCCTCCAGAACCTCTCTCGGGATCACCCTCTGCATCAGGGCCCGAATCGAAAAGACCACCGCTCTGGCCCTGTTCTCCGCCAGGGCGGCGAGGGCGGCGATGCGTCCCGCCTCCACCTCCGGATGAGGGCTCAGGGCCTCGTAGGGGCGAACCTCCCAATGGGGGAAAAGGAAAATTTCCTCGGGACGACCGCAGTAGAAGGAAAGATCGGCAGCGAAGCGGGCCGCCTGCTTCTGATCCGGAGCCAGAATGAAAAAAGTGCGTTTTTGGACGGAAAGAAGGTTTGACAGCAGGTATGCGTCGGACGAACCGGCGAGTCCGAGAACTTCAGCCCGGGAAAATCCCCTGTCCAGAACCCCGACAAGGGAGGAAGTCGAATGTCGAAATTCGCTGTTTATCTGCGATTCTGGAGTCATGAAGGTCCGGAAGGGCCGCCCCGGTGCGGAATGGCGGAGCGGAAAAGGGCGATCAGTCTCGCGGAACGGCGAGCATGCGGTCCAGGGTGATTCGTGCACGTTCCCGAACCGCCAACGGGACGGTGATCTCGGGACTCAAGGTCTGCAGACTATGAAGTACGTCCTCCAGGGAGGTGAGCTTCATGTTGGGGCAGATAAGCTTGGAGGTGGGGAGGATGAATTCCTTTTCGGGATTTTCCTTGCGCAGCCGGTAAAGTATCCCCGCCTCGGTGCCGATGATAAATTTTCGATTCGGACTCCGGCGGCAATACTCGTACATGCCGCTTGTGGAGCAGATATGATCTGCCAGCTCCAGCACGTCCGGCGTACATTCGGGATGGGCGACAAACAGAGCATCGGGATGCTCCTGCTTCGCCCTGTTCACCTCGGCGGTCTCCAGCCGGTCATGGGTGGGGCAGTAACCCTCCCAGAAATGGCAGACCTTATCCGTACGATCCGCAATGTATCGACCCAGATTGCGATCCGGCACCAGGATCACCTCTTTATCCTCGAGGGAATTCACCACATTGACTGCATTTGAGCTGGTGCAGCAGATGTCGCTTTCGGCCTTGACCGCGGCGCTGGAATTGACGTAAGTGACGACCGGCGCCCCTGGATGGCGGGCCTTCACTTCCCGAAGACCTTCGGGTGTCACCATATCGGCCATGGGACAGCCGGCATCGGGGCGGGGAAGGAGCACGATCTTTTGCGGAGCCAGAATGGAGGCGCTCTCGGCCATGAAATGCACC
This sequence comes from Desulfuromonadales bacterium, assembly GCA_024636295.1. GTDB lineage: Bacteria > Desulfobacterota > Desulfuromonadia > Desulfuromonadales > JAGXHI01 > JAGXHI01. The sequence goes on from JAGXHI010000001.1 coordinate 49,095, forward strand.
CCGCAGAAGACGATCACGTCCTTGTCGGTCCGCGCCGCCTCCATGGAGAGCCCCAGGGAGTCTCCTGTGATATCGGCGATCTCCTGGATTTCGTCCCGCTGGTAATTGTGAGCCAGCAAAAGAGCATTTCGCTCTTCGGCCAGTCGGCGAATTTCCTTTTTGACCTGTTCCTGGTTCATTTTCTCACCTGTAAGGGATATCCGGGAAATAGTAGTGCAAAACCCCTGCCCGTGTCAATTAATCCTGATCGCCGTGCTTGACAGAAGGCGGGAAACAGGGATATTCTCATCATTCTATCAACAGCTTTCCTGAGAGGTCCCGCCCATGTTCGGTATCGGAATGCCCGAACTTCTTTTGATCATGGCCCTGGCCCTGATCGTGATCGGTCCCAAAAAACTGCCCGACATAGCGCGGGCGCTTGGAAGGGGCCTGGCAGAGTTTCGCCGCGCCACGGACGATCTGAAGAATACTTTCAATGAGGAGACCCGAAACGCTGAAAACAGGGACCGGATCCGCCAGAACTCCGACCCGAAAGACTCTTCTGCCGGAGAAGAGGAAAATAGGCCCTCCGAAGGGCAGGGTGACCTTTTTTCCGGCGAGACGGTGAAAGAATCTCCGGACCAGGAGAAAAAAGAAGAGACCTCGGCTTCCGTTCCGAAGGAAGACGTCCATGGCGGATGAGCAGGCGCCCTTCACTTCTCATCTCGAAGAGCTTAGAAAGCGACTGATCATCATAGGGTGCTCTTGGGTGGTCGCCTTTTTAGGCTGTTACGCTTTTGCTGAAAGAATTTTCCAGTATATTTCCGAGCCTGTTCGCGCCGTTCTTCCCGAAGGAAGTTCGCTGGTCTTCATTCATGCCACCGAGCCTTTCTTCACCTATCTGAAGGTTGCAGCCATCGCCGGCCTTCTCGTGGCCCTTCCCATCATTCTCTGGCAGATCTGGGCCTTTGTCGCCCCCGGACTCTATTCGGGGGAAAAGAAGTTTGCCGTTCCCTTTGTCCTGGTAAGTTGCTGCTGCTTCGCCGCCGGAACTTATTTCGGCTTTTTTTTCGTCTTTCCCACCATTTTTACTTTCCTGATCAAATACGGGACAGGCTCAGGAGAGATCAGCGCCATGCTGTCCATGGGAGCCTACCTCTCCCTCTCCGCAAAGCTCCTTCTGGCCTTCGGTCTCGTTTTCGAATTGCCGATCGTGATCTTTTTTCTGGCCCGCATGGGCGTGGTCGATTATCACTGGCTGGCCAAAAATCGCAAATTCGCACTGCTTGGCGCCTTTGTCTTCGGAGCCGTTCTTACGCCTCCGGACGTTATATCCCAGACCGCCATCGCTCTTCCTTTCGTTCTTCTCTATGAAGTGGGGGTTTGGATAGCCCGCTTCTTCGGCAAAAAGAAACCCAAGGAGGAAGAAGACGAGACGGAAGCGGCTCCATAGACCCTTTGCATAACCGTTTTGGAAACCTCACTTTACCGCCCCTCTTTCCTTGCGGCCGCACCCTTTTCGCTGTATATTTCCCGCCATGGTCTCCGCTCTGAGTATAAAAAACCTCTCGAAGAACTATAACGGCGATCCGGCTGTCAAAGATCTTTCACTGCAGATCGAGCAGGGAGAAATTTTCGGGCTGCTCGGTCCCAACGGGGCCGGCAAGAGCACCACCATCAACATGGTGGCGGGGGTCACGCGCATACAGCAGGGATCCATTGAAATCTTCGGGTACGACAACAGGCGGGATTACCGCATTACGCGGCGCCTGACGGGAGTCATGCACCAGGAGATCGTCATTGATCATTTTTTTACCATTGATCGGACTCTGCGCATCCATTCCGGATATTACGGAGCGCCCTACGACGAAGCCTGGCGACAGCTTCTCATTGAGCGGCTGGATCTCACTCCGCACCTTCACAAGCAGATGAACAAACTCTCCGGCGGCCTCAAACGACGCCTCATGGTTGCCAAGGCCCTGATTCACAAACCCCGTCTTCTGATCCTGGACGAGCCGACGGCGGGAGTGGATGTCGAGCTCCGCCACAATCTGTGGCATTTGGTGAGGGAAATCAACAAGGCCGGAACGACGGTGCTTCTGACCACTCACTACCTTGAAGAGGCGGAGCAGATGTGTGGTCGGATCGCCATTATGAACCAGGGCGAACTCGTCGCCCTGGAGCGCACTCCCGACCTGCTGAACCGCATTTATGGCCGTCAGCTTTTCCTCCATTTCGAAAGACCTGTCGACAACCTTCCAGAGCAACTGGAAGCCATGGGAGCAAAACTCAGCGAAAACGGTCTTCAGATGGTTTTTACTTTGCCTCGAGATCGGAGCGCCGGGGATGCCCTGCGCGAGGTCTGCCGCCTGGATCTTCCCGTGCGTGAAATCGAAACCCGCAAGGCTGGTCTGGAAGAGGTGTTTCTCGAGCTGACCGGATTGAAAAATCGGCAGGGGAGGGCACTGTGATTGGAGAGCAGCCGCCTCGGGAAAAGGCGGATTTCATCCCCTGGCTGCCCTTCCTGACGCTTCTGCTGAGGGAAATTCTGCGCTTTCTTCGGGTATCGGTGCAAACCGTTCTCACCCCGATCATCACGGCCTCTCTCTATCTATTCGTTTTCGGCGCCACGCTTGGAGACCGCATCAGTGTGGTAGAGGGTTTTTCCTACGCTCAATTCGTCATTCCCGGATTAATTCTCATGGGGGTCATCAACAACTCCTTCGCCAACACCTCCTCCTCACTTTTCATGGCCCGTTACCTGGGGAACATCGTCGATCTGCTGGTCACCCCCATTACCGCTCCCCAGTTCATTCTGGCATATACCCTGGCCGCCATGCTGCGGGGGCTGCTGGTGGGAGTTGTGGTCTGGGTGATTTCGATGCTTTTCGCTCCCCTTCCCTGGATTCATCCCCTTCTGGCCCTTCTCATGGCGTGCCTTTCCAGTTTTCTCTTTGCCCAGGTTGGCCTGCTCGCCGCCATTTTCTCGGACACTTTTGATGAGCTGTCCATGTACAGCAACTTCGTCATCCTGCCCCTTATATATCTGGGAGGAGTATTTTATCCCATCTCCATCCTGCCTTCCGAATGGGAATTTCTCTCCCGCCTCAATCCCCTGCTGTATCTGATCGACGGATTCCGCCATGCCATTCTGGGTGTGGGCGACACCCCCCTTTCCACGGCTTTCGGCATCGCGGGACTCATTGCACTGGGACTCTTCGTGGGGACCACCATTCTGGTGCACCTGGGCTATCGCCTGCGTTCCTGATCCCTGCAAAGAAGCCCTCCCCGGAGAGGCGGGGGAGGGCTCTTAAATTCGTCTGAAAACATGTTGGAGATAAGGGGGAAAACAACTCCTCGGGACTTTTCTAGAATCGGGCTTCGAATCCGCCACGAACTCCTTCGTCTATGGTCCAGGTTCCCTCGTCCTCGAAATCTGTACGCATCACTTGATATGCCAGAAGCAGGCGGATCCGCGGGGTCAGGGCATATCCGACAGTCACACCCGCCTCCAGCATCCGTTCGGCATCAATAAAGGACAAGAGTTTAGGCGCCCAGTGAATCCGGGCGGCAATACCCAGGCCCTGGAGAGCAGGCGGATAATAGGAAGCTTGACCGCCGACGTCCAACACCAGGAAATCCTTGCTGTCGTCCGTGGTTCCTCCGGTGCCCCGAGCGACGACGCCGAGTTCGAGGCCGGGGACGTTGCCCGGCTCTCCCGAGAAATCGAACCCCAGACTTCCCAGGAGCGTTTCTTCGTCATCATTATAAAGCAGGCGGGCTCCGATGCCGGAAGCGCCGTACTCGTCCTGGGAGATGGTCAGATGATAGCGGCCCTGGACACTGTAGTCGTTGAGCAGAAACTCCAGAGAAGAGGCCTCTGCCCCTCCTGCAAACAGAAGAATTGTGAACGCCAACCCGAATCCGGTTCTTTTCATGAGAAAGCTCCCTCTTTCAAAATCTTTCATAATACAAGTTCGTCCCTTCGAGAGCGAATATGGCACAATCGGCCGTCGGATTCAAGAAGGTCCGGTGAGAAACAACTCCACCCTTGATTCCCAATAAAAAACCCGTCCGCAGAGACGGGTTTTTTTACACAATCTTCTATATAAAAACTGCCGCCGTGCGGCCATCAAACATCCACGATTCTCTTGAGAACAGACGCCTCTATCTGACGACCTTCTTCCCTGGCCAGACTCTGAATCAGAATTTGTCCCCCCAGAGCCGCCGTCTTGCTCACCAGGCGATCGGCTTCCTCCCCGGCATGACGCTTGAAGGCGTCGATAATCTTCTTGTGCTCCTGGACGGAGATTTCCATGCGTCCGGGCAGAGAAAGGGAGGCGAGACGCAGACGATTGAACTTCATCATCAGCTGATTTATGAGTTCCGCCAGCTTTTCGTTTCCGGACGCCCGGATGAAAAGGTCGTGAAATTCGTTGTGCACGCGAAAGAATGTTTTGACATCTCCTTCGCGGGCCAATTTTTCCAGGCGGTCGTTGATCCCCTCGAGTCGTTCGATATCCTTGTCGGCCAATTTTTCCGCTGCCACACTGGCAGCGTAGCCTTCCAGGATACTTTTTATGGCATAGAATTCTTCTACATCCCTTTCGGACAAAGAGGTCACCACCGCACCCTTGCGGGGAATGACGGTGAGATAGCCCTCCGATTCAAGCTGCCGGAATGCTTCGCGAATGGGGGTCCGGCTGATACCAAACCGCTCAGCCAGCTCAGGTTCCGCGACTTTTTCCCCGGGTTTGAGCTGCCCTTTGGATATGGCTTCGCGGATCGTCTCCAGGATCTTCTCCCGTAGAGTCTGATGATGTTCGATTGGTCTTTTTTTCAAGAGCCGTTTCCCCCAGTCTAATTTCATTTAAACAAAGTGTATACAGTATACAGAAAGTCGTCAAGTCATTTTCTCTTTACTTTATGGAAGCGATTGTAACAGCTTGCCTTTTACAGCCTTCAGAGCTATTATTCGGGGATATTGATCTTGGGAATCACTGGTTTAAATATCAAGAAAGCCGGCCGTTTCCGGGTTCAAGAGGAATGGATGCCGGAGCCGGAAACTCTTGCCCGGATTCTGTCTGATTCGGGAAATCCACCGCCTCTTCGGGAGAGCATCATGACGGATCGTCTCCACGTTGCAGTTCCTTTTTCGCGTCTTGGTGAAAACCTCTCATATCTTCTTGAGAATCGCCTTCAGCCCGAAATAGGTTTCACCGGTCCAGACCTGGACCAGGTCGAATTCGGCCTTCTCCAGGAGACGGGAGAAAAGTTCAAGGAAAGGAATTTGGCCGTTTCCATCCATGCCCCTTTCAACGACCTGAATCCCGGCTCTTTAGACCCGAGGATTTTTGATGCTACCCGGATCCGTTTTGAGGAGGCTCTGGAGGCTGCCCGTTTTCTCGGAGCGCGGGTAGCTGTTTTTCATCCGGGTTTCGACCGCTGGAAATACGGCGGCCAGAACCATCTCTGGGTGGAAAGGAGCCTGGAATTGTGGCCCGATCTGATCAAAAGGGCAGGGGAAATCGGCTGTAAAATCGGCCTTGAAAATATTTTCGAAGAAGCTCCGGATCTCTTGCTCGAACTTTTGCAGAAACTTGACTCGCCGTGGATGGGACACTGCTTCGATGTGGGACACTGGCACCTTTTCTCCAGAGCCGATCTGGAGGAATGGTTTGCCGCTCTTGGTCCATACCTTGTTCATGCACACGTGCACGATAATTTCGGCCGTCGTGACGATCATCTGCCGGTAGGGGAGGGCGTGATCCGTTTCGACTCCTTTTTCCGCCGTTTCAAGGACCTTCCGGTAAAACCCACCATAACTCTGGAAGCCTTCGATCGCGACTCCCTGTCACGATCTGTTCTGGCCATCGCTCCCTTTCTTTCCGATTGATTCCTCGCGTTCAAGAAGTGCGCCTCTGCGAACGCCACAGGTCCCGAAACGCTCACATATCCTGTCCACAGCGCTCTCCAGGCTTTCGAGTTTACCCGACTCTTCACGTCCGAAGAGACCCTGTTGACCTGTATTTTTCCTTTCCAGCCGGGAGAGGGTCAGTCCGAGGAGCCGCACCGGTCTGGATCCCGCCTCCGTTCGTTCGAGCAGCGGCACGGCCACCCGGAAGATGGAAGGCCCCTGATCGATCCCCCGGTCCAGTGTTTCACTGCGGGTTACCATTACGAAATCGGAGTAACGAATTTTGAGGGTAAGACAGCGTCCGATAAACTCCTTTTTCCGCAAACGTGCCGCCACCCGTTCGGCCAGGGAGAAAATCTCAAGGCGAATCCTTTCGGTATCCAGAAGGTCTTGTTCGAAGGTTTCCTCATGACCAACGGATTTGATCTCCGCCTCGGTTTCCACCGGCCGATCATCCCTGCCCCAGGCGAGATGAAAGATATGGTCTCCAACACTCCCAAGGAGACGCACCAACTCCGTTCTGCCGATGCGGCGCAGATCATCTACCCGCCTGAACCCGAGCCTTTCCAGTTTCTCCTGCGTCACCCGCCCGACACCCCAAAGGCGGGATACCGGAAGAGGGCAAAGGAAACTGTCGATGGCTTCCGGAGGCACCTCGAGCAGTCCGTCGGGCTTGGCTGATTCCGAAGCCAACTTGGCCAGAAACTTATTCGGTGCAACACCCGCACTGATGGCAAGTCCCGTTTCTTCTCGAACCAGAGCACGGATAGCTTCGGCCACAACACGAGCCGGGCCGAAAAGCCGGCCGCAATCAGAAACGTCCAGAAAGGCCTCATCGATGGAGAGTGGCTCGATGCGGTCTGTGAAGCGACCAAATATATGAAATATTTTCCCTGAAATCTCACGGTATCGACTCATGCGTACCGGAAGCAGCACGGCCTCAGGGCAGAGGCGAACCGCTCGGGCTATGGGCATGGCTGAATGCACTCCGAACGTCCGCGCCTCATAGGAGCAGGCTGCGACCACGCCTCGTCTCGAACTGCCTCCGACGATCACGGGGCGCCCCCGCAGTTCGGGCCGGTCACGTTGTTCGACTGAAGCATAAAAGGCGTCCATGTCCAGGTGAATGATCTGTTTCATGAGAGAGAATCCCGAGTCTCCGTTATTCATCCAGAGGCGAAAGCCTATAATATCTCTGAAGCAGGATTTTTTAAACTTCTGAATGTCAAGGGCTCGCAGGAGCACCGCTGTTTCCTGAAAATTTCATAAAAAAAGGGACGGCTTTGAACCGTCCCTTTGATCTTGCCATTAATGCGGCGGCGTTTATCGCGCCCTGCGGCCGGCCACCTGGATTCGGATCATCGCCCTTTCGAGCGCCGCCTCCATGGTCCTGAAGTTTTTGTCTTCCGAAGGGAGTCCCTTCAGGGCCTCTTCAGCCCGGCCCAGAGCCGCCCGGGCTCTTTCAATATCGATTTCATCCGCCGGTTCGGCCGTCTCCACGAGAACCGTGACCTTGTCCTCCTCCACTTCCACATAGCCCCAGTTCACAGCCAGATGAAAGGTCTCATCCCCCTGACGATAGGAAAATTCTCCAATTTTAAGGGTGGTGAGCATGGGAGTGTGGCCGGGAAGAATTCCGAATTCGCCGATCAGTCCGGGCGCAGTGATTTCATCCACCTCCTCCGAGAGGACCCGCTTGTACGGAGTAACCACTTCCAATTGCAGCTTTTCAGCCATGAATCACTTCCTTTACCGCTTATGCGGAACACCAGCCCGCCGTGAGGGTTTTCAGGCAGCCAGTTGCTTGGCTCTCTCGAGCACTTCCTCGATGGTTCCCTGCATGTAGAATGCCTGCTCGGGGATATTGTCGTACTTGCCTTCAACGATATCCTTGAAGCCTCGGATGGTGTCCTTCAATTCCACATATTTGCCGGGAGTGCCGGTGAACGCCTCGGCCACATGGAAGGGCTGAGAGAGAAATCTCTGGATTTTGCGGGCGCGTGCAACCGCCAGCTTGTCTTCCTCCGAGAGCTCGTCCATCCCGAGGATGGCGATGATATCCTGAAGGTCCTTGTACCGCTGGAGAACAAACTGAACATCGCGGGCCACACGATAATGCTCTTCCCCCACGACCTGCGGATCCAGAATCCGGCTGGTGGAATCCAGGGGATCCACCGCGGGATAGATGCCCAGTTCGGCGATCTGCCGCGAAAGAACGGTGGTGGCGTCCAGGTGGGCAAAGGCGGTTGCCGGCGCAGGGTCGGTCAAGTCATCCGCAGGCACATAGATGGCCTGAACGGAGGTAATCGACCCCTTGTTCGTGGTGGTGATCCTCTCCTGCAGCTCGCCCATTTCGGTGGAGAGGGTAGGCTGATAGCCGACCGCCGACGGAATGCGTCCCAGAAGCGCTGAAACCTCGGAGCCTGCCTGGGTGAAGCGGAAAATGTTGTCGATGAACAGGAGCACGTCCTGGCCTTCTTCATCCCGAAAGTATTCGGCCACGGTCAGGGCGGAGAGGGCCACTCGTGCGCGAGCCCCGGGAGGCTCATTCATCTGTCCATAGATCAGGGCGGCCTTGTCCAGAACCCCGGATTCTTTCATTTCTTCCCAGAGATCATTGCCCTCACGCGTACGCTCGCCAACCCCCGCGAAAACCGAGAAGCCGCCGTGCTGTTTGGCAATGTTGTGGATCAGCTCCATGATAAGAACGGTTTTCCCGACTCCGGCGCCGCCGAAAAGACCGATCTTCCCGCCGCGGGCGTAGGGGGCGAGCAGGTCCACGACCTTGATGCCCGTTTCAAAAGCCTCGACCTTGGTGGACTGGTCCACGAATTCGGGGGTGGGACGATGAATTTCCCATTCCATCTCCGTGTTGACCGGACCGCCTTCGTCCACCGGCTGGCCTATAACGTTCAGGATCCGGCCCAGAGTCTCCCGACCGACAGGCATGACGATCTGCTTTCCCGTGTCGAAGACATCCTGACCCCGAACCAATCCGTCCGTAGAGTCCATGGCAATGGCCCGGATGGTGTTTTCCCCCAGGTGATGCGCAACCTCCACCACGAGATTATTTTCACCCTCTCCGAGGGTAGGGTTGGTAATCCGCAGGGCATGGTAGATCTCGGGCAGCTTGCCGGCCTCGAATTGCACATCGACCACGGGCCCGATAACCTGAGTTATTTTTCCTTTATTCATCGTAAACCTTTCCTCCTCTTTTCCGCCCCTGAGGCAGGTATAATTGGCTCGGTTCTATTTTATCGATTCAGCGCCGGATATGATTTCCATCAGTTCCTTGGTGATGGCGGCCTGCCGGGCCCGGTTGTACTGAAGGGTCAGCTTGCCTATCATCTCCGAGGCATTCTTGCTGGCACTGTCCATGGCTGTCATGCGGGCCCCATGCTCGGAGGCAGAGGATTCCAGCAGCCCACGGAAGATCTGGACTTCCACATGCTTGGGCAGGACCTTTTTCAGCACCTCCTCACGGCTGGGCTCATACAGGTACTCTGTCACCTGGGTCCCTTCCTCCATTCCGCGGGGAAGCACCGGAAGCAGCTGTTTCACGGTAATGTCCTGAGTCATGGCGCTGAGGAAGCCATTGTAGATCAGGAACACTCCGTCATATTTTCCTTCCAGAAAAAGCTTCACCACTTCCTGCCCAAGGAGCGAAGCCGTACCGTAATTGATGCTTACGGTGATATTCTCGTAGACCCGGGCGATGTTCAGGGACCGCCGTCGCAGCAGATCATTTCCTTTTTTGCCTATGATCATCAGATCGTAAGCGCCGTATCCTTCCGCATTCGAATGGATGAACCTCTCTGCGGCCTTGGAAATATTACCGTTGAAGCCGCCGCACAATCCACGATCTGCCGTCAGGAGAACCACTAGCGCCCGTCCTCTTTCCCGCGGTTCGAGAAGAGGATGAGCACCGGGGTCCTCCCGAAGGGCGAGGCTGGAGAGGACTTCCTGCATTTTTTCGGCATATGGCCTTGCGGCCGTCACGGCATCCTGGGCCCGACGCAGCTTGGCGGCGGAAACCATTTTCATAGCCTTGGTGATCTGCCGGGTGTTCTTAACCGAGGTGATCCGCTTCTTGATATCCTTCAGACTGGGCATCTGTCCAAACCTTTTATGGGCTTACTGAACCATGAACTGGTTCTTGAAATCTTCCAGGGCGGACTTGATGCGATTCTCCAGGTCCTCATCGAGTTTCTGCTTCTCCCGGATTTCATCCAGAGTCCCCTGATGCTGGCTCTCCATGTAGGAGAGAAGTTCCGTTTCGTAACGCAGGATGACGGATATGGGGAGATCATCAAGGTAGCCGTTGTTGGCGGCGTAGATCACAATAACCTGCTTTTCGACGGGCACAGGCTTGTACTGGGGCTGCTTGAGGATCTCCACAAGGCGAGCGCCCCGGTTCAACTGGCGCTGGGTAGCGGCATCGAGGTCGGAGCCGAACTGGGCGAAAGCAGCCATCTCCCGGTATTGGGCGAGGGCGAGCCGCAGGGTACCGGCTACTTGCTTCATGGCCTTGATCTGGGCCGATCCACCGACACGAGAGACCGAAAGACCAACGTTGATTGCAGGCCGAACTCCAGAGTAGAAGAGGTCCGTTTCAAGGAAAATCTGTCCGTCGGTGATCGAAATGACATTGGTCGGAATGTAGGCGGAAACGTCGCCGGCCTGGGTTTCGATGATGGGCAGGGCGGTGAGACTGCCGGCGCCCAGTTCATCACTGAGCTTGGCCGCACGTTCCAGCAGGCGGCTGTGCAGGTAAAAAACATCTCCAGGGTAGGCTTCTCGTCCGGGAGGGCGTCGCAACAGGAGAGAAAGCTGACGGTAGGCCACAGCCTGTTTGGAGAGATCATCATAAATCAGCAGGGCATGTCGTCCACTGTCCCGGAAGAACTCCCCCATGGTCACGCCGGTATAGGGCGCAAGAAACTGAAGGGGCGCGGGCTCGGAGGCTGAGGCCGAAACCACGATGGTGTAGTCCATGGCGCCGAAATGCTTTAGCTTGTCCACCACCTGAGCTACCGTAGAGCGTTTTTGTCCGATCGCCACGTAGATGCAGATGACGTCCTGCCCCTTTTGATTGATGATGGTGTCCAGGGCCACGGCGGTCTTGCCCGTCTGGCGGTCGCCGATGATAAGCTCCCGCTGTCCACGTCCGATCGGCACCATGGCGTCAATCGCTTTAAGGCCCGTCTGCATTGGCTCATGGACCGATTTTCGGGCCACGATGCCGGGGGCCTTGATTTCCACCTGTCGATAGTCGTCCGTTTCGATCTCCCCCTGACCGTCGATGGGAATGCCGATTCCGTTTACGACCCGTCCAATCAGGGCTTCGCCGACAGGCACCTGAACGATGCGCTCGGTTCTCTTGACTATGTCGCCTTCTTTGATGTGATGAGCTTCACCGAGAATGGCCGCCCCGACATTGTCCTCTTCCAGGTTCAGTGCCATCCCCATCGTTCCGCCGGGGAATTCAAGCAGCTCCATGGCCATGGCGTTATCCAGACCGTGGATTCGGGCGATTCCGTCGCCGACGGAAATGATTGTCCCCGTCTCGCTGATCTCGACCTCTCGCCCGTAATTCTCGATCTGCTTTCGTATAATCGCGCTGATTTCTTCCGCTTTGATTTCCATACGGCTTCTCACCCCTTCTGTAATATATCTTCAATTCGTTTTAACTGGGTTTTGACGCTTCCGTCGAAGACCTTTCCGCCGATCTCGACCTGAATTCCACCGATCAGAGAAGGATCCACCTGGACCTTCGGCTCCACTTTCATTCCTGTTCGCTTTTCCAGCGAACTCGTGATGGAGTTCAGCTGTTTTGCTTCCAGAGTAGTGGCCGAAACGATGCGAGCCCTGAGAATTCCTGCGAGCTCATCAGCCAGTCTCCTGTAATCCTCTTCAATGTGCTCAAGGTGCTGAAGCCGTTGTTTTTCCAGAAGCAGCCCTAAAAAATTCCGTATTCCCGGAGACGCCTTGATCGCCTCCAGCAGATCGGAGAGAATGGCCTTTTTCTTATCGAGGGGAAAAGTCGGGCTTTCCAGGATGAGGCGCAGCCCGCTTTCCACATGGAAGGCCGAACGGATGGTCGCCAATTCGGCGCCATAACGCTCTACCATCTTGCCCTCGACCCCCAGGTCCACGAGGGCTCTTGCGTACCTTCTTGATATGGCAGTGATGCTCAATGTAAATCTCCCACCTTCTTCGTATATTCCTCGACGAGTCGCGCCTGGTCTTCCGGGGTAATACGCGTACGAAGAATATTCTCTGCGATTTCAACCGCCATACGCGAAGCTTCCCTGCGCAATTCCATCCGAGCCTTCGCCACCTCATTGGCAGCGGTCTTCTCCGCCTCTTTTTTGATTTTCTCCGCCATCTCCCGGGAATTGGCGAGAATTCTCTCCCGTTCCAATTCTCCTTCCCGGCGAATTGATGTATGGATCTCGTCGATTTCGGCCGATGCCTGCGACAGTTTCCGATCATATTCTGCGAACTTCGCCTCGGCCTCCCTGCGGGCGGACTCCGATTCATTGAGACGCTTCTCGATTTCTCCCCGACGACCCGCCAGACCTTTGCGTATCGGCTTTGTCACGAAATAGGCCAGGATTCCGAACAGGACGGCAAAATTCAGGATACGATAGAGGAAATCCTTGACCAGGGCCCCCGTATCCACATGGTGCTCCTCGCCCGTGGCGGCGAACACCGCCGTGGCGCTTCCCACGATCAGGAGAGCAGAGAGTACACCGAACATTTCTTTTTTTACAGCAGGGATCCGGCTGTTTGATTTCATGCGATTTTTCTCCCCAGGACCTTGGAGGCGATCTGAGTGGCCAGGGCCTGCGATTCCTCCCGAAGTCTCCTGCGGGATTCTTCCGCATCGGCGGCCACCTCCCTCTGGATAGTCTGGAGGTTTTCCGATGCGGCCTGGCGTGCTTCCGCCAAAACTCCAGCTTCCTCTTCGGCCGCCTTTTTCCGGAGCTCCGTTTTTTCCTGATTTCCCTTTAACTTAGCTTCCTGAAGTTTCTCCTGATAGCTGGCGACTTTCTCCTCGACCCGCTTCTTGAGATCAGTTGCAGTCCGGTAGGAATCCTCGATGGTTTCCTTCCTCTTCTCCAGCATCCCCCTGAGGGGTCGATAAAGAAGAAAATTCAGAACCGTCAACAGCACAAGGAAGTTGACGAACTGCAGCAAGATGGTCCAGTTGATTTCAATCACGATACGATCCTCTGACGAATCCCGTTTCTGGTATACTGTATACAATAAGTGAAATGATTAAAAAGCGCCCTTTTTCTCCCTGGGGCAAAGCACGGAATAGCTAACATAAGCCATGATTTATGTCAAGATTCTTTTGGCTACTTTTTAACAAAAACCACTCCCTTTTTCTCTTCACCGCCGGTCGAAGTTCCCTCTTTTTTCATGGTCAGGGTGCTGTTCAGCATCACTCCTTCTTCCACCACAAGGACAGGAGTCTCGATGGCTCCCTCCACCTGCGCCGGCGCCCTCAGTTCGACCCGGAGCGATGCCTTGACGTTTCCTTTGAACCGCCCACTGAGAATGAGGGTCCCGACGGACACTTCCGCCTGCAGATCCGCGGTCTTCCCGACGATCAGGGTATCCCTGGAGTTCACCTCCCCCCGGAAACTGCCATCAATGCGAACGATTTCATCAAAGATCAGTTTTCCTTCGAATTGACTCCCTGGCCCGAGAAAGGCTTTTATTTCACTTTTCTCCAACGAGTTTTCCTTTTTCATGTCGATATTCTCCTTCCTGCCGAACATCATTTCACCTGTGACGCCTGCCTCACGCGATTCCCAGAACTTCCAGGAGTCGATCCAGATCCGGGGCCGAAAAATAGGAAATTTCAATTTTCCCTCCCCGGCCTCGAGGAATAATTTTCACCTGCGTACCCAATGCCTGTTTCATTTCCCCGGCGAGACGAATCAGTTCCGGATCGGGTGCGGAAGTTTTCTTTGGCTTGGGACGTCCGAAGGATTTGATCTTCTTGACCAGCGCCTCCGTCTCCCGTACCGAGAAGCCTTTCCGCAAAACCTGCTCACAGGCCTCCAGGATATCCTCATCGCTCTCCAGGGAAAGAAAAGAGCGGGCGTGACCCATGGAAATACCGCCACTTGAGACTTCCTCCCGCACCTGGACGGGAAGGCGGAGGAGACGGATGGAGTTGGAAATGGTCGAGCGGTCCTTTCCGACCCTCCGCGCCACCTCCTCCTGGGAGAGCTGAAAACCTTCCATCAGATTGGTGTAAGCTTCCGCTTCCTCGATAGGATTGAGATCCTCGCGTTGAATGTTCTCGATCAGGGCCATTTCCAACGCTGCATCTTCGGAAACATCCTGAATTACCACGGGAATTTCGCGCAATCCGGCTTTCTGCGAAGCTCGCCAGCGACGTTCCCCGGCAATGATCTGGTAATGATCATCAACTTGCCGGACCACCAGGGGCTGAATCACACCTTTTTCCCTTATGGAGGCGACCAGTTCGGCCATTTTCTGATCGTTGAATGTTTTGCGCGGCTGCTTGCTGTGAGGCCGCAGTTCCTCGATCGGGCAAAGGAAGTATTGGCTTCCGTCCCCCCGAGTCGCCGAATTCAGAAGCGCGCCGATTCCTTTTCCAAGGGCAGGTCTCTTCGTCGTCATTCTATATCCTCTGTTCGATCAACTCTTTAGCCATTTCCAGATAAGCGATTGCTCCTCTGGAATTGATATCATAAAGCAGCACCGGCAGGCCATGACTGGGGGCTTCTGATAGGCGCACGTTTCGCGGAATCACCGTCTTGAACACCTGGCCTTCGAAGTGACTTCGGATCTCTTTGCTGACCTGGTGGGAGAGATTGTTGCGGCTGTCAAACATGGTGAGAATGATCCCGCAAAGATCCAGGCGAGGGTTCAGCTCCTTCTGGATAAGACGGATGGTTTTAAGAAGTTGACTGAGACCCTCCATCGCGTAGAATTCACACTGAAGAGGAATCAACACCCGATCCGCAGCTGTCAGGGCGTTGACGGTCAAAAGACCGAGAGAAGGGGGGCAGTCGATGATGATGTAATCGTATTCCTCCCGGAGACTCTCCAGAACCGTCTGAAGTTTTTTTTCCCGTGAGAACGCGGATACAAGTTCGATTTCCGCGCCAATGAGGTCCGTATTCGAGGGAAGTAGATCGAGGTGCTTCAGTTCGGTCCGGACCCGCACTTCGAGAGGCGCTGCTTCTCCGAGGAGGGCATGATAAATGGTTAATTTTGCGGCGTTTTTGTCAAAACCCAATCCACTACAGGCATTTGCCTGAGGATCCATGTCCACCAGCAGGGAGCGCTTTTCGGCTGCAGCAAGTGACGCTGCGAGATTCACAGAGGTCGTGGTTTTTCCGACCCCTCCCTTCTGATTTGCAACGGCAATGATCTGGGCCATAACAGTTCATCTCCTTCATGCTGCCGGGACGAGGACGATAGCATAAAAAGGTCCCTGGCAGAAGAGAAAAAGCCCGAAGATAGTCTCTTCTCCACCATAGTTTTTCCCATTTTTAATCACACTGATTATCCCCCCGCTCAAGTTCCAGGGGCAAAGCATCGCCACGGCATCACTACCGCACGAAAGAACACCGGATGATGTGCTCCTATCCCTTCTGAAGGCCCCCCAAAAGAGCGCAGCGACCCGGTGGTGATACAACTTCGAATATGAAAGGAATTCGGCCTGATTCTGTTTTTCGCCTGGAGCCAGTCAGACAACCAGATTAATCTATTCGCTTCAAGATGATCAGAGTTCTAGCCGCCTCGGAAGCAGGAAGCCTAAGATGCTTGATTTCCGGAGTACCAACACCGCGTTTTGCCAGAAGGGAAAAACATTTTTCGACCTCATTGTCTCCTTCGGGCCCTTTCATCGCGATGAGCTTCCCCCCGGGCCGAAGATAAGGTAAGGCCAGATGGGCAAATTCGACCAGGCCCGCAAAGGCCCTGGATACGACCACATCGAAGGGACCATTCACCGGAGAATCACCATTGGGTCCGACGCGGACGTGAATGGCCTCAAAATGCCTCAAGCCGAGGGTCCTGGCCACATGGCGCTGAAAACTCACTTTTTTTCTGGAAGCTTCCGCCGAGCAGACCCGAAGTTCCGGCAGCACTATCTTCAAGGGAAGGCAGGGAAATCCCCCTCCCGAACCTATATCCTTAAGACGCACCCCGGGTGCGATCAGTGGAAGCAGCGTCAGGGAATCCGTGAGGTGCTTTTCCACCCCTTCCGCCGGATTGTTCACGGCCGTAAGATTGACGCGTCGATTCCACCTGAGAAGCTCATCCAGCAACCAGATCAACCGCTCCGCTGCCCCGGAGGGGACCTCCAGGTTCAGAGAATGCAACTGCCGGACCAGTTCCGATTTCAGATCCATTCAGCCCCGCTTGAGAACAACTGCAAGTATGCCGGTAGCCGCCGGGGTGACTCCCGAGATCCGTGTAGCCTGACCGAGGGTAAGGGGCCTGACTTTTTTCAACTTTTCCCGGACTTCAGCCGAAAGTCCCCGCACATCGTCGAAATCAAAGGATGGTGGAATGGAAACCTTCTCCATGCGTCGAAAACTGTCCACCTGCTCCATCTGCCGGCGAATATAGCCTTCATATTTGACACCTATTTCCAACTGGCGCCGGACCTCCGTTGAAAATTCCGCAATCTCCTTGCAAAGAAAGAGCAGATCAGCAATCCCGATCTCCGGTCGGCGCAGCAACTCCCTTAAGGACGCTCCATTTTTCAACTCTCCAAGACCAAGGCGCGCCAAATGCTCACGGTCCGAAGGGGATATCCTGGTCTCCTCCAGAATTCTCTCGCCCCGGTCCAGTGCTTCTATTTTTGATAGATAGGACTCCCAACGGGTATCCGAAACGAGTCCGGCCCTGCGTCCAATTCCGGTCAGGCGCTGATCAGCATTGTCCTCGCGAAGGAGCAACCGGTATTCAGCACGGGAGGTAAACATCCGGTAGGGCTCCTCTGTACCGTGGTTAACCAGATCATCGATCATAACTCCGATATACCCCTCGTCCCGACCGATAATCAGGGGCTCCTGGTCCTTAAGACTTAATGCCGCATTCATGCCCGCCAGGAGTCCCTGGGCCGCGGCTTCCTCGTACCCGGAGGTGCCATTGATCTGCCCGGCATGATACAGACCCAGAATGGCCTTGGTCTGAAGATCCGGGGTCAATTGAATGGGATCAACGAAATCGTACTCGATAGCATAACCCGGCCGCATAATTTCCACCCGCTCGAGCCCGGGGATGGTCCGGAGAAAGGCGAGTTGAACATCAGGAGGCAGGGAGGTGGATATGCCGCTCGGATAGATCTCGGCGCTGTCGAGCCCGTCGGGTTCCAGGAAAATTTGATGACTCTCTTTATCCGGAAACCGTATCACCTTATCCTCGATGGACGGGCAGTAGCGAGGACCTATACCTTCGATGACACCCCCATACAGGGGGGAGCGGTCCAGGTTTTTCAGAATAATCTTATGGGTTTCCAGTGTCGTCTGAGTGATATGGCAGGGGGCCTGAGTCCTGGAAATATAACGCGTCTCGAAAGAAAAGGGATTCGGAGGGTCGTCTCCATATTGGGGTTGGAGGAGAGTAAAATCAATGGTCTCTCCGTCCAGGCGAGCTGGAGTCCCGGTCTTGAGGCGTCCGATTCGAAAACCCAAGGAACGCAACTGTTCCGAGATACCCTCCGAGGGTGGTTCACCGGCCCTGCCTCCCGGATAATGATTGAGTCCCACATGGATCAGGCCCCGCATGAAGGTTCCCGTGGTAAGAATCACCCGCTCTCCATAAAAGACCAACCCTTCGCGTGTTTCCACTCCCTGTACACGATCTCCTTCCACCAGAAGACGGTTCACTGTGCCCTGTTTAAGATCCAGACTCCGCTCGGATTCCAGAACCCTCTTCATCCGGAGTCGATACAACTGCCTGTCCGCCTGCGCCCGGGACGCGCGGACAGCGGGGCCCTTTTTGGTGTTGAGAATCCTGAATTGGATCCCGGTTTCATCGATATTCCTGGCCATTTCTCCACCAAGTGCATCGATCTCTCGAACCAGGTGTCCTTTGGCCAGACCCCCTATAGCCGGGTTGCAGGACATCTGGGCCACTGCGTCCAGATTCATGGTCAGAAGAAGGGTGGCACATCCCATGCGGGCTGCCGCCAGAGCGGCTTCACAGCCGGCATGCCCGGCGCCAACCACGATCACCCGGTATTTCTTTCCATATCCAGTTTCTACCATTTCCTTATATCCTAAAGCTACTTACGTAAACGTTTCACGTGAAACAGGGCGAAAGTTATTTCCCTATACAGAAACGGGAGAAGATCTGTTCGAGTACTTCCTGAGGTGTGGTTTCCCCGGTTATTTCTCCGAGCCCCTGAAGAGCTTCGCGGATGCCGAGGGCTGCATGTTCGGGCGGTTCGCCGGAGAAGAGGGCGGATTGGGCCATTTTTGTCCCCTCCCGGGCTCGACCCAATGCCTCTCGATGTCTCCGATTGCAAAGCAGGATGGTATCGGGTGATTCGAGGGAGCCCCTCCGGAAAGTGGTTCCGATCTTTCTTTTAAGCTCCTCGAGGCCCTCGCCGGTTCGTGCGGAAATGCGAAGCGGCTCCGCAGTAAAAGGGGAGGGGAGCGGTGCCGGAGGAAGATCGCTTTTGTTCGCAACCGTAATGAAGCGTAATCCACGGCACTCTTCATGGACCGCCTCATCATCCCTGGTAATCCCTTCATGACCATCGATCACCATCAGGATAAGGTCGGCACTCAGCATCTTTTCCCTGGCCCTTGAAACTCCTGCCATTTCCACGGGATCCTCAGTTTCCCGGACTCCGGCACAATCAATGAGTCGCAGAGGGATTCCATCCAGAATGTAATTTTCCTCGATAAGGTCGCGGGTGGTCCCGGGGATTTCAGTGACAATGGCGCGAGCTTCCCCAAGAAGAAGATTCATGATCGAACTTTTCCCGACATTGGGCCGACCAAGGATAAGCACGGAAGCGCCTTCTCGAAGCACCCGTCCGGAATCAAAAGTGGCAAGCAGTCGCACCATGTCACCTTCCAGGGTTTTCAGGGCGATCACCAGGCGATCACGATCAGGTTCTTCAAGATCATCTTCAGGAAAATCAATCCAGGCTTCCACTTCTGCGAGGATCTCAACCAGGCTGCTTCGAAATTTTCTCAAAAGCCGGGACAGTTTGCCTTCCATCTGATCAAGAGCCATATGCCGAGCATCCTCGGACCGCGATCGGATAAGATCAACCACCGCTTCAGATTGGGCAAGATCAAGCTTACCGTTTAAAAAGGCGCGCAGAGTGAATTCCCCCGGACGGGCGATTCGGATATCGAAATCGGTAAAAAGATCCAGAATTCTCCGAATAACAATGGGGCCGCCGTGACAATGGATCTCCGCGACCGTCTCTCCGGTGTAGGACCGCGGACCCCGCATGACCGTGGCGAGAACGTCATCGACAGTATTTCCGTCTACGTCGATGATCTGTCCGTGATAAAGATGGTGGGAATCGAGGGGCCATTGAGCTCTTCGGGTCCTGAAAATCCTGCCGAGAACCTCTTCGGCTCGGGATCCGGAAACCCGCACTATCCCTACCCCTCCTTCACCTGGCGGCGTGGCGGGAGCAACGATGGTATCGTTCGAAAGAATAAAACTGGCGTTCATAAGGGTTTTCTTGGAGGGTAAAATTTGAGCTATTCTAGCCGGTCGGTTTAAAAAGGTAAAGCCGGCGGATAACTCCGCCGGCTCTTTATTTTCCCGGCACTGCCGAATCGGACTCTAGTGCTTCCGGTTGATGTAGGCCTGCTGCGCAATTGTGAGAAGATTGTTGACCAACCAGTAAAGAACCAGCCCCGCAGGAAAATTCAGAAACATAACGGTGAAAATGACCGGCATCAGCATGAAAATCTTAGCCTGGGCAGGATCCATGGTGGTAGGGGACATTTTTTGTTGAAGGAACATGGTGGCGCCCATGATCAGGGGTGTCACATAATAAGGATCCTTTGCCGAAAGATCGGTAATCCACAGGAAAAAGGGGGCATGCCTCAACTCGATTGACCCGAGAAGAACCTTGTACAATGCAAAAAAGACCGGGATCTGAATAACCATGGGAAGACAGCCACCCAGGGGGTTGACCCGGTGTTTCTTGTAGAGCTCCATGATCTCCTTGTTCATCTTTTCCCTGTTGTTCTTGAACTTCTCCCTGATCTTCTGCATTTCAGGCTGTAACTTCTGCATGTTCTTCATGGAAGCATAGCTTTTATGGGTGAGAGGCCAGAAAAGCAGCTTAATGATGACCGTCAACAGAATAATGGATACTCCGTAATTTCCGACGAATTTATAGAAAAATTTGAGCACATGAAGCAGGGGACGGGCAATAGGCGAGAAGAAACCGAAATCTATGGCCTCGGAAAGCTGATAATTCACAGATTTAAGAATGTCAAGATCCCTGGGCCCGAAATACAGAAAGTATTTCAGATCCACAGACTCCCCGGGAGCGAGAGTCAGAAAAGGGGTTTCCATGACATTCTCTACAGAGGCCTCCGCACTCCGCACCTGCACTTTTTCGGAAGCCCCCTCAAGGGGGGCTACGGCCCCAATAAAATATTTGGTTTCAAAGGCGGTCCAAACCACCTGATTAGAATAATTCTCGGGCGCCTCATCCAGGTCTTTGACATCTACTGTGTGAATTTCTTCCCCGGCGAAAGTGGTCGGGCCGACATGTTCGTACATTTTGCCGGCCATCTCGTCATTCCAGGGATGAACAAGAGAGACTTCCAGCGATCCCTTTCTGGTGTCGCTACTTTGGTTGATGACACGGATTTCTAGATCAAATGGATATTGATCCCCATAGAAAGTATAAATCTTCTCCACCACGATCCCAGAAGGAGTCCGATGCTGGAAGATCAAATTTCGGGTCTCTCCATCGCTAAGAGAGATGGATTTTTCGGGAGCGTCTACCGAATAGAGTGCGTCCGGGGGGAGTAAAAAATCGCCGGATCCGGTCGTCCGAAGAGTAGCAAGTTGATCTTCTTCGGCCTCAACAAGTGAAACCTTTGGGGAACCAGGATCGGAAGTGGCACTGAAATTCTTAAGAACCAGAGATTTTAAACGAGCCCCGGTATTAGAGAAAACAGCCTCATAAAAGCTATTTTCAATAGTTATTTCAATATCTTCTACATTTTCTGATGAGGTCGTGGAAAGCTGAGAGTCCTCCGTGGGAGGAAGCGTCCGTTTTTCAGGAAGACTCCTCTCGGCAGGGGTGTCGCCCAGGCTTTTTTCTACTTTACCGGAAGTTTCCAGGGGCTTTTGAGGTGGAAAGAAAAGGGTGAAACCCAGCCAGACCACCATCATCAGGACAAGAGCTATAATTATGTTTTTATTTTCCATGGAAACTCCGGATTTTGTGGAGATGAGTTTGGTTAACGGACGGGGTCGTACCCTCCGGGATGAAATGGATGACAGCGGAAGATTCGCCATGCCGCTAAAATCCCTCCTCGCAGGACTCCGTGTTTTTCAATCGCCTGCCGGGCGTAACAGGAGCAGGATGGATAAAAACGGCAGGAGGGGATCTTCAGGGGAGAGAGGAATGTCTGATAAACTCTTATCAGACCGATGGCGAGTTTTCGGAACATGAGAGCCTCGACGATCTCTTCTCCGAAATCAGAACCTTAAGTTCGTCACAGACTTCGGAAAAACAAAGTTCGGCCGCTCCCTTTCTGGCGATCACTGAGATATCCGTTTGGGCGGGTAGGCTCTCGAACCGGGTGCGGAAATACTCTCGTACCAACCTCTTGACCCGGTTTCTTTGAACCGCCTTTCCCGTTTTCCGGCTGGCTGTAACACCGAGGCGGGTGGGGCGGCCAGTATCTTTTCGACAGATGATAACGAAGTGCGCGGTCTGAGTCTTTTTCCCGGAATTGCGTACTTCAAGAAACTCCCAGCGCTTTCGCAGCCGGAATTCCCGGGGAAGCGTTTGCCCTTTTCGGTTATCCACCGTGCGGCAGCCGTCCCTTATTTAGAGGGGATGGTGGCGGCAAGAACCCTGCGGCCCCTGGAGCGGCGTCTCTTTATGACGAGTTGGCCGTTTTTTGTCCCCATCCTTTTCCGAAAGCCATGAGTCCGTTTACGACGAACTCTACTCGGTTGATAAGTACGTTTGGACATATCTAGTTACTCCTGATTTTCACGTTCACAGTCGGCAAAATTTCGAAAGAGTACTTTTAAACATTTTCTCCTTCCATGTCAACCAAGAAAAAACATCACCCTTGCTGGTGACTCTTTTACCGGTGTTTCTCTCTTTCACGTTCCCTTCGCCCCAAGCAAAATAGCCTTGCTTTTCAGAGGGAGCTCTGATAGTTTATACCGTCCTGAGTGGATCGGGAGCGAGGGGGAAATAACGGGTATTTAAGAGGATTTTCCTTTATCCACAGGTGTGGATCCAACTGTGGATAAAATAATTATTTCATCTTCTACAACCGTTTACCCAGACAACGGTCCTCTCTCTTTAACATTTTCCCCTATTCATTAGTTTTTATTCTATGAAACGTCTTTGGCTGGAAACACTGGCTCAATTGGAGCAGAATCTCTCTCCTCAACACTTCACCACCTGGATAAAACCCATTCGGCCGTTGAAAATCGAGAAGGATAAAGTTTTTCTCGAGGTTCCGAATCGGTTTTTTCTGGATTGGATCCAGGACCATTACAGCAAAACAATCCAAAAGACCCTTTCCGAAACAGGCGCAGTGGCCTACACCATACGTTTCACGGTGGCGGAGCGACAGCAGAGCCGACCTTCCTCCACAACTCCAGAGGAAAAGAGCGCTCCGCCTGCAACTCCCCAAAAACATTCAACTGAACCTTCTCCACGGGACTGGAACAGCACTTACAATCTCAATCCTAAATACACCTTCGAGGAGTTTGTAGCGGGTTCTTCCAATCAGTTCGCGTTTGCGGCGGCCTCAGCGGTCGCCAACAACCCATCCACGACCTACAATCCCCTTTTTATCTACGGAGGGGTAGGACTGGGAAAAACTCACCTTATTACCGCAATCGGCAATGCCATATTGAAGAAGGACGACCGGCAGAGAGTATGCTATTATACATCCGAAAAATTCATGAATGAACTGATCAACTCTCTTCGCTACGCCAATATGGATGAGTTCCGGAACAAGTTCAGGTCTATGGATGTCCTTTTAGTGGACGACGTCCAATTCATCGCAGGGAAGGAAAGAACTCAGGAGGAGTTTTTCCATACCTTCAACGCCCTTTACGAATCGCACAAACAGATCGTGGTGACCTCCGATAAGTTCCCGAAAGAAATACCGGGACTGGAAGAGCGCCTTCGCTCCCGTTTCGAATGGGGCCTTATCGCCGACATCCAACCTCCTGACACCGAAACCAAACAGGCCATTCTTAAAATGAAGGCCGAGCAGAACGGGATAGACATTCCGGAAGAGGTTGTATCCTTTCTGGCCAATGCGGCCAGCAGCAATGTTCGTGAACTGGAGGGCTTTCTCATCCGGATAGGAGCGTACGCCAGCCTCACTTCCACCCCGATTTCCCTGGCCATGGCCCGCGAGATCCTCAAGGATATCCTGGTGGAACGAAACAGGGAATTGACCGTAGAGGAAATACAGAAGGCGGTTGCAGCCCATTATAATATCAAGGTAGCTGATCTGAAATCCCAGAAGCGCCTGAAGGCTCTTGTCCTTCCCCGGCAGATTGCCATGTATCTCTCACGACAGTTGACCTCCTCTTCCTATCCGGATTTGGGAGATCGTTTTGGGGGGAAAGATCACTCAACAATTATCCATGCAATAAAGAAAATTGAGAGGGTGATGGAAAACGATTATCAGCTGAGAGCTGCAATCGAAACCATACGAAGCGGCATCACTCATTAATTCAAAACTATAGGGATAAGGTTGTGGAGGATAGAGGGTACAGACCTGTGGAACAGTCCCTTTTTCTCCCAATCCACATTCTGGGGTTTTTCCCCAACATGAAATACACGGATTTTCTCCACAGGGAAAAGCCCCTGCCTATGCCATTTTTAGAACCGAATTCACATATTCACAGGCTCTATTACTACTACTATAAGAACTCTTTATAAGAATAGTAATAATAGGAGCTGTGCACAGGAGGCCTTATGCAATTCACTATTGCAAAGGAAGTTTTTCTAAAAGGTTTGGCCCGTATTCAGGGCATCGTTGAAAAAAGAAACACCATCCCCATTCTCTCCAACGTCCTTATCGAAGCCATGGACGGGGAAATCCACCTTACGGCCACCGATCTGGAGGTGGGCATGAGGGCCTCTTATCCTGCCAAGGTTAAAACGCCAGGCAAAATAACTGTAGCAGCCAAAAAGGTCTATGAAATCATCAAGGAGCTTTCCGAACAGGAGGTGGCCTTTACGGGAAAGGAAAATGGCTGGATTGAAATACGCTGCGGTAAGTCGCTTTTCAATATTGTCGGTCTTTCCCCGGATGAATTCCCCCATTTTCCTGCGCCCGAAGAAGAGGATTTTCTTTCTCTCGACGGGGACCTTCTGGCAGAAATGATCGATAAAACGACTTTTTCCATGTCTCTGGACGAGAGCAAATATAATCTCAATGGTATTTTTTTCCGAATGTCGGAGGAAAACGATACTCCCCATCTTCGTCTTGTAGCTACCGATGGACATCGTCTGGCCATGATTCAGAGACAAACTTCTCCCGTTAAAATCGGTGAGCTTGTTCGAGGAGTGATTTTCCCAAGAAAGGGAATTGTTGAACTGAAAAAGCTTGCCGAAGACGGTGAAGGGGGGATCCGAATCGGTTTTATGGACAACAACGCCGTCATTAAAAAAAATCAGACGGTGGTCATAATGCGTCTGGTGGATGGGGAATTTCCTGATTACAATCGGGTCATTCCCACTAATCCAGAGCACGCGGCCCGGATTAAAAGAGAGACTTTTTTTCATGCCTTGCGCCGCATGTCCATTCTCTCGAGTGAAAAATCCCGCGGTGTAAAGATCGTTTTGAAAGAGGGCACGCTGGAGTTGTCATCATCCAACCCCGAGTTTGGAGATGCTCGCGAGGAAGTGGAAATCGAGTACAACGGTCCGGAGATCACCATTGGCTTCAATGTCAGATATCTTTTGGATATTCTCCAGTCCATGGATGAAGAGATGGTGGAGCTCGGGGTTCGCGATAACCTTTCACCGGGTCTGATTACACCGGTTGGCGACACACGACATCTGGCCGTGGTAATGCCCATGAGGCTATAGAAAGGGCTCCGCACCGGCGAAACGTTTTTTTGGGCGCCCATAGAAATGCAGCTTCTCCATATCTCCTTCATAAATTTCAGAAATGTAACCGAAGCAGAATTCAGCCCCTCTCCGGTCTTTAATATTCTGTGGGGAGACAATGCCCAGGGAAAGACCAATATACTGGAGGGAATTTTTCTTCTCGGTCATCTGAAAAGTTTTCGCGGCGCCCGCAATGAGGAATTGATTCGAAGAGACTATTCCGGGGCAAAAATAGCAAGCCGGATTTCGGGAAGCGATACAAGCCGAAAATTGGAGATGATACTGTCTCCCCGGGGGAAAACGGTCCGGATCAATGGCAAGGATCTTCGATCTTTCTCTGAGCTGTCGGGGTGCCTGCGAACAGTTCTCTTTTCACCAGAGGAAACAGGCCTGGTCAGGGGGCCGCCGGCGGGACGGAGAAATCTTCTGGATAGGGCGGTATTTCAGACGGATGCCACTTTTTTGGGGAGGGCCCGGGAATATGAACGGATTCTCCGTCAGAGAAACCGTCTTCTCAAAGATGGAAAATCCGCTGTGGAAATTCGCCCCTGGACGGAAAATCTCATAAGAATCGGGGCGAGGGTGAGGCGCGATCGCCTTGATTATGTAAATCGCCTGGCTCCGCTCTTGAGGGATATTTACGCAGAAATTGGCGGAGGGGAAGAGGCCGATTTACTTTATCCTGTGAAAAATGGCGATCTGGTCGCTCTGGAGGAAGATCTCCTGTGTGAACTGGAGAGCCTGGAAGCGAAGGAATCAAAACAGGGATTGACCCTGGGAGGCCCCCATCGCGACGATCCACGTTTTCTGGTGCAGGGAAAATCCTTGCGGATTTACGGATCGCAGGGGCAGCAGCGATCCTATATGCTTGCCTTTAAGACTGCCCAGGTGCTTGACCTTGAGAAGACGAGCGGAGAGGTGCCGGTTCTTCTACTCGATGACATGACCAGCGAACTGGATCGGAAGCGGCAGGGTTACTTTTTTGAATTTCTGAAAAGCTGTCGCGGTCAGGTATTTATAACCACGACGGAGAGGGAAATGATGGTTCGCGAGGGTCTGAGTCAGGCCCGATTCTACCGGGTGGAGGGTGGGTCCATCCGGGATGACTGATACTCTGAACGAGGTTGAAATGAGTCAAGAAATTCCAAAGGAATACGGGGCGTCCAGCATAAAAGTGCTGGAAGGTCTCGCAGCCGTTCGCAAACGACCATCCATGTATATCGGCTCCACGAGCGTATCCGGTCTGCACCACCTGGTTTATGAGGTGGTCGACAACTCTATCGACGAAGCACTGGCGGGATACTGCGACGACGTACAGGTAACCATCCATCTGGACGGCTCCGTGACCGTGGAAGATAACGGGCGGGGAATTCCCGTGGAAATGCATACGGGTATGAAAAAATCGGCCGCCGAAGTGGTTATGACCGTTCTGCATGCCGGCGGCAAGTTCGACAGCGACAGCTATAAGGTCTCCGGGGGACTCCACGGCGTGGGTGTTTCGGTGGTCAACGCCCTTTCTTCACGCCTGGAACTGGAGATTCGCAGAGCCGGCAAGGTCTATCGCCAGGACTACAAGCGCGGGGTTCCCGATGCGCCTCTTGCAGAGACCGGAGATACCATCAAGCGGGGAACCCGCATTACTTTCTGGCCCGATGAACAAATTTTCGAAACGACTGAATTTGTTTTCGAAACGCTCTCTCAGCGACTCAGAGAGCTGGCCTTCCTGAATGCAGGGGTTCGCATAAGAATTCTCGATGAACGCTCCGAAAAAAGTCACGATTTCCATTACGAAGGGGGGATCCTCTCCTTTGTGGAATACCTGAATCGGGCAAAGACCCCTCTTCATCCCAAGCCCATCTACTTTCAGGGCGCCAAAGAGGGTGTGGAAATCGAAGTAGCCCTTCAGTATAACGAAGGCTACGACGAGAAAATCTTTACTTTTGCCAACAACATCAACACCCAGGAGGGCGGGACGCACCTGATTGGTTTCAAAGCGGCTCTGACCCGAACCATGAACAATTATGCCGTTTCGAACAATCTGCTGAAGAACGTTAAAACATCTATCTCCGGAGACGACCTTCGAGAAGGTATGGCAGCGGTCATTTCGGTGAAAGTTCCCGATCCCCAGTTCGAAGGGCAGACCAAAACCAAGCTGGGCAACTCGGAAATCAAGGGATATGTCGAGACGTTGATGAACGAGAAGCTCGCCACCTATCTGGAGGAAAACCCCCAGGTGGCCCGGAAGATTCTTGAAAAAGGAATTGAGGCGGCACGGGCCAGGGAAGCGGCCCGCAAAGCTCGAGACCTGACCCGGCGCAAGGGAGCTCTGGAGGGACTTTCGCTTCCGGGAAAACTTGCCGACTGTCAGGAAAAAGATCCGGCCCTCTCCGAGCTCTACCTGGTGGAGGGTGACAGCGCCGGCGGGAGCGCAAAGCAGGGGCGTGACAGAAGAACCCAGGCGATCCTTCCCCTCAAGGGAAAAATCCTCAACGTTGAAAAAGCGCGTTTCGACAAGATGCTGACCTCTGCTGAAATACGGACGCTGATTACAGCTCTTGGTACCGGAATCGGAAAGGATGATTTTGATATATCAAAGCTGCGCTACCACCGCATCATCATCATGACCGATGCGGACGTAGACGGCTCTCACATCCGAACACTGCTGCTTACATTCTTTTTCCGCCAAATGGTGGAGCTGGTTGAAAAGGGCTACCTCTATATCGCTCAGCCTCCCCTTTTCAAGGTCAAGAGAGGAAAGAAGGAGTTGTATCTCAAAGACGAAGCCACCCTCCAGGAGTACCTGCTGAACGAAGGGGTGGAAGGAATAACCCTTCAGACGGAAAAAAGCGAAAAAGTGCTCCGCGGGAAACAGATCATTCCCACGCTTCGCAACATCATCGATTACAATACGCATTTTGATAAAATGGTTCACAAGGGGGTTAATCCCGAACTCCTTCGGATTTTCGTCCGAGGCAAGGTTCAGAACGGCTTCTCCGATCTGCTGGATCTGGAACCTCTGGCTGAAAAGTTAAGGCAGGTGGAGCCGACCGCTGATTTCAAGGTTCATAGAGAGCCTGCCCGCATCCTCTTTACCTTGGGCAATATCCGGGCCCGCATTGATCAGGGAATCCTGGAAGTACTTTCCTCCCACGAGTACAAGTTGCTCCTTCAGTCGTACAGGCAGGTGGAGGATATTTGCCGTGACGAAAAAATATTCATCTCCAAGGAGGAGAAGGAAGAGGTCGTGATCACGGATCGAGATGAGTTGCTGCAGTTTTTCCTGACCAGGGCTAAAAAAGGACAATATATTCAGCGTTACAAGGGATTGGGAGAAATGAATCCTGATCAGCTCTGGGAGACGACCATGGATCCATCCCCAGGAAAGAGGATTCTTCTCCAGGTGAAAATACAGGATGCCATCGAGGCGGATGGAATATTTACCGTTCTGATGGGAGACCAGGTCGAACCACGCCGTGAATTTATCGAGAACAACGCCCTGAACGTCTCCAATCTGGACGTCTGAACGACCGGACGGGAAGGTCTGAAGGCCGCCGTCCTTCGGAGGAACCATGCTGCAACCACAGAACAGAACCAGTGTCAACATTGAAGATGAAATGCGCAAGTCCTACATGGATTATGCCATGAGCGTCATCATCGGCAGAGCCCTTCCCGACGTCCGGGATGGACTGAAGCCGGTGCACCGCCGGGTACTTTTCGCCATGCAGGAACTCGGCAACGAATACAACAAGCCTTACAAAAAATCCGCCCGTGTCGTCGGCGACGTCATCGGTAAGTATCATCCCCACGGCGATTCGGCCGTCTATGATACCCTGGTTCGCATGGCTCAGGATTTTTCCATGCGCCACCCCCTCATCGACGGGCAGGGAAATTTCGGCTCCGTCGATGGCGATTCGGCGGCAGCCATGCGTTACACCGAGGTTCGCATGGCCAGGCTGGCCGGCGAACTTCTGGCGGATATCGACAAGGAGACGGTCGAATTCGGCCCTAACTACGACGATTCCCTCCAGGAGCCGCTGGTCCTGCCCTGTAAGTTTCCCAACCTGCTGGTCAACGGCTCAGAAGGAATCGCTGTCGGCATGGCCACCAAAATTCCTCCCCATAATCTGGGGGAGGTGATCGATGGCCTCATCACCTTGATCGAGAATCCCGGTTTCGATTTCGAGGACCTGATACGAATCATACCGGGACCCGATTTCCCGACAGCCGGATTTATTCTGGGCCGAGAAGGGGTGCGCGAAGCGTATCGGACGGGAAGGGGAATCATCCAGATGCGCGCGCGGGCCCTGGTGGAGAAGGACAGGAGAACATCCCGCGAGAGCATCATCATCACGGAGATTCCCTACCAGGTAAATAAGGCCCGTCTTATCGAGAAAATAGCCGATCTGGTCAAGGACAGAAAAATCGAAGGCGTCTCCGATCTGCGGGACGAGTCGGACCGCGAGGGCATGCGTATCGTCATCGAGCTGAAAAAGGACGCTATTCCACAGGTCATCCTGAATCAGCTTTACAAAATGACTCCCATGCAGTCTTCCTTCGGCATCATTCTTCTGGCTATCGTCGGAGGCCAGCCCCGGGTACTTACTTTGAGGGAGGTGCTGGAAAAATTTTTGGAGCACCGCAAGGAAATAGTCACACGCCGGTGTATTTTTGATCTGAAGAAGGCCGAAGCGCGCGCCCATATTCTGGAGGGGCTCAAGATCGCACTGGATAACCTTGATGAGGTCATCAGGATCATCCGGGATTCCTCCAGCCCAGCGGAAGCCAAGGAGCGCCTGATCGGACGCTTCGCCTTCTCCGATATCCAGGCGCAGGCCATTCTGGATATGCGCCTGCACCGTCTGACCGGCCTGGAGCGCGAAAAGATCATCGCCGAGTACGAAGACGTGCTTGCCCTGATCCGTCGTCTCAAGGAAATCCTGGCCAGTGAGGTGGAAATCCTGAAAATCATCAAGCAGGAGCTCCTGGATATAAGGGAGCGCTATGCCGATCCAAGACGCACCGAAATTATCGAAGCGACGGGAGAGTTTTCCCTGGAGGACCTGATCGTCGAAGAAGATATGGTGGTGACCGTATCCCATGGCGGGTATATCAAGAGAAACGCCGTCTCTCTCTACCGTGCTCAGCGCCGGGGGGGCAAGGGAAAGACCGGTATGCGCCCCAAGGAGGAGGATTTCGTCGAACGGCTCTTCATCGCTTCCACCCATTCCTATATCCTCATTTTCACCGACATGGGAAAACTTTACTGGCTGAAGGTCCATGAAATACCCCAAGGCGGGAGAGCGGCACGAGGAAAGGCGATCGTCAATCTTCTGCAACTCGCGCCGGGAGAGCGGGTCATGACCGTTCTTCCCGTCAAGGAGTTTACCGAAGGAAAATATATTATCACCGCCACGGAGAAGGGCACGGTCAAGAAAACGGACCTGATGGCCTATTCCCATCCGCGGGTCGGAGGAATCATCGCCCTGACAGTGGATGAGGGGGATCGCCTGATTGCAGCCCGCCTGACCGATGGTGAGATGGATATCCTGCTCGCCAGCCGGGGGGGGAAATCTATCCGTTTTCGTGAATCGGATACTCGAGCGATGGGAAGATCTGCCCGCGGAGTCAGGGGGATTCTTCTCGAAAAGGACGATCGGCTCATTGGGATGGAGGTAGTAACGGAGGCAACGGCCGCTACTCTGATCACCGTGACGGAAAACGGCTATGGAAAGCGGACGGATCTGAGCGAATATCGTCTTCAAAGTCGCGGCGGCAAGGGGATTATTACAATAAAGACCTCCGAGCGCAACGGCAAGGTGGTGGATATCAAGCTGGTGGAAGAAGATGAAGATCTGATGCTGATCACTGACCGGGGCAAGGTGCTTCGCACCCGCGTTTCTTCCCTTTCAGTTATCGGCCGCAATACCCAGGGCGTCCGCCTGATGGTTATGGAAAACGGCGAACGGATCGTGGCGGTGGCCAAGCTGGCCGAGAAGGACGAGGAAAATGGAGATCGAGAAGCTGAAGAGGAAACTCCTTCAGGAGGAGCTGAAGAGGAGGAGGAAGACCTATAAAAAAAAGGGGTGGAAAATCGCTCTGGCGTGGGTGGTGATCCTGCTGGGTTCCGCCGGACTTTATGGCTATTATTATCATTTCGACAATCTTTTAGTCCGTCAGTTCGACAGGGGTCTGATTCTGGAGGAGCAGGGGGAATACGAAAAGGCGGCTGATCTCTTCAGAGATCTGGTCCGAAAACAGCCCGGCCTGGATCAATCGCCTCGTGCGCTTTTCCGCTCGGGGGAAATTCTCCACCTGTACCTTCAAAAATATCGGGAAGCTCTTCTGGTCTTTCTTCAGATTGAAAAGGATTATCCCGATTCGGAGTTCGTCCTTCCTGCTCGGAGACGAATCGCGGAAATCTACAAGTATCGCATCAAGGATTACCCCCGGGCGATTGTGGCCTACAATAAATTACTGGATCGGGGGAAGGAAGGGACCGATCGAATCCGATATGAGATTGCGGATGCCTATTTCCGGGAAGGCAATTTCGAACAGGCGAGGATCGAGTTCGAGGGCCTGATAAAGGAAAATGCCGAAAGTCCGCTGGTTCCCGAAGCCCAATACCGGATAGCCGTGACTCATTCCTTGGAGGGAGCCCAGGAGAAGGCGGAAGAATTCTACCAAACCGTGATGGAAAAATGGCCTGAGAGTCCTTTTTCGGCCGAAGCCGGCTACGGTCTTGCGGCCGTCCTGGAGGAA
Organism: Desulfuromonadales bacterium; assembly: GCA_024636295.1. GTDB lineage: Bacteria > Desulfobacterota > Desulfuromonadia > Desulfuromonadales > JAGXHI01 > JAGXHI01. Next base: position 81,077 of record JAGXHI010000001.1, read on the forward strand.
AGGGATGAACTGAAAGAGGCGCTCCGAATCCTCGAAGGTCTACGAACCAGTTATCCGAAGCCCGAGGTGCTGGAGGCAAAGATCCGCCAGATAGAAACTCGAATAAACAAGAAGAAAAAAGCCATTTAGGTGACGATCGAAGAGATTTGGATACGAGTCCGATCGACGTCCAGGAGCATACTTCCGATCAGGTCCCTGAAAAGAGGAGTTACATGGAAATCGGAGTGGTGGGAGCGGGCAGCTGGGGCACAACTCTGGCCGACCTGCTGGCCAAAAAAAATCATTGCGTCACTCTCTGGGCCTATGAACCCGATCTCGTAGAGCGCATGGTCAGCAGCCGGGAAAATGATATTTTTCTCAAGGGATTCATTCTATCGGAGAACCTCCGTTTTACAAACGATCTGACAGCGGCCGTTAAAGGAAAGGACCTGGTGGTGCTGGCGCCGCCCTCCCAGGTGCTTCGGGCTATTCTGAAACAGGCCCGCTCATGCTTTTCTCCTGAACCGCAACTGGTTTCGGCTTCCAAGGGAATAGAGAACGGGAGTCTCCTTACCCTGTCCCAGGTTATGGATGAGATGCTTCCGAAGGAAATGGCCAGGGATGCGGTTTTTCTTTCGGGGCCCTCTTTTGCCCGGGAGGTGGCGGCAAATACTCCAACGGCTGTTGTGGCGGCAGGGCGCAGCATTGATGCGGCAATAAAAGTACAGGAGGTTTTCAGCACGGATACCTTCCGGGTTTACACCAATGAGGATGTTATCGGTGTGGAACTGGGAGGAGCATTGAAGAATGTCATGGCTATCGCGGCCGGTGTATCCGACGGCCTCGGATTCGGTTCCAACACCCGGGCGGCGCTGATTACCCGCGGTCTGGCGGAGATGACCCGAATGGGAACAGCAATGGGCGCCTCTTCGGCCACATTCGCAGGCCTGGCGGGCATGGGCGATCTTGTTCTGACCTGTACCGGTGACCTTTCCCGAAACCGGACGGTGGGACTTGAATTGGGCAAGGGCAGAGCCCTGAAGGAAATTTTATCCGAAATGAAAATGGTGGCCGAAGGGGTCAAGACAACACTTTCCGCCTTTCAATTGGCTCGAAAGCTCGAGGTTGATGTTCCCATTACCGACCAGATGTACCAGATCCTCTTCGAAGGAAAGGAAGCGCGACGGGCTGTTTCCGAATTGATGGAACGCGAACTGAAACATGAAACCTACTGACCAAAGGATTTCCTCGTGCGAATACTCATCTCCGCGCTGATTCTTTCCCTTTTACCAACTGCCCTACCCGCATTTGAGCACGTGGTGATCAAAACCAACCTGGGTGATATCCGGTTGGAGTTGTATAATGAAAAAGCTCCGGAAACAGTAAAGAATTTTCTCCTCTATGCCGAAGAGGGATTTTACGACGGAACCGTTTTTCACCGGGTGATCAAGAATTTCATGATCCAGGGGGGCGGTTTCGATACCTCTCTCAAAAGAAAGAGTACTCATTCACCTATTCGCAATGAGGCGGAAAACGGGCTGAAAAACGATCGAGGAACTATCGCCATGGCCCGAACGGGAGAAGTGAACAGCGCGACAAGCCAGTTCTTCATTAATTTGAAGGACAATGATTTTCTGAACTTTCGACGACCCAACGCTCAAGAATATGGGTATGCCGTTTTCGGGAAAGTTGTTGAAGGAATGGAAGTTGTTGATAAGATTGGAAACAGCAAAACGGTTCGACGAGATTCCCTTTTCCAGGATCTGCCCGAGGAGGAGGTCTTGATAAAAAGCGTAGAGCGGAGTCAGCCTGAGAACTGATGGATTACGCCGCCATGGCGGAAGAGGACTACTTTCCGGACACCCCAGGCGACTGACCGTTTTGCGCGTATAATATCCGCACCCAAAGGGAAGCCGGTGGCCATTATCCGTGTCATGACATACAATATTCAGCAGTGTCGGGGAAGAGACGGTCGTATGGATCCCGACCGGGTGCTGCGGGTTATCAGTGATGGAGCACCGGATATCGTGGCCCTTCAGGACGTGGACGCCTCTCCGGAAGGGCACCAGATCTCCCATCTTTCTGAACGCCTCGGAATGCGGTTTTACGGAAGCCGCCGAACAGGCGCCAACGCCTTTCTATCCCATTATCCCCTCCGCGGCATTCAGGATTTCAGCCTGGGAGAAGGAGGGTGCTGTCTCAGGGCCGATGCGGACATCAAGGGCAAGCGTCTTCATCTCCTGAATCTGCGCCTGGAAAGCTCCCCGGGCCTTCGCCGAAGACAGATCGCCGCTCTGCTGGGACCCCAACTCCTTGGAAACCCTTCCCTCATGTGTCCGACGGTCGTTCTCGGCGATTTCGCCGACCTCTGGTGGGGGGCGGGAAACATGAATCTTTCTCTGGCTCTGCGGAAAGTACGTCGGCCCGTGTTGAGCGGAACCTATCCGGCTTCCTTTCCCCTTTGCGGACGCGACCGAGCTTATATCCGAGGTTCCATTCGCATTCTGGAAACTTCGGTGGAACGATCGGAAACCGCTCGGGAAGCCTCCTCTCACCTGCCTTTCAACCTTACCCTCCAAATTCTTGATACTCAGAAATTTCTGCCTGTAAACAAGATCGGCCGCAACCGGATGGAAATCGCGCCGGGGTGAGACTTGAAAAAAAGAGCGTTGGATTGAAAAAACGGAAAAAAAAGTGATTTCTCCTCCCGATGAAAGGGCCGCTTTGGACGATGCACGCCGAAGAGCCCTCCAGGTGATCGATCGTCTGAAGCGTACCTATCCCGCAGCCCACTGCGCTCTTTACTTCAATTCTCCCTGGCAGTTGCTTGTGGCCACCATTCTCTCCGCTCAATGCACCGACGTGCGGGTTAATCAGGTAACGAAAAATCTTTTCGGTCTCTACCCCGACGTGTATGCCATGGCTTCAGCGGATCCGGAGGAATTGGAGCGGGCGATCCGATCATCGGGATTCTTTCGGAACAAGGCCCGTAATCTGATGGCCAGCGCCCGCGCGTTGCTGAAGGACCATGGGGGAGAAGTGCCGGCAAATCTTGAGGCGCTGGTGAGTCTTCCCGGTGTTGGCAGAAAAACGGCCAATGTGGTTCTGGGAAACGCTTTCGGAATCCCGGGCATGGTGGTTGACACCCATGTGAAACGGATCGCCTTTCGCTTTGGATGGACAGAGAACAAAGATCCCGTGAAGATTGAAACGGACCTCTGTGACCTTCTCCCGGAGGGTATCTGGACAGAAACGGGACATTTCCTGATTCATCACGGCAGGGTGATCTGCAAGGCCCCGGTACCGGTCTGTTCCGCCTGTCCGGTGACAGATCTTTGCCCGCGACAGGGCGTCGGGAAAACCCGGTAGAGCGATAAGAGTAGAAAGGCAGAAGGGGGAAAGGTCGGGTTCGGACGGCAGGGACCTGGGTGGAACAGAAATCATCAGATATTATCGAGAGGCGCTTCTGTTCGATCCAAAAAGAATGCTAAATGGGTCCCATATTGGCAAAAAAAAAACGGAAAAGCCGGCTTTTTGGGGCCGGCTTTTCCGTTCTGGAACCCCTCCTGCTTCAGTCATTCTCCATATCCAGTTTGAAAAAGTCCCGGGCGTTCGGTTTTGTTTCCTCCAGAGCGTAACGAGTGGGTGCGGTTCCCGGTGCAAAGACCTCGATATAGGATTTTTCGTTGTCCTCCGGCGCAAGGAGACCGGTCCTGGGGTCGATGGGACGAAATTCGATATCGTCTGGCACGGGGAATTCCTGTGGTTCAAATTGTCCAACCGCATTTTCCATGAAATCCATCCATGCAGGTGCGGCGGCACGAGATCCCGTTTCCTTCCTTCCGAGGGGTCGCTCCTGATCATAGCCGACCCAGGCGACCGCCACCAGCTGTGGAATATATCCGGCAAACCAGGCGTCCTTCAGATCATTTGTTGTCCCCGTTTTCGCGGCCACCGGTCGTTTCAGGGACTTTGCCCGCCACCCGGTGCCGTCGCGAACTACGCTCTCCAGCAGATTGGTGATCAGGTAAGCGGTTTCCGGTGAAATGACCCGTTGAGGGGACTGGCGGATAAGGCGCTGGTCTTTGGCCGGCCCGTGGGGGAAATCGGCGGGATCCGTCGATTCAAGAACTCGTCCGTCCCGATCGATGACCTTGGTGATGTAGGTTGGAGAAACCCGGACCCCTCCATTGGCGAAAACGGAATAGGATGTGGCAAGTTCCAGGGGGGTTACCGCGGAGGAGCCGAGCGCCAGAGTGAGGTCGCGGGCCAAGGGAGAGGTGATCCCCAATTTGCGGGCGTAGCGGGCTGCGTATCCGACTCCGATGTCCTCCAGTATCCGGATGGTGATCACATTGTGTGAATGGGTCAACGCTTCACGGACCGAAGTGGCGCCGTAAAATCGGCCTGCATAATTTTTTGGCTTCCATTTCATCTCCTCACCGCTGGCGCTGATTTCCTTGTAAATCCGTGGCGTATCCAGCAGAACCGTGGCGGGGGTGAACCCCTTATCCAGGGCAGCGGCATAGATAATCGGCTTGAAGGCCGACCCGGGAAGACGTCGCGCCTGAAGGGCCCGGTTGAACTGACTGCGGCCAAAATCGTATCCGCCCACCATGGCCCGTACCTCTCCGGTGTGCGGTTCCAGCGCCACCAGCGCCCCTTCGGCCAGGGGTTCCTGTTCGAGGGAGAGAAGGAGGTCTCCGTTCTCCTTCTGCTGCTGAATGCGGGTGAGCAGAAGGGAGCCGACCGGCAGGCGGGAAGGACCTCCGCCCGCATTTCCCGCTGGATCTTCACCTCTCGGGATGACTTGTATCGGTGAAGCCCATTCGATTTCCTTCAGGGGAATTTCTCCGGTAAAGGAGCCGATCCGAACCTGCAGGGCTCCTTTGGATTTTCCGGTCAGAACCGCCTCGATGAATTCGCCGCTGGGTGGAGGCTCGGAAAAGCCCTCCGCCTGTCCTGCGAGAAATTCCTTCTCTTCCTCGGCATTCAGAACCTTGAGGGGACCGCGATAACCTTGTCGTTTGTCATGGTTCCGCAGGTTTTCCCGTGTGGCATGCTGGGCGGCCTGCTGCATCCCCAGATTCATTGTGGTATGTACTTCCAGTCCCCCGTTGTAAAGGAGATCGGGGCCATAGGTCTCCTCCAGGTGCCGACGGACCTGTTCGGTGAAATAGACCGCCTCGGCGATGTGGGTGTTGACCCGAGGATGAATCGTCAATTCCTCCTCCCGGGCTTCCACCATGTCCCCGGGAGAGATGAAGTCTTCCTCAACCATGCGACCCAAAACATATTTCTGCCTCTCCCTGGCCCGGGAGTAATGTCGATAAGGAGAGTAGCGGCTGGGCGCCTGGGGCAAGCCGGCGAGCATAGCGGATTCCGCAAGGGTGAGATCCTCGACGTCTTTGTCAAAATAGTTTTCAGCGGCCGCCTGAACGCCATAGGCGCCGTGACCCAGGTAAATCTGGTTCAGGTAAAGATAGAGTATTTCCTCCTTTGAGAGCTTCTGCTCCATTCGCCAGGCGAGAATGGCTTCTTTGAATTTTCGGGAGAATTTCTTCTCCGGCGTCAGTAGTAGACTTTTGGCCACCTGCTGCGTAATCGTGCTTCCCCCCTGTACGATGCCGCCGGCCTTGATGTTCTTTATCGCCGCTCGGGCAATGGAGACGAAGTCAATTCCCTGATGTACAAAAAAATGAGAGTCCTCCGAAGCGACAAATGCCTCTATAAGAACCCGCGGCATACGGGAAACCGGGATGACGATGCGCCGTTCCCGGTAGAATTCGGCAATGACTTCACCCTCCGCACTGAGAACCCGCGTAACGACAGGCGGGCGGTAATCGGCGAGGGTATCCACTTGGGGCAGGGAAGAAGAAAAATAGAAATAGATCCCCGTGAGGGTGAGGGCGGCGGAAACCGCCAGCGCCACGAAGGACCACGAGGCGATGCGAAGTAATTTTACAATCATGACAACCCTAAATTCTCCATTTAGCAGTAAAATTTCCTTTTACCATAATCCCGGGCGGCGAGCAAATCATTTGCCGTTTGCCTGCCCTTGTGCCTGTGCTATATTAACCTCCAAAACCTCCAGGAGAAGTAGTTTATGAAAAAAGTGTTATTATCGGTTCTGGTCGCCACGGCAGTCGGAGCTTGTGCCATGTTCGGCGCCTGGAAGGCGATTCCACCACCGGGAGGATGCGACCAGTGTCATACTCACCCGATCAGCAATAACTGGGTCGTCGCCTATTCGCCAGCGACCATCCATGACGAGACCGGGACCTATCCATGGCAGAGGCCCGAATCGGTTCGAAGGCCGGAATCTTCGCCCCTCGACCTGAAAAAAATTACGGACGCCCGATGTTTTCGATGCCACAAGGAGCCCGATAAGGCTCATACCGAATATAAAGGACGATATCACCATTGATGCGCGGGTTTGCCCGATCGGCACGTGAGGGCGTATACTTGAGGATCGTCTCTTAAAACTATGGAATTCTGACTCTTTGGCCGCACGGTGTATAATCAGTGTTGTTTCGGTTGATTAAACCCTTGAAAAAAAGCAGGAGAGCTCATGTTCCGACGCACCAAAATCGTCGCTACGCTCGGACCGGCCAGTAGCTCTGAAGAGGTCCTGCTGGCTTTGATGGAAAAGGGAACGGACGTTTTCCGCCTTAATTTTTCCCATGGAGATCTTCGGCTCAAATCCGACCTGATTCGTCGCATCCGTGAGCTATCCCGACGCCGTCGTCGCGCCGTGGCCATTCTCGGGGACCTGCAGGGGCCCAAAATTCGAACCGGCATCATGAAAGGCGACGCCCTGGAATTGGAACCCGGCCAGATCGTGATCATCACCACGCGCGATGTTCCGGGGGAAGGAAACCTGATTCCCACCACATATGGGGAACTTCCCCAGGATGTCTCGAAAGGGGATTCCATTCTACTCGACGATGGACTGATGGAACTGGAGGTTCTGTCGGTTGCCTCTTCCGAGGTCCAGTGCCGGGTGCAGGTCGGGGGCATACTGAAGAGCCGCAAGGGAATCAACCTGCCGGGAGTCCGTGTCTCCGCTCCGGCCCTCACGGAAAAGGACCGGGAGGACCTCGATTTCTGCATCGACCAGGGCGTGGATTATGTGGCCCTATCCTTTGTGCGTCGAGCTGAGGACATTCTCGAGCTCAAGGAAATCCTGTTCCGCAGGGAGTCGGACCTGAAGGTGATCGCAAAAATAGAAAAACCCCAGGCCGTTGATGATTTCGACTCCATTCTGGAGGCCTCGGACGGAATCATGGTCGCAAGGGGAGATCTGGGCGTGGAAATGAGCCCGGAGAAAGTCCCTCTGATCCAGAAGAAAATCATTCGCAAGTGCAATGAGGCGGGAAAACCGGTGATCACCGCCACGCAGATGCTGGAGAGTATGATCGAGCATCCCCGCCCCACTCGCGCCGAGACGTCGGATGTGGCCAATGCTATCCTTGACGGCACCGACGCGGTCATGCTCTCCGGGGAAACCGCCGCCGGTCGCTACCCTGTGGAGGCGGTTTCCCTGATGGTTCGCGTCGCGCACGATGTGGAGCGGGAACCCATTCTTCGGGAAAAGGTATTTCACCGCGTTCCCGAACTGCGGGGATACCGAAGCATGCCGGAGGCTATCGGGCAGGCGGCGGTCCGGGTTGCGGAAAACGTGGGAGCCTCGGCAATTCTGGCATTCACCCAGACAGGGAGTACCGCGGCGCTGGTGGCCAAGTACAGACCTTCCATCCCTATTTACGCGGTCACCCCCTCGCAGGTGGTCAGGCGGCGCATGGCCCTCTATGCGGGGGTCCATTCCATTCGGGTGGATATTCAGGGGGATACCGAAGCTCAAATTCGCTCGGTGGAAGAGTCGGTCCTTGCTGCGGAGGTCCTCGGTCGGGGTGAGGTCGTGGTCATAACAATGGGAAGCCCCGTTTCGGCTCCGGGAACCACCAATCTGCTGAAAGTGCACAGGCTCGGCACGGGGGATTTCTACGAAGTCCATTAACCTCTGATGGAAAATGCACGGGCGGCGTTTTTCCCATTTCCTGCCGATGTCGCCTCTTCCAGAGCATACCCCCTTCCCCTCGGAATTCACGTTTAAATTGTGGATCTGTACTGATCGGGTTCCGGCTCATTCTCGGAAGGTGAAACAATGAAAAAAGCCGTGGTTCTCTATAGCGGAGGACTTGATTCCACAACCTGTATGGCCATTGCGGAAGCCGAAGGATTTTCGCCCTATGCCCTGAGCTTCGCTTACGGTCAGAGGCACAGCATCGAACTGGAGAAGGCCCGCGAATATGCGCCCCGAATAGGAGCACAGGACCACCTGGTGGTTGATTTCGATCTTCGTCGCATTGGAGGAAGCTCCCTGACCGGAGATCTGGAGGTGCCCAAAGGTCGTGAAATGGATGATTCCATTCCGTCCACCTATGTTCCCGCCCGGAACACAATCTTTCTCTCCTTTGCCCTGAGCTGGGCCGAGACGATGGGCGCCCTTGATATCTTCATCGGAGTCAATGCCCTGGACTATTCCGGTTATCCGGATTGTCGACCGGAATACATCGCAGCGTTTGAGCGGGTGGCAAATCTGGCCACCCGGACAGGGACGGAGGAGGGGAAACGCTTCCGGGTCCACGCCCCACTGATCCATCTGACCAAGGCCCGGATTATACGCCGAGGCCTTGAACTGGGTGTCGATTACGGTCTGACCCACTCTTGCTACGATCCATCTCCCGATGGCATGGCCTGTGGAGAATGCGACTCCTGCCGCCTGCGCCTCAAAGGATTCAGGGAGGCCGGAGTGCAGGATCCGATCCCCTATCTGAGAAGGGAAAACCTCTGATGCCCGAGATGCCCGATACTCAGAAAATGAGGGATACGCGGAAAATTCCTATCGACAAAGTCGGAGTCAAGGACATCCGGTATCCCATCGTGGTCATGGACAAGAACAAGGAACAGCAGCATACCGTTGCCCGGATCAACATGTATGTGGATCTTCCTCACCACTTCAAGGGGACCCACATGAGCCGGTTTATAGAGATCCTCAACGAACACCGTGGGGAAATCACTATCCGCAACCTGGGACAGATCCTTCAGAAGATGAAAGATCGTCTGGAGGCTTCCTGTGCTCACATGGAAATGGAGTTTCCCTATTTCATCGAGAAGGAGGCTCCCGTCAGCCGTGCGAAGGGTTTGATGGAGTATCAGTGCCGCCTTCGGGGTACCCTCGGGAAGGAAAAAGACTTCCTCCTTTCGGTGGAGGTGCCGGTCACTTCTCTCTGCCCCTGCTCACGCGAGATCAGCACCCAAGGGGCGCATAACCAGAGGAGTGCGGTCAAGGTGGAGGTCCGGATGGGAAAATTCATCTGGATCGAAGACCTGATCGCGCTGGTGGAATCCTGCGGAAGCGCACCGGTCTATTCGCTGCTCAAGCGGGAAGATGAAAAGGCGGTGACCGAGCAGGCTTACGATAATCCCATGTTCGTAGAGGACATTGTGCGTGCGGTGACCGTCAAACTACGGGCCGCGCCGGAGATTGAATGGTTCCGGGTGGAATGCGAGAATTTCGAATCGATACACAATCATTCCGCCTACGCGCTGGTGGAAAGTGAATGAGATCCCGACCTGTGGATAAAGATGTGGAAACGGTGGATAAGCTTGGAAGTAAGGTGATTTTTTCCAATATTGAGAATTCCCCTGAGGAAAATATTCTCGGGATTTTTGCTAAAGAACCGATCTCAGGCACAGTTAAAACCCGGCTTTCTCCGCCACTTGAATTGGAAGAATCCGCCGAACTCTACCGTGTTTGTCTCGAGGAGACCGTGGACAGGATCACGGCGTCGGGTTATCGCTCCGTTCTTTTCTATGAAGGCGAGAGAGAATATTTCCGACGCGCCTTTCCCTCTGCGGCTCTTCATCCGCAGGGAGAGGGAGATCTGGGCGAGAGGATGAGCCAAGCGTTGGCCTTCTTGCTTTTACAGGGGGATAAGGCCATTCTCCTCGGGTCGGACAGCCCGGATCTGCCCCTGCCGCTGGTGGATGAAGCCTTTTCTCTCCTGGATCGGAGCGATTTTGTGACGGCGCCCTCAGAGGACGGCGGATATGTGCTGGTCGGCACGAAAGGAACCTGTCCCGATATGTTCAGAGAGATTCCATGGAGTACGGCGGAGGTTCTGGAGGTGACCCGCCAACGTGCCGAGGATCTCGATATCCGTTACGCGGAGACCGGTGGGTGGGAGGACGTCGACAATGTGGCTTCCCTGCAACAACTGATTCGGCGATCCCCTCATACGGCCACCGCCCGGTACGCAAAAAAATTTCTTTCCCGCTTTTTCTGATCGAGGAAAAAATGGGCGGAATCGCGGCTTCCCGTGCCATCAGGCGTCAGGTTTGTTTTGAGGGGCGGTTAAAAAGCGAAAGCGTTTTCACTGCAGGAGGGAGCTTTTCCCTTTGGTATGATTCTGGCTAGTTGGAAAGAGAAACCAGAGAGATTCCAAAGGTGAGTGATCTGGAATATGTGGAACAGGTGCTCGCCCTTGATGATCCCGCCGAGCGGGAGAACCACTTCCGGATCGATCCGTACCTGCGAAGAATCCTTCCGGAAGTTTTCAGGCTCGAGGATGTTCCACAGCCGCCGGACCACCACCCCGAAGGGAACGCCCTGATCCATACTCTGCTGGCCGTGCGGCATCTGCCTGCCGGCGCCGATCGGCGCCTGTCCTGGGCCTCCCTTCTTCACGATGTGGGAAAGGCGGAGACCACCCGCGAGATTGAAGGACGCATCCGTGCCTTCGGACATGATAGAAAAGGCGCGGAGATAGCCCAGGATATTCTGAAGCGGCTCGAAATGAAAGCCGATGCGGCGGAGACTGTGGTCTGGTTGGTGAAGCACCATATGTTCGCCCTCTCCTGGCAGGTATACGATTCGGAGCGCCTGACCCGCTACCAGTGGAGATTCATCGAAAACCCCCTTTTCCCGCTACTGCTGGATCTGATGGAGATCGATGCGCTAGCTGCGGGATGCAATCCGGGCAAGCTGGAGCAGGTCGAATTTTACCGGAAAGTTCGCGATACCCGATAAAAACAAAATTCTTAGACTGGGTTTAAGTTATTGATAAAGCAAAGGTTATTTTTTATAAAGATTGACTTCAAAGATCGGATGGCCGATAATTCCCCCTGCACCGATCAACCATAATTTGGGAGGAAAGTTTTGGATCTCATTCTAGGCGCCGGGCCGGTAGTCAAGCTCGTTCTGCTGGTTCTGGTCTATTTTTCCGTTGTCTCATGGGCCATTATCTTTTTCAAATTCCGGGTGATTCACCGGGCCACCCGTGATTCCATGAAATTTCTCGATTTTTTCTGGGCAAAAAAACGCTTCGATCTCATCGGGCAGGGATTAAAGGATTATTCCCAGTCGCCTCTCAGCGTTCTTTTTCGTGAAGGGTATCAGGAGCTTCTGAAAAATCAGCGCCGTCAGGGCGAGGGAGAGCACAGTTTCTCTGCGGATATGGGAGGAGCCGAAAACGTGGCAAGGGCGCTTCGCCGGGCAACCACTCTGGAAATTCAGCGACTGGAGAAATTCCTCACTTTTCTCGCCACCACCGGCGCCACCGCCCCTTTCATTGGGCTCTTCGGCACCGTATGGGGGATTATGAGTTCTTTCCAGGGAATCGGAAAGACCGGCAGCGCCTCGCTGGCCGTCGTCGCGCCGGGTATTTCAGAGGCTCTGGTGGCCACCGCCATCGGACTTGTCGCTGCCATTCCAGCGGTCGTGGCCTACAATCATTTCGTCAATAAGGTCAATATCCTCAGCGGTGAAATGGATAACTTCAGCCAGGAGTTCCTCAACATCGTGGAACGAATGATGCGGAGGGGCTGAATGGAGGTCGGACGCAGAAACGGAGGGCGAAGCACCCTTTCGCAGATCAATGTGACACCGTTCGTCGATGTCATGCTGGTGCTTCTCATTATCTTCATGGTGACCGCCCCCATGATGGAGACGGGTATCGACGTCAATCTTCCCGAGGTGGCCGACGCACCCGCACTGAAACAGTCCCAGGAGCCCCTCATCATAACGGTTGGCGGAGACGGCGCCATCTTTGTCGGCCGATCCAGTGTGGAAAGCCCGGAAAAACTTGTTCCCGTTCTGGCCCAGATTCTCAGCACCCGCCAGGACAGGGAAGTTCTCCTCGAAGCGGATCGAGATGTACCCTACGGAAGGGTCGTTCAGGTAATGGCCGCCATCAAGAAAACCGGCGTTCAGAAATTGGGTATGGTTTCCCGGCCGCCGGAAACCGAAAAGCGCTGAAAAAGGGGCGCTCGATTTTCTTATGATAAGGAAGCAGAATACACGGAGGAGCAGGACCATTTCTTCCGAACCCCGCATGGGATCCATGTTCCTATCCTCCCTGGTTTTGCATCTTGCGGTGTTCCTGATCTTTTCGGGATTTCTCCTGCCTCGCTTTCAAAAGGAAAATCCTCCCGTTTACTATGTCGATCTTGTAAATCTGCCGGTGATGGACCCCCAAGCCGGACGGCCCGACGCCTCGCCCAAGCCGGAGAAGAAAACCGAGGCCCCGAAACCGGCCCCCAAAGCCGAGCAAAAACAAAATCCGCCGGAGCTCGCCCCGGAACCCCAGCCTAAGCCGGAAGCGGTGCGCATACCTGAAGCAAAACCACCCGAGCCGAAGCCTGAGCCGAAACCCGAACCGAAACCCGAACCGAAACCCGAACCGAAACCCGAACCGAAACCCGAACCGAA
>JAGXHI010000002.1 GCA_024636295.1 Desulfuromonadales bacterium
CGTTACAGCGGATGTTGCGGATATTACAGCTTAATTTGTTTGAAAGACGCGATTTGCAGGAGCTCTTTGCTCCACCAAGGCCAAAATTGTCGTTATGCAACAAGCAGTTATCACTTATCTGAAACTATGAGACAGCAGTGAGTTGAGATTCTAAATTATACGATTACGTCGAATCATGTTCACCTCATTGTCAGAAACCGTGGAGGAGAGAACGAGATTCCCGCCATGATCCAACTGGTCGCCGGCCGTACAGCTCAGGAGTATAACACCAGAAAGAAGCGCAAAGGCGCGTTTTGGGAAGATCGGTACCATGCGACGGCCATTGAGGCGGGCAGCCACCTTCAGCGATGCCTGACCTATATCGACCTCAACATGGTGCGCGCGGGCGCAGTGAGCCATCCCGAAGAATGGCGCCACAGCGGTTACCATGAGATCCAGGGATCCCGGCGACGCAACACGATCATCGATTTAAAAGCATTGGCAGAGGTGTTGGAACTCGGCAGCATGGAGGCTTTGCGAACTGCTGATCAGGAGTGGAATGCCGAGGCCCTGAATGATGAAGGGCGGAGGCGAGAAGAGGTCTGGTCACAGTGCCTCGCCGTTGGAAGCGCCGAGTTCGTCCGGCAAACTCAGTTGGGACTCGGACCTTTGGGCCGATACCGGGAACGGCTTGAAGGAGACGGAATGAGCGTGTTGCGGGAAGTCGAAGAAAGCTATGAAGCCGTTTTCGGGGGGTGAAAATGAGCCCATAGAGGGAGAAAACGCCTCTTTCCGGGATGTTTTCTATTGGAAATCAATAAGTTGGTCCGGTCCGACCCCGGCACCCTCTGTCACGGGTCGAAAGCTGGAAACAGATCGGCCGGGTAGGCCAAGAGAAAGGGACCATTAAAAGGGGGAAGTGTCCCTATTTTTCAGTCTCTCCTTTCCATGAGAACCAGGAGTACTCTATCTTGAGTGTTCCCGATCTCCCTCGAGTCATATCTCTTTTGGTTTAATGTTCTGATTCAGTCGGAACAGGTTCTCTGGATCGTATTTTTCTTTCAACTGGACCAAACGCTGGAAATTTGGTCCATAAGCCGCGGCAATCCGATCGCCTTCTTCTTCGGTCATAAAGTCTTGGAATGCCGCGTTGATTTGTGATTAAAACCCAGTAAAGTTAATGTATTACTTCTTCGCACCAGGAGGACATACATGGGCTCGATCGATGAACTCGGGCGGCGACGATTCATCAAGGGCGCTGGCGCCGGCCTCTTTCTCACCGGCCTGCAGATCCAGTTTCCTTTTCCCCTCTGGGCTCGTTCCGAGGAGTGGGGCCTGCACGGGCTGCCCGGTCCAAAAACTCGATATGATCTGACCATCGCCTACTCTCCCATCAGCATCGACGGCCGGGCAGGAGTCTCCACCGGCATCAACGGCACCGTCCCCGGGCCGCTGGTCCGCCTGCGGGAGGGGGACGAAGTCGCGCTGAACGTGACCAATAAGCTGATGGATACGCCGCATGCCTCCATCCACTGGCACGGCATCCTGGTTCCTTTCCACATGGACGGAGTGCCGGGGGTGAACTTCTCCGGCATCCAGCCGGGGGAAACCTATGAATACCGCTATCGAGTAAAGCAGGCGGGTACCTACTGGTACCACAGCCACTCCCGCTTCCAGGAGCAGACCGGCACCTACGGCCCCCTGATCATCGATCCGAAGGACGGCGAGCCGTGGAAGTACGATCGCGACTACGTTGTGGTCCTTTCCGACTGGTCCTTCGAGGACCCGGAAACGATCTTCCGCAACATCAATCTTCTGGGCCACTACTACAACTTCCAGCAGCGTACCGTCGGGGAATTCTTCGAGGATGTCAGCGAACGCGGGTTCCTTAATACGGTAAAGGATCGCATGGCCTGGGGGAAGATGCGCATGAGTCCCGTCGACCTGCTCGACGTCACCGCCTCCACCTACACCTACCTGATGAACGGCAACTCCCCCGACATGAACTGGACGGCTCTCTTCAATCCGGGAGAGACGATCCGTCTTCGCTTCATCAACGCCTCGACCATGACCAGCTTCGACGTGCGCATCCCGGGAATGAACATGGATGTCGTCATGGCCGACGGCAAGGCGGTCAAGCCGGTGAATATTCATGAAGTCCGTATCGGCGTGGCAGAGACCTACGATGTTCTGGTGACGCCGATGGAAGACAGGGCCTTCACCATCTTCGCCGAATCCCTCGACCGCAGCGGATATACCCGGGGCACCCTCGCTCCCGAGGCGGGGATGTCGGCGCCGGTTCCGCCTCTGCGCCCCCGGACGGCTCGGCGGCTGGAGGATATCGGCATGGGGATGATGGACGACAAGATCTTCGGCGATATGGATCCGGCCAAGATGAAGGCCATGAAAAGAGACCCCGAACACGACCCCAGGATTCCCGGGCCCAACGGCCCCGAACCCTTCCTGCCGGACAATGAACGGGTGAATGTGGCGATGGTGATCAAAAATCCCAAGCACCGGCTGGACGAGCCGGGCATCGGACTCGGGGATGACGGCTGGCCTGTCCTGACCTACGCCGACCTGGTCTCCGATGCAGAGCAGCCCTACGAGCCGACCCCGGACCGGGAGATGACCATCAACATTACCGCCAATATGGAGCGGTACATGTTCTCCTTCGACGGCAGGAAGTTCACCGAGCATCCCGGTCCTTACTTTTTCCGGCACAATGAACGATTGAGGCTCTTCCTGGTGAATCACACCATGATGGAGCATCCCATTCATCTCCACGGCATGTGGATGCAGCTCGAAAATGGCGCCGATCCCCTGCCGTTCAAACATACGATTCTGACCAAGCCGGGCGAGGTCCTCTCGGCCCTGATCACCCCTGTCGAAAAGGGAGACTGGGCCTTTCACTGCCACCTTCTGTATCATATGGAGGCGGGCATGTTCCAGGTCATCCGTGTGGCCTGAGGGAGCCGGCACTTTCCTTGCCAATGGAGGGTCGCTTTGAAAAAGCTGCTGACTGTTTTAAGTCTCGTACTGCTGCCGATGACCGTCTGTGCCGCCGGAACCTACGCTGATCCGCGGGAACGGGTTTTTCCCGCCGACTACCGGGAGGGCAAGCCCGGACCACCGCCCGGAGAGGAGATCCGCAAGTACGCCGAGGATCAACCGGGAAGGCCCCAGCAGAACTTCGGCGTCCAACCGATCCACGACAATGAAGTCTTCGCCACCTTCCGGGCGGACCGCCTGGAGTACCAGTGGCGCGAGCACGACAAGGAGTCAGTCCTCTGGGACGTGATGGGCTGGGTCGGCGCCGACTACAACAAGCTCTACCTGGAAAGCGAGGGGGAATGGTCGGAGACGGAGGACAAGGTGGAGGAGGCGGAAATAAAACTGCTCTACGGGCGCAGCATCTCCACCTTCTGGAATCTGCGCGCCGGGATCCGTCATGATCTCAAACCCGACCCGGACCGGACCTTCGCCACCCTGGGTGTCCTGGGCCTGGCCCCCCTGTGGTTCGAAGTCGACGCCAATGCCTATCTCAGCGAAGACGGAGACATCTCCGCCGACCTGGAAGTCGAGTACGAAATCCTCCTGAGCCAAAGGCTGCGTCTGGTCCCCCGTCTGGAAACCGCCGCCTCCGTGCAGGACGTTCCCGAATACGAGACCTGGCAGGGGATCACCGACATAACCCTGGGGGCGCGCCTGATGTACCAGATCCGCCGGGAGTTCGCTCCCTATGTCGGGGTGAGCTGGAGCCGGAAAGTCGGAGAGACCGCCCACAATCTGGACAAAGAGGGAATGGATATCGAGTCCGGGGCTGTAGTGGCGGGAGGGCGCTTCTGGTTTTAGATACTGAGAAGGCGTAGGGATCGGATGGCCTACATCTTCTCCTTGATCCCCTTATTCAGCAGCCACCAGTTGACCGGATAGCTCGTCGCGAGCCCGAACCACATGGCGATTGGCATCATGAAAAAACAGCCTTTTTACTACAGGCAGAAGATGGCATTGCAGACCGGACGGGTCCCCAAGGCGGCGATATGATCTGGCAGGGAGGGGTGAATGGCTCTTTCCCGCCGAGGGGGCGTCGCCTGAACCTGCTCAGCTGAAGGAGCGGTCCAGCGGTGGGGGCGCTGCGAGGCAGCTGTCGATGACCGAACAAAGCTCCTTGATCTTCACCGGTTTCGTCAGGACCTTATCCATGCCTGCGTCCAGGCACTCCTCCATGAGCTCGCGGCGGGTATGACCGGTCAGGCCGAGGATGCAGATTTTTTTGCCCTCTTCGGTCTCACGGATTTGCCGGGTGGCTTCCAGGCCGTCCATCTCCGGCATCTGCAGGTCCATCAGGATCAGATCGAAATTCCCTTCTTTCCACCTCCGGACAGCCTCGCGGCCGGTCCCGGCGGTTTCCGACCGCCAGCCGCAGTGGGTCAAGATCGTCTGGATCACCTTCCGGATCATCGGTTCGTCCTCCGCCAGGAGGATGAAGGGACTGGAAAGCGGGGCGGCCGTTGCTTCAGCATGGTCCGCGGCCAAGGAGGTCCTGTCGCTTTTCGCAGCTTTGAGTGGAAGGGGGAAGAAAAAGACGCTCCCGCCCCCTGGCCGTTCCCTCAATCCAATCGGGCCTCCCCCCATCAGGTCGACCAGCCCCTGGGATATGGCCAATCCCAGACCGACGCCGCCATGCCTGCGCTTAAACGATCCATCGGCCTGGCTGAAGCGCTGGAAAATCGCCTCCCTTTTCTCTTCCGGGACCCCGATGCCGGTGTCACTCACGGAAAACTCCACGTAGTCGCTGCAGGGTCGTACGGAAACACGCACCTTTCCTTCATCGGTGCACGTGATGGCATTGTCGATCAGATTGACGAGAATCTGTCCCAGGCGGCCCGGGTCGCCTATAAACGAGGCGGGTATCGTTGAGGAAATCTCCATGATCAGTTGAAGATTTTTCACTTGGGCCTTGGCGCTCATCATCTGCACGGCGTTCTGCACGCAGTCCCGAAGATTGAAAGGCACCATTTCGATTTTGACCCCGTGCGCCTCGATGCTGGAGAAGTCGAGGATATTGTCGAGGAGGGTGCGCAGGCGCTGCGCCGATTGATCTGCCATTTCCAGGATCTGCCGGCGCTCGGGGTCTCGCTCGAGCTGCAGGAGAAGTTCGATTGCCGCCAGAAAAACCGTCATGGGGGTGCGAAACTCATGGTTCATATTGGCCATGAATTCACTTTTGGCGCGATTGGCCTCCTCTGCGACTTCTTTGGCCGCCCGTAACGCCTCATTCTCTTTGCGGACGGTGATATCCTCCATCGCGAGCAGGATCAGTTGCAGATGATCGACGCGCCGGGCTTTGAGCAGCAGGGTGCGCCGGCCGATCTGTTCAAAGGTGTGCTGAATCTCGAAGTCTCTGAGGAAAGTTTCTTTCGGCAACACCTCTTCCAGCAACTCCCTCAGAAGGGGGATGTCCCACTGTCCGTTGCCGAGGTCGTAGACCTTCCGGCCGACCGTTTCGGCCGGTTCCACCTTGAAGTGATTGTAGAAGGCGTCATTGGCCGACTGCACGCGTAAGTCATCTTCAAGGACCAGCAACGGCTCCCACAGGGTGTCCAGGATCTCTTCCGAGAGATTTTTGCGGCCGGTATTGCCTGTATTTGGACTTTTAATAGAGTCGTCTTTCATGTGCCTCCGGGGTGCCGCGTCAGTTGAAAAGGATTTTCGAATTTCTACTATATGATGCATTCGCAAAAACTCAATGGATGATGCTTTCGCAAGAAAGCAAAATTTGTGAATGGCTAAGCAAAAATTTCGTCCTACAAGGCCTGGTGGTTTTTCAGGGGCGAAGGCATACATCAGGTATGTCGAGGTCCTGAAAAAACGCCGTAACGCCGTAGGGCGGACTTTTTGCGACGCCATCACTATATCAGAGATTGCGAGGCGGATGAGGGTTGCGGCTGTGTTTATCGGTGGCATGCTGCCGCATAAAAGTCTTCCGTGCTCCGCCTCGGCGGGTTCGATGCGAGCCCGGCAGCGATATCCATGCTTGTATCAGGGTGGCGGGCGCGATATATTGGTATTTTATGATATCGCCTCATTCTCGGTCTTGGAAAGCCGCCGAGTCGATCGTCAGCTCTTTTCACCACTGGAGAAAAAACGTGCCCACCAAAAAGCAGGGAACGCAAAAGCCGGCGCCGACCGAGCCGACCCCGAAAACTGCCGGTCATCCCTTCGAGTCCGCAAAAACTCCTCCCTGCCCCGTCGCCGGCATCGGCGCCTCCGCCGGCGGGCTGGAGGCCCTGGAGCAGTTCCTCGGGCGCGTCCCCGAAAAGTGCGGGGTCGCCTTCGTCGTAATCCAGCACCTGGACCCGAACCACAAGGGGATCATGCCGGAGCTGCTGCAGCGGGTGACAACCATGGAAGTTTTCCAGGCCCAGAACCGGATGCGGGTCCGGCCGGACTGCGTCTATGTGATCCCCTCCAACAAGGACATGTCCATTCTGCACGGGTCCCTGCACCTCTTCGAGCCGGAGGCCACGCGCGGACTGCGCCTGCCCATTGACTTTTTCTTCCGGTCCCTGGCCGAGGACTCTCAGGGCCGCAGCATCGGCGTCATCCTCTCGGGCATGGGCTCGGACGGCACCATGGGCTTGCGGGCGATCAAGGAGAAAGCCGGTGTGACGCTGGTGCAGGCGCCGGCTTCGGCCAGATTCGACAGCATGCCCAGAAGCGCCATCGACGCCGGACTGGCCGACCTGGTGGCTCCGGCGGAGGAATTGCCGGAGAAGATGATGGCCTATCTGCGGCACGCCCCGCCCCAGACCAAGGCCGAATCGCCCCTGGATGAAAAGGATCGCAGCGCCCTGGAGAAGGTGGTCATCCTGCTGCGGGATCACACCGGCAACGACTTCTCCCTGTACAAAAAGGCCAGCCTCTGCCGCCGCATCGAGCGGCGCATGGGGATCCACCAGATCGACGGGATGAACAACTATGTCCGGTATCTGCGGGAGAATCCCCAGGAAGCGGGGCTTCTCTTCAAGGAGCTGCTGATCGGGGTGACGAATTTTTTCCGGGACCCGGAGGCCTGGGATCATTTGCGGGATGTGGTTCTGCCGAAGTTTCTCGCCCGATTCCCGCACGGCCAGACGCTGCGGGCCTGGGTGCCCGGCTGCTCGACGGGGGAGGAGGCCTACTCCCTGGCAATGGTCCTCAAAGAAGCTCTGGAGAAGGTCAAGCCCAAAGCTGAGCTGATAGTACGGATTTTCGCCACCGATCTCGACGCGGATGCCATCGACAAGGCCCGCCGGGGTCTGTTTCCTCCCAATATCGTCGCCGACGTGACGCCCGAGCGCCTCAGCCGCTTTTTCGCCCAGACGCAGAACGGCTACCGCGTCGGCAAGGGAATTCGCGATCTGGTGACCTTTGCCCCGCAGAACCTCATCATGGATCCCCCCTTTACCAAGCTCGATCTCATCAGCTGCCGCAACCTGCTGATCTATCTGACACCGGAGCTTCAGAAGAAGCTGCTGCCGCTCTTTCACTTCAGTCTGAATCCCGGCGGACTGCTGGTTCTCGGCAGCTCCGAATCGATCGGCGCCCATACCCGGCTCTTCACCGCGCAGAACGGCAAATTGCGCATCTACCGGCGGCGCGAGACGACGGCCGGAGAGGTGGCGGTCGAGTTCCCGGCCTCGTCTGCCGGCGCACCGGCGGGTGCGGCCGCGGCGCGGGCAATCCCGAAAGCTCCCGAAAGCCTGCAGACGCAGGCCGATCGATTGCTGCTGCAGCGCTATTCCCCGGCCGCCGTGCTGACCAACGATCAGGGGGACATCCTCTACATCAGCGGGCGCACGGGGAAGTACCTGGAGCCGGCGGCCGGCAAGGCCAACTGGAACATCTTCGCCATGGCCCGCGAGGGGCTGCGTTATGAGCTGACCGGCGCCTTCCATAAGGCGGTCCGGCAAAAGAGAGAGGCGACCGTCCTTGGAATCGAAATCCGGGGTGAAGGCGATGCGCAGACGGTGGATCTCACCGTTCAAGCCGTTACCGAACCGGAGGCGCTGCGGGGGCTGGTGATGATCGTTTTTCGCGACGCGCCACCCCCCGCGGCGGCGAAAGCGACGGCCCGCGGCAGATCCGCCTCGATCCCGGGCGCCGAAGCGACTGAGATGAGGGAGGAAGTCCGGCGCGCCCAGGAGGAAGTCCGGGCGATGAACGAGGAGATGCAGACCACGCAGGAAGAATTCCGGGCCGTCAACGAAGAGCTGCAGTCCGCCAACGAGGAGCTGCAGTCCACCAACGAGGAGTTGACCACCTCCCGGGAAGAGATGCAGTCCATGAACGAAGAGCTGCAGACGGTCAACGCCGAGCAGCTCTCCCGGCTGGACGAACTCGCCTGGGCGACCAGCGACATGAACAACCTGCTCAACAGCACCGAGATCGCCACCGTCTTTCTGGACAAAGGGCTGAGCGTGCGACGCTTCACCACCGGTTCGGAAAGGATTTTCAGCCTGATCCCGGCGGACGTGGGGCGCTCGCTCACCGATATCTCCTCCACTCTGCTCTATCCGGAGTTGACTGAAGATGCGCGCGAAGTGCTTCGGACCCTGACCTTCTCCGAGAAGCAGATCGCCACCCGCAAGGGGACCTGGTTCAAGGTGCGAATCATGCCCTACCGCACGCAGGAAGATGTGATCGACGGCGTGGTGATGACCTTTGCCGACATCACCGCCACAAAGACGCTGGAAGCTGAGCTGCGCGAGGAGATTGCAAAACTCAAGGGGGTGCTTGAGTCCCAGCCGGATCAGAAACTCCCGTCGGTGAAGAGGTAACCATGGGGGAAGGCCAGGACAAGCGTTTTTCCAAAACTGCCGCGGACCTGCGCGACCAGGCGGAGAAAAGGTTATGTGCGAGAACTCCGCAAAGCCGCCCCCCCATGAACGAGATCGAAACGCAGCGGCTCGTTCATGAAATCGAGGTCCATCAGGTCGAACTGGAGATGCAGAATGAAGAGCTGCGCCGGGCCCGACAGGAACTGGAGTTGTCGCTGCACAAGTATTCGGAACTCTATGATTTTGCGCCCGTAGGCTATTTCGTCTTCGATCCTCGCGGGCTGATCCGCGAGATCAATCTGGCCGGTGCGCAACTGCTGGGAGCCGAGCGGCAACGACTGGTCCAGGCTCCCTTTCCCCGGTTCATTGCGGATGCCGAAGGGCGGGAGATTTTTTCCCGCCACCTCAGAGCGGCTCTGGAACAACAGGCCGTGTTGCGATGCGAAATCAGGCTCTCTGGCAAAGACGGAGGGGTGATCTACGGGCAATTGCAGAGCGTCGCGGTCACCGATGGAAGCAAGGCGGACCGCATCCTGACCTCGATCGTCAACGTCACGGAGCGAAGGCAGTTGGAAGAGAATCTGCAGCAGGGCCATGACCGGATGGAGGCAACCGTCCAGGAGAGGACCACAGAGTTGTCCCTGGCGAACGCGCATCTCCTGGAGGAAATCGAAGAGCGCAAGAAGGCGGAAGCCGCCCTGCGGGATGCTCTAGCAAAAATCAAGCAGTTGACCGAAAAGCTTCAGGTCGAGAACGTCCATCTGCAGCAGGAACTCGCCCGGGAGGAGCGCTTCGGCGAGATCATCGGCAAGAGCCCCGTCATCAGCTATGTCTTCTTCCGAATCGACCAGGTGGCGCCCCAGGACACGTCCGTTCTGCTGCTTGGCGAGACCGGCACCGGCAAGGGGATGGTGGCTCGCGAAATCCACCGCCGCAGTTCCCGCGGCAGCCGGCCCATGATCACCGTCAACTGCACGGCGCTGCCGGCGAACCTCATCGAAAGCGAACTCTTCGGGCATGAGAAGGGCGCCTTTACCGGGGCGCATGCGCGCCAGATGGGACGCTTCGAACTGGCCGACGGCGCCACCATCTTCCTCGACGAAATCGGCGAGATGCCACAGGAGTTGCAGGTCAAGCTGCTGCGGGTCATCCAGGACGGCGAGTTCGAGCGGCTGGGCAGCCCCCGCACCCTCAAGGTCGATGCCCGCATCATCGCGGCCAGCAACCGGAAGCTGGAAGAGGAAATCCGGGCGGGCCGGTTCCGCGAAGACCTCTTCTATCGGCTCAGCGTCTTCCCCATCACCATCCCGCCCCTGCGGCAGCGCAAGGAAGACATCCCGCTGCTCGTCGATTATTTTGTCGGCAAATTCAACAAGAAAACGGGCAAGAAGATCGGAAGCGTTTCGCAAGAGACCCTGAACGCCCTCCAGGATTACCACTGGCCCGGCAACGTCCGCGAACTGGAGAGCGTCATCGAGCGGGCGGTCATCACCAGCCAGGGCGCCACACTGGAGGTCCTGGACCGGTTCGAGATCTTTCATAAGACCGTGGAGGATACCGAACAGGAGGTCAAGGCCCTCGCCGACCTGGAACGCGACCATATCCTCCATGTGCTGCATAAAACCAACTGGCGCGTCGACGGGAAAGGCGGCGCGGCACTTCTCCTCGGCCTCAATCCCAGCACCCTGCGCGCCCGGATGCGCAAACATGGTATCCGCAGGCAATAACAGACCTCCCCGTTCAACCATTCAAAGCCGGTAGCTGGACCCGTCATATTCGACAGTAATGTGAAATATGACAGCTGTCGCTGGCGGCTTTACCTTAACCCATCCTTTTCTCCTGCAGCATTCCGGTGTATTACCAGCCTCTTGCATTCGTTAGCAGCCAAAAGTCTTTTCAGGCACGCAAGTTGCACCTTACCTGTCTTGCCGGAGGTGGTCGGAAGGGGAGCCTGGGATGAAGGTTGATGAAGAGGTGGCAAAAGAAAGAGAGGTGGGGATTGAAAAGCCGAAGCGGAGTGATTGTCAATGAAAGCTGATACTGTTGCAAAAAACTTTCCTGTTGTCTGCGTGGGCGGATCGGCCGGTGGCCTTGACGCCTATATTCGGTTACTACGGCATCTTCCTTCCGATATGGGTGTAGCTATCGTCATCGTCAATCATCTGAGAACCGTAGCCACCCGGCTCCATGAGATTCTCCCGCAATACACGGAGATGCCGGTTGATCTGATCACGGAGAAATTACTCATCGAGCCGAACCACGTGTTCATCATCCCGCAAAATCGTGATTTGCATGTTCTTGATGATGAGTTCCGGTTAAAACCGATATCAAAGCCCAGGGGATGGCCCGACGTGATTACGGTTTTTCTGCGCTCCCTGACGGAGCACTGGGACGGCAGACTTATCGCGGTCATTGTCTCGGGCTATGATGGTGATGGGGCGGCGGCGCTGTGCGGCATAAAAGAAGTCGGGGGCATATGCATCGCACAGAAGCCCGACTCAGCCGCACAGCCGGATATGCCTGAGAGCGCAATAGCAAGCGGGTGTATCGATTTTATTCTTTCTCCTGAGGATATCGCCAAGGAGATCGTCCGAATTGCGCACGCGGAGTGACTGCGACTCCCCTGCATGCGCACCTTGCGTTTGCCGCCGCCAATCACTCAACCCACCAATCACTCAACCCATCTTGATGGCGACCTCTCCGCGCTTAGAATACCACAAGGATCCTGAAGGCAGCACGGCCAGGAGCGTCTGCAACCGAAGAGCGGTCGTCGTATTTGGCAATACTGTCAAATATAACGGATTCCGTTGAAGACCTCTTTTCACCCTGCCTTCTTTGCCCTTGAATTTCCTCCCTTTTATCAATTGCTTACACCTTTTAGCGCCTATCGTCACCGCTGGCATGTTCGTTGCGATCTAAGAAGGCAAGGCTGTGAAAACTTACATCACCTGAAAGGGAGAAAACAGTGAATCTGAAATTTCGACCGTCCAGCTTTTTCCACACCGCGGTTCTCGTATTCATCCTCGTTCTGAGCGGTTGTGCGACTACCGGCAGGGAGCGGGCCACAGAAACCACCACCTCGATGCGGGCCGTGGAAAAAGATTACCAACAGGCCCTTGTGCAGATCGATAAGACCAACGCCTCATTGGAGGATCTCGTCAGACCGCAGCAGGACGACCCGAAAAAGTCCTTTGACGCTTACACCAAAAATGTCACCGAGATGGAGAAGCTGGGCAAACAGCTGATCATGCATACCGAAAAGATGACGACCCAGGGCGACAACTACCTGGCGGAGTGGGAAAATTCGTACACAAATCCCGAGATCCGAGCGCTCAGCGAACAACGGCGGATCGAGGTGAGGGAGATCTACGCAAGAATACCCGCGGCCAGCGTAGGGGTTAAGGGCGCTTTGCAGTCCTATTTGACGGATATCAAGGAAATTCAGCTTTATCTCTCCAACGACCTTACGCCTCGGGGGATCGATGCCATCAGGCCTGTCGCCGCGAAGGCCGTTGTGGACGGCGACAACCTGAAGGAAACCATCAGGCCCGGGGTCAGCGCCTTTGCCAGGATCAGGGCCGCGACTGCCGCGAAGGAGTAATAACCGGAAGGTTTGCGTCCGACGAAACGAGACAATCAGGGGAGAAAGACCATGAAAACCCGCATAAAGGATAAAGCGGAAGGAACCTTCCACGAGATGAAAGGCAGGCTCAAGGAGACCGTCGGAAAACTGAATAACAACGAAAAGCTTAAAGCCGAAGGTACGATCGAAAAGGTCGCCGGCAAAGCGCAGAAAAAGATCGGCCAGGCCAAGAAGGTTTTGGGGAAGTAGCCTGAACAGCTAACGGTGCAGTCGTCAATTGATTGCAGCGCATCCGGAGCCGGTTTCCTGAGAACGGAGGCCCGGATGGTGTAAAGGACAACCAGAAAGGAGAATTCTTATGTTGTGGACTATTGCGGTAGTACTGGTCATTCTGTGGGCTCTGGGATTGGTGAGCAGCTATACCCTGGGAGGTTTAATTCACATCCTGCTGGTCGTGGCCCTGATTGTCATAGTTGTCGGGTTTCTCCAAGGGAGGCGACCATGACAGGGCAAAGACCTGAAAAGCCATCCCATCTTCGTGGTCCATCAAATGGAGAAAATCGGAGGGGCCATGCCCGGAACGATTTTGATCGTCGTCCTCATTCTGCTGCTGCCGGCTGCATTGCCCAGACGAATGGCGGGCCTGGCTTGATACTTGGGTCTCCACATCCTGATGCTGCTTGACCGGATTTAAGTTTTCCGGGCGCATGCCAGGTGAATTTATTGAAGGAGCCTCATGCCACAGGATGGAGCCCATGGTTGACGTTACGATCAAGATGTCCGTGCCTTCTGACAAGCGCATGGAAGTTTTACAAACCATCAAGTCCCTGTTCGATCCGATCCGGAACGAACAGGGATGCCTGAGCTGCTATTGCTGTGTGGATGCGGAGGCAGAAAATATCATTTTTTTCAAGCAGGAGTGGAAAACCAATGAAGACCTGGCCGCCCACCTCAAGTCCGACCACTTCAGTATCCTGCTCGGAGCGATGAAGCTGCTCTGCATCGAACCGGAGGTCAGATTCAACACCATTGCCTCCACGGCGGGAGAAGAGGCGATAACAGCAGTACGGACGCCGATGAAAACCCGGCTCGATGACCGCAAAGGAAAACGCCATAACGATCGTGACAGCCTGCTGACCCTTGGTGATCAGCAAGAGGTTCACGAATCCGGCAGAAAGCACAAAAAAGCGCATATTCCTTGAGAGGACGATACCATGAAAAAACAAATGAAAGAGTTGCAAAAACTCAAAGGGATAGGGGAAATCCTGTCGCAGCGTCTGGTAGAAGCCAGCTATGACACGATTGCGAAGGTCGCTGCTGCAGACGAAAAAGGATTAGCGAGAATAGAAGGTATGAATCCCAAAAAGGTACGGTCTATCTTCACCCAGGCCAGGAAGATGACGGGGGAGGCTGAGAAAAGTCGACATACCTGGCAGGGGGAAAGGCACATCAGGTAAAGTCCATCCATCATTGGGTGCAGGCCATCACACCGCCCGCGGTCCGTTGGTCGAAACCTTGGAAATGTATTCGTGGACATCGGTGGACGCCCCTCGGATCTGCCGAAGGAAGGGTCATAGAATGAAAAATGATAAGAGATCGCTTGAACCGGACGAATTGCGCCGCCGCGCGGAAGAGACTCTGCGCGAAAAAACGCCTGCCCGCTCCCCGCGCTCCGGGGATGACCCGCAGAAGCTCCTGCACGAACTGCAGGTCCACCAGGTCGAGATGGAGATGCAGAACAATGAGCTGCGTCATGCCCGGGACGAGATGGAAGCGGCGCTGGAGAAGTATACCGATCTGTACGATTTCGCGCCGATCGGATATTCCACCTTCGATGGCGCCGGGAACATCCGCGCCATCAACCTGACCGGCGCCGCTCTCATGGGGATGGAGCGGTCCCGACTGAGCGGGCGCCCCTTCGCCCTTTTTCTCGCCGCCGAGAGCCGCTCTGTCTTCCAGGCCTTTCTCGGGCGGGTCATGGAGAGCCAGGGGAGAGAAGCGTGCGAAGTGCCTCTGCTCGGCAATGGCAAGGAGCCGCGCATCATCCGTATGGAGGCGGTGGCCTGCACGTCGGGTCAGGAGTGTCGGGTGGCGATTTCTGATATCACCGAGCGCAAGCGGATCGAGGAGGAAGTCCGGAAGCTGCACACAGATCTAGAGCAGCACGCCCATGAACTCGAAATCGCCAACCTGGAGCTTGAGGCTTTCAGCCATACCGTCGCCCATGACCTGCGCGGTCCCATGGCGATCATCGGCGGCTACTGCCAGGTGATCGCGCAATTATGCGGCGAGAGCCTGGATGAGAGGTGCAGGGGATATCTGCACCAGGTCGACCAGGGAGTCCAGCGCATGAGCGAGCTGATCGACACCCTGTTGAATTTTTCCGGTCTGACGCACGGCGAACTGCAATCGGAGACGGTCGATCTCAGCGAAATGGCCCGGTCGGTCGCCGCGGAACTCGAAAAGAAGCCCCACGATCGGCGGAGGACCTTTCGCATTGAGCCAGGGGTGAGCGCTCAAGGCGATCCGAAACTGTTGCGGGTCGTTCTGGATAATCTTCTCGACAACGCCTGGAAGTATACCGGCAAGAAGGAAGATGCGTTCATCGAATTCGGCGCGAAGGAAGCGGCGGGGAAGAGCCGCGTCTGTTTCGTTCGGGACAACGGACCCGGTTTCGACATAGCGCACTCCGAGCTGTTGTTCAGGGCCTTCGAGCGTCTTCCCGGCAGCCAGGAGTTCCAGGGTTTCGGTCTCGGTCTGGCGACAGTTCAGCGGATCATCAAGCTCCACGGAGGCCGGGTCTGGGCCGAGGGGGAACTGGGGAAGGGCGCCACCTTTTACTTTACCTTGGACTGCCATTAGATAAAAAAAGACCCCCGGACAATCGAAGATGCAGCCTCCAGTGACGATATGAAAGGAAGGTACACTGAATCAGAACCCCACCTGCAGGGCTTCGAAGTGCATTCCGAAGCGCCGCTCAAGCGGTGCTCCCTTCGCCTCCAGAATAGCGCGCCTGTAGCCGCGGTACAGCCTGCGAAGATGCCATGAATTGCTGGGGTGTAGAATTCTCTCACGCCCACTCGAAATTTTTTCTTCCCGTGTTTGACATCACCTCATTGTGCGGTAATCTTCTTAGCTAATAATTATTCTTAATAGTGCAGGGCTTCTCTTGATGAAGAACAGAAACGATGAACTTGCTGGATTCCAGGATGCCTGCAGGCAATCCGGCCTCAGGCTCACGCCCCAGCGGCTGGAGATTTTTCGCGAACTGGCGGAGAGCATGGACCATCCTTCCGTGGAAGAGCTTCACAGGCGCCTTCTGGTGAAGTTTCCTACGCTTTCTCTGGATACGATCTACCGTACGCTCGGCACCCTGTCCCGGCACGGACTTGTCCACAGGATCGAGTCGGTCGAAAGCCATGCCCGCTACGAAGTGCGCGGCGCCCCCCATCATCATCTCATTTGCAGGAGTTGCAAAGAGATCGTCGATTTTGAATGGGCCTTCTTTGACGAGGCGTCTCTTCCCGATGAACTCAAGGCGTGGGGAAGGATCGAAGGCAGGAATGTCGTTGTGTATGGACTTTGCCGCGAATGCGAGGGGAAGGAATAGATACTGCCTGCCGGTGTGCAGCAAATCTTGAAACTCAATATCACCACCGATTTTTAAAGGCCAGGAGGAAAACTCATGAATGAAGAAAGCAAGTGCCCGGTAACGGGCAGAACCAGCAAGCGGTTAACCCACGGTGGCATGTCGAACCGGGACTGGTGGCCGAACCGGTTGAACCTTCATATTCTGCACCAGCATTCCATTCTGTCCAATCCGATGGGCGAGGATTTCAACTACGCTGAAGAATTCAAGAGTCTCGACCTCGATGCCGTGAAGCAGGATCTCCATGCGCTGATGACCGACTCGCAGGATTGGTGGCCGGCCGATTACGGTCACTACGGGGGACTCATGATCCGGATGGCATGGCACAGTGCAGGCACCTACCGCATGGGCGACGGCCGCGGCGGCGCCGGGACCGGCACCCAGCGTTTCGCGCCGCTCAACAGCTGGCCGGACAACGTGAACCTTGACAAAGCGCGTCGATTGCTCTGGCCGATCAAGCAGAAATATGGCAGGAAAATCTCCTGGGCCGACCTGATGGTCCTCGCCGGTAACTGCGCGCTGGAGTCGATGGGATTCAAGACCTTCGGTTTCGCCGGTGGACGCGAAGACGTCTGGGAGCCGGAAGAGGATATTTATTGGGGCTCCGAAGGCGAGTGGCTTGCCGACAAACGTTATGAAGGGGACCGGGAACTCGAAAATCCGCTCGCCGCCGTGCAGATGGGTTTGATCTATGTGAACCCGGAAGGGCCGAACGGCGAGCCGGATCCGGTCGCGTCGGGCCGCGATGTCCGTGAAACCTTCGCGCGCATGGCGATGAACGACGAAGAGACGGTCGCCCTCGTCGCGGGTGGGCACACGTTCGGCAAATGCCATGGCGCCGGCGATGCCGCCCATGTGGGAGCTGAGCCCGAAGCCGCCGGAATAGAGGAACAGGGATTCGGCTGGAAGAGCAGCTTCGGCAGCGGCAAGGGAGGCGAAACGATAGGCAGCGGCATCGAGGGCGCCTGGAAGCCGAATCCGACCAAGTGGGACATGGGCTATCTGAAGGTGCTTTTCAAATACGAGTATGAGCTGGTCAAGAGCCCCGCCGGCGCGCATCAGTGGCTGGCCAGGGACGTGGATGAAGAGGACTTGGTAATTGACGCGCATGACCCGTCAAAGAAGCACCGGCCGATGATGACCACGGCGGATCTCTCCCTTCGCTACGATCCGATCTATGAGCCGATCGCGCGGCGGTATCTGCAGAACCCCGAGGAATTCGCCGACGCTTTCGCCCGAGCCTGGTTCAAGCTGACCCATCGCGACATGGGT
Source organism: Desulfuromonadales bacterium (assembly GCA_024636295.1). GTDB lineage: Bacteria > Desulfobacterota > Desulfuromonadia > Desulfuromonadales > JAGXHI01 > JAGXHI01. The sequence continues at coordinate 17,309 of JAGXHI010000002.1, forward strand.
CCTCGCGTGCGCTATCTCGGGCCGGAAGTGCCTGAAGAGGAATTGCTCTGGCAGGACCCGATCCCCACAGTCACGCATAAATTGATCGACGAACAGGACATGGCCACCCTTAAGAGCAAGATCCTCGCTTCGGGATTGTCCGTCTCCGAGCTGGTCTCGACCGCCTGGTCGTCGGCGTCCAAATTCCGCGGCTCCGACAAACGCGGCGGAGCGAACGGGGCGCGCATCCGACTCGCCCCGCAGAAGGATTGGGAGGTTAACCAGCCGGGGCAACTGGCGAAGGTGCTGAAGACCCTGGAGAAAATCCAGCGGGAATTCAACAGCACGGATTTAGGCGGGAAGAAGGTTTCCCTCGCCGACCTGATCGTCCTGGGCGGCTGCGCGGCGGTCGAACAGGCGGCGAAGAACGCCGGGCACGAGGTGACCGTTCCATTCTCACCGGGACGCACCGATGCGACGCAGGAGCAAACGGACGTGGAAGCCTTCGCCGTTCTCGAACCGGCTGCAGACGGGTTCCGTAACTACCAGAGAGCCAGGTACAGCATATCGACCGAGGAGTTGCTGGTGGACCGGGCGCAATTGCTCACGCTGACCGCTCCCGAGATGACGGTTCTGGTCGGCGGCATGCGCGTTCTGAACGCTAATTTCGGACAATCCCAAAATGGCGTCTTCACCAGGCGGCCCGAGACGCTCACCAATGACTTCTTCGTGAATCTTCTCGACATGAACACGACGTGGAAGCCGGTGTCGGATGCCCAGGAGCTGTTTGAGGGGCGCGACCGCAAGACAGGCGAAGCCAGGTGGAAAGGCACGCGCGTTGATCTCATCTTCGGCTCGAACTCCCAGTTCCGGGCTCTGGCCGAGGTGTACGGAAGCGCGGACGCGCAGAAGAAGTTTGTCCAGGACTTTGTGGCGGCCTGGGCCAAGGTGATGAACCTCGATCGCTTCGACCTCTCCTGATCTTGGTAAAAAAGCCTTCGAGGGCTTTTGACGTGGCATTCATGAGCTGTGAATCGGATTTTCGGGAAAGCGATTAACCGGCATGAATTGATGGATGATCTGCACGCTCAGGGAAGCTATCAGCAGCATGTGAGCGCGGCGTTTCAACGCAATCTGAAGCGCCGCGCCTTTCTTCTGGCCTTTTCGGTCTGCTGGTCACATAAGCCAGAAGCAGAAATCCGTCCTGAAAGTCCTTTGACACCGTCCTGATTCTCCCAAGAAAAAATCGTATACGTCAGTGTAAGACAGGCCGCCTGAAAGGCGTCGAAGCCCGCCTTGGCCGACCGCTGGTGGTGACCTTCTACCGGGGGGTGTAGTGACCTTGCGGTGAGAATAAGCGGTCGCTGACCCAGAAGAACGGCGCCAGGATGCCGAGAAACCAGACGAAGCAGAGGAGGCCGGTGACGGCATCGAATACCTTGAAATCGGTGCAGGGTGCGAAGACCCGATCGTGAAATTTCAGACAGGGATAGCGCCCCGCCCCGAGGTGCGGCCGCAGCCAGACATCGAAAAAGAAAAACATCTGCCAGGAGTGGCTGCGGATGTATCGCCCCAGGCGATAAAAGACCCGGATGGCGCCGCCAGCGCCCCACTCTCCCATCATCCTCCAGATCAGGCCGAAGAAGGGCGAGAGCTGCAGCCGGCCGGTCTCCGTCTGCACCTGGTAAACCCCCGGGGCCCGCTGGAAAAACTCCCCGATGCCGATGCTGTGCAGACCCATCATGATGCTCATCAGGATATAGCGACGATGGAAGCCTTCGCGCTCGAAACGGCGCGCCGAGGTTATCAGCCTGCCCGGCAGGGTGATCCAGCACCCGAGGGATCGGATCTTTTCAGCGATCCGCTGATCTTCCAGAAACGGCAGGGTCTCGTCAAAGCCGCCGAGCTCGGCAAAGAACGTTTTGGTAAGCAACAGTCCCTGGTCGCCGTTGGTGGTGTTGACGCGGTTGAATGCGCTCTTCTCTTCGGCATAGCGGTAGGCCCGGCTGTTGTTTCTGGTGCTGCGCTGGAACTGCAAGGAGAAATGTCCGGCGGTCCGTTTTTCATCTTTCAAAGCCAAATTCAGAGCCGCGAGGGCATTTTTTAGCAGGCAGGGATCGTCCAGCGACGAATCGGCGTGCAGGAACAGCAACCTGTCGCCCGCGGCCACCGCAGCGGCGGCGTTCATCTGCGCGCCGCGCCCGCGTGGACCGCTCACGACCCGGGCGGAAGAGGCTCGCGCCACGGTGCAGGTCGCATCCGTGGAGCCGCCGTCGGCCACGATGATCTCAAGGTCGATCTCCTGCTGCTGCTCGAGAGCGGCCAACAGCACGGGGAGATTCTCCGCCTCATTGAGCGTGGGAATGATGACGGTGAGTAGGGATTGGGACATGAATGCGTGTTATCTCCAGAATGAATTAAATCTTACCCGAGCTGGTCCATGCGTTTCCTCCCGAACATTCAATTCTCCTTGGTGGTTGTCAGCAGTTCAGCCTGGAAGCCCGATTTCTTGACGGCGTCGACCGGTTGCCGCGGCGGCGATATTCTTCGTGCAGGTTGAAACAGTGGGCGAAGAGCACAAAAGCGACCGGCTCCTCGTCCTCCAGCAGATGAAGGATCGCCGCGAGATCGTTGCCGTCGGCATTGGGAAAAGTCACTTTCTGCTGTTTCATGAGGTCCTCCTCTATCAGGGCCGGTGCAGACGGATGAAAGTCGAGGATGACCTTGACCGTAAGGGCGTTGTAGAGATTGATCCCCAATAAGCCCTCTGTTGCGCCCGGTTCAGTGTGGAGACGGAGACGGTCTGGAGCCGTTAGAACGGTTGTCAGCCGTTTTGTTGCTGTCCATGGCGACTCCTTCCTGTCCTGGAACGATTATAGCGTCTTATCCCCTGCGCCAGGCGTGGTAGCGCTCCACCCAGGCGAGGAGCTTCTCGGGCACATGCTGTTTCTTCCAGGCGCCCGCCGCCATCTTGTTCGCCTCGGCCAGGGTCGGATAGGCATGGATCGTCCCCAGTATCTTGTTCAGACCGAGGCCGTGCTTCATCGCAAGGACGAACTCGGCCAGCAGATCGCCGGCATGAGATCCCACGATGGTCGCCCCGAGGATCTTGTCCTTGCCGGGAGGGGTGAGGACCTTGACCCAGCCGTGCTCTTCTCCCTCGGCGATAGCCCGATCGAGTTCCTCCAGCTCGAAGCGGACGACCTCGAATTCCATCTTTTTCTCCCTGGCTTCGGCCTCGCTCAGGCCCACCCGGGCCACCTCCGGATCGGTGAAGGTGCACCAGGGAATGACGCGGTAGTCCACGCGGAACTTCTTGAGTTGGCCGAAAAGGGCGTTGACCGCCGCATACCACGCCTGATGGGAGGCGGTATGGGTGAACTGGTAGGGGCCTGCCACGTCCCCCGCGCAGAAGATACTGGGGAAATTGGTGCGCAGGAAAGGATCGGTCTCGATGGTTCCCTGCTTTTCGATCCGGACGCCCAGATCCTCCAGTCCGAATCCGCTGGCTTTGGCCTTTCGCCCCACGGCGACAAGAATGGCGTCGAACTCGACCTCCACCCGCTCTCCTTTGTTCTCGCAGATCAGCGACTTCCGGTCGCCCGCGATCGTCACCTCTTTGGCCGCATGGTCCGTGAGCACCCGCACCCCCTCGGCTTCGAACCGACGGCGGATGAATTCGGAGACATCTTCGTCCTCCCGAGGCATGATCCGCGGCCCCATCTCCACCTGCGTGACTTCCGATCCGAAACGGGCGAAGGCCTGGGTCATTTCGCAGCCGATGGGGCCGCCGCCGAGGACGACGAGCTTTTTGGGGAGTTCGCGCAACTGCCAGAGGTTGTCGGAGGTCAGAACATCGATCCTGTCCAGTCCCGCAATGGGAGGCACCAAGGGGGCGGCGCCGGTGGCGACGACGATGGCGCGGGTGGTGAGGCTGCGGCCATCCACCTCGACGCTCCAGGGAGAGGTGATCTTCGCTTCCCCCCGGATGCAGTCCACCCCAAGGGAAGTGTAGCGCTCCACCGAGTCGTGGGGCTCGACCTTGCCGATCACCCGGTGCACCCGGTCCATAATCTCGGCGAAATCGAAATCGACCTCAGCCCGGCGAATGCCGAACTCGCCGGCCCGTCGGAAATAGGAGAGCATCCGCGCCGAGCGGATCAGCGCCTTGCTCGGTACGCATCCGGTGTTCAGGCAATCGCCCCCCATCTTGTGCTTTTCCACCAGGGCGACCTTCGCTTTGACGGCGGCGGCGATGTAGGACGCCACCAGCCCGGCCGACCCGGCGCCGATGACCACCACGTTGTAGTCGAACTTTTTCGGCTTGGAGAAGTCCTTGAGGACGCGGCGCGATTTCACGGTGTCGATTCCTTTTCTGGCGATCAGGGGAAAGATGCCGAGCAGGGCGAAGGAGAGGAGCAGTCCCGGGGAAAGAATTCCCGAGAGGCTCTGGATCTGGCCGAGCTGAGTGCCGGCGTTGACGTAGACCGCCGTTCCCGGAAGCATCCCGAGCTGGCTGATCCAGTAGAAGGTGAGGGTGCGCAGGGGCGTGAGGCCCATGGCCAGGTTGATGACGAAGAAGGGGAAGATCGGCACCAGTCGCAGGGTGAAAAGATAGAAGGCGCCCTCCTTTTCCACCCCGGCGTTGATCGCCCGCAGCCGCTTGCCGAAGCGCTCCTGCACATAGTCGCGCAGCAGAAAGCGGCTGACAAGAAAGGCGAGCGTAGCGCCAAGGGTGGAAGCGAAGGAGACGACGATCAGGGCGGGGAGAAAACCGAACAGCGCCCCCCCGGCCAGGGTCATGATGGCGGCGCCGGGCAGCGACAGGGCGGTGACGATGACATAGATGAGGAAATAGACGCCGAGCGTCAGCGCCTTGTGGGAGGCGTAGAACTGCTGGAAATCGTGCTGCCTCGCCTTGAGATAGTCGAGGGTCAGATACTGGTCGATGTCGAAGGCGAAAAAAACTCCGGCCAGAATTACGATCAGCACCACCAGGACGACCTTTGTTTTTTGCCCTCTCATCTTCGCTTCTCCCTTTGGGCGGAACCGATCCGCCCCTGTTATTCCAGTTACCTGCTCAGACTATTGCCAAGCTAACCTGTGATCACCTCGGCTCTGACCGTCCCGATCTTAGCGGGCACTGTCTATCAAGCATAGAGGTAAAATGTACACGTCTACTCAGGAGATCTTTTCCTGGTCGAATAAACATTTTTCCATGGGAAATAAGCATATTTTCGCACCGCCTGCAGGGACCCGAAACAATTATATTCACCGGAACTCCGGACAATCGTTTCCCGCTCGAGATTTAAGATCTCGGCGGCGCGCGCCTGATCCTGCTTCGCTCACAGATACGGGCTTATTCGCTGACCACATCTGGTATAAAACAGCGTTTATAACTAGAAAAAATCAGCTTGACTTTCGCTTTAATCTGTCTATTAAATATGTAAACTTAGAACCGCTCCTCAGCACTGAGTGGAGAATTGGATTCTCTCTATATTAAAACCTACCTGTAAAAGGGGGAATCGAAATTTATCGCTATATCTCTAATCTTTTCAAGCCTATCTACTATCCATCCGGAAAACCCGGTAAGCATTGATGCAGTTTTCGATCTGGAAACGAGCAATTTTTAGCAAAATCAAGGAAATCAAGGATTTGAGCGGAGGCGTAGTACTTTACGCCGAACAATCAAATCCGCGGGTTGACGCAGAGATTGCGGAAAAGGGCCGTTTCCGGACGAGAACTATCTAAAATTTTCTCCTTATTCTTGCTTACCTGAACATATACAAAAAGTTTTTGCAGAATTTTTAAATTCAAAAGCCTTTATCACCTCAGGAGGACTCAATGGTTAATGCTCAGAAACGTGGGACATTATGGTTCCTAGGGACCGTTTTCTTGGTCATGTCTTTGTTCTTGTCTGCTTGTGGTGGAGGTGGCGATGATACCTCGGCTTCTAAAGACCCTGCTCTCGGGACGGATAAAACAACCCTGACGTTTAATGCCACGAGTGTGGACGGACCAAATCCGACCGCACAAACTTTTACCGTGACGAATACCGGGGCGGCCGGGTCTTCGTTGGTCTGGTCGGTTACGGATGATGCGGCCTGGCTGACGGTTATGCCTGCCAGCGGTTCATTGGCTGCGGGCGCTTCACAAACGGTCACGGTTTCTGTCGATAAAACAGGACTGCCGGCAGGAATATCGAATGCCACAATCACGGTGACGGCTGACGGTTTAGGTTCCGTACCTGTCGCGGCCCAGCTGAATATTGCTCAGGCATTACCAATTCTCGCTGTTGGTTCGACCACATTGACCTTTACGGCACCGGTTGAGGGTGGGGCCAGCCCGGCAACGCAGACAGTCACCGTGACCAATTCAGGCGCTGCAGGGACGACCCTGGATTGGTCAATTGCTGACAATGCCGACTGGCTGTCGGCAACTCCCACCAGCGGATCTTTGGCGCAAGGGGCGTCGCAGGACATTACTGTTACAGCAGATATCGCCGGGCTGCTCAAGGGTACCCAAAATGCCGTAGTAACCGTTTCGGCGACGGGTCTGACAGATAAGACGGTTGCCGTTCAGTTGACGATCGGTCAAGCCTTGACGGTGAACCCGGCGTCTCTGTCATTCAATGTAACGGCCGGTAACACCCCGGCCGATCAAACCGTGACCTTGGCAAACGCCAGCGACTTGTCGGTCCCCTGGACGGCCACCAGTGATGCGGAATGGCTGACAATGACCCTTATGAGCGGCACTTTGGCAGCGAACGGACAAGCAACCCTGCCGGCGGTTAGACTCTTGACCGGCAGTTTAGTCGCTGGGAATTATTCGGGAACGATTACGATTACCCCGAATGCCGCTGTGACAGGAGTAACGATCCCGGTCACGCTAACCGTGAATGCTCCAACAGCTGCGGTTGCAAAAAATGTCTTTATTGGTGGAACCGTGGGTATTGGTCAACTTTCGAGCTTGCTCGCTTCTGCCTCGGTGAGAAAGGCTGCTGCCTCTGCCACGCCGACCGTGCTGACCGATGCCAAGGTGACTATCACCGTCCTTAAGGCGGATGGCAGCAAGTCGACAACCTTCTCTAAAACCAATGCGCAAGGGGCTTACTCGGCTCAAGTTGTTGCGTCGGCGGGTGAAACCATCACGGTCTTGATTGAAAAAGATGGCTATACCAGCCTGAATAAAACCATCAAGGTTAAATCCGATGACAATAGCCAATACACTGTCTCCGGAAATGTCGCTCAAGCGTCGGTCCAGGTCGTTCAAGCCGCCGCGGGGGTGTTTAAGGCAGGTGGTGGTACCGGCCCGGGATTCCGTTTCGGTTTGACCCGGCGCGCTTCAGGGGCATTAATTCCGTTTGCCGGCAGCGATCAAGTACGGACCGCTGCGGCCGCTGGTTCGATCCCTGAACTCGATATCAGCATCCCTGCCAGTTGGGCCCCGGATGCGACAGCGATAACCAGCCAGCTGGCTGCTTTTAATCCGAACAAACCGGCTGAGCGCGAGATGTTCCCCGGTGATTTTGTCGGTGTCGGCGGCGGTAGCGTAGGTGCGGCCAAGGCCGTCATTGATGAGTATCCCCTGGAGTCGGTTGCCTTCTTCCAATCAAAGGTGACTCCAAACAACGGCGAACCGCTTAGCCCGACGGTTGCAACCGGAGCGTCCAAGGCGGCGGCCGAATCGACAGTGATTTATAAATATATTCCAAGCGATGGATGTACTGCGGTTCAAAAGTATACCGATCGTGATGACGATGCGACCAATGGCATCCAGATGCCGATCTATTCCTACAACAGCAGCACCGGTAAATGGATCTATATCGGCGAAGGCACCATGAAGACTTATGATTATTCGACTGGAGCCTACACGACGGTGGATGCCGATCCGAGTGCCTCGACACTGGACTATCTTGCCTGTGGAACGACCGATTACTATTTCGAAATCATCGCCAATGAATGGTACACCTGGTGGAACCTTGATTATCCGCTGATGTTTGCCCAACCCGAGATCACCACTATTTCCGGTCGGGTTGTCAACCAGAATGGTGCTGCCATTTCGGGAGCCTACCTCGTGGCTGACGGTTATGCCAATGGCGGTAACACCTATTCTACAACTTATGCGGCGACTGACGGCACCTTCTCGCTGGACCTAACTCTAGGCGATGGCAAAACCGCAGCAAATTATGTCTTTACAGCCTACGATTACTCGACCTATCCGGCCCTAACAACCGCTTTCTCTAGTCAGGTGCCAGATCCCACCGTCACAACCGGGACCAACAGTGTCGGCGACGTTGTTATCACCAATACACTCACCTGCACCGTCAGCGGCAACATTTCACCTGCGACGGCCTGGACTTGGCTCGATCTCTACACCGATGATTACACCTTCTATAATTACGTCTCTACGGATGCTTCAGGTAACTTCACCTCGAAGGCGCCATGTGGCAAACCAATTAACCTGTCCACCTGGCAAAATTCGCTGGTGGTAAATGTTGATGGATTTCAGGTGGCGGATACCGAGAAATCGGATGACGCCTCAACCGTGGTCGTTACCGATATTATCCTGGTCAACAACGCGCCTGAAGCCTGGCTCTGGGTCTCGCCGAATCCGGCCAAGATTGGTCAAAAGATAAGCTTCAGCTCGTCGGCCTGGGATTACGAAGGCGACTATCCGATCACCTACACCTGGTCGGTTAAAAACACCGCGGGAACAACAGTGAAATCTTCCAGTCTTGATGTGTTCAGTTGGACGCCGACAGTTCAGGACACCTATAACGTTTCACTGGTGGTGACCGACAGTCAGGGCAACGCAAAAACCTTGACAACCTCGTTGCTCGTCAATCCCAACGAGAATGCTGCTCCGGTGATTTATTCGACATATGCCGCAGACGCCCAAACCTGTGGCGGTTTCCCGAGTTTTTATATCGGCGCCTATGATCCCGATGGCGACGCCCTGAGCTATGCTTTCAGCGCTGGAGCACCTGCTTATGATGCAGGTCTCGGTGGCTGGACAGCGACCGCCGCGCTCTCAGTGCCCACAGTGACAGTGACGGTGACTGATAATGGTGTGCCAGGTAAAAGTGCGACGGCAGTTATTAGCGTGCCACAAGCTGCGGGGCTGACGGTCTACCCGCAAGTCTGGCCGACAACTCAATTCACCTACACCCCTGTCAGCCTTGATGCCTATTCCAGTGATCCAAGTGCAGTTTATGACTGGACCGTAACGGATCCCTCTGGTGGAAGTAAAACCTACACCGGTGATGATACCTTTATACCAGACCAGGAAGGCACCTGGACCGTTGAGCTGGTGACAACCGGCGGTCCCTGCAGTGACACGATGACCAACAGTTTCAGTGTGACTGTCGTGCCTTTGAGTATTGCAGTTACCAGTAAGTATCTGCAGTACCGCACCTTTGAAGACTCTGCGAAAAATACGGTCCGCGGCTGGGTTCAGTTCGCCGATAATGGTGTGGCGATGAATGACTGGGATTTCTGGGGCAGTTCCCTTTACGATGCCAATGGAACCTTGGTTGCCAATAATCTTGGGTTTTATGTCAACTCCTATACTTCAACCGCCTATAGTGCGGGTTCTTTTTCAGCACCAACCTACACGACTGAATCTGGCTTCGTGTTTAACCTTGGGACTAGCCCTCTCCCGTCTGGCACCTACTCCTATGTGACGCAGCTTGCCGGCGGGGCCGAAATCCCAACTCAGCTTGATTACCCTGCTGAAACGGCGCTGGTGCCTGTTGATTCCACGACGATGGTCCCAACCTGGAATTCCGATGGCAGTCTGACCCTGACCTGGGTTGAACCAGCAGACACCTTTGATAACTACCGTATAATGTTCCATACAGCCATCGGCGGAGATGCATTTTTCTACGCCAAAATTCCTCAAGGGGTTGAAAGCGTGACTTTGCCGGCGCCCTTGATAGCAACCATCAAAACGAACGCCGGCATGAGCCTGGCTGATTTCGGTTGGCAACTCCAGACGCGGTTGTATGATGCAACGAACATGAACTACGCACGGAGTATTTCAAACTCTGTCACGGTTTCTGCCCCTCCGGGTAGCGTAAATGTGATTATCCAGTAAACGGCGTGTCTCCCCCGGCTTTGCACGTTTGTGAAGCCGGGGGAGCGTATCGGAACGTTGCGCACACGATTAAAAGCTCATAAACCGAACTCGGCGTATAGGGCTTCACGTTATCCATAAAGGAGACAAAAAATGGTCCAGCAGATCATACGAAAATTCGGAGCGTTCGCCGTTCTTGGCCTATTACTGTTGGCGGGTTGTGGTGACCCCTCCACGACGTCATCGACCCCTACAAATGACGTGCCTAAGGCCGCGACCGGCACAGTCAATCTGTCGGTGCAGTTTCCGCAAGCGGCCCTGCACAAAGCCTTGATCGATGAGCGCACCACCTCAATTCAAGTCATGGTGCACGATGATTATTACAACACCGTTGTCGACGTCACACTTGTGCCCGATGCAACAACCGGGATTGCAACTGCAACCATGGACATTCCGGTTGGGAACGTCCGCTTTACTGCCTGGGCATATGAGCAGGTTCCAGACCCCTACTCGGGTGGAACGATGGATCAAGAGCTCGAAATGGTCGAAACTGCCGGCAACATCATAAAAGGCGAGAATACCGTTATCATCAGCTTTTTGACCGGCGACTGGCAGTTTGTGGATGCCAGCGACAATCCCGTGACAATGACTGTCGGGGGGACTGGGATTGATGTCCCCCTGGCTGGCTTTAACCTCTCTTCGGCATACAGCCAGTCATACGCCGCCAAGGCTGGCGTGGTTGATTACACAAAACCCAGTGGCTGGGGTGATTATGCCCTGCGCTGGTTTCAAACTGGTGCCGCCACTACGCCGATCGGACCATCAATTTGGGCAGGCCAGACACCTCAGTTTATTGATGGTGCCGGAAACGTGAGTGCATTTTCCGCAGACTCGCTGAATCTGACAGATCCGGCCCGAAGCGAGAACATTTCTTACAACTATAATGGTTTGACAGTCACTTATGCTGCAGGCGATCGACTTGTATTTTTTCTGGATTCCGGTCCTGAGTCATCTACCGATGTCGTGATCGACGATCAGGGCAACCCTGCTGGCCCAGCAATTGAAGCCTCCGCCAATAGTCGTGTGATCGATGGCAGCACCCTGGCAGGCAACCTGCTTGAGATGACCTTTGAGAGCCGAACCTCTGTCATAGACCAAAGCGGGATTGATTGCGCCCCCTACTGGAATAACAATGGAAATGCAGCCGCCGCAAAAGCAACGGCAATTCGCTCTGGAGTCAGTTCTGCAGGAAATACCCCCGCAAAGGCGGCCATCGGCGGCGCAGTGACTCTTATGTCCGGCTTGAGCGTCACCTGGAATGATTGCACAACCGGGACCGATGTGGATGGGGATGGTGATTTCCGCCAGGAATATTTAACCTTCGATGCCAATGGTAATGGAATCTACGAGCCCGCCGATGGCGATTCCTTCTATGATATGGACAATGATGGCGTCTTTGATCAGGTGACCTATGTTCAGGTTGATGGCGATGGTGATGGCGACATGACCTATGATTATTTGTCTTATGATGCCAATCATAATTATCGCTATGATGCAGCCGATGGCGATACTTACACCGATTATGACAATGATGGCCATTTTGACTATGTTTACGACGAAGGCACTCTTTATGCGGTCAGCGAAGTCTACTCCGACATCGTGACGCGCGAATACCGCGCCAAGGGGCAGCAGCTCGGTACGCTGTTCCAGCCGATCAGCGCCGCCACCACGTTCGTGCAATACCGCACCTTCGAAAATGCCGCCAATAACCGTTATCAAGGCTATATCGATTACAAGAGCGGCAGCGAAAACATTGGCCGCTTCGACGTGGCCAGCGTCCAGCTGAAAGATCCGTCTGGGATCGCCTACGATGTGGCGACATCCTTCTATTCCAGTAAATATCTGGCCGCCCAATGGGATGCGACACAGAGCGACTTCGGCGCCAGCAGCCCGAGCGGCAACTCAGGATACTCCTTTAACCTGACCGGTTTAACCGTCGATCCCGGCGACTACACCTTCTCCACCACCCTGACGAGTGGCCAAACCCTTGACACAGTGGTTAACGTTCCAACGCAGGTTGCCTTGCCGGTGGTCGCATCTGCCAGCATGACTTATATGTGGAACGCCGATAACAGCCTGACCCTTAGCTGGGCAGAGCCGACCGCCGGTTCTTTCGATCAGTACCGCATCGTGCTGAGCGACCAAAACGGCGCTGGAGACATCTTTTACGGCAAGGTAGCTCCGGGAACCACTGAAGTAACCCTGTCGGCGAGTCTGCTCGCCGAGATTGCCGTCAATGCAGGCCTCACCTCCCCCCAGGTCGGCTGGGTGATGCAGACCCGCAATTATACCGGCACCAACAACTATGCCCGCGGCATATCCGGTGGGGTCGTCATCGAGCCGCCGGCTCCTAAAGCCTACAGCCAGAGCTCAGCCTACGTGCAATATCGCACCTATGAAGATCCGACCCAGAACCGCTTCCAGGGTTGGGTGGACTTCCGCGACAATGGCCAGCCGATTCCGGCGGAGGCAGTGGACAGCAGCCAACTGCTTGATCCGGCCGGTTACCCTTTAATCGCGACCCCGAGTTACTATTATTCCGATTATCTGTCCGCCGGCTGGGATGCCGGATTGTCCGGCTTTGGCCCAAGCGGCCATGGCTACAACTCGGGTTTTTCCTTCAACCTCTCGTCGAACCCCAGCTTGAGCGCGGGTGACTATACCTATGAGACCCTCATGGCGGATGGCACAACCTTGACTTCGGTGGTCGCCTTTGCCGGACAAGTCGACCTGCCGGTGGTGGCTTCCACGGGCATGCTCTCACAGTGGGAAACAGACGGCAGCCTGACCCTTTCCTGGGCTGTTCCGACCGGCAGCTTCGAGCAATATAAGGTTGTATTGAGTGATCCGATTACCGGTGGCGAAATCTTCTACGGCACCATTGTTGGTTCCTCAAACAGTACGGTGACCCTCTCTGCCACCCTGATCCAGGATATCAGAGCCAATGCCGGACTTGATGTGTCGGCAGACCTGAATTGGGTCATGCAGACACGTAACAACCTCTCGGGCAACAACTACGCCCGTGGCATTTCCGATACGGTCGTCATTGCCGCGCCTGCTTTCGATCCGGCTACCGCGATCATCGGGGCCTGGGAGTTTCCAACCGATCCCCCAGAGGAGAAAAGTGTCCTTACATTTTTGGATGCCACACACTATATCATGGCTGAAGAGGGCGCCCCCGAGACTGACCCAATTACCGGCCTTACGACAGGTGGACCGGGGATGGAATATGGATCATATGCCATTGACGCCGTAACCGGGGACACGACCTTTTCGGTCATTTACGATACGACCGGAGATTGGGGCCCGGCCGGGACGGAATCTCATGACTACAATATAACCTTGCTTGGCCAAGACGCATTTCGTGTAACGTCACTTGACCCTCTGGATCCCTTTTCCATGGATCTAAGTCGCCTCAGCAGCGACGCTGAGCCGATTGTCGGCTCCTGGGCGATCGGCACTGAGGCGACTGGCATGCAGGTTGTGACCTTCTTCTCGTCCGGCACATATCTGGTCGCAAGTTTTGATCCAAGTGACGCGACGGTCAATGGCATGGAACGCGGAACTTATATCGTCCAGCCCATTTCCGATGTTGGCGGCGTGATAACCCTGAATATTGAATTCACGGGTATCAGTAGTACTCTGGCAGCATTTGGTGTAAATGATGTCGTAACGGCACCCGGAACGACTGCCACAATACCAGTGGTTGTCGCGAGTGATTCTAACTCAGCACTGTTTGATTCAAGCGCAACATTCACACGTGTGAAGTAGCGCTTCACAATATTTTCACATCTCAATTGGGGAGGAGTTGATAACTCCTCCCCTTTTTATTCTCTGGATTTCGCCTAATTTAGGCTATGTCAGTCCGAGGGAATTTGAGAAAAAGCAGCAATTGAAAAAAGTGGCTTAATCAACTGTCCACTTTTACTTGACCACATCAATGCCATGCTTGATCAGGTTATCGCCTGGGGGGGGTGCGCTCAGAAGTCTGCGATTGAGCCAAGCGGAAATCTGCGATCCAGCCCCGTAGCGTCGGAGTGGACTCTTCGATGACCCGCTTGAGACTGCGTCCTCATTCGCATTGCAAGGTTTTTGATCTGTTGAACTAATGACCGATAAGCATATTTCGGCGGATCGATATCGATGTCGAAAGGGCTTTCCCTGCCCGCATCATTTCGGCGAATTCATGCGCCGGAAGGGCCTTGCTGAAGTAATAGCCCTGGATTTCGTCGCACCCGTTTTGAGCCAGGGCGCCGAGTTGTTCCTCGGTTTCGACGCCTTCCGCCACGACTCTCAGCCTCATGCGGTGGGCCATGGCAATGATCGAGTGGACGATGGTGGCTGCTCGTGCATCGGTGTTGATGCCTGTGATGAATGAACGGTCCACTTTTAAGTGATCCATGGGAAAGCGGCTGAGATAACTCAGGCTGGAGTAGCCCGTCCCGAAGTCGTCGAGGGCGAGACGGACGCCGATCTCCTTCAGCGTCTCCATGCGGGCGACCGCCTTTTCCGGATCGTCCATGAGCATGCTCTCGGTCAGCTCCAGGACGAGACGCCGGGGCTCGATGGAATTCTCCTCCAGCGTCTCTCGCACGGTGCTCTCGAGATCGTCGCTGCGAAACTGGCGCGCCGAGACGTTCACCGCGATGCTGATATCCTGCATCCCGGCTTCGCTCCATTCCCGCATCTGACGGCAGGCCTCCCCGATGACCCAGCGTCCGATCGGTACGATCAGGCCGTATCTTTCGGCCGCCGGGATGAACTGCAGCGGCGGGACCAATCCCCTTTTCGGAGAGTTCCAGCGCAAAAGGGCTTCGGCTCCCACGATACGGCCGCTCAGCAGATCCACCTTCGGCTGATAATGCAGAACGAATTCTTCCCGCTCGAGCGCCTGCCGCAGGGCCAATTGCAGCTCGAGGGTTTCCCGCGCCTGGGCGTTGAGTTCGTCGGCGGAATAGCAGATCTGGTTTCCTCCCCGCTCCTTGGCGAGATTCACGGCGGCATCGGCGCCGCGAAGAAGGTCCTGCGCCGTGTCGCCATTGTGGGGGAAAACGCTGATTCCGATGCTCGCCTGCACGAGGGCCTGGATGTCCTGTGAAATGATAAATGGCGCCTCGAGAATGGCCTGGAGATCGCGTGCGACAATCTCCGCATCGGAAAAATCGTTCAGGCTCTGCAGAAGAAGAGCGAACCGATCGCCGGCCAGGCGAGTGTCCACGCCGCGCGATCTCTCCTGGAACCGCTGAACGATCGCGACAAGCAGATCATCCCCCACCTGGTGACCGAAACTCTCGTTGATCGTCTTGAAGTAATCGAGATCAATAATCAGCATGCCCAGGCGATCGTTTTCCCGTCGGGCTCTCTCCATGGAGTGTTGGAGAAGCGATTCGAACAGCTGTCGGTTGGGCAGGTTCGTGAGAGAGTCGTAGTTGGCAAGGTACTTCAGCCGCTCTTCATTTCGTCTTATCTTGGTAAGGTCGGTGATGACACCGACAAAATGGGTCGGCTCCCCGGGTGCGTTTCGGACCAGGCTCAGGGAAAGGCGACCCAGGAATTCCTCACCGCTTTTTCGGCTCCCCCAGATTTCACCCTGCCAGTGACCTTGTTTGGCCATTGCCGAAGATACATCTCTGTCGAAAGAGTCGTCATTGCGATCCGATTTGAGAATACTGGGATTCCTTCCCAGGATCTCAGCCTCGCTGTAGCCCGTTATTTCAGTGAAAGCGGGATTCACGGAAAGGATGCTCGGAGTGCCGTCGGCGATCAGGACGGCATCCCGGGTGCTCCGCAAAGCGGCGGCATCTAACCTAATGCGATCCTCGGTCCGGCGTTTTTCCGTGAGATCCAGCGCCACCGCCACCCGCGCCCTGCGGCCGTCGAAATCGATATCGTGGGCGGAGAGTTCCACATCGATGATCCTGCCGTCCCTGCAGCGGTGGCGGGTCAGGAAATGATCCACGCCGCTGGTGATCCTGGAGAGCTCCTCATGAAGGATCGGGACACCCTCCGGAGGCCGGATGTCCTCGATCGACATCGCCAGGAACTCCTCCTCGCCATATCCGTAGTGCGCGATCGCGGCATCGTTCACCGCCAGAAATCGAAGGGTCTGGAGATCGAACATCCACATGGGGTGGGGATTCGCCTCGAACAGCTGCCGGTAGCGCACCTCGTTCGCCTTGAGCTTCTCCTCGGAACGCCTGCGGTCGGTCACATCGTGGACGATCGAACAGATGAGCTTCTTCCCCTTGCGGGAGAAGAACGGTCCCGAAAAGACCTCCACATCACGGACCGATCCGTCGGCCCGCCGATGGCCGAAGAAAAAATGATGCCTCTGCCCTCTGAAGCTCTGATCCATCATATATTCGGCTTTATCGGGAGGCAAGGTATTGAGGTCAAAGATGAACTTCGAGAGAAGCTCCTTTCGGCTCCAGCCGTAGAAATCGACGGCCGCCTGGTTGGCGTCCTGGATGGCGCCGTCCCCGGGGCGGATGAGAAGAATGGCGGCCTTGTTGTTCGTAAAGAGGCTCTTGAAATGCCCTTCTTTCTCCCGCAGGCGTCGGTACAAAATCGTGAGCGCCAGCAGCAGTCCGCTCAGAACGACGATCACCGAGGCGGCCGTAAAGACCGCCACCGGGTGTTCACGGTGCAGTTCCAGAGTCGGATTGCTTAAAAAAGATCCCGTGCTCCGGACATCATCCGCTGCCTGCGCGACAGACTGCACCAGGGAAGTGTGAAAATAGATAATCACCGACAGAATGACTGCCGACCGGCTCCTTCTAGTATGCTCGCACCTTATCCGCATGGGTATTATCATCCTTCTGGACCATTTCCACTCTGTTCCGGCCGTTTGTCTTCGCCTTGTACAGCGCTTCATCGATCCGCTTGAGCAATCCTTCCATATCCTTGACCTCTCCCGGAAAGTCGGGACCATAACAGGCGACGCCGAAACTTGCGGAAACAGACAGATCGGCTCCTGCGGGAATTGCGATCCGCGGCGAGGTGATCGCCTCCCTTAATTTCTCGGCCGCCCGCATGGCGCCTTCCGTCGAGGTTCCGGGAAGGAGGATTATAAACTCCTCGCCGCCGAAGCGACATACAATATCGGAAGTCCGAGACTTTTTTTCTTTTCTCATACGGTTCTCAAAAAGATGAAAGCGTTGCCGAACAGCAGCCGGCCTGAAGATTTTGTTCCCAGAAAAACTGGTAGGTTCCCCCGGAACGAGGAGTTTTGAGAATCTCGTGCAGCCGCTCTGCCGTGTCATTCAACTGGTCGAGGACGCGTCCTCTCCGTTTGCCAACGACCCCGGGGCGCGGAATCGCTGCGTACGTGGAGTCCTGATAGAGAAAACCGAGATAATTAAGGGAAATGTCCATGTCGAGGGTTGCCGCCATGGTCAGGCGGCGATAGACATCAAGGGCGTCAGCCTCGTTTCTGGCCCGATTGACAAGGAGATGAAAAGATTTCTTGTGATATCGCGCCGATAAAGTGCGCAGCATAAAGGATGTCGCCGCTATCGCGGCTGGTTCGGGCATCGTGATCAAAAGGATTTCCTGTGCCGCGGCATGAAAAAAAAGGGCGCCATGGGAAGGACCCGCCTCGGTGTCGATAAGGACCAGGTCGTAGCGGCCGTGAAGGGTTTCGATACCCTCACGCAAACGCAGCTTCCGCTGAAGCGCATCCTGGGACTCGAGTTCCCCGCCAAGGCAAAGGAGATGGAGTCCTGAGGGCCCTTTTACAACCAGCTCCGCCAACGCTCTTTCACCGGAAAAGAAATCTGTCGGGGAATACTCCGTGCGCAACCCTAAAACCGAGGTCAGATCGGCCGGCCCCGGATGGACATCCAGAAGGAGAACTTTTTTGCCGGTACGAGCAAGAGCCGCACCAAGGGCGGTGGTCACGTATGTCTTTCCGAGGCCATCCTGGGCGCCTGCAATGGAAAGCACGCTTGGAGCACTCGGAACGGCGGGAGAATCGAAAAAATTCCTCTGTTTCATGCAAAGGTGCATTGGCAGATCGAGTCCCTTCATCGGAAAAGAGGATTGTTCCTGTCCATAATGAAAACAGTCCGTACTGATAGCGAGAAATGGGCTATCCGCCAGCTGCTTCCGCGGGTTCGGCAGGGTAATCATCACGCTCCCCGAATACTGAGCGCGAAGATTATCCCTCATCCTGCAAGGAGCATTGCAAAAAGCAAACCTATGTCAGGGGCCGAAGTATTTTTCATTTAATATCAGTGATTTGCAAGAAAAGAGGTTCGCGCCTTTCCTCATTGACGCGCGTTTTCCGCCGGGGAGGGAAGATCGATTCAGTCAATCGGCTGACACACGGCCGGCCGCAAAACGGGGTGGCGAGAGGAGGAGCTCCGCAGGAGTCCATCAGGGAAGTCCGTCAATTTGCTTCTTTTTGAGCTTTTCCATCAAGGTGGTGCGATTGAGACTGAGCAGTTCGGCGGCCTGCTTCTTGTTGCCCCCGGTAGTGTTCAGCGCCTTAAGGATAATACGGTTCTCAAACTCGCGAACAAGGGCATTGAAATCCACGATACCACCCCGTTCGAGCAGGGCCATTTCAGGCATTTCAGTGGTGTCGAACGATCTATTTTCGGTTTTTCTGTCCTGCAGGTGGCCGAGATGAACGACATACTTTTGGGGCAGATCCTTCAGCGCCGCTGTTTCGCCGCCATGAAGAATCGCCATGCGCTGGACGAGGTTCTCCAGTTCACGCACGTTGCCCGGCCAGGGGTAGGAATTCAAGGCCTTTAGAGCATCGGCATCGAAGCCAAGAAAAGCTATTTTGCGATCGCGGTTAAAGACCTGAACGAATTTCTGTATCAGCAGATCGATGTCCTTCCGGCGCTCCCGCAGGGGAGGAATATGCAAGGGCAGAACGCTCAGCCGGTAAAAAAGATCTTCGCGAAAACTTCCCTCCTCGACAGCTTTTTCAAGATCGCGATGTGTGGCGGCGATAATCCGGACATCCACGGATACGGATTGCACTGCTCCCAGCGGCTCGAATTCTCTTTCCTGCAGAACCCTCAGCAGTTTCGCCTGAAGGGCCTGTTTCATGTCGCCGATTTCATCGAGAAAGAGCGTGCCGCCGCTGGCATACTGAATCCGCCCCATTTTTGAATTGACCGCGCCGGTGAAAGCTCCTTTGACAAAGCCGAAAAGCTCGCTTTCCAGCAGATCGTCAGGAATGGCGGCGCAGTTGACGGGGACAAAATTTTGTCCCTGCCGAGGACCAAGAGCATGGATCGCCCTGGCGACCAACTCCTTCCCGGTACCTGTTTCTCCTTGCAACAGCACAGTAGCAGACTCGTCGGCGGCCACTTTATAGATGAAATCGAAGAGCTTCCGCATGGGAGGCGAAATACCCATGATGCCGTGGCAACCTTCTGATTTACGGATTTTCCGACCCTGGTGCATCCGGTGAACGAGCAGGTCATGGGACTGCAGGCCCCGGGCCGCGGTGATCGCGATTTCCATCAGGTCGTAAGGAGCTTTGACGACGGAAAACGCTCCACTTTGCATGGCCTTGGCGCCGAACTCCCACGATCCCTCGGGAATACAGACAATCGTTGGCGTCCCCGGACTCAGGCGAGGCACTTCCCGCAGCAACTCGAGCCCTTTTCCCTTCGGCGGGAAAAGATCGGTTATCACAAGGCTGGTCTGCTCATCCTTCAGCATATTCAGGGCCACTTCCGGGTTTTCAGCCTCCAGAACAACGCATTCGATTTCCCGGCGTAAAAGAACGGCCAACCGCTCCCGCATATGCGGATCGGCCATGACAATAAAAATAGATCGCATTGGATTGACTTTCTTCTGGTCAGGGCGACAGGGAAGAATCTGTAAATAACTATTGGGGGATTCGGTATAGTAATTTAGCGTCAATCGGCTGCAACATCAAGGATGACTTTGAGAAAGGGATTCCTGATTTGTTCGGGAGAGGGTCAAGAGCGTTCAATCGTGAACTCTTAAAATATAGTCTAGGTTCAGATAGAGCATTTCATCCCCCTGGAACAGGGGAAGAAAACACAGCGGCTGATTGAGACAGTCCTTTACCCGTTGGCGCGTTTGCGGGAGGTTGACGTAGAGATCGGCCGCAATTTCCTCCTGGAGGAGAGTGGTGATGCGAACGCGGTATTTTTTTCCCAACCGCATCAGCTCGGCGGCCTCCTGGTCCGTCCCGGTTCGTGCGCAGGCGATTCTGGCGATATTCACCAATGTGACGCCCTCAGCCGTCTCCACGGGCAGAAATCGGTCTTTCCCGTTCAAGAGGCCGCCCAGCCGCTGCGGCCCTACGTGGCGGGCATCGTAAAGGCTGAGAAAAACCTCCCCGTCCAGCCGACTGCCATCGCCGAGAATGAGGCTGACCTGACGTTTCTGCATATCGATCTGCTGGTCACCCATGAGCGCGGTCCCCTTTCTGCGGCTGTTTGAACAGCGACTTGTTCTGGGCATAGCGGAAGGCGGTTTCGTTGTCGATACGTCTGGATTTCAGGAATTCCTGCAGAGCATGATCCATCAGTTGCATTCCATCGCCTCTCCCGGTCTGAATCACCGAAGGGATCTGGAATGTCTTCCCTTCCCGGATCAGATTGGAAACCGCCGTATTCACCATCAGTATTTCCAGGGCGGCGCAGCGCTTTCCTTCCACCGTCCGCAGCAACTGCTGGGACACCACGCCCTTCAGCGATTCAGCCAGCATCGCCCGGATCTGCTCCTGCTGGCTTGTCGGAAAAACATTGATGATTCGATCGATGGTCTTGGATGCGCTGTTGGTGTGAAGGGTGCCGAACACCAGGTGACCGGTTTCCGCCGCCGTAATCGCCAGCTCGATTGTTTCAAGATCCCGCATTTCCCCAACCAGGATTATATCGGGATCTTCCCGCAAGGCGGCCTTGAGAGCGGCGGCAAAAGATATGGTGTGCCGGCCCACTTCGCGCTGGTTAACCAGGCTCTTGCGGCTGACATGGACGAATTCGATGGGATCCTCGACCGTAAGGATATGTTCGGAACGGGTGCGGTTGACGTGGTCGATCATGGCCGCAAGGGTGGTCGATTTTCCGCTGCCTGTGGGTCCGGTCACCAGGACCAGCCCCTTTTTGTACTCTGTGAATCCCAGCAGAACCGACGGCAGGCCCAATTCCTCTGCGGTCAGAATATTGGTGGGGATCAAACGAAAAACAGCGCTTATGCCGAGGCGCCCCAGAAAGATATTGGCCCGAAAACGTGAGCCGATCTCCGTCACCTCATAAGCGAAGTCGAGATCGTTCGTCTCCTCGAAACGTCGCCGCTCCTCCTCCGTCATGATTTCATAAATGACCGCCTTGTATTGTTCATGGCTGAACTTCTGCGAAACGGCGGGAAGCAGCTCCCCCGACACACGCAGCAAGGGGGGATTGCCGGGTGAAAGATGGAGATCTGATCCACCCTTTTCCTTCAACATCCTGAATAGAGCATCCAGTTTTGCCATAAGTTCCTTCCCGAGTGCGGTCTCCCTGGTCCCGAGAGGAAAACCTTGCCTGCCGCCGAGAACGGGTGACCGATCCTTGGCATGTGACATTTCCTTGACAGAGAGAGATTCTGCGCTTGGATGAGAGAAAGTGCTCCTTTAATGTTCGACAGGGATCCGAGCGGAGCGGAACACCATTTTCCGCCAGCGTATGGATGGGAAATACAATATTCATGCCACTGGAGCCTTTCACGAGATTGGAGGGCAACATCCTGCCTTCGGAGAGGTGGAAATCTATGTTTGCGATCGAAGATATCGCCGACGTGCAGGTTTTCGGCGGACTCCAGCGCCAGGTGACGGCTCCTGGTAAATCGAAAAGAATCAAAAACCACGTACTGTGGACCGCCGGTTGATGATAAAATGACTGTACAACCTGTGTACAGTGGCGGGTTTAATCCAAGGGGAACAGGACAGCTCATGCGTATTCTGGTCATTGAAGATCAGGAAGACATCCTCCAGAACATCGCGGACTATCTGCAATTGAAGGGCTATTTGGTGGATTGCGCCCGGGAAGGTCTTGGCGGCCTGCATCTGGCGGTAACCCATGCCTTCGATCTGATTATCATCGACGTCATGCTTCCCGGCATGGATGGTCTGACCCTCTGCCGAAAACTACGCCATGATGCCCGCGTTCACACCCCGGTGATCATGCTGACGGCGCGGGACAGCGTCGATGACAAACTGGCCGGCTTCAAGGCGGGATCCGACGATTATCTGGTCAAACCTTTCGCCCTGAGCGAACTCCATGCCCGGGTGGAAGCGGTTCTGCGCCGCAGTCATTCCCAAAAAGGCAGCCAACTCACCGTCGCTGATCTTTCATACGACCTGGACACCCTGCAGGTCGTCAGACAGGGGAAAAGCCTGAAATTGAATCCGATCGGTCTCAAGCTGCTGGAAAAGCTGATGAAGAGCAGCCCGACCGTGGTCCGTCGCGAAAGTCTTCAGGAGGTCCTCTGGGGGGACGATATCCCCGACAGCGACAGCCTGCGCAGCCATATTCATCTTTTGCGCCAGATCGTCGACAAACCCTTCGCTACGCCCCTGATCCATACGGTTCACGGCATCGGCTATTGCCTCAAGGTGAACACGGATGAGATTTAAGTCCCCGCTGTCGAAACGCATCATCCTCTCCTTCGTTCTGCTCACGGGAGTGGTGAGCGGCGTCTTTTCCTTTGCTCTTATGGCCACCATCGATTATGTCGAGGAGAGCCTCACTACGGCCGAGATGCAGAAAGACTTCGCCCGGATCATCGAGGATTACAAGAGTGGGGCGGATCTCCGCCTGGACGAAGGATCCTCCTTTTTTACGGCCGGTCCGACCCTTCCCGAGTATCTGCGTTCGGTGGCGACAGGTTACACCGAAATCGTCCTGAAGGATCGGGCCTTCTTCGTCTATCACGTGCGGGAGGGGGAAACCTCATACTTTCTGATCAAGGACGAGACTACTTTTGAACGGGCGGAGGTCCTCCTCCAAAGGGCCGTGTACGGCGGCTTTTTTCTGAGCATCATGGCCTCGTTCGTACTCGGTCTCTTTATGGTCAAACAAGTGATCGCGCCGGTGAGGAAACTGACCCTGCAGGTTGCCGATCGAAAGAACGTAAAGACTGGATTTCCTCCGCTTTCCTCGGAGTACGCCGATGACGAAGTCGGCGCTCTGGCCAGGGCATTCGATGCCACCATCGACAGACTGCAACAGGCGCTGCAGCGGGAAGCCCTGTTCACAAGCGATGTGAGCCATGAACTGCGCACTCCGCTCATGGTCATCAACAGCTCCTGCGACATTCTGATCGCCAAAAAGGAGCTGGACGACTACACCCGGCAAAAAATCGGGTCGATCCACAGGGCCGCAAATGAGATAAAGGGCCTGGCCGAGACCTTTCTGGCTTTGGCCCGCGGAGAGGGGGGAAATTTTGAAGAGGCGACCCTGGCCGCCGTCGTCCATTCGGAGTTTCAGGCCTGGCGGGAGATGGCGGAGGAAAAAGGGAACCGCCTGGTGCTGCAGGGAGAATCTGAAAGTTCGGATCAACTCTACCCCTCCATTATGCTGCGCACCGTACTGGGCAACCTGATCGGCAACGCCGTCCACCACACCTCCGGAGGAGAGATTGTCCTTGTTTTGCGCCCCGATGGGTTCGACCTCAGGGATACCGGCCCGGGTATTGCCGCCGATGAAAGGGCGAAGGTCTTTAAACCCTATTATCGCAGTACGACATCCCATCGAGATGGCCTCGGCCTTGGTTTATCCCTGGTGCAACGGATCTGCGAAAGGGAAAAATGGACCGTCACTCTGGAGGAAAATCAGCCGAACGGCTGCTCTTTCCGGATAGATTTTAAGATGAATTCTGCAATTTGACGTTTTTTTGATCTTTTTTTGACACTCCGGTGACATCCGCGCCTCTAAGATGCCCAGCATCTCTTACACCGGAGTTACGGCATGGGCCTGTTCTCACCAAAAAGATTTCCTCGCCCCACACTCAACACAACAATCCTCGCTTTGCTGGTCGCCTTGTTCATTGTTCTGGCGGACAACCGACTCTTCTGGCACTCGTTTACCGCCAGGCTCGGCCTGGACACTTTGGAACACAGGACTTTTGTCTTTACCGTGGGAGTCGCTTTCGTCCTGTTGCTCAATGTGCTGATTTCACTCTTCGCTTTCCGTCCGGTTTTCAAAATCTTTCTCATACTCCTGTTGCTGATTACGGCCGGCATCGGCTATTTCTCCGATACTTTCGGTGTGATCATCGACAAGCCGATGATCCATAACATTCTGGAGACCGACATCGGCGAAGCTTCGGAACTGCTGACATGGTCACTGTTCCGGCACCTGCTGCTCTATGGCCTTGTCCCGGCGGCCCTGGTCGCTCTGACGCACATCCGTTACCGCGCCCCAAAAAGAGAGTTGCTGACCCGTATCGGCGTGGTGCTCGGCAGTCTGGCCCTTTTGATCGGCCTGGGGCTGACCAGTTACAAGCAATTCGTCCTGTTCGGCCGTGAAAACAGGGATCTGCAAATGCTCCTGAATCCCTCCTATCCCCTCTATTCCCTGGAAAGAGTCATTGAAAAAAAATATTTTGACCATGCCGGGGAACCTCTCCGGGTGGTGGGATCCGATGCGGTCAGAAGCCATACGGGCCCCAGATCGGTCGTCGTTCTGGCTCTGGGTGAAACGGCCCGGGCCCGGGAGTTCGCTTTCAACGGTTACGAGCGGGACACCAACCCGCAGCTCGCCAAGAGAGGGGTCATCAATTTCCCCAATTTGCAGGCGTGCGGCACCTCCACCGCCGAATCCCTTCCCTGCATCTTTTCCTCCCTGAAACGGAAGAACTACCGTCGAGATAAGGCCGCTGGCCAGGAACACCTCCTCGATATCCTGCAACGGACCGGGGTGACGGTTCTTTGGCGCGACAACAATTCGGGGAGCAAAGGGGTCGCCGACCGGGTCAGGTACGAGGACCTGTCGCGACAAACCGATGACGAGCTCTGCGCCTCCAACAACTGTTTCGACGAGATTCTGTTGCGCGACCTCGACCGTCGACTGGCGGAGACCACCGGGGACATGCTGATCGTTCTGCACATGAAAGGAAGCCACGGCCCCGCCTACTACAAACGGACCCCGCCGGTGTTTAAGGTTTTCTCCCCCGAATGCACCATCGATAATATCCAGGACTGTCCCCAGCAAACGATCGTCAATGCCTATGACAACACCATCGTCTATACAGATCATGTCCTGGCCAGACTCATCGATCTACTGAAGGCGCAGAATTTCTCCACAGCGATGCTCTATGTCTCCGACCATGGCGAATCGCTGGGTGAAAATGGCTTATATCTGCACGGGCTCCCCTATGCCCTGGCGCCCGACGAACAAACACACGTTCCCATGATCTTCTGGGCCTCGGACACATTTTTCACTCAGAAAGTCCTGGACGCCCTGGAGATCGCTCGCCAGGCTTCGTACAGCCATGACAACATTTTCCATAGCATCCTCGGATTGTTTGGGATCAGCAGCAAGATCTACGAACCAGGCCTTGACATTTTCTCCGCAAGGCGAAATTAGACAAATGTAACTGGATCACGTCGATAGCGGGCGCCTTCCCTCTTCGGGGAGTAGAGACATCAGCTAGCCGCTTCTATCGGAACGGGAAGAACGAAAAATGACGATCTCGTCGAACCAGCTGCGCCGCTCCCGTCTGGGGAGCGCTCTCGTTTATTGGGTCTTCATCCCGGCCGCCGTGGTTCTCGGAGGAAAAACAACGGACCTGCTTCTGGACCTTCCTCCCCTCTCTTCGTTAGGGTATCTGCCGGTCATCCTGGCCATTGTCCTCATAGGGACGGGAGTTTTCCTTATTCAGAGAGCGACAATCGATCTGAAGCATCATGGGGGAGGGTCTCCCAATCCACAGGCGCCCCCCGTGCGACTGGTTACCGAAGGCTCCTTCTCCCTATGCCGCCACCCCATGTTCCTGGGGTACGATCTGGCCGCCCTCGGGTCGGTGCTTCTATTTCGCTCCTTTGGAATGCTGATCATCGCCTATCCCGTTTTCATCGCCCTTCAGGTCCGATTTCTGAAAAAAAGGAGGAACCGGTACTCTCCCGCCGTTTCGGAGCCGCTTATGCCTCCTACCGGAAAAGCATTCCTTTCCTGCTGCCTGTTTATTATGATCTTCATCTGATTTCTGCTACAATTATTCTTCTGTAAGATCATTTCGGATAAGTCTATCGAAAGGTGAAGACGGCAGATGGAGACTGATGATGCGACGTCCATGCAGAAAAATGCCGGTATCCCGACATCCGGTTCACACCTATCTACTTTGTCACATTTGTGGTTTCCCCTCCTGGTTCTGGTCATATCACTTGCCTCCACGTTTTTCCTCTGGCGAGTCATTGACGGGGGGATAATCGATCGTGCCGAACAGCTTTTCCAGAGCCGGACCGAAGAGATCGCCCGCCGGATCGTCAAACGGCTGCATGATCATGAGCAGGTTCTGCTCGGCGGAAATGCCCTGTTCCACGTAAAGGGCGAAACGGTGACCCGCAGCGACTGGAGCGAGTATGTATGGGCCCTGGACCTGCGCGAGAATCTCCCCGGCATCCTTGGCTTCGGTTATAGCGTCTGGCTGACCCCCGAACAGAAAGAAGCTCACATCAGGGAAGTCCGGGCCGAGGGATTCCCCGAGTATGCCATACGTCCCGAGGGTGAGCGTCCGGTCTATACGTCCATCGTCTGGCTCGAACCGTTCAACTGGCGCAACCGAAGGGCCTTCGGCTACGACATGTATTCGGAACCGGTACGGCGCAGGGCCATGGAAAGGGCCAGGGATACCGGGAAGACCTCCATCACCGCCAAGGTCCTGCTGGTTCAGGAAACCGAACGGGATCCGCAGAGCGGCATGCTGATGTATGTCCCCTCCTATCGCCAGGGAATGGGGACGGGTACGGTCGAGGAGCGGCGCGCGGCATTGCGGGGGTTCGTCTACAGCCCGATCAGGATGACCGACTATGTCCGCAACACGCTCGGCGAACTGCCGTCAGACATCGATTTTGAAATCTATACCGGGGAAACCCGGTCGGACGACAACCTCATGTTCAGCAGCAGATCCGCTGAAGGACTTCCCCCGCCCAATGGATACAGCCCGGCATTCTCCTCCGTGAAGATAATCGATGCCTTCGGCGTCAACTGGCAGTTCACCTTCCGCACCCTCCCGGCGTTCGATAAGGAGTTTAATCGTAGCAAGTCTCTGGTGACGCTTATTACGGGAATCCTGGCGAGCATTCTGCTCAGCGTCCTGGCATACCTCCAGGCGCGGTCCCGCCGGCAGGCCGTGACCATAGCAGACCAGATGGCGCAGCAGTTGGACTCCCGGCAAAAACTCGCCCTCCATATTGAACAGACGCCGCTGGCGGCCATCGAGTGGGATGATCATTTCAGGGTCACGGCATGGAACCGTGCGGCAGAGATGATTTTCGGCTACTCCGCCGAAGAAGCCATCGGCGCTCACGCATCCTTCATCCTGCCCGATGCCGAACGGAGAAAAATAGAGAAAGGCCTGCAGGAGCTCTTCCAGCATACAGGCGCCAAAAGCACCACTATCCGGAATATCACCAAAAGCGGCAAGATCATCGTGTGCGACTGGTACAACACAACACTTGTGAATAAAAGCGGCACAGTCATTGGCGTAGCGTCCCTTGCCCAGGACATCACCGAACGTTTGCAGGCGGAGACTCAAATCCGCGAGACAATGGAGCGACTCAAGCTGGCCACGGAAGCCGCGGAGGTGGCCACGGAAGCCGCGGAGGTGGCCAGGGACGAGGCAGAGAAGGCCAGCCGGGCCAAAAGCGAGTTCCTCGCCAATATGAGTCATGAGATCCGCACCCCGATGACCGTTTTCATAGGCGCCATCGAACACCTTCTGCAGGTCGATCGGGATCCCGCACACCGCAACATGCTGAAAATGGCGGAACAGTCGGCACAGCGCCTGCGCGTCCTCATCGACGATATCCTCGATTTATCCCGTATCGAAGCGCGGGGGACGGAGGTCGAGGAGACTGAGTTCGAACTGCGAAGCTGCGTCCTCAGTGCTGTGGGTCTGTTCTCCCTGTCCGCCCGGGAGAAGAGCCTCCAAATCAAAACGGAAGTGGCGCCCGATGTCCCTGATCGGGTGCTCGGCGACCCGGACAAGCTGGGGCAGGTGCTGATCAACCTGGTCGGAAACGCCGTGAAGTTCACGCCTGAAGGGGAAATCCGAGTCATCGTCAACGCCCGGGAGGACCTGCTGGAGTTCGCCGTGGCCGATACGGGAATCGGCATCCCCGAGGAGAAGCATCATCTGCTCTTTCAGAGCTTCAGTCAGACGGACAGCTCATTTCACCGTCAGTACGGCGGCAGCGGGCTGGGTCTGGCAATATCCAGAGGGCTGGTGGAGTTGATGAGAGGGAAGATAGATGTGCAAAGCCGGCAGGGAGAAGGAAGCGTCTTTTCCTTCATTCTGCCTTTAAAGGGCCCTTCCGAAAAGCAGAGCGCCGCGCAACCAGCCGAAACTCCCCCCGAAGAGCCTGTGAAGGAAAGTTATTCCGCCCGAATCCTTTTAGCCGAAGATGACCCCATGGTTCAGGAGATGTTGAAAATGATCCTTATCCGAGGCGGCTGGCGGCCGGAGACCGCCGAGACGGGAAAGGAAGTGCTTGAAAAATGGGCGCCAGGGCGATTTGATCTGATCCTGATGGACCTCCAGATGCCCGAAATGGATGGCATCGAGGCGACCCGCGCGATTCGAAAAAAGGAAGCAGAACAAGGAGGGCAGTGCACCTTCATTATAGGCCTGACCGCCCATGCCCGCCCTGAAATAAAAGAGGAGTGCCTGATTTCGGGGATGGACGACGTTCTGATCAAACCCGTTAAGATGAAAAATCTCTTTGCGGCCATCGAAACGTGCATTTCGAAAAGAACGAGATAAGCCCGGCCTGCCGGAAAAGAAAAAGCCGACACACGGCCATGCTCCCCAATCGCGCTCTCGCTCACAACAGTCGGACATCTTCGCCTCTCTTTGCCAGTCGGTTGTACTGCGAGCGAGCGGGAAAAATTCGCCTTTCCAACTATCCTATCAGAGCCTGCCACGGTCAGGCACCCGCGGCTCTGCGGCCTCGACGGTTTCCTCTTCCGCAGCCGGCGCCTTCGCCCGGCCCACCATCGCGTACAGCACCGGGAGGACGAGAAGGGTGAGCAGAGTCGAGGAGAAGACGCCGCCGATCACCACCGTCGCCAGGGGCCTTTGAACTTCAGCCCCGATTCCGGTATTCAAGGCCATGGGGATGAAGCCGAAGCTGGCGACCATGGCCGTCATGAGAACCGGGCGCAGGCGCTGCTCGGCCGCCATCTTGATGGCATCCAGAAGAGGCATCCCCTTGCCCAGAAGGTCACGCACGGCGGCGACGAGGACCATGTCCCCGAGGACGGCCACCCCGGAGAGGGCCACGAAACCGACTCCGGCCGAGATGCTGAATGGCATATCCCGCAGCCACAGGGCCAGGATGCCGCCCACCGCGGCGAAAGGGACGCCGGTGAAGACGCGGGCGGCATCGAGTGCACGCCCGTAGGTGAAGTAGAGCAGGGTGAAAATCAGGGCGAGAGCGACGGGAACGACGACGAAGAGTCGCTTCCGGGCGCGCTCCATATTCTCGAACTGCCCCCCGTAGCGAACGTAATAGCCGCTCGGCAGGTTCACCTCCCGGTCGATGGCGCTCTGGACGTCGGCCACGAAGCTCCCCACGTCCCGGCCCCTCACGTTCGACTGCACGACGATCCGGCGCTTGCCCCACTCGCGGTTGATGGTGGACGGCCCTTCCGTCATCCGGATAGTGGTCAGCAGGGACAGAGGAATGGCCTCCCCGCCGGGCGCCGTCACCAGGATTCGATTGAGACCCTCCGGATCCGCTCGGTAGCGCTCGGCGATGCGGACCGCGATCGGAAAGCGGCGCTCTCCTTCCTGGAGTTCCCCCACGTTGCGACCTCCCAGAGCTTCCACGACCTCCAAAATTTCGCTTGCGGGAATCCCGTACCGGGCGCTGGCCACACGGTCGACCTCGACCTGCACCAGCGGTTGCCCCGTCACCTGCTCGACGCTGACGTCGGCGGCCCCCGGAATCCTGTTGACCACGTCTTCGATTTCTCTGGCCTGCTCCTTCAGGGTTTCGAGATCGTCCCCGAAGAGCTTTATCCCCACATCGGAGCGGATGCCCGCGATCATCTCGTTGACCCGCATCTCGATCGGCTGGGTGAAGATCATCTTCATTCCAGGGAAGGAACTCAGGGCAGTTTCCATGGCCGTCACCAGTTCTCCCTGCGTTTTTGCCCGCGTCCATTCTTCTCTTGGTTTCAGGGTCAGGAAGATGTCCGAGAGTTCCAGCCCCATGGGATCGGTGGCGACCTCGGCGCTGCCGGTGCGGGTCCATATCCGCTCGATTTCATCCGGAAATTTCTCCAGCAGCGCCCGCTCAATATGGGTGCCGTAGCGAACGGACTCGTCCAGGGAGACGCTGGCGAGACGAACGGTGTTGATGACGATCGTCCCTTCCATGAGGCGCGGGACAAACTCCGAGCCGAGGCGGGTCGCCAGGATTCCGGCGCCGATCAGGCAGATAACCGCGAGGGTGAGGACTGCTGAGCGCCGGCGCAGAGCGAATCCCAAGACCGGCCGATACAGCTCTTTTAGCCCGCGCACCAACAGGGGCTCTTTCGTATGCTTGCGGCGTTTGAGGCCGAAGGACGCCAGCACCGGCATGAGGGTCATCGACAGGGCCATGGAACCGAGTAGTGCGAAGATGACGGTCAGCGCCATCGGACGGAAGAGCTTACCCTCCACCCCCTCCAGGGCGAGGATCGGCAGGTAGACTATCATGATGATCAGCTCGCCGAAGAGGGTCGGCTTGCGGACCTCGACGGACGCGTCGCGCACCACGTCGATGACGCTGCGGCCGCTGGTGTCCTCGGCAAGGCGGCGCTCGGAATTCTCGATCATGATCACCGAGCTGTCGACGATCAGGCCGAAGTCGATCGCGCCCAGGCTCATGAGGGTGCCGGCGATGCCGAAGCGCAGCATCATGTCGAAGGCGAAAAGCATGGAGAGGGGAATAGCCAGGGCGACGATGAGCCCGGCCCGCAAATTCCCCAAAAAGATGAACAGGATCGCGATCACCAGGATCGCCCCTTCCAGGAGGTTCTCCTCAACGGTCTGGAGGACCCGGTCCACGAGAGAAGTCCGGTCGTAGGCGGTCACCACTTCCACCCCTTCGGGGAGGGTCTTTTTGACCTCCGCCAGCCTCGCTTTCAGGCGGGTGGTGACGTCATGGCTGTTCTCTCCCATGAGCATGAAGCCCAGTCCAAGAACCGCTTCCCCTTTCCCATCGGCGGTGACGGCGCCCCGTCGGATCTCTTTTCCCTCCACCACCCTGGCGAGGTCGGCCACCCGGACGGGAACGCCCTCCTTGACGGTGACGACGATATTCTCGATATCCTTTGGATCGGTGATGATGCCGACTCCCTGGATCAGGCTCGACTCTCCGGCCCTATCCAGCGTCCCTCCGCCGACGTTCGTGTTGTTCTTCTCAATCGCCTCGATAAGCCGACCCAGGGTGAGGCCGCGGTTGGAGAGTTCCTGCGGATCGACGACGATCTCGATGCGCCGCTCGTCCCCCCCCCAGGTGTTCACCTCCGCCACACCGGAAACGGAGCGCATCTGCGGCTTCACCACCCAGTCATGCAGTGTGCGCAGTTCGGCCAGAGTTTTGTCCCTGGCCGTGATCAGGTAGTGGAAGACTTCCCCGAGCCCCGTGGCGACCGGACCGAGTTCGGGTCTCTGGATACCGTCGGGAAGACTGACGCTCTGCACCCGCTCCATGACGACTTGGCGGGAGAGATAGATGTCGGTTCCATCCTCGAAGATGACGGTGATCTGTGAGAGGCCGAACTTGGAGATGGATCGGACCTCCTTGAGCTTCGGCAGTCCGGAGATCGTCTGCTCCAGAGGCGCGGAAATCTGCCGCTCGATCTCTAGAGGGGAGAGAGCGGGAGCGACCGTGTTCACCTGGACCTGAACCGGTGTCGTATCCGGATAGGCATCCATCGGCAGGCGCAAAAAGGCAAAGACACCCAAGACGGCGATGACCGCCCAGGCGACGATGACCGCCATCCGGTGTTTTAGGGACCAGTGAATGATCTGGTTCAGCATGATTCTCTCCTATGTACCCTGTCACCCATAATCTTTCGCACCTTGCTTGTTCTTTGCCGCGTCAGCTACGTTCCGATTTCAGCTGTTTAGCTACGGCTAGGCACCAGAAATCGCGCCTTTCTGACACGTCAAAGCCCTACGCAATCCCTCGAAATCCTATGGGTGACAGGGTACTAGTCCACTTCACAGCAGCCGGCCCCGATGGAACCCCCAAGGGTTTCGGTCTTGAGAAAAAAACTGCCGGCTACGACGATCTCCTCCCCGGGTTCCACTCCCGAAGCGATCTGCACCGATTCGCCGTTCCCGGAGCGCGGGCTCACCTGGACCCGCCGGGCCTCGAACTCGTTCTCCGCCATTCGGACAAAGACGAGGTTGACGGATTTGGCCCGCTGGACTGCATCTCGCGGGATCTCCGAAACAGACGGGGATTCGCCCGCATGAATCCGGGCTTCCCCATACATGTTCGCCCTGAGCAGTCCCCCGGGATTGGCCAGACGCACCCGGGCTTTCGCCGTTCGGGTCCGCGGATCGACCAGGGGAGCAATATAGGTGATCGTGCCGTGGAATTCCCGCCCCTCCAGTGCGCCCAGCGTGACGACCACGGGCAATCCGACGACTGCGAGACCGAGATCCTTCTCAGGGAGAGCCAGCTCGGCCCACATGACGGAGGTATCCACAATTTCAAAGAGGGGAGCCTGCGTTTCGACGTACTCAGCTATCGAGACGGTTCGCCTGGTGACGATCCCGGCAATTGGGGCCTCCAGGGTGTAGCGTCCGCCGCTTTCGGCTGAGCCCACCACCTTGAGCGATCCCAGGAGCGCCTCGCGTTCAGCCACAGCCTGTTTGTACTCCTGCTCGGCGGCGAGAACCTCCATCCTGGCGGAAATCCCTTTTTTCTCCAGTTCGGCTTCACGACGGAAGTTTGTTTCCGTCATCCGGACCCGGGCCTTTGCCGCGGTGAGCTTCGACTGATCGCTGCTGACCTGCGCACTCTCGATCACCGCGAGCGGATCGCCGCTCGCCACCCGGGTGCCGATATCGGCAGAGAGCCGTTTGACCACTCCGGGGGATCGAGCATTCACCTGGGCGACCCGGGTCGGGTCATAGGTGATCACCGCCGGCGCCAGAATCTCCAAACGTCCCTGGCCGGGAAGCGCCCTGGTCGTTTCGATCCCCGCCAGCCGTGCCGTCTCCAGGGTTTTCAGGATGACCAGTGTTCCATCGGCGGGGGCCTCGTCGATGCTGACGTCCATCGCTGGCTTACCCCCACGTTCCGGGTGGCATGCGGGACAGATCGATTCGGGAAAACCGTGCTCGTCACACCAGTCTCCCTTCGCCTGAAAAACAACGGCGAGTTTCGGATTGCACTTGGTGCACAGAGCTTCGAGCACCCCGTGCTCCCTGCAGAGCCCCTCTTCCTGCTCCGTAAGCGGAGGGTCGGCGCCCCTTTGGGCGGGTGCTGTTTTTTCTGATTTTGCCGAATTCTCTGCCGAACGGCTCTCGCCGCACCCCACTAAGGCGACCAGAGGAATAAGGGCCAACAGCAAGAGGAGCCGGAACATTTACGCACTCCCTTTGGGCGGACGGACGATCTTGAGATCCGGATTGCACTTGAGGTCCTGGGAATCCGGCAGTCCGTGCTGATCGCACCAGTCGCCGGTGGCCTTGAAGACCGGGATCAGAGCCTTGTCGCAACGGGTGCATTGGGATTCGGGCACCTTGTGCTCAGCGCACCAGTCCTCGTGAGAACCGGGCTTGGCTCCTTCGGAAGCGTGGGCCGATCCTTCGGCGAGGTCGGCTTCCCCTGCTTTGGCAGGCGGGGCCGCAAAGGCGAAGACGGCAATAAAAGCGAAGAGGACGACAGACACAAGAATGGGCCGATGCATGATGATTCTCCTTTGTTGGGGATTAATCGGAAAATATTCCGACAGCCGAAGTTAGCCTGTGCCGGTCTCGGCAGCTTTCATAAGGCTCCACGGATCCCTCCGTATTTCGAGGGCGCCGCGGCGCCTGAAGCGAGAGTGGCCGGATCGAGTTTGCCGCTCCACGCCATCGACACAGCGGATGGGCCGGATATCGAAAGGACGGATCCCGGTTTCTTTGGAATTTGAATTTAATTGCAAGAAGTAACGGAATTATCCGCGGACGCAAAGCCCGCCGGACGCCTGAAAAAGGCTGAGGAGAGGAATCAATTTATCAGGACAACCGTGCGGAGAAAGGTGAGCGTGGGTTGGTGTGAAGGCGGCGGATGTGGACGGAATCCGGATATGACTTCCGGCAGAGCAAAGGAGGTGAAAGACCGGTCGGCCGACGCAGGAATCAGAGCAGGGATCGAAAGATCCCCATCCGACGAAAACCGCGAAGCATGGTGAAGATCTTGTGTGAGGACAGGAAAGTCGAGACAGTCCCCGCAATGATCGGGATCACCTTTTCCATGATCAGCATGGGTTTCCTCCCCGCTTCCCTGCGCGCGGAGATCGGGGGTTTCGCAGTCCCCTTGAAGATTTTTTTCCAGACGCGCAGCGCCCTCGGCACTGAAGCACCAGGCGAATCCCTGCGCATTGCCGGCCCCCGCAATTACGTGGGCGACCAGAACACCAAGGAGAATAAGGCGACTGAGAGGAAAGCGGCTCATAATGACGCAGAGTATAGATCGGAAAAGCGCAAAATGCAACCCGACTGACTTTCTTGGTTTTAAATTCCCGGAAATACTACAGAATTATAGTCGCCAACGAAAGGCCCTTTATTTTCCAGGGGCTCCTCATTTTTTCTGGCCGCTGCAAAACGGCTTTCAACGGGTTAAGCTGGTGTTCTCTGCTGGCTTCGCGAACTGATTCAGGGCACAAACCGATCCCAGGAGCCGAAGGATTCGCTGATTCTTCCGCGGGGGAGGCTGAGAGCGGCGACGGCCATGCCGACGAAAAGATCATTGATGAGACCACCGGTCGAGGCGCCCGCCAGCAGGAAAGGCAATGCCACCATCCAAGGCATCGTCCGCCATCGCCCCTGGCTCCCATGAGAAATTCGATGGTATGGGCCAGGGCGCCCAGGCCGCCGTCGGAGATGGGGAGGGATTCGGACATCTTCGAGGTGAGGACCCTGCGGCCGCCCTCCCCTTTCAGTCGTTCGCCGCCGGTCGGGCTTCTTCGCCGGAGGCGACGGATGCCGGCAGGCCGGGGCGGGAAGAGCCGATCTGCCGCATGTCGAGACCTGTGGGAGTCTGGAAAGCTCTAAGCCCGAATTCAGGGAGAACCGCAAAAAGATGGTCGAAGATGTCGGCCTGTATTCCTTCAAAAAAGTCCCAGCGCGTATCTCCGGAAAAAACGTAAATTTCCAGGGGAAGGCCTTCCGCTGTGGGGGCGAGCTGCCGCACCAGAAACGTCATGTCCTGCCGGATGGCGGGATGATTGCGAAGGTACGCCACGCAGTAGGCCCGGAAGGTGCCGATATTTGTCAGACGCCGTCCGTTGGCAAGTCGCCTGAGTTCCGTCGGGGGGATGTGCGCGAGGTTGTGCGCCTCGACTTCGCAGAGTTTCTCCTCCAGGTAAGGACGCAGGAGCCGGATTTCTTTCATCTGCGCCAGCAGATCGGAGTCGACGAATCCGATGGTGTTGATGTCCATGGCGATGGCGCGCTTGATGCGCCGGCCTCCGCTTTCGCTCATCCCCCGCCAGTTCTTGAAAGAGGAGGAGACCAATTCATAGGCGGGGATGGTGGAGATGGTCTTATCCCAGTTTCGCACACGCACGGTGGTCAGGGAAACATCGACGACATCCCCATCGGCGCCGTGCTTGGGCATCTCGATCCAGTCCCCCTTGCGCACCAGATCCATGGTCGTGATCTGCACCCCGGCCACCAGACCGAGGATCGAATCCTTGAAGATCAGAAGTAGAATGGCGGTCAGAGCTCCGAGGCCGGAGAGAAAATAGAAAGGGCTGCGATCGGCGAGCTGCGAAAGGATGAGGACGAAGCAGATGAGGAAGCCGATCAGCTTGATGGCCTGGATGAACCCTCCGATGGGAAGATGCTGGTGCTTGGGGTGGCTCTGATAGCGGTCGGCGCCCGCGTTGAGAAGTGAGGTGAACACCAGAAATCCGGCCAAAATGAAATAGACATTGTTGAACCGCTTCAGAAGGAGGAAAAGCTCGCCCGGTTCCAGCACCAGAGGCAGCCCGAAAGCGAAGACCACCGCCGGAACCAGATGCGCGGCCCGGTCAAGAACCTGGTGCCTGAACAGCAGGTCCTCCCAAACCGCTCTGCCAGCGGTGGCCTTCCTGAGCAGAGGAATCAAGATCCTCTGGGCTGCGAAATAGGAACCGAGAACGGTCACGATTAAAAGAGTGGGGGGAAGGATCTGCATGAGATTTTCAAGGGTCATTTGCGGTTTCCTCGGAATGGACCGGCCGAAAAGCCATCTCGGCGGGAACAAAGACTTAACATCCACCAACAATAAAGGATCACAGTCTAACAAAAAAGAGGACAATTCATCAACCCGGACTATTTTCCATTGGATTCACCCACTGCTGTCTCATAGTTTCAGATAAGTGATAACTGCTTGTTGCATAACGACAATTTTGGCCTTGGTGGAGCAAAGAGCTCCTGCAAATCGCGTCTTTCAAACAAATTAAGCTGTAATATCCGCAACATCCGCTGTAA
>JAGXHI010000007.1 GCA_024636295.1 Desulfuromonadales bacterium
GATCAACTATCAGTCCATCGGTTCCGGCGGAGGGATCAAGCAGATCAAGGCCAACACGGTGGATTTCGGGGCCTCCGATGCGCCACTGGTACCCGAGGAGCTCGCAGAGGCCGGATTGATTCAGTTTCCCATGATCATGGGCGGCGTGGTCCCGGTGGTGAACCTCGAGAACGTCGGGCAGGGGCAGCTTCGTCTTTCTCCGGAGCTTCTGGCCGACATCTACCTGGGGAAGATCACCCAATGGAATGACGACCGGATCAAGGCGGAGAATCCCGACCTCCAACTCCCCGATAAAGCTGTCACGGTCGTGCATCGCTCCGACGGCTCGGGCACGACGTGGATCTTCACCAACTACCTGTCAAAGGTCTCCGCCGAATGGAAAGAGAAGGTTGGAAACGCCAAGGCGGTGCAATGGCCCACCGGAGTCGGCGGTAAAGGCAACGAAGGGGTCGCCGCCTACGTGCAGCGCATCAAGGGTGCCGTCGGCTACGTTGAATATGCCTACGCGCTTCAGAACGAGATGTCCCATGCCCTGCTGAAAAACAAGGCTGGCAGCTATGTGGCCCCGACCAGCGAAACCTTCCAGGCGGCGGCCGCCAACGCGGACTGGGCCGACGCCCCCGGTTATTACATGGTCCTGACCGATCAGCCCGGAGAGCAGAGCTGGCCGATCACCGGAGCGTCCTTCATCCTGATTCACAAAAAGCAGGAAAATCCGGAGACCGCCAGAGCAATGTTCGAATTCTTCGACTGGTGCTACAGAAACGGGGATGAGACCGCACTGAAGCTTCATTACGTTCCCATGCCGGACAAGGTTGTGGAGATGGTCCTGAATTCCTGGGCCGGGGAAGTTCAGGCCCGCGGGAAGTCCATCTGGGGAAAATAGGTCCTCTGAAAATGCCGATAAAGACCGATAATTTTGCAACCGAGGAGCGAATTTCACCCATTCGGGGAACGAAGCGAAGGAATCTGGATCCGGCCTTCCGCAGGCTGACCATGATCTGCGGCACTCTCATTCTGCTGGCGGTGGCGGGTATTTTCTTTGAACTGGTCCTGGAATCCCGTCCCTCATTGGAAAAATTCGGATGGAGTTTCCTCTTCACGGGGTCCTGGAATCCCGTCACCGGTGAATTCGGAGCCGCCAGCAGCATTTACGGCACCCTGGTCTCCACCCTGATCGCGATGGTTGTGGCCGTCCCGATGAGCCTCGTCATCGCGCTTTTCCTTGTTGAAATGGCGTCGCCCGGGGTCAGGCGTCTGGTCGGTGGCGCAATCGAGCTGCTGGCCGCCATTCCCAGCATCATCTACGGGATGTGGGGGCTTTTTGTCTTCGCCCCCTTCATGGCCGATCATGTCCAGCCCTTTCTGACTGAAACCGGCCTTCCCCTGTTTGCAGGTCCCCCGATGGGAATCGGCATGCTCACCGCCGGTATCATCCTGGCTCTGATGATCCTGCCGTTCATCACGGCGGTGACCCGGGATGTATTTACCCTGGTGCCTCCCGTGCTGAAGGAATCGGCCTACGGAATGGGATCCACCACCTGGGAGGTGACCCGAAAAGTCACGATTCCCTACGGCATCCAGGGAATCATGGGGGGTTGTTTCCTGGGGCTGGGACGGGCCATCGGCGAGACCATGGCCGTCACCTTCGTCATAGGAAACCGGCACGAGATCGCGCTTTCCCTTTTTTCCGCAGGCAACAGCATCGCCTCCACCCTTGCCAACGAATTTACCGAGGCGGCTGATCCTGTCTATCTCAGTTCACTTGTCGAGTTGGGACTGGTCCTCTTCGGCCTGACCTTTCTCATTCAGATTCTGGCCCAGATGTGGCTCAAAAGAGTCCGAAAAAAAATGGGGACGGGAACATGAAAGAGCGCTCCTTCATTTTTCGTCGCCTCACCGACCTTCTTGTTCGGATCATATCCGCCCTGGCCGCCCTGGTCGGCCTTTTTTTTCTCGGCTGGATCATTTATATCATCCTGGCCCGGGGCGCGGCGGCGATCAACTGGGAATTCTTCACTGAACTTCCCGCGCCTCCGGGCATGCCGGGAGGCGGGCTTGCCAATGCCATCGCAGGCACTCTGGCCATGACAGTTTTTGCGGTGCTCATGGGAGTTCCAATCGGCATGATGGCCGGTGTTTTCCTCTCCGAGTTCGGCCGGGGAAGCCGTCTCGGCGAATGGATCCGCTTCTGTACCAATGTTCTTATGGGAACTCCGTCCATCATCATCGGGGTTTTTGTTTACGTGGTCGTGGTCCTGTCAACAGGAAATTTTTCCGGCTACGCCGGGGCGGCGGCCCTGGCTCTCATCATGCTCCCCGTGGTGACCCGCACCACCGAGGATATGTTGAACCTGGTGCCTGACGCCCTCCGTGAATCGGCGCTCGCCCTCGGCGCTCCTTACTGGAGAGTGACCCTGGGCGTCGTTTTCCCCGCAGCGAAAACAGGACTCATCACAGGCACTCTTCTGGCGGTAGCCCGTGTGAGCGGCGAAACAGCGCCGCTTCTGTTCACGGCCCTGAACAGCACCTTCTGGCCCGATTCTCTCAACGAGCCGACCGCCAACCTGACCGTCACCATTTTCAATTACGCCATGTCCCCCTACCCGGACTGGCAGGCCATGGCCTGGGGTGGATCGTTTCTGATCACCGCGGGGGTTCTGAGCGCCACTGTTCTGGCCCGGGGGATTCTATGGATGAGGAGTAAAAACCGATGATGGAACAACGAAACTTTCGTCTGCTTGGGGCCAAGGGCCCTCAGGAGACGGCGAATATTGCTTGGAGCAGGAAACCGGAGATCGCCCGAAGCATCGGCCCGGCGCCCTCCGGAAAACCTTCCTCCAAGATTTCCTCCCGCAATGTCAACTTCTATTACGGCGACCAGCAGGCGCTTATCAACAATAACCTTGATATCGCGGGCAACAAAGTCACCGCGATCATCGGGCCTTCGGGCTGCGGGAAATCGACTCACCTGAGAACCTATAACCGGATTTTCGAATTATACAGAAATCAACGTGTTACGGGAGAGATCTTCCTGGACGGAGAGAATATCCTCGATTCCGGCCGCGATCTTCTCGAGCTGCGGCGCAGGGTCGGAATGATCTTCCAGAAACCGACTCCGTTTCCCATGAGCGTCTTCGACAATGTGGCCTACGGATTGAAGATGCACTACCGGATGAACCGCCACCAGATGTCGGAGCGGGTCGAGAAGGCCCTTCGACAGGCCGCCCTGTGGGAGGAGGTCAAGGATAAGCTGGACCAGCCGGGCACCGCACTTTCAGGAGGGCAGCAGCAGCGCCTGTGCATCGCCCGGGCCATTGCGGTCGAACCGGAGGTGGTGCTGATGGACGAACCGACTTCGGCCATCGACCCTGTGGCGACCGCGAAAATCGAGGACCTGATCACCTCCCTCAAGGAAAATTACACCATCGTGATCGTTACCCATAACATGCAGCAGGCGGCCCGCATCTCTGATTTTACAGCCTTCTTCTACCAGGGTCTCATCGTCGAGTTCGGAGCGACCCGGAAGATTTTCACCCATCCTTCCAACAAGCAGACGGAGGACTACATCACCGGGCGCTTCGGATAATAAAACAGGATCCGGCTTTTTTTCTTCCCGGTCAGCTGAGGGAAGCGACAAGCGTGAGAGTGGTATTGTAAAAAGGAACAACCATGACCCAGCATATGCAGCGCGAAATGGAAAGACTCAAAGGGGCGATCCTGGCCCTGAGCGGAGAGGTGGAGGAAAGTTTCCTCAACGCCGTCAAATCCCTGGAGAGCGTGGATACCCCGCTGGCAGAGGCGGTGATCCGGAAGGATGAACAGATTGATCGACTGGAAGTGGACCTGGAGGAGGATTGTCTGAAAATCCTGGCCCTTCACCAGCCGGTAGCGGTTGATTTGCGTTTCATCGTCTCGGTGCTGAAGATCAACAACGATCTGGAGCGCATTGCCGACCTCGCGGTGAATATCGCGGAGAGAACGCTTACCCTGTCCACCGAAAAGAGGATTCCGCCGCCCTATGATCTGCACCAGATGGCCGGGAAGGTGGGCGAGATGTTCGAAAAGGCCCTGGACAGCCTGGTCAACCTGGATGTCCGACTGGCCCGGGAAGTCTGTCACCTCGATGACGACGTGGATGCTCTTCACAAAAACAACTACAGCCTCGTCAAGGACGAGATACGACGGAACGCGGATCGGATCGATCCCCTGCTCAGCTACATCACAGTGTCACGGCATCTGGAGCGCATCGCCGACCTGGCGACCAACATTGCCGAGGACGTTCTCTACATGATCGAAGGGGAGATTGTGCGGCATACGTTTTAGGCCAACGCGCGTGATGAACGCGTGACGTATAAAGTCAGCGGCGCGGGCTCCTGGCTCCTGGCTCCTGGCTCCTGGCTCCTGGACCTCGGGTCTCGGGTCTCGGGTCTCGGGTCTCGGGTCTCGGGTCTTCAGCTTGTAACTTCCCCTCGGACCTCGGACCTCGGACCTTGGCCCCTGGCTCCTGAATCCTGGACCCTGACCTTACAGCCGGGTCTTGCGTTTTTTAAAATGCCTCCAGAGGGAGACAATAAGCGTGATCGCTGTGAGGGGAACGACGAAGCCGACCATGGCATGGGTCAAAAAGGAGACAGCCTGGTGCTCAAGCGCCGTCAGGACGATGAAGAGCATATAGGCCAGGTAATACAGAAAAAAGAGCCCTCCCTCCCATCGGGCGATTCTGTGTCCCGTCAGGAAGATGGGGAGACAGACCACGGTAGCCATGAACATGACTGGCAGGTCGAAGGTCAGGGCGGATTTGGGGATGGGGATTCCGAACGGGGCGACCGAGGCCGTCAGCCCCAGAACGACGAGGATGTTGAAAATGTTGCTCCCGACGATGTTTCCGACGGCGATATCCCGCTGACCACGGAGGCTCGCGAGAATGGAAGTGGCCAGCTCGGGCAGGGAGGTGCCGATCGCCACGACCGTCAATCCGATAACCAGGTCGCTCACCCCGAAGAACTGCGCAACAGTGACCGCACCATCGACAAGCCATTTCGAACCCAGGGCAAGCATGGCGAGCCCACCGAGGATCTGCAGCACCTGAACCAGCCGGCTTGATCCGACGCCATCTTCCGGAATCGATGCTTCGCTCTCTTCCCGGGACTCCCGGCGGCTGCGGCGCACGGTCCAGGCGACATAAAAAACGGCGCCCGAAAAAAGGAACAGTCCCTCCAGTCTCCCGAGAACACCATTTATCGCAAAAAGCAGGAAAATCAAAGTGATCCCGATCATGATCGGGACTTCCAGGCGGATAATCTGGCGGGAGACAAGGAGGGGGGC
The DNA here is from genome assembly GCA_024636295.1 of Desulfuromonadales bacterium. Lineage (GTDB taxonomy): Bacteria > Desulfobacterota > Desulfuromonadia > Desulfuromonadales > JAGXHI01 > JAGXHI01. Next base: position 5,329 of record JAGXHI010000007.1, read on the forward strand.
GGCCAGGGCGGAAAGACCGAGGATGAGAAGCACGTTGCAGATGTTGCTTCCCACCACATTGCCCAGTGCGATTCCCGCCTGCCCTTCATAAGCCGAGAAAATGCTGACGGCCAGCTCCGGCGAGCTGGTTCCGAAGGCCACCACCGTCAGGCCGATTACCAGGGGGGAGATGCCCAGAGCCATCGCGATCCCGGAGGCCCCTCGGACCAGGAGCTCCGCTCCGAGAATCAGAATCGTGAATCCGGCGACCAGTTGAACGAGAACAATCCAACTCATATCACCTCTCCGGTACCTGGCACCCTTAGGATCTGGAAAAAAATACCTGAATCGGGGACGATGATATCATGACGAAGGGCGAGGGCAACCCCGTACAAGGAACTCGCGAGCCACTCCGATGTTGAGCACGCATGAAAACTGAACAAGAGAAACCCTTTTGCCGGAGGTGGGGCATGTGGATTATAAAACCGAAAGGAAGGGGCGGGAACATCAGCCCCGGCTATTATTCCGAGGATTTTTTATGCCTCCGCTCCTCCCGCCAGGTATCGATCAGCAGGAGAGCGACTCCGACCGTGATTGCCGAATCGGCCACGTTAAAGGCGGGCCAGTGATACTGGCGCCAGAAGACATCCAGAAAATCGATCACCTCGCCCATACGGATGCGGTCGATGAGGTTTCCCACCGCCCCTGCGAAGATGAGGGAGAGTGAGCATTGAAGGAGTTTCTGCTGCTTTCGGGTGCGATGCAGATACCAGAGGATTCCCACCACCGCCGCGAGGGTCACAAAGATGAAAAAGGGTGTGCGGAAACTGCTGTTTGCGAGCAGTCCGAAAGCGGCGCCCTTATTGCGCACGTAGGTGATGGAAAAAAATCCCTCCACCACAGGTATCGTCTCGTGCAGGACGAAATAGGTGTCGATATACCACTTGGTGACCTGGTCCAGGAATACCACCACCAAACTGGTGAGCAGCAGAATACGGTAGCAGGACACGAGATCTCCATGGTAAGAGGAAGTCGATCGTTGGTCGTGAATTTCGTCTCTCGCAGTTTCTTCCTTATTCATCTGTGGCCAGAGCCTCACGACACCGGTGGCACACCGTGGGATACCGATCGCTCTCTCCGATCGTTTCGGAGTAATTCCAGCATCGTTCGCATTTCTCGCCAGCCGCTTTTGCCACCTGGATTTTCAACCCTTTGACCTCTTCTCCCGGCACCGCTTCGATAAGACCTTCGGTGAGCTCGGCCTGGGAGACGATAAAAAGAGTAGCAAGTTCCGACCGGTATTTCTCCAGCAGATCCCGCCAGAGCCCTTCCGGAGCCTCGATCCGAACGATGGCGTCAAGAGAGTGGCCGATCCGCTTTTCATTGCGTGCCAGCTCCAGCGCCTTGGAAACATCGGAGCGAACGGCCAGAAGCTGCTCATACCGCTCTTCCAGTTCGGCGTCGAGCAGACGGGATTCAAACCGGGGAAAGCCGGCCAGATGCACGCATTCCTCCCGCTCGCCGGGCAGGTGCCCCCAGATTTCATCGGCGGTGAAAGATAGCACCGGAGCGATCAGGCGGGTCAGGGCGTCCAGGATGCGGTACATGGCTGTTTGCGCGCTGCGGCGGGCAAGACCCTTGCGCGGAGAGATGTAGAGTCGATCCTTCAGAACGTCGAGGTAAAAGGCGCTCATGTCCACACTGCAGAAGTTATGCACCGCGTGATAGAGGACATGGAACTCGTACTCTTCGTAAGACCGCTCCACCCTGTTGACCAGGTGCTCCAGACGGGAGAGAGCCCAGCGATCGATTTCCAGCAGATCGTCATCGGGAACTGCGTCGACGACCGGATCGAAATCATGGATATTTCCGAGGATGTAACGTGCTGTATTGCGAATGCGTCGATAGGCGTCACTGAGGCGCTGCAGGATTTCTTTGCTGATGCGGATATCGTCCCGATAATCCTAGGCCGCCACCCACAGACGCAGGATTTCGGCCCCGAACTTCTTGGTCACTTCCTCGGGGGCGATGACGTTGCCCTGGGACTTGGACATTTTCCGCCCTGCCCCGTCCACCACGAAGCCGTGGGTCAGAACGGCCCGATACGGGGCGACATCCCGGGTTCCCACGGCAGCCAGCAGGCTGGAATGGAACCACCCCCGATGCTGGTCGCTCCCTTCCAGGTAGAGGTCGGCGGGAGAGTTCAGATAATCCCGCTGCTCCAGTACCGCTGCGTGTGAAACGCCCGAGTCGAACCAGACATCCAGAATATCCGTCTCTTTTTTGAATTCACCGTGTCCGCAGGCGGCGCAGGAAGTGTCGGAAGGCAACAGTTCGGAGGCTTCCTTTTCGAACCAGAGATCGCTTCCCCCTTCGGAGAAGAGATCCGCAACGTGATGCATCACCTTGCCGTCCGCCAGGGCTTCGCCGCATTTTTCACAGTAGAAGACGGTGATCGGGACGCCCCAGCTTCGCTGGCGGCTGATGCACCAGTCGGGCCGGTTCTCGATCATGCCGTAGATCCGCTCCCGCCCCCAGCGGGGAATCCATTTCACCTCTTTGATATGATCCAGGGCCCTTTTGCGCAGGCCGTTTTTCTCCATTGATATGAACCATTGCTCCGTGGCACGGAAGATGATCGGTTTTTTGCACCGCCAGCAATGGGGGTAACTGTGGCTCATCGGGGCTTCTCGGAGCAGGGCGTTGGTTTCCTTGAGTTTTTCGATGACGGCCCCGTTGGCCTCGGGGACCTTCATACCGCCGAAGAATTCCAGGTCTTCCCGGTAGCGGCCGGTATCGTCCACGGGATTATAGGTCTCCAGCCCGTAGCGAAGGCCCACGATATAATCGTCCTGTCCGTGCCCGGGAGCGGTATGGACACAGCCGGTGCCCGCCTCCAGTGTCACGTGATCGCCCAGGAGAATCAGTGAATCGCGGTCGTAGAAGGGGTGACGGCAGTTCTTTTTCTCGAAGGGCCGGGCGGAGAAGGTCTCCAGAACGCGGTAATCGGAGATTCCCAGCTCCTTGAGAACCTGCTCGTGCAGCCCCTCGGCCATGACCCACGCCTCGCCTTCGACCTCCACCGCCACATAGGGCAGTTCGGGATTGAGGGCGATCCCCAGGTTGGCCGGAATGGTCCAGGGAGTGGTCGTCCAGATCACGAAAAAGAGGGGCCGACCGGCCAGGGATTTCACCTCCTCGGGAAGATCGCCGGCGAAGGGGAACTTGACGTAGATCGAAGGCGATGTGTGATCGGCGTACTCCACCTCGGCTTCGGCCAGGGCGGTCACACAGGAGGAACACCAGTGGACAGGCTTTTTCCCCTTGAACAGCCCGCCGCGTTCGGCAAAGCGGGCGAGTTCCCTGGCGGTGGCGGCCTCATAGTCGGCGCTCATCGTCAGATAGGGATTTTCCCATTCTCCCAGCACGCCCAGCCGCTGAAATTCGGCGCTCTGGATTTCATGCCATTTCCGAGCGTAGGCGCGGCATTCCTTCCGCACCTGCGCCTTGGTCATATCCCGTTTCCGGCTCCCGAGCTGCTTGTCCACCATCAGCTCGATAGGCAGCCCGTGGCAGTCCCAACCCGGGACGTAGGGGGCGTAGAACCCCTGCATGCGACGGCTCTTGATGATGATGTCCTTGAGAATCTTGTTCAGCGCATGACCGATATGGATGTGGCCGTTGGCGTAAGGGGGGCCGTCATGCAGAGTGAAGTTCGGCCGTCCCCGGCCGGCTTGCTCCATCTTCCGGTAAAGCTCGGAAGACTCCCATCGCTTAAGGGTCTCCGGCTCCCTCTGGGGCAGGTTTCCCCGCATGGGAAAATCGGTTGCAGGAAGATTGAGGGTATCCTTGTAGTCCATCGGCTCTGGCCTCCCCGGGACGGTCTTAAAAGAAAAAAGTCAAGTCATCTAAATTAGGGAAAACAGGGGTGTAAGTCAAGGAGAAAGGGAAGAAGCGCCTGGAGAAAGCCGCCCGGATCCGGGGAGCGCCTTGCCTTTGCTGACAGGAATGGCAAGGCGCCGGCGGTAAGAGCTGCCAGATGAAAACTGCGCCAGCCCCCATCCGTCGCCGGATGGAAACTAACGAGGAATGGGACTATAGATCGATGTATCTATATTATCCCTCTTCTTTCAGCTTGCGCGAAAGGAGAGCATATCCCGCAATCCCCGCCATCAAAGAGGCGGCGAAAATTCCTACTTTCGCATCGGTGATCAGCTCATTCTGGCGAAAGGCCAGGTTGGTGATGAACAGGGACATGGTAAAGCCGATCCCTCCCAGCAGGCCGATACCCAGGATCTGGCTCCAGCGGACCCCCGACGGAAGCTCGCAGATTCCCAGACGCACCGCGAACCAGGAGAAAAGAGTGATTCCCAGCGGCTTGCCGAGCAGCAACCCCAGTGCGACTCCGATTGTAACAGGATGACTCAGGGAGCCGGCGAGATCGGGGAGGCTGAGGGTCACTCCGGCGTTGGCCAGGGCGAAAATGGGCATGACGCCGTAAATGACCCAGTTGTTCATCTCGTGCTCCATGCGCTGAAGGGGGCTGATGGCTTCGTGGCAGACATGCTCGAGGGCGAGAAGAATGCCTACTTTTTCCTCCTCCAGAAAGGGGCCATCTCCTTCTTCCGCCTCCCGGTACTCGTCAAGCAGTTGTTCGGTTTTCTTCAGAAATGCCTCGCGGGCGAACCGTGGGAGGATGGGAATGGTCATGCCGATGAGGACGCCGGCAACAGACGCATGAACTCCCGATTTGAGCATGGCCACCCAGAGGCAGAAGCCGACCAGGGCATAGAAGTTGGGACTCTGGATTTTCAGCCGGTTGCCTGTGAAGAGCACGAGCAGGAAAATCCCTGCCGCAGCCAGTGAGGCTTCCGAAATATCGCCGGTGTAAAAAAGAGCGATGACCAGCACCGCCCCGAGATCATCGACGATAGCAAGAGCTGTAAGAAAGATGGCCAATGAACGAGGAATCAGCTTGCCGAGCAGAGCCAGAACTCCCAACGCAAAGGCGATATCCGTGGCCATGGGAATTCCCCATCCCATGGCCGCGGTCCCTTGGGGGTTCACCACGTAATAAATGAGAGCGGGGATAACCATCCCTCCAAGAGCAGCAGCCATGGGCAGGGCGGCACGGCGCAGGCTCGCCAGTTCTCCGGCCATAAATTCCCGCTTAATCTCCAGGCCCACCACGAAGAAGAAAACCGCCATCAAACCATCGTTGATCCAGTGGTGCAGTGATTGGGTCAATCCGAATTCCCGGAAACCGATGCCGAGTTCGATCTCCCAGAAATGGTGATAAAAATCCCGGGCCGGGGAATTGGCTAGAATAAGCGCGAGAACGGTGGTGGCGAGAAGTACGATCCCGCCGGAAGCCTGGCGCTTGAAGAAATCCTCAAAAGGACGAAGCAACAGCGATAATCTGTACGGGAATTCTTCAAACCTCAGCGGCATTGTTTCATCTTCCCTTCCAAGGAAATCCAGCGCATGGGCATTTATGAATCATGACGGCATCGCCATCCCCTGTGTGTCGCGACAGCATCAGAGGTTGGTTTGAGGACAAAAAACCAGATTAATTTTGACATTTCAGGCCAGGAAATCAACTGCGTAAATCAAAACCCATGGGATTTATGCAAGTACCGGTTAATCCGCCGCCGGGAAGAGGGCAGGTTATTTTACAAAGGGCGCCCTGTCATATAAACTCAAATAAGGAAATTTTTCCTCATGAGAACGGTTCTGGACGCCACCGCGGACCGCTCGATGATTCCGGATTCAGCATGCTCTTCGCCCTTTCCGCAGTTTTTCTCATGGCCATGGCCGCCCCCTGGCTCGGGCGCCTGCCCTCCAGGATGGCAGGATGGGTCCTCTCGCTTGTTCCCCTGGCCCTGACCTTCTTTTTTTTAGGGAAACTCGGTGCAGTCGCCGACGGGAGAACCCTGACGGAGAGCTGGCCGTGGGTCCCGGGGCTGGGAGTCGACCTTTCTTTCTATCTGGATGGCCTCAGCCTGATGTTCACACTTCTGATCACCGGGGTGGGCACGCTGATCTTCATCTACGCCGGCCGCTATTTTCATGAGGCGCCTGCCGGGCGTTTTTTTCTCTGGCTCTCGGTTTTCACAGGAGCCATGCTTGGCCTCGTTCTGGCCGGAAACCTGATCACACTCTTTGTTTTCTGGGAACTGACCAGCATCAGTTCCTATTTCCTCATCGCCACCGATCACAAAAAAGAAAGCGCCCGCAAAGCCGCCCTGCAGGCGCTTCTGGTGACGGGTCTTGGGGGGCAGGCGTTTCTGGCCGGGTCGCTCCTGCTGGGAATGGCGGGCGGAAGCCTGGAGATCGCCGACCTTCTGACCCGGGGGGAAGCGGTGCGCAGCCATGGACTCTATCTTCCCGCCCTGCTCCTGATTCTTGCGGGGGCTTTCACCAAGAGCGCCCAGGTTCCCTTCCACTTCTGGCTTCCCTCCGCCATGGAGGCGCCCACTCCGGTAAGCGCCTTTCTCCATTCGGTGACCATGGTGAAAGCCGGCGTCTATCTCCTTGCGCGCCTCAGTCCCGTCCTCGGGGGAACCGAGGCCTGGACGGTGACGGTCGCGGCCATCGGTTGTGTGACCATGGTGGCGGGAGCCGTCATGGCGCTCTTTCAGTCGGACATGAAGCGCCTGCTGGCCTATTCCACTGTTAACGCCCTGGGAACCATGGTCTTTCTTCTGGGCATCGGAACGGAAACTGCCGTTAAAGCGGCCATAGTTTACGTGCTGGTCCACTCCCTGTACAAGGGCGCCCTTTTCCTGGTCGCCGGGGTGGTGGACCACGAGACGGGCTCACGGAACGTCACCTCGCCGAGGCGGCTTTTTCGGAAAATGCCCATCATTGCATCGTCCGCGGTTCTGGCCGGCCTTTCCATGGCGGGCCTTCCACCGTTCTTCGGATACATCGGGAAGGAGCTCATCTACGAGGGCGCACTGAAGGCCCCTTTTGCAGGATTCCTCCTGCCGACAGCCGCGGTGACGGCCAACCTCTTCCTTTTCGCCACCGCGGCGCTTCTGGTGCTGCGCCCATTTTTTGGAGGAACCGGCGAAACGCCCCCGTTTCACATTTCGCCTCCGGAATTTTTTCTGGGACCGGCCATATTGGGGCTTTCAAGCCTGGCGGTCGGCATTTTCCCCGGCCTGGTGGATTCGACCCTGATCGCCGGGGCGACCAAATCGGTTCTTGCCCGCGAAATTCCGGTGCACCTGGCCCTGTGGCACGGGATCAACACGGCGTTTCTTCTGGGGATCCTCACCTTCGGAGCGGGCGTCCTGCTCTACGCCTTCCGTGATTCGCTGGAAAGGTGTTTACAGGGGGCGACGCGATTCGCCGCTCTTGGACCGGCCCGCTGGTATGAATGGTCCCTGGCGGTCCTGAACGGGACGGCGGTCCGCCAGACCCGCCTGCTCCAGCACGGCCGCCTGAACCTGTACGTCCTGATTCTTTTCATGACGATAGCGGGTCTTGGTCTTTATACGTTTTTCCGGGGGGAGGGAGGATGGGTGTTGCCGAACCTCCTCGACGCCCGGATCAGCGAGGCCACCGTCGCCGGACTGATCCTCGCCTCCGCGTTTCTGAGCATCGCTTCGCCCTCGCGACTCGCCGCCGTGGTCGCCATGGGCGGGGTGGGCTACGGAGTGGCCCTCATTTACGTGCAGTTCGGGGCGCCGGACGTGGCGATGACCCAGTTCGCCGTGGAGACCGTCACGGTCATCCTCTTCGTCCTGGTCATCCACCGCCTCCCTTCCTATGTCCGCCTCTCCTCCAGGACCAGCCGCATGCGCGACGGAATAATCGCCCTTGGGACCGGCGGACTGATGACGCTGCTCGTCCTGGCTGTACTGGAGACCGGAAACGAATCCCGTCTCTCCGGTTTTTTCGCCGAACAGGCCTATCCTGAGGGCCACGGGCGCAATATCGTCAATGTGATTCTTGTCGACTTCCGGGCGCTGGACACCATGGGAGAAATCACCGTGCTCAGCCTTGCTGGGCTCGGCGTTTACGGCCTGCTAAAAATCCGCAAGAGAAAAGAGGGGTGAACGATGAAGTCACTCATTCTTTCAACCGCCGCGAAATACCTTCTCCCCATGCTGCTCCTCTTCTCCGCCTATCTGCTTTTGCGGGGGCATGACATGCCTGGGGGCGGTTTCACCGGAGGCTTGGTGGCGGCCGCCGGATTCTCCCTTCACGGATTCGCCTTCGGAATGTCCGATGCGAAACGGCTCCTGCCCGCCCGCCCCTTAAGACTGGTCGGGGCGGGACTTCTTCTTGTTCTTGGAAGCGGCGTTTTCGCCATGATGAAGGGCGATCCCTTCCTGACCGGTACATGGACGACTCTCACCCTGCCCGGGCCGGGCGAATGGAAGATCGGGACCCCTCTTTTGTTCGACCTGGGCGTCTTTCTGGTGGTCATCGGCGCCACCCTGGCCGTCCTCCTCGGACTGGGGAGGGAGGATTGACATGAATGTCCTTCTGGCGATCGTCACAGGCGGTCTTTTCGGAGCCGGAGTATTCATGCTCTTGAGGCGCAATCCCTTTCGCCTGATCGTGGGACTGGCGCTTCTGGCGAATGCCATCAATCTGTTGATTTTTACCGCCGCCGGTCTGACCCGGGCCCGTCCGCCCCTGATCCCCACCGGCGCGGAAATCCCGCCGGAAAACATGGCCGATCCCCTCCCCCAAGCCCTTATCCTGACGGCCATCGTCATATCCTTCGGGCTGTTGGCTTTCACTATCGTCCTCTTCAGCCGCACCTTCGAAACCCTGAAGGTCAACGACTTTGCGGAGATGAAGGAGCGGGACGAATGAAGCCGCTTCTGATCCTGCCCATCCTTCTGCCCCTGGGCTTTGCGGCCTTGTCGCTCTTTTTCCTCCACATGCGGCGAGTACAGCGCCTTCTGAGCGTCGTGGGGATGACCTCCCTGCTGGTTGCGGCCCTCTTTCTTCTCCAGTTCGTATGGCGGCAGGGAATCGGGGTCGTTCAGATCGGAGACTGGCCGGCGCCGTTCGGCATCAGCCTGGTTGCCGATCTCTTCAGCGCCATCATGATCGTTCTGGCCGCCCTTATGGGTCTTTCGGTATCGATCTATTCTCTTGCGGACATCGACGCCCCGCGGGAAGGCGCAGGATACCATCCCCTGCTTCATTTTCTTCTTATGGGCGTCTGCGGAGCCTTTCTCACGGGAGATATCTTCAACCTTTACGTCTGGTTCGAGGTGATGCTGATGGCCTCCTTCGCGCTGATGGCGCTCGGGGGCCGCAGGCTGCAGCTCGAAGGGTCCGTCAAATATGTCATTCTGAGCCTCATCGCCTCTTCCCTGTTCCTCTCGGCGGTGGGAATCCTCTACGGTTTGACGGGGACTTTGAACATGGCGGACCTTGTCGGCCGCCTCTCCGCATCTCCCGTGCACCTGGTCAACACCCTGGCGGTCCTTTTCCTGATCGCCTTCGGCATCAAGTCGGCCCTCTTTCCACTCTTTTTCTGGCTACCGGCTTCTTATCATACGCCTCCTGTGCCGGTTTCCGCACTTTTTGCCGGTCTGCTGACGAAGGTGGGAATCTACGCTCTGATTCGCGTATTCACCCTCCTCTTCAACCAGGAAGCCGGATACACGCATTCCCTTATCCTGATCGTCTCCGGATTGACCATGATAACCGGCATCCTGGGAGCCGTGGCCCAGAATGATTTCCGGCGAATCCTCTCCTTCAATATCATCAGTCACTCCGGGTACATGATCATGGGGCTTGGTCTATTCACTCCGCTGGCGCTGGCAGGGTCTGTCTTTTATATCATTCACCACATCATCGTCATCACCACCCTCTTTCTGGTCAGCGGGGTGGTCCGCAGGCTGCAAGGCAGCTTGCAGTTACCGGAGATGGGGGGACTCTACGCGCAGGCGCCCTGGCTTTCGCTGATTTTCCTGGTGGCGGCTTTTTCCCTGGCGGGCGTGCCTCCCCTCTCCGGCTTCTGGGGCAAGCTCATCCTGGTTCAGGCGAGCTTATCGGCGGAGAATTACCTGATTGCCGCCACGGCGCTCATGGTGGGCCTGCTTACCCTCTACTCCATGAGCATCGTCTGGGGCAAGGCTTTCTGGGGAACTCCCCCCGACGGCAAGGCGCCGGTCCGGATCCTCACGATCCGGGAATCCGTCCCTTATTATCTTCCCATGGCCGTCCTTGTCCTTCTGACCATAGGCATCAGCGTGGCGGCCGGGCCTGTCCTGACTCTCTCGACCCGGACCGCCGACCAACTCCTCGATCCAACCGCTTATGTGCGAGCCGTTCTAGGAGAAAAGCCATGAAGAGGATCAGTATTTTCCTGGGGAATATTTTTCTGCCGTTCATCTGGATGGCCCTTACGGGACAATTCACGGCAGGCAACTTCTTCATCGGGGTTCTGCTGAGTTCATTTGCGCTCTGGGTGGCGGCGCCGCAAAGGGAAATCCTTGTTCTGAACTCTCTGGTCCGACTCTGGCGCTGGCTGCTCTTCTTCCTTTTTTTTCTCTGGGAGCTGACGCTCGCAAGCCTTCGGGTGGTTCACGACATTCTCACCCCTCGCCACAGGATGCGTCCCGCGATCATCGCCGTTCCCCTGGAGATCCGAAAGGATATTGAGATCACTCTCCTTGCGAACCTGCTCACCATGACGCCGGGAACCCTGAGCCTCGAGGTATCGCCGGGAAGTGATGTTCTTTATGTCCATGCCATGTATGTCGATGACATCGAGGAATTCCGAAGGATGGTCAAGGAGAAATATGAAAAGCGCGTCCAGAGGGTGCTGGAATGATCGTTGATTTCGTGGCATTCTGGGTGGTCCTGCCGATGCTCAGTCTGGCGCTCGTGCTCGCATTCATACGGCTGGCCATCGGCCCGACCCTGCCCGACCGAGTGGTCGCCTTTGAGCTGATCGCCATACTTCTGGCAGGCGTTATCGTGGTGTATGCGGTTCTCGGCGAGCATTCGGCCTTATTCGACGTGGCGAGCGTCTGGGCAATCATCTCTTTCCTGAGTGTCGTGGCTATCGCCTATTACATCGAGAAAGCGAGAAAACCATGATGGAAATTCTCATCGCCGCCCTCCTTATCCTGGGCGCCTCCTTCATGCTTATCGCCGCCATCGGGATCCTGAAAATGCCCGATCTCTACATGCGCATGTCCGTCAACACCAAATCGGTGACCCTCGGCATGGGGTTTCTGCTTCTGGCCCTCGTCCTCCATTTCCATGAGATCGGAGTGGCCAGTCGCGCCCTGGCCACACTGGTCTTCATCGCCATGACCGCACCGATTTCATCCCATCTTATCGGGCGTGCCGCGTACCTGAGCGGCGTTGAACTGTGGAGCGAAACCCGGAGGGATGAGCTTGGAGATCTCTACCAGAGGCGTCCCATGTCCATGGAGCAGGTTCTGTTCAGCGAGAACCCGCCGCATTCCATGGATTTGGAACAGGAAGAAAAAGATACTGAAGATAATTTTTGATTCTGCAATCAACCCTTCGGAAAAAGAGCATTGAAATGCCGGAAACTCCCCTTCCCATAGATGATCTTCAGACGCTGCGACAACAATTGAGCGAGCTCGATGTCCTGAGCATCGCCGACGATCTGGCCCGCCTGGAACCGGCGGAACGGGCCAAGGTCTTCCGGCTGCTCCCCAAGGGAAAGGCGCTGGGAGTTTTCCAGCTTCTCGATGCCGCCCACCAGGAGGAGCTGCTCATGGGACTGCGCCAGGAGCAGGTGCTGCGCCTGGTGCAGGAGATGGATCCGGACGACCGGGCGCGCCTGTTCGACGAGATGCCGGCCACCGTGGTACGAAAGATGCTGGCGGGGCTGAGTCCGCGCGAGCGGCGGGACACCGCCATGCTCCTCGGCTATCCGGATGAGTCCGCGGGCCGAATCATGACTCCGAGGCTGATCCGGCTCGTCCCCACCATGACCGCCGCCGAGGCCCTGGACCGGGTCAGACGCCGGGCAGGCACCGCCGAAACCCTCTATGCCCTGCCGGTTACCGACGAAGAGATGCGCCTGATCGGTATGATCGAACTCAAGGATCTGGTGCTGGCGGAACCGGAAACTCCGGTGGGCGAGATCATGAACAGCGAAACCCATGTGGTGCGGGTGGATGACGATCAGGAAAAGGTGGCCCGGCTTATTCAGGCGGCCGATATTCTGGCGGCGCCGGTCGTTGATCTGGAGGGAAGGCTGGTGGGCATGGTCACGGTCGATGACGCCATGGATGTTCTGGGGGCGGAAGAGGGGGAAGACCTTGCCCGCACCGGCGCCTCCGAACCGCTGAGGCGCCCCTATTTTTCCGCCTCCATCTTTCGTCTGGCCCGCAGCCGGGCCGTCTGGCTTCTGATGTTGTCGGTTGCCGCCATTCTGACCGTGAATGTTCTGAACGCTTTCGAAAATACGCTCGAATCGGCAGTCGTCCTGGCGCTTTTCATACCCCTGCTGATCGGAACGGGAGGCAATGCAGGCGCTCAGTCTGCAACCACGATTGTCCGCAGCATGGCCGTAAACGACATACGGCCGGAGGACTTCCTGAGGGTCGTGCTTCGCGAAGGGCGGGTGGGGCTGCTTCTGGGGGTCATGCTCGGCACGCTGGCTTATCCGCCGGTGTGGTATTTCGTCGGCGGCGCCCTCGCCTCGATCATCTCCCTGACCCTGATCACCGTCTGCACCCTCGCATCCCTGGTCGGATCCCTGATGCCCCTGATCGCCCGAAAGGTGGGAGTCGATCCGGCGGTGGTCAGCGCGCCCTTCGTCACGACCATTGTCGACGCCACGGGACTGCTGGTCTATTTTCTCATCGCCAGGGCGATTCTGGGAATTTAGACGCGGATTTAATTGCGTGCGTCGGCCAATGCACCTATTCGAGAACGGAAAAGGGATTCCTGGCGTGGTCGATCATCCTGTGGCAGAATGCGTCTTATGAATCGAAGTACGGAATATGAAAAATTCCTGGCGGCCGTAAAGTTCTGGAAATTCTTTCTCCTGTTATTCTTTTGCCTGCTTCCTCTCCTACAGGCCTGCAAAGAGAATCGCCTTCAACCCCTTGGCGCCAATGCCGTCGTTCTGGCTTTCGGAGACAGCCTGACCTGGGGGACCGGGGCGAAGCGGGGCGAGGATTATCCTGCGGTGCTGGAAAGCCTTCTGAACCGTCAGGTGGTCAACGCCGGGAGACCGGGAGAGACGTCTGCTGAAGGGCTGGAGCGTCTGCCTCGGATTCTGGAAGAACACCGGCCCGGGCTGGTGATTCTCACCCACGGGGGCAACGATTTCCTCCGGCGCCTTGATCCCTCCGGAACCAGGGAAAACATCGCGGCGATGGTTCACCTTGTCCGGGAGACCGGAAGTGAAGTCCTTCTCGTGGGTGTTCCAAGGCCCGGGCTTTTTCTCAAGGCCGACCCCCTTTACGAGGAGATCGCCTCCCGGTTCGATGCGCCCTGCGAGGAGGACCTGCTCGGTGAAATCCTCTCCGACCGTTCTCTGAAGAGCGACGCCATCCATCCCAACGCCGAGGGCTACGCCCGAATGGCGCGGCAAATTTCCGAATGGATTCCCCTCGCTCCCTGAGCGTTTCTATTCCGGTTCGATCCGGTATTCCGTGGTTATCTCGATCGCTTTCTCCAGCGAGCGGTAAACCGGGCAGAATCGCCGGTGCATCTCATGCACCCGTTCCACCGTCTCTCGCGCGGATTCGGGCGCTTTCAGATGATAGGTCGTGTGAATCCGCTTGATGATCAGAACCTTCTCCTCTGTTTCGATCTCTCCCCGCACATCGGCGGTCAGACGACCGTCGCCGGCCTTTATTTGACGCGCTTCCAGCGCGCCTGCAAAAGTGCCGGTCAGTCAGCCGCCGGTCGAGGCCACGATGTAGTCCAGAGTGGTGGCGTGGGGGTCCGGGAGATTGTTCGGATCAAGGCCGTAATGCGCGGCCACTGCTCCGTGTGTGCCGAACTGCACTGGTTCCTTCTCCGCCGGAAGCCATGCGAGGCGGAGGGGCCCCCCGCGGCGCTCGATCCGGACCTCGGAGACATACGTTGGACTGTTACCCATTGATTCCTCCATGATTAAAATTTTTCTGATAATACCAATTCGTCGCCCTCTGTCAAAGCAGAAAGCCAAAAGTCCGGAGTTCGACCGGACTTTTATCCCGCAGATTTCTCCAGCAGTTCCGCCAGTCGTCCAGCGGCCTGTCGGTCTCCATGGGCGGGAAGAGACTCCGCGGGCGCCGGAGAGGAGAGGAGCGCCTCCAGGTCGGGTCCCCAATTTCCATTGCGCAGGGAATCGTTTTCGATCTCCCGGCCTCGAGTGTAGCGCCGGATGCCCTCGATAAGAAGTTCCTGCTCACGAAAATCACCTCGCCGGGTGTAGAGAACCGCGGTCCTATTGGCAATGCATTCGGATACGATCCCGTAGCCCGGTTTAGTCAGGACGACGTCGGCGGCCCCCACCAGGTCCGGGTAGGGAATTTCCGGGGGAATCGGCTTCAGGTTGGAGGCCCCGCAGGCCATTTCCGCAGGGGCGAGAAAAATCCAGTCCGTCAACTTCTCCACCGCATCCAATCGAATCCCTTGCAGTCCGAACCCGCCGAAAGAGAGCAATCCGAGCTTTCGATCCATCCCCGATCCGAGAAGACGCCGAACCTCGACCGGGTCGCGGGAAGAGCGCCTGGCCACGAGGGACAGATCCTCGATGGCCTGAAAGGCATCACAGGGGCCATGAAAGGGGAGCCGCAGCAGGCGCTCCGCCCTGCGATAGTCAGAAGCCACCGCCTGCGGGACATCACCGTATCCGGGATATTTAGCCGCCAGTCCTTCGTAGATCCAGTCCCAGGTAAAATTGCTGATCCCTACCGATGGAATCTCCGCTTTTTCCGCCGCGGCAAAGGCAAAAGGCGGAATATCGGCCGCCACCAATCCGATTCCGTCTCTTTTCAGTGACTCCGATTCCTCCACTATGAACTTTTCCCGGCCTTTGAGGAATCTTCGAAATTCGACAAGCGTTTCCTTCTCGAGCATAAGAAGGCTGTCCTTCTGGAGAACCCCGATATCGAGACGGCGTCGACGAACAGGCACGGAGGGGTCCAGAAAAGAATGGAAAAACCAGCGATGGGCGTCGGAGACCACCTCGACCTCGATATCAGGGCGAAGAGATCGCAGGGTGTTGATGATCTGGCAGGAACGGCTGGCATGACCCAGCCCGTGTCCGCTGATGTAATATCGGATTCGTTTCATGGCCCCTTTGAATATCACGGGAGCTCCCCGGAAAACAAGGCGCGCCTTCAGCTTTCAATCGCTGGCGAATCAGGAAATCTTTGCTAGACTTTTCTGAATCTTTCCCTCAGATCGGAAAACCGGACCGAACCCATCCGATAGTCATCAGGAACGAAAGGAGATTTTCTATGGAAGAAGCCATGTTCTGTTACCAGTGCGAACAGGCCGCCCAGGGAGTAGGCTGTACCAAGATCGGAGTTTGCGGCAAAAAGCCCGATGTCGCCGCTCTGCAGGACCTGATCATCTGGGGCGTCAAGGGGCTGTCCTGGTGGGCCGACAAGGCTCGCGGAAAAGGAGCTGTCGACAACGAAATCAATGTTCTTACCATCGAAGCGATTTTTCATACGGTGACAAATGTCGATTTCGACCCGGACAGCCTGGCGAAGGTTGTTCGTCGCTGCGCCGAAATGCGGGACCGTGCCCGCAAAATGTACGAGGACGCCGGAGGCTCGACCCCGGAGAACATTCCCGATGCGGCCCGTGACTGGCAGCCGCCAGGCTCGGTTGAGGAAATGGTGGCCGAGGGACGCAAGCACCCGGTCAAGGATCCCTCCATCGACCCTGATGTCAAGTCGGTGATGGAGCTTCTGATCTACGGCTGCAAGGGGATGTCGGCCTATGCGGATCACGTCCATATCCTGGGCAACGATGACGACGAGGTTTACGCCTTCATCCACAAGGCAATGGCGAGCACGCTGGACCCGAACATGGGCCTGATGGATTACGTCAACCTGTGCATGGAGTGCGGAACGGTCAATCTGAAGTGTCAGGAACTTCTCTACAAGGGGCACGCCGGTCGGTTCGGAACCCCGGAGCCAACCAAGGTAAATACCGGCAGCCGGGCGGGAAAGGCGATCCTCGTCTCCGGCCACGATCTGCCCTTTATGGAGGAGCTCCTGAAGCAGACCGAGGGCAAGGGGATCAATGTCTACACCCACGTGGAGATGCTCCCCGCTCACGGCTATCCCGGTCTGAAAAAATATTCCCACCTGGCCGGCAACTGGGGCGGCGGCTGGCAGGACCAGTACAAGGAGCTGTCGGAGTTCCCCGGCGCGATCATCTTCAATACCAACTGCATTCAGCGACCGGCGGATGTCTACCACGACCGGCTTTTCACCTGGGGCAATGTGGGATGGCCCGGCGTGCGGCATTTAGAGGATTGGGATTTTTCACCGGTAATCGAAAAAGCCCTCGCCTCCGATGACTGGACGGACAATCCCGGCAAGGAGCTGCTCACCGGATGCGGGCACAATGCCATCCTCGGAATGGCGGATAAGGTCATCGAGGCGGTCAAGTCCGGAGACATCAGACGTTTCTACGTGATCGGCGGCTGTGACGGCGCCAAGCCCGGGCGCAATTACTACACGCGAATGGCCGAGCAGCTCCCGAAGGATACGGTCATCCTGACCCTGGCCTGCGGAAAGTATCGCATGAACAGGCTCGATCTCGGGGATATCGGCGGCATTCCCCGCCTGCTGGATGTCGGTCAGTGCAACGACACCTATTCCGCCGTCCAGGTGGCCTTAGCTCTGGCGGACGCCTTCGACTGCGGCGTGAACGATCTGCCGCTTTCGGTGATCCTCTCCTGGTATGAGCAGAAAGCGATCGTCTGCCTGCTGAGCCTGCTGTCCCTGGGGATTCTGAACATCAAGATCGGCCCGAGTCTGCCGGCCTTCGTCACGCCCAACGTTCTGAACTTTCTGGTAGAGAAATTCAATGTGGCGCCGATCGGCGAGGTTGAAGACGACATCCGGCAGACGCTCGGCGCATAGGAACTTGCGCTTCTGCAGAGCCGGAAAATATGCGACAAACAGGAAAATCCCTCCCTGATTCGGGAGGGATTTTCTTTTGAGGAGTTCAGGAAACTCTCTCTTCAGCAATGCCGGGAAGAATTTTTTCTCCCGATTCATCCTCTCATCAATTTTCCAGGCGTCTCTTATGCATTCTGGTCCGGATTTCCTCCGGGGCGGCCCATAGGCAATTCCACCAGGAAGGTGCTCCCGCCGCCTGGCGTTTCCTCCACCCAAACCCTTCCGCCATAAAGCTGAACAATTTTTCGGACGGTCGCCAGGCCCACGCCGCTCCCCGGAATTTTTCTCCCGGCCTGACCGCGATAAAAAGTTTCAAAAATTCGGTCGCGCTCCTCCGGTATGATTCCTGGGCCGAAATCCCGGACCGAAAGAATGGCGCGATCTCCGACCTGTTTTCCGATGATATCGATACTGGCGCCCGGCCCGCCTGCGTACCGGATGGCATTGCCCACCAGGTTCGAGAAGATCTGAAAGAGAAAGGTGGAGGGAATATAAAGAGGGGGCAGATTCTCGATCCTGAATTGAATGCGATCTCTGATGATTTCATAATTCAATTCGCCCAGAACATTAGTGAGAACTGCGCCGGTATTCACCGGCTCGGATAAGGGCTCCAGGCGACCGACCCGGGCCAGAACCAGAAGATCCTCCATGGTGGAAAGCATCTTCCTGCCTTGAGACTCTATATCTTCCAGTGCGTGCAGAGCCCGATCATCCAGACGGTCCCGGTAATTCCTTTTCAAAAACTCCGCATAACCGATGATGGGCGTCAAGGGAGAACGCAGGTCATGGGACACCATGGAAACAAAGGCGCCCAACTGGCGGTTCGCCTCACGCAGCTTTTCCTCAACTTCCTTACCCTCCGTGATGTCGATCCAGAATCCCAGAATTTCAGCTGGTTTTCCTTGCGAATCCCGAATCAGGCGGAATTCATTTCGCATCCACCTGAAGGAGCCGTTTTTGTGACGACACCGGTACTCGTGCGCACCATATCCCCGCGACATCGCATCCTGGAGACTGTTCAGAACCGCTTGTTTGTCATCGGGATGGATTCGGCTGACCCAGAATTCCGGCGAAGCGAGAAAATCCTTCGCCGGGTAACCCAACTGGTCCTCAACATTCCGGCCGATGAATGTGCAGCCAAATTCTCCGGACAGCTCCGAGGTGTAAATGACCGCCGGACTGGAATGCAGCAGATGCTCCAGTCGCGCCTTGGCTGCGATGACCTGGTTCTCCGCTTCCCGACGTTCCGTGAAATCCCTGAAAACCGCCAGTTTCCGGACATCGCCCTCGGAGGTTTTCAGAGGGCTGTGAATGATCTCGAACGTTCGATTCGAATCGCCGTGAAAACGCTCCTCCTTGACGGTTTGCCCCTTCAGAACGGATTGCAGCGGACATCGGGGGCAGGTGGTATCAAGCCCATACAATGACTGATAACAGATTTCGCCCACCAGATTCCCGTAGGTTTCCCGCATGGCGCGGTTCATGAATTCAATCCGAAAATCTGGTGAACAGATGTAGGCGAAATCGGTCATGGAATCCAGAAGATTGTGGAGCCACAAGTGCTCTTCTTCCAGTGCCGAAGTTCTTTCCTTAATCGCCTGCTCCAGGTTGCGGGCACGCAGGTCGAGATTTTTTTCAATTTCAATTCGCTCGGTGATGTCGATGAACGACTCGATACCACCTATAATCATCCCTCGGTCGTCCCGCAGATAATCGACATTCTTCGAAAGGATTATGCGCTGGCCCATTTTTGTGCTAATCGTACAAATCTGTCCGGTGAGAGGTTTGGGGAGATTTCCATCGAAAATACCGCAACTTCGGCCGCAGGGAATGCCTTCAAGGAAGGAACAGTGCTTTCCCAGAACATCGGAGGAGGAAAAACCGGTGATTCGCTCGGCCTCCGGATTCCAGTAGGTAATACGCTGCTCGGTATTCACCAGAAAAAGACCGCTGGGAACTGTTCGCAGAATCTGCTCGTTGGTGAGAATATCCAGAAAATTGACGGATTCTTTCACTCGGCCCCCCTCAGGTCGATTGAAAAGCTCTTGACAACAGAAGAGATTAACTTCTTATAACATGAGGTTATTCAAAAAAACAACTTTTAATCGGATTCGGAAAAAGACGCTCCCCGACGGGCGCGGGCAAGGACGGACACCCGAATTTCCAAAGCCCCGCCATGCTGCAGGACTCGGGCGCATTCTCGTATGGTCGCTCCGGTGGTCAGAACGTCATCCACCAGAAGAATCCGCCGGCCGGTCATCGAACCCCGCAGGGAAAAGGCGCCTTTCTGGTTTAACCGGCGTTCCCCGGCCCGAAGCCCCTGCTGAGAAGGCGTCGGCCGGGTTCGCATCAGCAGTCGTGGAACAACCGGAATTTCAAGCATCTGCCCGAGACACCGGGCCAGGAGGAGGGCCTGATTGTAAGTACGCTCGCGCAGTCTGGAGGGGTGGAGAGGAACCGGGACGATCAGCTCGGGAGAAAAATCCTCCGCCTGCAAAAGCTTGTCGGCCAGAAGGCGCGCCAGGGGACGGTCCAGTTCGCTGCGACCCTGGAATTTGAACCGGTGCACTGCTCGGCGAAGGACATCCTCATAAATTCCCGCGGCATAAACGCTGACAAAGGCTGGCTCTTCCCGGATGCATTCCCCGCAGAGATGAATCGATCCCTCTTCGGCGGGGTAGGGCAAGGCGCAACGGGGGCAAAATGGGGGAAGCAGAGGAGGAATCTTATCCAGGCAGCGAGTACAAAAGGATTTTGGGGTGGATTTCTTATGGACTGTTCCGCACAACAGGCAGGATGATGGAAAAAAGAGATTGAACAGTCCCAACGCCTCGGACTGCAAAATATGAAAAAAAGACACCTTCCCCCCCCCGAAAAGATGTTCACCACCCGTGCACCTGAGCTCACTCGAAGCGCGGAGCCCGGAAAATCCCAGAAAAACCTTTTTCACGCCCGCTCGATGGCGCTCTCAGCGCCCTCTGCGAGAGACCGATTCAGACCTGAATATCTTCTCCGAGTCTCGTGATGAGCTTGGCCCTTTTCAGCTCTCAAACAGGCTTATTCCCGTCATTTCGGCGGGCTTTTCGAGGTCCATCAGCTCGAGAATGGTCGGGGCGATATCGGCCAGAATGCCCGGTCGAAGTTTCACATCCCGCCGTTCCGGATCCACCAGAACAAGCGGCACGGGGTTGGAGGTGTGAGCAGTATGGGGGCCACCCTTCTCATCCGCCATCTTCTCGCAGTTTCCGTGATCGGAAGTGATCAGCAAAAGGCCACCCGCCTCCAGAACGGCATCCACGACCCGCCCGACGCATTCATCCACCGTCTCCATGGCGGAAATCGCCGCTTCGACAATACCCGTATGCCCTACCATGTCGGGGTTGGCGTAGTTCAGAATGATGAGATCGTAGACGCCTTTTTCGACGCAATCGACAACCCTGTCGGTCACCTCCGGTGCGCTCATGGCCGGCTTCTGGTCGTAGGTGGCCACCTCCCTGGGAGAAGGAATCAGGACACGATCCTCCCCGGGGAAAGGTACTTCGTTTCCTCCGTTGAAGAAAAAAGTCACATGGGCGTATTTTTCCGTCTCTGCGATACGCAGCTGATTGAGGCCCGCCGAGGAGACAATCTCGCCCAGGATTTTTTCGTGGGAATCGGAGGGAAATGCTACAGGCAGACCGAAAGTTTCGTCGTATTCGGTCATGCAGACGTAGCTGGCCAGTTCCGGTTTTCGGGGGCGATCGAAACCACGGAAGTGTTCATCGTTGAACGCTCGGGTGATTTCCCGCGCCCGGTCGGTTCGGAAATTGAAAAATATAACGGAATCTCCATCGTTGACCGTGGCGACCGGTTTTTCGCCTTCCATAATTACCCGGGGCTCCACGAACTCGTCAGTCTGCCCGGCCTGGTAAGCTTTTTGAATGGCCTCCTGGCTGGAGGAGACAAAAACCCCCTCGCCAAGGGTCATCGCCCTCCATGCACGCTCCACCCGCTTCCATCGGTTGTCCCGGTCCATCGCATAATACCGGCCGGTGATCGTGGCCACCTTTCCGATACCGATTTCCCGGAGCTTCTCTTCCAGCTCGGAGAGGTAATCAGCCCCGCTCTGCGGGGGAGTATCCCGACCATCGAGAAAGGCATGGATGAAGACCCGGTCGAGACCTTCCCGGCGGGCAAGCTCTACCAGGGCATACAGGTGGGTTATGTGGGAATGGACGCCGCCATCGGAGAGCAGTCCCATGAGATGCAGGCCGCCTGCGCTTTCCTTTGCGCCACGGACCGCAGCAAGAAGTCGTGGATTCTCAAAGAATTCCCCTGTTGCGATGCATTTGCTGATCCGGGTCAGCTCCTGATAAACGATGCGACCCGATCCAATATTCATATGGCCGACTTCCGAGTTGCCCATCTGGCCTTCAGGAAGCCCGACATCCAGGCCGGAGGCGCCCAGTCGGGTGGATGAATAATGTTCGAAAAGGGAATCCAGCCTGGGGGTCCGCGCCAGACAGGCGACATTGTTATCGCAATTCTCCTCGATTCCCCAGCCGTCCAGAATTATCAGGGTGACGGGTTTTTTCACTCTTCTTCCCATGCTTTTCGCTCCCCGTGGAAGATCTCCCGAATCTCGGCGGGAGGCGCCCCCTTGATCTGTTGCCTGCCGGCCAGGCTGAAACTGCCCCAGGTACCGCAGGAGGGGCAGCGGCTCCGCCATTCAATGGAGGTTTCCCCGCATCCCTCACAGGCGTATTTGAATCTCAGCTGTGCATCGATTCCGAGCACTTTCTTGTATTCCTCAATCGATTCATCCATCCGGTTTCGCCGTCGATGCGCCTCGGCCTGCAGCAGGTGAAGCTGAGGGAAGTCCGCGCCCGTGCTTTCGATTTCCGCAAGCTGCTCCAGAGCTTCGTCCACCATCTCCAGACGCAGGCAGAGCCGGGCAAAATATAACCGCAAAAGGAGATCATCTCTCTTCTCAGCCAGGGTGGAGCGGAAGAAGGAAAGCAAGGTGGCGGGATCCTCCTCGTTCAGATACAGATCTTCCAGTCGGGAAAGGAAAATGCTTTTCCCCAAGTCATTGTATCCCTCCTTCCAGACCTGGGCCGCTTCCTCATTTCGGTTCTGACGGCGATGAACGTCTCCCAGCGAGACCCGGACCGGCGCAAAATCCCGAGCCTCCTTGGCGATGTCCCTGAATTCGGAAAGAGCCTTGTCCGTCTCTCCCGCCTCGAACATCTCCCGAGCAGTTTCATAACGCAGATAAAGCGCCAGACGTTTTTCTTCCGGCTCCCTTTCTCCTCCGGAATCCGCTTTCAAAATACGCTTCTGCAGCTCGTGCGCCTCCAGCCATTGACTGTTTCGAAGGCCCAGATCACGAAGGGCTCGAAGCGCTTTTCGGTTGCCGCTTTCGATGGAGAGGATATCCCCGTAAATCTGGGTGGCCTCCTCGTCCCGCCCAGCCGATTCGTAAACGGATGCAAGTTTGAAGAGGATTTCCAGGTTGGCTGGCTCCCGCTTTCTGGCCTGAAGGAGCAGATTGATGCTTTCCTGATGACGACCCTCCTGTTCATGAAGACTGGCGAGGGCGATATACGCCTCCATTCGGGAAGGATCCTTTTCCAGGGTTTTCTGAAGCAGGCTGCGGGCCTTCTTCTGGTCTCCGGACATGAGCCGGTCAATCCCCTCACGATAGAGGGTGGAGACTTCCCGGGTTTTCTTTTCCGTGCGGATCCGCTTTCTGTTCCGGGCCCAGTGACTGGTCGCCCCGTAGAGATGGACGATATATCCGAGGACCAGGCCCAGCAGAATGCATGCCACAACGATAATGGCCGCTGGAAAGGTTACCTGTTGATCGGGAAGATAGAACAGCGTGATTTCATGGGGATTCAGGCCGGAGAAGTAAATAAAAAAAGCCAGAAACAGTATTACGATCAGCAGCAGCGCCATAACGGTCATGGTTCTCTCCCCGGGCAACCGCCCGAATCAGAAATGAATTGAATCGCCGGATTTAACGCCTTCCCGGAGAGAGGGTCAGCGATTGTGATATGGTTCATTGCGCAGAATGGTCAACCCCCGGTAAATCTGTTCCAGAAGAAAGAGCCGGACCATCTGGTGGGTGAAGGTCATCGGCGAAAGTGAAAGCAGGAAACTCTTGAGGTCTTTTACTTTTTTCCCGATTCCGTAGGGACCGCCGATGACGAAAACCACCTCTGAGGTTCCGCCCGACATGTGACGGTCCAGCAGTTCGGCCATCCCCTGAGAAGTGACCATTTCGCCGCTCTCGTCCAGAACGACGACAAAGGCGTCATGGGGGATTTTCCCCAAAATCCGTTCGGCTTCCCTCTCCCGGATGTATTCGGGATCGGCCTTTTTCCCTCCGCCTTTCTCTTCCCGGATCTCCGTCACCTCCAGTGGGAGATATCGGCCCACCCGGCGGGTGAAATCCTCAACGCCCTCTCGCAGGTAGGCCTCGGAGACTTTTCCGATACAGATCAGGCGAATCTTCAATATGCCCCGACTTTTGATTCGCTCGGCGTTTCCTCTGGGAGAGGAATATCGGCGGCCTCGCTCCACAAGCCTTCCAGATCATAGAATTCGCGCACCGGCTCCTGGAAGACATGGACCATGACATCGCCATAATCCAGCAGGACCCACCGTCCCTCTTTCATGCCTTCTTCGGCCATGGGCCGGGTATCATGTTCTTTTTTCATGCTCAAACGGATCTCTTCGGCGATCGCCTGGACCTGACGATCCGAACGTCCGGAGGCGATCATAAGGTAGTCAGTGAGCGAGGAAAGCCCTTTGACTTCGAGAATGCGGACATTGAAGGCTTTCTTTTCAAGGGCATAAGCCGCGCAGAGTAGCGCCCTTTCCTTGGAATGCAAAATCGCTTGTCATCCTTTCCGGTTTTGATAAAGGCCGTTCGCGCGGATATAATCCTCGACGGCTTTGGGTACGAGATATCGGATCGACCGCTCGCCGGCCACCCTCTTTCGTATTTCCGTGGAGGAGATGTCGAACCGGACCTCCAGGAAAAACACGGACTTGCCGCTCTTGTGAAGCAGCTTTTCCGCTGCGTAATCATAGCAGAAATCCCCGGCCATGGCAACCGGAACACGGCTTTCCGGCCGACTCTCCGGATAACCGGGGCGGGTGGTCACCACCAGGTGGGCCAGGTCGAAGATGCGCTGGAAATCCTTCCAGGAGGGGAGGTCAAGAAAGGAATCCATCCCCATGATGAAAAACAGCTCCTCCGAGGGTCTCTCCCGGCGCAGAATCTCCAGAGTATGAACCGAATAGCTCTTGCCGGGCCGCTGCGCCTCCAGATCCGAAGTCTCAAAAGCGGGGTTGTCCTGGATGGCCGCAAGAACCATGGCCATTCGGTCTGCGAAGGGAACTTCCTGCGCAACCGACTTATGGGGGGGAGTGGCAGCCGGGATGAAAAGAACTCTATCGAGCGCGCACCGCTCCCGCACCTCCTCGGCAATGCGCAGGTGAGCGAGATGAATGGGATTGAAGGTGCCGCCGAAAATGCCCGTCCGCATAGATCCTACTGCCTGATCTGACCGTCGCCCATCACCACGAACTTGCGGGTCGTCAGGTCTTCCAGTCCCATGGGGCCGAAAGAGTGGAGCTTGGTGGTGGAGATGCCGATTTCAGCTCCGAGTCCGAGTTGATTACCGTCCGAGAAACGGGGAGAGGCGTTCACCATCACGACACTCGAATTAACGCTCTGAAGAAAACGTTGTGCATGGGCGTAATCGCGCGTGACGATCACGTCCGTATGCAGCGACCCGTATCGCCGAATGTGCGCGATGGCCTCTCCCAGATCCTCGACCACCTTCACCGCGAGAATGAGATCCAGATATTCCGCACCCCAGTCCTCTTCGGCAGCGGCTTCAACATTCGGTGCGAATTCCCGGGTCACCGGACATCCGCGCAGCTCGACCCCCTCCTTGCGGAAAACACCTGCAATGAGCGGGACGAAGGTCTCCGCGATATCCTTGTGGATCAGCAAAGTCTCCATGGCATTGCAGACGCCGGGTCGCTGAACCTTCGCATTGACGCAGATCCTCTCGGCCATGTCGTAGTCGGCGCCGGCATCGACGAAAACATGACAGACCCCCTTGTAATGTTTGATGACCGGAATGCGGGAGTTTTCGGCGACGAACCGGATCAGCCCTTCCCCTCCGCGGGGGATGATCAGGTCGATTTCATCCTCCAGTTTCAACAGCTCGGTGACGGCATCGCGATCGGTAGTGGTCACAACCTGCAGCGCGCCAGCCGGCAATCCGATCCGCCTCAATTCCTCCTTCAGGATTTCGCCGATGGCGGAGTTGGAGTGGATGGCCTCGGACCCTCCGCGGAGGATGACCGCGTTGCCGCTCTTGAGGCAGAGCCCCGCGGCATCGGCGGTGACGTTGGGGCGGGACTCGAAGATGATGCCGATGACTCCGAGAGGAATGCGCATCCTTCCTACCTGGATGCCGTTGGGCCGCCGCCACATACCGGTGATCTCTCCCACCGGATCGGGCAGTTCGGCCACTTCCCTGAGCCCCTCGGCCATGGCGGTAATCCGCGCATCGTCCAGGACCAGCCGATCGATCATGGCGGAAGACAGCCCCCTCCCGCTGGCGGCATCCAGATCTTTTTCGTTGGCCCGCATCAGCACATCGGCGTTTTTCTGCAGAGCGGCGGCCATGTTCCGCAGCAGGTCGTTCTTCACTGCGGAAGAGAGGTTCGCCATGCCATTGGAGGCTTCTTTCGCCTCGCGGGCCAGTTGCAGCATCTCTTCCCGAACATTCATTCTCAACTCCCCTTGCGGTATGCCCGGCTTCCAGTTATCAACCTTCAGGCTCCGCTTCGGCTTTCAGATCCCGTCTTTATTTTTTCAGAACCAGGTTGTTCCGGTGGACCACCTCGTCCCCGTATTTGTATCCAAGAATAGCCTCGATTTCCGAGCTTTTCTTTCCCATGATGCGGAGCAGTTCGGGAAGGGCGTAATCAATGACCCCTTTGGCGAATTCTACCCCCTCCAGATCGCAAAGGCGCACGGCATCGCCCCGTTCGAACCCCCCTTCGACTCCCTTGATGCCTGAGGGGAGAAGGCTCTTTCCCTTCTCCGTGAGCGCACGACGAGCGCCTTCGTCCAGAAAGAGCTTTCCGCGCGGCTTCTTGGTAAAGGCGATCCAGTGCTTCTTGGCGGCCATCCGATCCCGCTCCGGGAGGAAATAGGTGCCCACTTCCTCGCCATTGAAAAGGCGGGCGAGAATGCGGGGAGTGCGGCCATTGACGATGATTGTCCCAACTCCGGAAAGAGCCGCCCTGCGGGCTGCTTTGATCTTGGTGGCCATCCCCCCCGTTCCCAGGGAGTTGACCGTCTCTCCCGCTATCATCTCGATACCCTCGGTGATCTTCTCCACGACCGGAATCAGATTCGCATCGGGATGGAGGCGCGGATCGCTCTCGAAAAGTCCATCCACATCCGACAGAATGACCAGGAGGCTCGCCTCGACAAGAGGGGCCACCATTGCGGAGAGATTGTCGTTGTCCCCGAAGCGGATTTCGTCAACCACTACCGTGTCATTCTCATTAATGATGGGAACGACGCCGAATTCCAGAAGGGTCATCAGGGTATTGCGAGCGTTGAGATATCGGCGACGGTTGGCGAGGTCGTCCCTGGTCAGAAGGACCTGGGCCACCTTGCCGCCGCAGGGCAGCATCGCGCTCTTATAGGCGTTCATGAGGCGGCTCTGGCCAATAGCTGCCGAAGCCTGCTTGAGGGGAATGGTCTGAGGACGACCGGATATACCGAGATCGCCCTTGCCGGCGGCAACAGCTCCGGAGGAGACTACCACGATCTCATAACCGCGCTTCTGCAGCTCGCAGATCTCCCCTGCAATGGATGCAAGGACGGGAATGTCCAGCCCGTCATCGCCCGAAATGACGCCGCTGCCGATTTTGATGACGACCCGCTTGATGGTGGAAAGTATGGTCTTGCGCATTGAACCTTCTGATGCCAGATTTTTTCCAGAAGACAGTCAGCCCGGCAGCCTCCTAGTGTTTTCTAATGAAGGGGCAATATTACCCCTGCCTCAAAATCCTGTCAAGGCTCACCAACAACATCCTCGGGATTCCTGGAGCCGCGCAGTCGCTCCAGTTCACGTCCCAGGGTTTCCACCATTTCGAAGATTCCATCGCCGGTTACGGCGGAGAGAGCCATCACCCTGAATCCCAATTTTTCGAAATGAGCCCTCATCTCCGGAATTTTCTCCCGCACCTCGGTGATATCCGTTTTGGTGAGAACCACGATCTGGGGCTTTTGGGCCATCTCGGGATTATGGCGGGTCAGCTCTCGATTGATGATCTCGAAATTGGTCCGGGGATCTCCCTCCTGGATTCCCGACAGGTCCACCAGATGAAGGAAGAGATCGGTTCGCTCCACGTGCCGGAGAAAACGGGCGCCCAGCCCCTGCCCTTCACTGGCGCCCTCGATCAGGCCGGGAATGTCGGCCATGACAAAAGTGCGGTAACTTCCATAGCGGACGACTCCCAGGTTGGGAACGAGCGTGGTGAAAGGATAATCGGCGATCTTGGGCCGGGCGGCCGAAACCGAGGAGATCAAGGTCGACTTGCCGGCGTTCGGCAGCCCGACCAACCCTACATCCGCCAGCAGTTTGAGCTCCAGCCGAAACCAGCGCTCCTCCCCCGGAATTCCCGGCTGGGCATGCCGGGGGGCGCGATTGGTACTGGTGGCGAACCGGGCGTTGCCCCGGCCGCCGCGGCCTCCCCGAAGCAGAGTGATTCTTTTATTTGTTTCACGCACATCGACCAGCTCCTCTCCCGTCTCGGCATCGCGCACCAGTGTTCCCGGAGGCACGCGGATAAGCAGGGATTCGCCATTGCGGCCGTGCATGTTCTTCCCCCGACCGGGAACTCCGCTCTGGGCTTTGTAGTGCTGCTGATAACGCAGGTCGAGAAGAGTCCCCAGGTTTTCGTCCGCCTCGATCAGGACATCGCCGCCATCGCCGCCGTCGCCGCCGTCAGGCCCTCCCATGGGAACATACTTTTCACGACGGAAGGAGACGCAACCGCGGCCGCCGTCGCCGGCTTTTGCATATATTTTAACTTCATCGACGAACTGCATAGTTAATATTTACCATAGGGGTAAAGAGGGAGCCAGGAATGGAAAGGAAATGAGAGAGCAGGACAAGAAGTCTCCCAAAGTGCAAAAAGGCCCGAAGTTCACCGGGAACCTCGAGCCTTTCCGCAATTTCGACCCGGTCGGATCAGGCGGTGTAGACGCTGACCTTCTTCCGATCCCTGTCTTTGCGTTCGAATTTGACCACGCCGTCGATCAGGGCGAAAAGGGTATAATCTTTGCCGCAGCCGACATTTTCTCCAGGATGGATGGTGGTTCCCCGCTGGCGAACCAGGATAGAGCCGGCGGTCACGCTTTGCCCGCCGAATCGCTTCACTCCCAGGCGCTTGCCGGCGCTGTCACGACCGTTCCGGGAGCTGCCGACGCCTTTTTTATGTGCCATTGCTTCCTCCTTATCAGGCTTCGATTCCCGTTATCTTAAGGCGGGTAATGGGTTGACGGTGCCCGTATTTCTTGCGGAAGCCCTTGCGCCGCTTGGAGTGGAAGACCAGGACTTTCTTGTCCTTGCCCTGCTCCACGATCTGCGCTTTGACTTTCGCACCTGGCAATAGAGGTGTTCCGACCTTAACCTCTTCTCCGCCGACCATGAGGACCTCGTCCAGCTCGATGGAATCACCCACCGCGCCTTCTACTTTTTCGACCTTCAGAAGGTCGCCCTCGGAAACTTTATACTGTTTTCCTCCGGTCTTGATCACCGCGTACATTGAATCTCACCTCTCTTTCACTCTTGGACAAATTTGGAACGTAGAACTATATGCCGTGATCCCACAGCTGTCAAGAAAAAGTTTCTTTCGAAATCAGGCGTATCCTGCGTCTGAGTCCGCCGGACCGCGGCGCCATTTTTCCGCCTCCGGTATTCTCGATGAAATGCATCAAAGAGACGTTTGTACATATTTTTCCATCTGGTGTACTGTTTGAGCGGATATCCTCCATCACCGAAAGGAACAAGGCATGAAAGCGACGCGAATAAGTGGCCATCCGGAGGATTTGGTGGCGCTGCTGAGCAGATTTGAACAGCAGGGAAGTGATGAATTCCTGGGAGAGAGCCGCAATATCGTCGGACAGCGCGTTTTCGGCGGGCAGGTTCTGGGCCAGGCGCTCTTCGCGGCAGCTCTTACCGTAGAGAAAGTGCCGTTGTGCGCCATAAAAGGCCAGTTTCTCTCGGGTGGCGATACCTCCTTCCCCATCACCTATTCCGTAACGCGCGGGTCGGACGCCGATCGTTTGATTTCGAGGCGCGTCATAGCCAGCCAGGGCGCTTCCATCCTTCTGGATTTTTCGGCCATCTTCCGATTCCCGGATGACGATTCGCCGCGGCACAGCCTCCCGCAGGAAATTCCGGCACCGGAAGAGCTTGAAACAGAACGGGAATCGATGAGGCGCTTTCTCGAGCAGGAGCGGATTTCCGAAAATTTCAAAACCGCATTGCTTCGACCGAATCCCCTCGAGGTACGGCCCGTGGATCCCTTACATCCTCTGCGTCCCGGGAAGTCATCCCCTTGCACCCATGCCTGGCTGCGCATCGGTTGTTCCCTGCCGGACGATCCCCGTCTCCATCAAGCGCTTCTGGCGTATGCCTCGGACTACAGCCTTCTTAACGTGGCGCTGCGCCCCCATGGTCTCGCTCATGTCGACCGTACCCTGCAGACGGCCAGCCTGGATCACGCCATGTGGTTCCATGGCTCCTTCCGCTTCGATGAATGGCTTCTCTATGCGATGGACAGCCCGATCGCTTCGGGGGGGCGTGCTTTCACCCGGGGTCGGATATTCAGCCGGGACGGCAGACTCATCGCCTCCGTGGCGCAGGAAGGCCTGATCCGGAGGCACCTCAAAACCGTGTCAGGTCTACACCCATGACTTTTTCAAGTCCTCCTCCAGGCGGGCAACTACTTTCTGCAAAGCAGCATCCCTTGACATCGCCATAACCAGTCTTCGACTTGTCTGAGAAATGGCAGATTCTTTCTTGCCGAAATGCTTTTCCAATTCCTTCAACTTTGCACCGCTGTACCGATGCGCCAAGTATATTGCGACTTTCTGGCTGAGCCGAGGATCTTCTATGGCGCCCTGAACCTGGTGCATAATAGTTTCTATGATGCGCGATTTGGATAATGCTCGAATAGCCGGGATATCCCGCTCGACCCGTCTCCCGTCGATGTGTATCGCCATTACCTCTCGGATGAACGGCTCACTTCCCAGAAGAGTCGATGAGACAGTGGCCTGCAAAGGGCTTTGATATTCTTTGTCGAGCATATGCTCGACAAATCGCTTATAAGAAGAAGGCGCACTGAATTTACCCAGGACCTGACTCGTGCTCAACCAGGAGGGTATTGACCGCTCGCCGATATAATCACGATAACTGGACCAGGGGTGCTCATCAGGCTTCCCCACCTTCCCGGCACGAACTGGATTAAGATGGATGTATCGCGTGAGTTCCATCAGGTATTCATCCGCCTCGATCAGAATGGCCTTATATCTTCCTTGGAGAAGATGTCCGACTCTCTGGTGTTTTTTGTTGAAATAATTTGTATAGGCGCCGTTTATATGACGAATAATCTCAGGCAGATTGCCTTCCGGCGTCTCCAGCAGAAGGTGATAATGATTGTTCATGAGGCAATAAGCATGAATCCTGGCCCCATACCTGGAATTTGACGATTCAAGATAAGAAAGAAATCGCTCCCGATCCCATCGGCTTTTGAATATGTCTTTCTTTTCATTACCCCGCGCCGTGATGTGATAATGCGCTCCTGGAAAGATGATGCGTAACGGCCGTCCCATATCCCCCCCCTTTATTGAATTCCTTTCTCAGTATCCATGAATATAGTCTACAAGGTCCGCTTTGTCATCGGTGTAGACCTGACACCATAGGTTTACTGAATGATTCCCGGCAGCAGCGAGCTCAGGCCGATGGTCAGAAGGATAGCGTAGACGATCCGGCGCGAGACCTCTCTCGGAAGCCGGCTTCCGATCGGCAGGCCGATAAACGACCCGAGCAGAACGGCCGGCGCCATGAGGAGGGCGACGCCCGTGGCTTCCAGGATAGATTTGCCGAAAGTGAAGTAAAGCAGGACAACCTGGATCGGAATCAGAGCCGCAAAGGCCGAAAACAGGAAACCTCGGGCCCGGTCCACCGACCAGTTATTGGTGAGAGACCAGAGCACCAGCGGCGGCCCACCCATCCCGCAGATGCCCGACAGCAGGCCGCTGACGGAGAAAGCGAGCCCTCCCCAGCCCCAATGCACCGGCCTGAGGGGCGCCCCTCGGCCCGTCATTTGCAGACCCACCAGCAGGATCAGAACCCCTCCGACCACCGCTTTCACGAGACCGGTATCGAGACCGGTCATTTTCTTCAGCAGAAAAAGGCCCAGAAGAAGCGTGATCAGGCGGACCGCCGTAACTGTCAGCGTCAGGCGCCAGGGAACCGAAGCGCGCAGGCGCCTGGCGCCGAGAAGGGCCTGGAAGAAGGCGCACGTCGCCACAAGGGCGATGACATTGGTCAGCGGAATGCCCATCCACAACAGCAGGGGTGTGGCAAAAAGGGCAAAGGCAAATCCGACGGCGCTCTGGATGGCACTGGCCAGGCAGAGGATGCCGGCAATGGCCGAAAGGTGGAGAAGATCCATCTGCATACCGATTTCCGAGGGGGTTCAGGTCCATCACCGCTACAGCAGTAACTCGTTCAGGTCTTCTCGTTGAACATGGCGATCCGGCCGCCGTCCACCACCAGATCGTGGCAGTTGATGAACGATCCGTCGTCGCTGGCAAGAAACAGCGCGGTATTCGCGATGTCATCCGCCTGTCCGGCACGCGGCAGCGGCGTCGCCTTTG
The DNA here is from genome assembly GCA_024636295.1 of Desulfuromonadales bacterium. GTDB lineage: Bacteria > Desulfobacterota > Desulfuromonadia > Desulfuromonadales > JAGXHI01 > JAGXHI01. Next base: position 37,399 of record JAGXHI010000007.1, read on the forward strand.
CCAGGTTCCGCTCCAGTTTCTCGAATTTGCTCCGGTTCTCATCCTCGCTCAGCGTCTGTGCGCGGGCCGATCCGCCCCAGAAAATCGGCGTGGCGACAGCACCGGGGGAAATGGCGTTGACCCGGATGCCGAAGGGCCCGAGTTCCACGCCCGCAATGCGCGTCAGGTGACTGACCGCCGCCTTTGCCGCCGAGTAGAGATAGCTGCCCTGTCCGAGGCGGTGAGCGGCAATACTCGAGTTATTGATAATGGAGCCGCCACCCTGCGGCTTCATCACACGGGCTGCATGCTTGATGCCGAAGACGACGCTGCCCGCCAGCAGCTTCATGGTGGAGGCGAATTCCTCCTCCGTCACGGATTCGAGTGTGCTTCGATCCCCGGCGCCGGCGTTGTTGAAGAGACAGTCGAGCCGGCCGAACCGATGAACGGCGACATCGACCAGCGCCGCGATATCGGCTTCATGCATCACGTCGCATCTCTGAAATACCGCACGATCTCCGAGTTCCCGTGCCAGCTGCTCGCCTTTTTCCTGATTCCGTCCAGCCAGCACGAGAGATGCGCCTTGCGCTGCGAAAAGCTGCGCGGTCGCCTCACCGATACCGCTTGTGGCGCCCGTAATCACCGCTACTTTGCCTTCAAGTCTTCCACCCATGATCCTTCTCTCCTCTCCTTGCTCGAATATAGAACGTCTTACAAAAGAAGTTTTTCCGCAACGGACGTCATTAGCCCAATGGAATCATCTGATGAGGCGTGCATGGCGCCAAGGGCGACCGCTATTTCAACAGGGCTTCCACCTTGGCTGCGCAGATAAAATCGTTTTCGGAGAGTCCTCCGATGGCGTGCGTGGTGTAGGCCACGCGACAGACATTGTAGCCGACCTGAAGGTCGGGATGGTGGTTTTCCCTCCGGGCGATCCAGGCAATGGCATTTACAAAGGCCATGGTCTGGTCGTAATTTTTAAACCGAAAGAGCTTTACGATCGCATCCCCTTCCCTGCCCCAGCCGTTCAGACTCGAAAGCAGGCGATCCGTTTCCTCGTCATCCAGGGGCGGAGTCCCCCCTTCACAGGGAGTGCAGTGACGCGCAGTCAATTCAGTGCTCTCTTTTCCAGCCAAGATTATTGTCCTTTCCGACCCGCTTCCACCCAGTCGGCAACGGGGGTTCACCCTACATCGATATCGTACTGCTCCAGGTGAAAACCGGGACGGGCCGTGACGGCGATCTGTTTTTCGAACCGCTTCTCCAGTTCCTCGATCCCTTTTCGTTCCTCATCGAACAGAAGTGAAGCAATATCAGGATGCACCTGGAGGCTCACACGATATCCAGGAAGATTCCGGATCTCCCGGCGCAGCTCCCTGAAAATTTCGTAAACCATGGTGGTGCGGCTTTTTACATAGCCCTTGCCTTCACAGTAGGGACAGGATTCACACAGAGTGCGCCCGATACTCTCGCGAACTCTTTTGCGGGTCATCTCCACCAGTCCCAGTTCTGAGATCTTCAGGATGTTTGTCTTGCTCTTGTCGTTTTTTAAAGCATCTTCCAGGGCCGAATGCACTTTTTCCCGATGGGCTTCTTTTTCCATGTCGATGAAATCGATGATGATGAGACCACCGATATTTCGAAGACGGAGCTGAAAGGCAATCTCCTTGACGGCCTCAAGATTCGTCTTGAGAATGGTGTCCTCCAGGTTGTGCTTTCCCACAAATCGACCGGTATTGACATCGACCGCAGTCAGGGCCTCGGTCTGCTCGATGATGATGGAGCCGCCGCTTTTAAGCCAGACTTTCCTGCCCAGAGCCCGGGCGATTTCCACCTCCAGGCCGAATCCGTCAAAGATCGGCTCGTCGTCCTGGTAGAGTTCGATGACGTATTTGAGCCTGGGCATGAAAGTGCCGATGAAGCGGACGATCTTGTTGTATTCTTCCTGGGAATCGACCACGATCCGGTCAATTTCCTCCGTCAGAATATCCCTCAAGACCTTGCTGGTCACATCCAGGTCGGAGTGGATCAGCGAGGGGGCTTTTTTCTTCTCCCGCCGGCGCACGATATCCTCCCAGACGCCCGCCAGAAAATCCCGATCCGCCTGGAGGTCCTCCTTGCTCTTTCCCTCGGCGGCGGTCCGCACGATGAATCCCGTCTCCTCGGGACGGACTTCCTCCATGATGCTTCGCAGACGATCTCTCTCCTCCTCGTTTTCAATGCGACGGGAGATGCCGATGTGATCGACGGTCGGCATATAGACCAGATGGCGCCCGGGAAGAGAGATATGAGAGGTTATGCGGGCGCCCTTGGTGCCGATCGGCTCCTTGGACACCTGCACGAGGATTTCCTGCCCCTCCTGGAGAAGTTCCTCGATCGGGGGAAGGGTCGGGATCTCCTCTGCCTCCTCATCGGTGGTTTTGGCCGGACCATTGGCGCCATCGATGGACTGCTCCACCGCCTCCATTTCGTCCAGAACATCGGCCACGTAAAGAAAACCCGCCTTTTCAAGTCCGACATCCACGAAAGCGGCCTGCATTCCGGGCAGAACCCGGATAACACGCCCCTTGTAAATGTTTCCCACAATCCCCCGCTCCCGGTTGCGCTCGATATAGAGTTCGGCAATATGGCCGCTCTCCAGAACTGCCACCCGGGTTTCCTGGGAGGTGGTATTGATGACCAGCTCCTTGGTCATGAAACCTCCGTATATTTAAATAATTGAAAAAAATTCGAAATAATCGGTCAGTCTGCGTCCGCCGCATCCGGGACGTCTTCCTTCAAAACAACGACGGTTTTCCGGATCGGAAGCTGTCGCACTTCCTCGGTCGACCGTTCCAGAAGGCGGGCCGCAACGGCAATCGGGCTTCCCTTGGTCAGAGTCAGCCACAACTCGCCCTTCTCCAGAATGAGGTCGCGGACTCCGGGACGGAGGTCGATCGTAATTGTCCTCGCTCCTTTTTGCCGCGTTTCCGGAACATGTTTCGCCCCGAGAAATTCACGGATGCGCTCCGGCAGACCCGCAGCGGCGTCGAGCGGAACCCCGATCCGGTAAATTGACTCCTCAATGCTAACAGAGGGCGAAGGGGTTTGCCAGTGGATTGAACGGGCCGCAATCACCCGGACGTCTTCCGGAAGGGCGGAATTCAAAACCGACATCAGCCCGGAAGCCTCCAGGGAGCGGAAAAGTTCCAGATCGATGATTTCAGCTTCGCTCTCCACCCCGGTGGGCAATGCATCGGGAAAGGAAATTCGAGGCGCCGGATGGAAACCGCGGGAGAACCGCACGGGAAGCTCCGCCCGACTCGCCGCCCGATGAATGACCGACATGAATTCCAGATGACTGACGAAGCGGGCCCGTCCCGTTTTGCTCACCTGGAGCCGGATCTTGAACCGGTCTTCCTCCTCGTCCGCAGCAACGGGAGGCGAAGGAGGCAGGGAAAGATCGCGTCGTTGGTTCAACCGCATCCGGATCGCTTCGAAATCACAAACCCCACAGCCGGAGCAGTCCGCGGTCCGGCAGTCCGGCGTGTAACACCCCTGAAAGGAGCGCTGCCGTTCGGCGAGGAAGTATTCCTTGGGAACGCCGCAGTCGAGATGATCCCAGGGGAGAACTTCCTCCTGCCCCCGCTCGCGCAGATACCATTCGGGATCGATTCCACAGGCGTGAAAAGCCTTCTCCCAACGCTCGAAATCGAAATGGTCGCTCCAGCCGTCGAACCGGCAGCCGAAATCGACGGCTTTCTCCAGAACGGTTCCCAGCCGCCGGTCGCCCCGGGCGAAAACCCCCTCGAGAAAGGAGGTGCTCGCGTCATGCCATTTGAGGCGCAGCTTCTTGCGTTTCAGCGCCTCCCGAAGCATCTCCTGCCGCTCGAGGGTCTCCCCGATCCCGATCTGACGCTCCCACTGAAAAGGAGTGTGGGCCTTGGGAACGAAGGTGGAAACGGCGACATTGACGTCCGCCCCCCCTTCTGTCCCCTTCCCGGTGCGCTTGACCCTGTCTGCAAGATCGACAATGGCGGCCACATCCTCCGCCGTTTCCGTAGGCAGTCCGACCATGAAATAGAGCTTGATCAGCCGCCATCCCAGGGAAAAAGCGGCCCGCGTGGATTCGAGCAGGTCTTCCTCGGTAATCCCCTTGTTGATCACCTCGCGCAGCCGCTCCGTGCCCGCCTCGGGCGCCAGAGTGAACCCCGTCTTGCGAACTTTTTTAATTTCCTCCATCAGCCCCGGCGTCAGGGAACCAACCCTCAGGCTGGGAAAGGAAACCGCCACCCGGCGATCGGCCAGGCGCTTCATCATGGCGATCAGCAGCGGCTCGATGCAACCGTAGTCACCGGTGGAAAGGGACAGAAGCGACACTTCGCCGTATCCCGTTTCCCGCAGGGCTTCCTCCGTCAGCTCCAGGATGCGCTCCGGACTGCGCTCCCGGACGGGGCGATAGATATACCCCGCCTGGCAGAAACGGCAGCCGCGCGTGCACCCCCGGGCGATCTCCATCGCGACCCGGTCATGCACGGTGGTCATGAACGGTACGATAGGTTTCGTCGGATAAGGCGCCGTCTCCAGGTCGGCAAGGAACCGCCGACGCACTTTTTCGTATCCCGGCTTCAGGGGTCGCACTTCGTCGAGGGTTCCGTCGGAGCGGTAATCCACAGCAAAGAAGGAAGGAATATATATCCCTTCGATCTTCGCCAGCCGCTCCAGAAGCTGCGGCCGTCCTTCTCCCGCTTTCCGCGAATCGCGAACCGCCCGGCAGAGTTCCACCACGGCCTCCTCTCCATCGCCGATCACCGCGGCATCGATAAAATCAGCCAGGGGCTCGGGATTGAACGCGCAGGGGCCTCCGGCCACAATCAGGGGGAAAGCCTCCCCCCTGGTCTCACGGCGCCTGGGAATGCCGGCAAGATCGAGCATGTTCAGAATATTTGTGTAGGACAGCTCGTACTGAAGCGTAAAACCCAGGACGTCGAAGCGCTCCAGGGGAAGGTTCGATTCCAGCGAGGACAACCGATCCCCGGAGGCGTGCATCTTCTCTTCCATATCGGGCCAGGGGGCATAGACGCGCTCGGCGGCCGCCCATTCGATGCCGTTGATGATATGATAAAGAATTGCGAATCCGAGATGGCTCATGCCGATCTCATAGACATCCGGAAAAGCCAGGGCAAAGGTCACCTTCGCCTTGTCGAGGTCTTTTCTGACACTCCCGACCTCTCCGCCGAGGTAACGGGAGGGTCGGTGAACCTGGGCGATAATATTATCGGAAATCATTGGCTGCTCGTTCGCGGCCGACCGGAAAATCCGGAGGCCAAAAAAAGTTCATGATCTGGAAATTCTCAAGATGATCGAGGACTTGTTGCGGAAGGGGATATCGTAAGCCGCACAAAACAGGATCAAGGATTGGTGGAGATTGCGAAAGGGGTCGTTTCCGCATAAGGCTCATCAGGTAAAGGTTTCGGAAACCCGAAAGTTTAGCATGTATTCTTTTCCAAAAACAACACCTCCAGGGACAATATCCAGCTTCTCCCGGTCTGCGGTGAACTCGGGCTTGTGGGCAAGGGGGCATTTCCTCTATAATATGTGATTGGATTCCAGAATCGAAAGGAAAGCAACTATCATGAAATTCGCTAAAATGCAGGGAGCCGGCAACGATTACGTCTACATCAACGGCTTTGAGGAGATGGTGGAAGACCCCGCGAAGATGGCCCGGGAGCTCAGCAACCGAAATTTCGGAATCGGCTCCGACGGACTCATTCTGATCCTGCCCTCCCGGAAAGCCGATGTGCGCATGCGCATGTTCAATTCGGACGGCAGCGAATCGGAAATGTGCGGAAACGGCGTCCGCTGCGTCGCCAAGTACGCCTTCGACCACGGTCTGGTGAATAAAAAAGAGATCACGGCAGAGACGGGAGCGGGAATCCTGACCCTGCAGCTGTTCACCAACAGCGGCAACAAGGTGGACAAGGTCAGAGTGAACATGGGCAAACCGCGTCTGACCCGCGGAGAAATACCCATGACCGGCGAACCCGATGGCCAGGTGGTCGCTCAGGAACTGCACGTGAGCGACCGGACGTTCCATATCACCTGCGTCTCCATGGGGAATCCCCACTGCGTCATCTTCGTGGACAACGTGGAAGAATTTCCCGTGGCCAAATACGGACCGCTCATCGAAACCCATGCCCTCTTTCCCAATCGCACCAATGTGGAATTCGTGGAGATCGTCTCCCCCTCGGAGGTCAGACAGCGCACATGGGAGAGGGGTGCGGGGGAAACCCTGGCTTGCGGCACGGGCGCTTCGGCGGTTGCCGTGGCTGGGGTTCTTTGCGGACGCACGGAAAGAAGCATCCTCAACCATCTCTCGGGCGGAGACCTGGAGATGGAATGGACCGAGGAAGGCCACGTCTTCATGACCGGCCCGGCCGTACAGGTCTTCGAGGGCGAGTACGATCCACAGTAAATGCCCGGGAGCAGATATGAAAGAATCAAAAGCCCTCGGCACCCGTTCGCTTCGCTCTCTCGAGACGCAGAGACCTCAGAGAAAAGCACTTTTTTGAATTCTCAGCGACCTCAGTATCTGTGGTGAAATCCTGATTTTGAAGACCCGTCGAAACCCGGGATAAAAGGATTCATGGACGCGATTATTTTTGACCTCGACAACACCCTCTATCCTCCCGAACGGCGGCTCTTCGCCCTGATCGATGTGCGAATCAACCGCTACATGGTAGACGTGGTCGGTATTCCCTCCGCGGAGGTGGACGAACTCCGGCGGCGCTACTGGACCGATTACGGCGTCACCCTGCAGGGACTCATCCGCCACTGGGGGGTGGACCCGGAGGACTACCTGCATTACGTTCACGACGTGGAGGTCGCCGATTGTCTGACTGTGGATTCCCGCCTGCGGCTGGCCCTGGAGCAGCTGAAACTGCGCCGGGTCATTTTCACCAACGGCTCGATCGAACACGCCCGGCGGGTCCTGGGCTGCCTCGGACTGACGGATCTCTTTGAACAGATCTACGATATCCGCATCGCGACCTATCAGCCCAAGCCGTTTTCCGATCCTTACCACAAGGTCCTGAAGTCTCTTGATATTGAGGCAAACCGTTGCCTGATGGTGGAGGATTCGGCGGTCAACCTCCGGACGGCCAAGGAACTCGGCATGGGAACCATCCTGGTGGGCGGAGGGATCGACCCACCCCCGTTCGTGGATGTCCAGGTCGCATCCGCGGAGCAGGTTCCGGCAGCTCTGGCTTTCTGGAATCTGTAATTCGAGTCACCCTTCAGACCAAAGGCTCTCACCACGGAATACACGGAAATTCCTGCACTGACTCCTTTGTGTCCATTTTTCCCGCGAAAGGTTTTTACATGCTCCCCATCGGCGCCCACATGTCCATTGCCGGCGGAGCCCACCTGGCTTTCTCCCGGGGAGAGGAGGCGGGGTGCGCCGCCATGCAGATTTTTACCAGGAATGCCAGCCGGTGGCGCGCCCGGGACCTGACCCTGGAGGAAGCACAGGCTTTTGAGGAGGCCTGGGCGAAGAGCTCCATCGGGCCGGTGCTGGCCCACGACAGCTATCTGATCAACCTGGGGTCGTCCGAGCAGGAATTGTACGAGAAATCGATTGCAGCCTTTCTGGATGAGATGAACCGGTGCGCCCTGCTGAAAATTCCGTTTCTGGTCATGCATCCGGGCGCCCACCAGGGCGCGGGGGAGAAGACCGGGCTGGACCGCATCGGCGAGGCGTTCCGCATCATTTTTTCCGAAGGCCCCCCGGAAGTTACCGTTCTTCTGGAAAACACCGCCGGACAGGGCACCTATCTGGGCGGAAGATTCGAACACCTGACGGAAATCATGGAGCGGGCGCCCGAGGGGCGCTTCGGTGTATGCTTCGATACCTGCCATGCCTTCGCCGCGGGATACGATCTTTCCACCGGCGAAGGGTACCTGCGCACCATGGAGGAATTCGACCATCGGGTGGGCCTGGAGAAAATTCGCGCTTTTCACCTGAACGACAGCAAAAAGGGACTCGGCGCCCATGTGGACCGCCACGAACACATCGGGCAGGGAGCCATCGGACGAGAAGGTTTTACCGCCCTCATGCGGGACCAGAGATTCCGGAACATTCCCAAGGTCCTGGAAACGCCCAAAGGGGACGGTGTGGAGTTCGATCGGATGAATCTGCACACTCTGCGGGAAATGGCGGGAGAGCTCTGAATGCGCGCCGTTCTGCAGAGAGTCTCCTCGGCCGCCGTCCGGGTGGAAGATCGCACGGTCGGGGAAATCGGCCCCGGGATCCTGGTACTGCTTGGCGTGGAGGAGGGTGATTCCGAGGAGGATGCCCGTTATCTGGCCGACAAAACAGCGGGATTGCGCATTTTCGAGGATGAAGAGGGGAAGATGAATCTTTCTGTTTCAGAGACAGGGGGAAGCATTCTGGCGGTCTCCCAGTTCACCTTGCTGGCGGACTGCCGCAAGGGTCGCCGTCCCGGATTCTCAAGAGCCGCGGCTCCGCAAGCGGCCGAAGTTCTCTACCAAACTTATGTGGGCCATCTGCGAACCGCCAGGATCGAGGTGGCCACCGGTATCTTTCAGGCCCACATGGAGGTCCAACTCGTCAACGACGGTCCCGTGACCATTCTGCTCGACAGCCGAAAGCAATTCTGATGAAAGAAGAAAACAGATTGAAAATCAAGCCGAGCCGTTCGTCGGAAAAACGGGCCGCTCACGCAGTGGAGGACCTTGCGAGGCAGTTGGTGCAGACGTCTCAGGGCGAGATGGAGAACCTGCCTCTGGAGGCGGACCTGAAACGCGAGATTGGCCGCGTCCGCAAAATACGAGGCCATGGCGCCGTCAAGCGGGAGATTAAGCATCTGGCGGCCCTTCTCCGGCGCGACCCGGAGGAAACGGAAAAGATCCGTGAATGCCTGGAGGACCGGCAGAGCGGAGATTACAGAAATACCGAAGACTTCCACCGCCTGGAAGAGCTGCGAGAGCGCCTCTGCGCTCCGGCGACCGGCGAGAAGGCTCTTCTCGAAATCGAATCGCTTCTCTCCCCCGAGGAAAGGGCCCGCCTTCAGAAGCTGATTCACACCTGCCTCCATTCAAAGGACAAAAAAGCATACCGCGAAATTTACCGCCTTCTGCGGAGCAATCTCGACAGCGGCACTTGAGCTTGGCCCGCCTCCTGATATCCTTTTTAATAGGGTTTTTTTAATAAAGGAGACCCTCAAGCACAAATGGCTCGGCGCCGCCTCATTTCTGCTGCTTCTGATCGGAGTATGGTTCACAGGATCTTTCGGACAGGCAAGGGGACAGGAGGCTTACCGCTGCATTGGGGCCGATGGTCGGATCATGCTTACCGATGATCCCGATAATTTCCCTCCCGGGTGCCGGGAGGCGCCCATGCCCAAGGGCAGGGATCGCCTTACCGTGATTCAGCCCACACCGACAACGTCGGAACTGACGGTGCCGGCGCTCCTGAGGGAAAGGGCTTCCCGTGGCACCAAACCGGAGAACCGTATCCACGACTGGAAGAGATCGGCCTATCGCCTCGCCACCGAATATCGGGAGGCCAAGGCCGATCGAGTTCCCACTCTGCCCCCGGCCAGAGTCCACAGAGCTCTGGAGCGTATGCGGGAAATTCAAAAGGAAAAACGCCTGATTCTCCAGGAAATCGCCAACGCCCCCCTTCCCCCAGGGGACCGGAGGGAAATCGAGGCGCTTCTGGCGACGATTCCGTCGTCCTGAGAGAAAGGGCTCTGCACGACATAAAAAACCCGCGAATCCGCGGGTTTTTAATTCTTATTCAAGGGGGTTGTCCCCTTGCGGATCAGAGGGCCTTCTTGATAAGGCTCTCCAGCTGATTTTTGGGAACGGCGCCAACGACCTGATCCAGAACCTTGCCGTCCTTGAAGAGAATGAGGGTGGGGATTCCCCGCACGCCGTACTGGCCGGGAGTCGCCGGATTTTCATCGACATTGAGCTTGCCGATTTTCACCTTACCGTCATATTGATCCGCCAGCCCATCCACGACCGGGCTGATGGCCTTGCACGGAGCGCACCAGGAAGCCCAGAAATCCACCAGCACAGGAGTTTCGGATTTCAAAACTTCAGTTTCGAAAGTGTCGTCTGAAAGTTGAACGATTTTGTCGCTTGCCATATCTATTTCTCCTTTAGGATGGAGTCGAAGGATTTCCCGAACAATTTTCTTAATCATAGATGACCAAAGGAAAAAATCAAGGGTTAAATCCCCGAAGCGGGGACCTTCTCCTTGACAGTACCAACCGGCCCATCCTATCATTCATTCCGTTTTCAGCAGAGGCTTTTCTTATGATTTCGGAAAAGATCGAACAGGCGCTCCGGCAGCAGACAACCTGGCACGGCCTGATCCGTGAACAGGGACAGGAAGTGGTCCGGTTTGCGGAGCGCGTAGTGGACTGTTTTCATAGCGAGGGGCGTCTTCTGACCATCGGAAGCGGACCCCTGGGATCGATCGCCGATCTGATAGCTCTGCAGTTTCTCCACCGCATCAATATCGAAAGGCCCCTGCTTCCAGCCCTTTCCCTATGTCAGAACCCCTCCCTGCTCGCCGCCCTCGTTCGGGAAGACAGGGCTCGTGAGTATTTCGTTCGCCAACTGAAGACCACCGCCACCCGGGAGGACATCGTACTGGCTTTTCGCTGCGCGGGGCCGGACGAACTGGTGGATGAGGGCTTGCAGGCGGCGCGTCAGGAAGGATGCACTACGGCGATGGTTTCTCTGGAAGGGGAGTCCGGAAACGGCAATACGCCCGATTTCCTCTTCCCGCTGGGAAAAACCCCTCCTCCCCGAGGCATTGAAGCTTCCTTGTTTTTAGGGCATCTTTTCTGCGAACTCGTGGAGGGAGAATTGTTCGGCATATGAAGGTGACGGACGGGCGCCCGGGGGGTTCACCATGAGCGACTTTCCTGTACTGCTTCGACTCGAAGGACGACTTTGCGCAGTGGTGGGAGGAGGATCCGTCGGCCGCCGTAAAGCCGCCGGACTTATCGAGGCCGGAGCCCGGGTTCGGCTGATCTCTCCCGGACAGATCGAACCTCCCCTCCCTGAGCATGTGGAAATCGTCCGACGGTCTTACCGTTCAGGCGATCTGGAGGGCGCGGCGCTGGTTTTTGCCGCCACGGACAGTGCCGAAATCAATTCCGCCGTGCTTCGGGACGCCCGAGAAGCCGGAATCCCGGCCAACATGGCCGAGGAACCCGACGAAGGGGATTTCGCCCTGCCCGCCCTGCTGCGACGAGGAGATTTGACGGTGGCGGTGGGGACATCCGGGGAAAGTCCCGCACTGGCGGCCCTGGTCCGCGACCGGCTTTCGGAACATCTTGGAGAGGAGTGGGGGACGGTTCTGGAGATCGCGGCGGCCCTGCGGCAAAAGCGATTGACATGTCCAAGGGAAACTATTTATAATTCTGCGGTTTTACGCCAGCTGTTGAGCGATGGACTGCCTTTTCTGGTCGCCGCCCGCGACACCGCCGGCATTGACCGGCTGCTGGAGACCCGTTGCGGGAAAGGCTCCTCCCTGGCGGATTTAAAAATCCGCCTGTCCGAAGAGATATCATGACTGCCATTATCCTGCTCTTCAGAATCACTCTGCTTTTGTACTTCGCCGCCACCGTGCTCTTCCTGGCCGACGTCATCACCCGCCGGGACCGGATCGGCCGATACGCCCGCTGGGTTCTCATCGGGGGATTTGCACTGCACTGCGCAACTCTGGCGGCAAAATACGTGGAAGCGGGACACACCCCGGTGACCAGCCTCCAGGAGGCCCTTTCCTTCTTCGCATGGGCCATTGTCGGCATCTACCTCCTCTTCGACATGCGCTATCGCCTGAGCGTTCTTGGCGCATTCATATGCCCGCTGGCGCTGATTCTGATGTTCGGCGGCAGCACGGCTCCCGGTGTGACGGGACCGGTCGATCCAATTCTCCAGAGCTGGTGGTTCCCCATCCACGTCACCTTGGCCTTTCTGGGAAACGCGGTTTTCGCAATCGCCTTCATGGCGGGGATCATGTACCTGCTCCAGGAGCGGATGCTCAAGAGCAAGAAGTTTTCCGCACTCTATTACCGTCTGCCTTCGCTGGAGACTCTGGACAATATCAATTACAAGAGTCTCACCTTCGGTTTCCCCTTGATGACGATGGGCATCATCACCGGCGCCGTCTGGGCCAATTCCGCCTGGGGAGGTTACTGGAGATGGGACCCCAAGGAAACCTGGGCGCTGATCACCTGGTTTCTGTATGCCGCCCTTCTGCACGGCCGCCTCACCGTCGGATGGCGCGGCCGCAGAGCGGCCATCTTTGCCATCATCGGTTTTCTCTGCCTTCTTTTCACTTTTCTGGGAGTCAACCTCCTGATGTCGGAACTGCACAGCTTCGACGCCATGCAGGGTCGCTGAAAATGAAAAACAACGGAACGAGCGCATGAATATCATCGTCGTGGGGCTGAGTCATAAAACCGCTCCCGTAGAAATGCGGGAACGGGTGGCCTTTTCCCCCACCGCCATGGAAAGGCCGCTGAAAGCGCTGCTGGACCTGCCGAATATCAGCGAAGGGTTGATCGTCTCGACCTGCAACCGTGTGGAAATCTACGCCGCGGGAAAGGAGACGGAAGTCTCCGCCGCACGGCTGAAGCGTTTTCTCGCCGATTACCACGGGATCGGCCTGGAAAATCTGGAATCCCATCTTTATGAATTCCAGGGGATCGATGCCATCCGCCATGTCTTCCGCGTGGCATCCAGCCTCGATTCAATGGTTGTGGGCGAGCCCCAGATCCTGGGTCAGATCAAAACCGCCTACGGCTACGCCGCTGAATTTAAAACCGTAGGGCTGATTCTCAATCGGTTTCTGCATAAGGCCTTCTCCGTAGCCAAGCGGGTTCGGACCGAGACCGGAATCTCCAGCAATGCGGTTTCCATCTCGTTTGCCGCGGTGGAATTGGCCCGCAAGATTTTCGGCACCCTCGAAAGAAAACGCGTACTTCTCATCGGCGCTGGAGAAATGTGCGAACTGGCGGCCCGTCACTTCGTCAACAACGGCGTGGATTCCGTGCTGGTCACCAACCGCACCTATGAAAGAGCGGTCAAACTGGCCGAGGAGTTCCAGGGGCGAGCCGTCCCCTTCGATGACTTTCCCGATCATCTCCATCAGGCCGACATCATCCTCGCTTCAACGGGAGCGCCCAACTACACACTGCAGCACCGTCAGGTGGAGGACGCTCTTCGCCAGAGGAAGAACCGGCCGATGTTCTTTATCGATATCGCCGTGCCGCGCGATATCGATCCCAGAGTCAACGACATCAGCAACGCCTATCTTTACGATGTGGACGATCTTCAGGAAGTTATTCAGGCGAATCTGAAGGAACGGCAGAAGGAGGCGAGAAAGGCCGAAGGGATAATCGAGCAGGAGATCGTACAGTTTCACCAGTGGCTGTCCCAGCTCGATGTGGTGCCCACCATCGTCTCCCTTCGCAAGAAACTCGAAGAGGTCCGCCGCTCTGAAATTGAAAAGACCTTCTCCAACCTCAAGAACCTTGGATCGAAGGAACGAAAAGCCATCGAAGCCATGACCTCCGCCATCATCAACAAGGTTCTGCATCAACCGATCACGGTTCTGAAACAGGCCCGGAATGAAAATTCGGGAGACAACTATGTGGACGCCCTGCGGACCCTCTTCGATCTGGAGCCGCTACAGCCGCCCGACGAGATGCCCGACAAAATGCCGGACGACGGCGGCACGGAGATCAATGGATTGTCGAAACCCCGGCACAAGGGCTGAATAAAAATTGCGATGAAGGCGATGCCTCCCAAGGCATGTTTTCATCAGCCTCTTCAAGGAGTAGAAATCAGAAATGGCCAAAAAGACACTTCGTATAGGTACCCGGGGGAGCCAGCTGGCCCTGTGGCAGGCAAACTGGGTGAAATCGGAACTGGAAAAGCGTCATCCGGGGCTGGAGGTCTCCCTCACCAAGATCAAAACACAGGGGGACAAGATCCTGGACGTGCCGCTGGCCATGGTCGGGGGCAAGGGTCTTTTCGTCAAGGAGATCGAAGAGGCGATGCTACGCGGCGAAGTCGATATTGCTGTTCATTCCATGAAGGACGTCCCCACGATTTTCCCTGAAGAACTGTCCCTGCGCTGCATCACCGAGAGGGAGGACCCACGGGATATCGCGATTCTGAAGCCGGGATATAAAAGTTTCCGTGATCTCCCCCAGGGCGCCCGGATCGGCACATCCTCACTGCGGCGCAAATCGCAGCTTCTGCACCTTCGCCCCGATTTCCATATGCTGGATATACGCGGAAACGTGGAGACCCGCATCCGGAAGCTGACCGAAGAGGACCTGGACGCGGTGATACTGGCGGCGGCGGGGATGAAACGCCTGGGCTTCTCCGACCAGATCAGCGAGTATCTCTCCACGACCGTTTCCCTCCCTGCGATCGGCCAGGGGGCGCTTGGACTGGAGAGCCGCACCGATGATGAGGAAGTAAATTCCATGATCGACTTCTTCAACCATCCGCCAACCTCCTGGGCTGTCCGCGCCGAGCGCTCCTTCCTGCGGCGCCTGGAAGGGGGATGCCAGGTCCCGATCGCCGCATACGGGACGGTGGATGGAGAACGGCTCACCCTGACAGGCCTGGTTTCCGATGTGGAAGGACGAAAACTCCTCAAGAAATCGATGGAATCTTCTGTCGAGGAAGCCGAGCAGACCGGCACGTCCCTGGCCGATGACCTGCTGATGCGTGGGGCCGATAAAATTCTGAACGAAGTCTATCAGCACGAAACCTTCAATGTGAAGGATGAGGAAGTCTGATATTGATTGGCTGGCGCCTGTAAAAAACAAATGCACGCCAGGCAGTTCTTTGATTCTATGCAGGAATTCAGGCAGGGGCACGCCGCGTCGTGCCCCTGTGTGGTTGAGCCATGCAGAAGAGCGGAAATAGCGGCATTGTTTATCTCATCGGCGCCGGCCCGGGCGACCCGGGTCTGATCACTGTCAGGGGACTGGAGTGCCTGCGCCGCGCGGATGTCGTCGTCTATGATTACCTGGCCAATCCCGGCTTCCTCGCCGAAGCGCCGAAGGCCGAGCACATTTATGTCGGTAAATCCAGGGGACGCCATCACACCCCCCAGGAGCAGATCAACGTTCTTCTCGCCGAGAAGGCCCGCCTGGGCAAGGTCGTGGCCCGCCTGAAGGGAGGCGATCCCTTTCTCTTCGGGCGAGGCGGGGAGGAAGCGCGCTTTTTGCGCCAGGAGGGGATTCACTTCGAAGTGGTGCCCGGCGTCACGGCCGGCTTTGCGGCCGCGGCCTATGCCGGGATTCCCCTGACGCACCGCGATTTCACCGCCACCCTGAGCCTGGTGAGCGGGCATGAGGACCCTTCCCGAAAGATGTCCCGCATCGACTGGTCCAAGCTGGCAAGCGGGGGGGACACCCTCGTTTTTTACATGGGAATGACGAACCTTCCAGTCATAGCGGAGCGACTTATGGCACACGGGCGGCCCCCCGGAACGCCCGTGGCGATCATCCGCTGGGCGACGACGCCCCGGCAGGAGACCCTGACCGCCAGGCTGGATGATGTGGTTGAGCGCGCCCGGAATGCGCAGATCGGCCCGCCGGCGATTATCGTGATCGGGGAAGTGGTGACTCTGCGGGAAGAGCTTCGCTGGTTCGACAACCGGCCTCTCTTCGGCCGGCGCATTCTGGTTACTCGCGCCGCGGATCAGGCGGGAGATTTCTGCGACCTGCTGCGTCAGGAGGGGGCGGATCCCATTCTCTGTCCTCTGATCGAGATCGTGCCGCCCCAATCCTGGGAGGAACTGGACGAAGCTCTGGAGCGACTTCCGGAAACGGATATTCTGGTGCTCACTTCGGCCAACGCGGTACGCATTTTCCTGGCGCGTCTTCGGGAGACCGGAAGAGATCTGCGCGCTCTTCACGGCACCACAATAGTGGCGGTGGGTCCGAAGACCGCCGCCGCCCTCGAGGCTCTCGGACTCTCGCCCGACCTGATTCCGGAAAATCACCACGCCGAAGGTGTGGTGAATCTTTTGCGAAAGCATGGCATAGCAGGCCGGCGCATTCTCTATCCTCGGGCCGAATTGGCCAGAGACCTGATCCCCCGCGAAATGGAAGCTGCCGGCGCTGAGGTGATTTCACCAATCGCCTATCGCACCGTTCTGCCCGAAGGGACCGACCCCCTTTTGAACGAAAAGCTGGAGGGTGGTTTGGATGCGGTAACCTTCACTTCTCCTTCCACGGTGGAAAACTTCATGCACCTGACCGGTCCGCAGGCCCGGAAGCGGCTCTCCGGCGCGGCCGTGTTCTCCATCGGGCCCCAAACCACCGCAGCCGCGATGCGCCTTGGCCTCACAGTGGCCGCCGAGGCGGAATCCTCAACGATCGAAGCCATCGTCATCGCCATGACCGATTATTTCCTGGAGGCGAATTCCGCTCCACGGAAGAATTCCAACCCGAACGCAGGTCCCTGGACCCCGCAAGGGTGAAATCCGGAACCCTGAACCGAGGAGGCTCCCATGTTCTTTCCCGAGTACCGCGCACGCCGCATGCGCCGCAACGAGAATCTGCGCCGCATGGTCCGCGAAACCTTTCTGCGGATCGATGATCTGATCTATCCCATGTTCAGCGCCGCAGGATCCGGCATTCGGAAGGAGATCCCTTCCATGCCCGGGATTTACCAGCAATCCATCGAGCACATCGTGGAAGAGGCCCGGGAGGTCCGGGATCTGGGCATTCCGGCCGTCATCCTTTTCGGCATCCCTGAAACCAAGGACCCTCTGGGGCAGGACTCCTACAGCGATCAGGGCATCATCCAGGAGACGATCCGCGCCATCAAAAAGGATCTCCCCGAACTGATCGTGATCACCGACGTCTGCATGTGTGAATACACGGATCACGGCCATTGCGGCGTAATCCATGAAGGCGACGTGGACAATGACGAGACCCTGAAGCTGCTCGCGGCCCAGGCCCTCTCCCACGTGCGGGCGGGTGCGGACATCGTGGCCCCTTCCGACATGATGGATGGTCGGGTGGCGGCGATCCGTGAGCTTCTGGATGCCAACGGCTTTTCCCGCATTCCTGTAATGAGCTATGCCGTCAAGTACGCGAGCGCCTATTACGGACCCTTCAGGGACGCCGCCGATTCGACTCCCCAGTTCGGCGACCGCCGCAGTTACCAGATGGATCCCGCCAACCGCATCGAGGCTTTTCGGGAAGCGACGCTTGACGTCCAGGAATGCGCCGATTTCCTCATGGTCAAACCCGCGCTGGCCTATCTGGATATCCTGCGCGACATCAAGGAGCGTTTCGACCTTCCGCTGGTGGCGTACAACGTCTCGGGCGAATACTCCATGATCAAGGCGGCGGCCAAAATGGACTGGATCGATCACGACCGGGTCATGATGGAGACGCTGACGGGGATAAAAAGGGCCGGAGCAGACCTTATCATCACTTACCACGCCAAGGAGGCAGCCCGTCTGTTAAAATAATACGAAGGAGGAGAAGGCCTCCGCCGGAGAGAATCCGGCCTGAGATAACAACCGCGGACGGAAGGCTTCTTCATGGCCCTGGACCCAAAATCCGGCGAAAAGTTCAGCCATGCCGAAACGGTGACTTCACTGGTTCATTACTACAGAGCTGAGGTTCAGAGAAGCCTCGCCTGGAGGGAGAGGCTCGACCGCACCACCAACTGGGCGGTCGGGGCCGCCGCGGCCTTTCTCGGCGTCTCCTTCTCTCATCCCGAAATCCATCACAGCCTTTTTTTCTTCGCCCTGGCAATCGTCTATAATCTGCTTTTCATCGAGGCGCGGCGATATCGTTTTTTCGACGCCTACGAGTACCGGGTGCGCCTTCTTCACCAGAACTTCATTTACGGCGTCCTGACGGGCCGGGTCGATCTGGAGCCGGATTCCTTCTGGCTGGCCGAGCTGGCTTCGGACCTGCGATACCCTCAGTACAAGCTCGAATTCCGCTATGCCCTGGGCCGCCGCCTTTATGCCAATTACATGTATCTCTTCGGGATCCTTGTTACCGGATGGCTGGTCAAGATCAAACTCCATCCGCTTCCCGCCCGCACCCTGGGCCAATATATGGAACAGGCATCTCTTGGTGTCATCCCCGGCTGGGCCACCCTGCTCATGATCCTGGTTTTTACCATGCACCTCCTGCTGCTGATCAGAATCGGCCGAAAGCGCAGGGGGGGGCGTGATATTCTGTTTTCCAGTGCCTCTGAAAAACCGCAGGATCCGACCGAGGACTGATTCTTCCTTTCCCACAGGTTTATCCAACTTCATGGACGATCACGAATTCTACAAAGATACTCTGCCCAACGGACTCCGTGTGATCACGGTGGAAATGCCTCATCTCCACAGCATCGAGATGGTCTGCTACGTCCGGGCTGGAGGGCGAAACGAAACGCCGGAAACCGCCGGCATATCCCACTTTCTGGAACATATGCTTTTTCGGGGAACAGCCGAATACCCTTCGAGCCTGGTTCTGGAGCAGGCTTTCGAGGACCTCGGCGGCGCCGTCAATGCAGCCACTGACTCAGAGACCACCTTTTTTCACTCCCGGTTTCCTCCGCGGAATCTCTCCAGGGGCGCCGCTCTTTTTGCTTCCATGCTGCAGCGTCCCCTGCTGGGGGACCTAGAGGTGGAGCGGCGGATCATTCTGGAGGAGGCTCTCGAAGATTTCAACGAACGGGGGGAGGAAATCAGCCCCGACAATCTGACAGCCGCACTCCTGTGGCCTGACCATCCCCTGGGCATTCCCACCATCGGAACCCGGGAGTCCCTTCACCGGATATCTCTGGAGGACCTGCGCGCTTATCATTCGACCTTTTATTCCCCCCGCGCCATTGTCTTTGCAGTAGCGGGCAATATCCGTCGGCAGGAAGTTCTTTCGGCGGCGGATATCGCCTTCGGCGACTGGGAGGGAGAGAATCCTCCGCCCTGCCTTGCCGTCCCTGATTATCCAGGTGAAAAATCCAAGTCGGTCTGGGTGCGGGATTCGGGATCCCAGGTGAACGTCCAGTTGGCTTTTCGGCTGCCCGGAAGACGGGGCGTGGATGGCGCTGCGATGAGGGTTCTTCGACGTGTTATGGGGGGAACCGGCACCTCCAGGCTCATGCTGAGACTTCGGGAAGAGCTGGGCCTGACGTATAATGTTGAGGCCAATCTGAGCCTTTTCGAAGACAGCGGCTGCCTGGCCGTCGACCTGTCCCTCGCCCCTGAAAATCTGGTGCGGGCAGTTCAGGAATTACTGGATATTCTGGAGGATATCTGCCTCCGCCCTGCAGGTGGCCAGGAGATAGAGAGGACGGTGCGGAGTTTTCTGTTCGATCTCGATTTCAGCCGGGACCACAGCGACGAAATGGCTTTTCGTTTCGGCTGGGGAGAAACCGTCGATTATCTGCGCACCCTCGAACAGGACCGGAGGGATATCGCTGCGGTCACCCCCGAAATTCTGCAGGAAACCGCTCGCCGATTCCTGGTTCCGAATCCCATGAAAACGGCCGTGGTCGGCCCCTACCGATCACGGGATCGCGAGGCCGTGGAAAAGTTGATGTCCCGGTTCCGGACCGGAATTTAAGTTCCCTCAGTCCCCGAAACCGGGGGAAGGGAATGGAGGCGCGGAGAAAAAGAGGCAGGGGGTTGACGCGGCACAAAGGCAGTTTTCAATCCGGAAACGAGCAATTTTTCGCAAGGTCAAGGAAACCAAGGATTTGAGCGGAGGCGTAGTACTTTACGCCGCACAATCAAATCCGCGGGTTGACGCGGAGATTGCGGGAAAGGGCCGTTTCCGGACGAAAACTAGCTGATTTTGATCGTCTTATAGAGAAAGTTCTTGAACCGAAAAAACGTCCGCTGCTCTTCCGGACTGGAGATGCGGGGATTGCAGGCTCGGAGCCGCTCGGCAATGCGCGGCATCGTTGATGCACCCTGCCTGCGGGCCAGATCTACCACGAGCGCCACCACGTCCCGGGAAATGCGATTTTCCGAAAAGGGCACGTGAATACCCGTCCAGAAGTCCTTCTTCCCCTGCCCGATTTCCTCGAATATTTCCCGGGCGGCCCTCTCGTTGAGGCGATCCATGGTGTTTTCTCCCTCCGAAGAACATGGCCCGGCCAGGACCTGCCGCAGGTCTTCCTCTGAGATGAAACGCCGCCGCCGGAAAAAGAGGGCTCTCAGCAGAATACTGCGAAGTTCCCTGATATTTCCGCTGTAGTTGTGAGCCGTGAGCAGGGCCTGGGCTTCCCGGGTGAGGACCGGAACATCTTCGTCCTTTTCCTCCGGTTTTTTGTAGACCCGGTACAGTTTTCCAAGAAAATGGGTGGCCAGATCGGGAATATCCTCCTGCCTCTGATTCAGGGAAGGAACCTCGATGGTCAACTCCGAGAGACGGTGGAAGAGGTCTTCGCGGAACTTTCCTTCCTTTATCAATTTCCCCAGATTTTTGTTTGTGGCGGCGATAAAAAGAACGCGGGCGAAGCGTGTAGTGTTTTCACCCAGCCTGACGAAACCTCCGTTATCCAGAAAGCGAAGGAGCTGAACCTGGGTTTTCGGATCGGCGTCACCGATCTCATCGAGGAAGACAACCCCGCCATGTGCTTCCTCAAGAATGCCCTTTCGATCTGCATGGGCGCCCGTAAAGGCTCCCCGTTTATGCCCGAAGAGCTCCGAATAGGTCAGATCGCCGCTGTAGGCGGCGATATTGGTCTTCTTTACCAGCAGTTCGCCCCGGGAATGAATCTCGGATCGATACATCTCATTCAGGCGGGAGTAGATGTTGTTGAAGAGAAACTCCTTGCCGCTTCCCGTCGCCCCCGTGATCAGGATGGAAGGAAGGCCCAGGGTGGCTTCCTGAAGGTCGGACTGGCTCCACATGGCGATCCGGTTGAAAATCGGCGGCGTGATCCGCTGGATGAAGTCCACCATCTGGTTCGCTTTTGCCGAATTGCCGATGATGTTTCCCAGTTTGTAGGAGGAAATATTCGGATCCTTGTAGCCCACGTCGCTGCGCAGCCGGTTTACTTCTCCGGTCAGATTCTCGATCCGCTGCAGGTCCGAAAGATAACGTGAGATCATGCGACTGATGATCATCAGGATCCGCTTGTGCTCGTCCGTAAAATAGAAGGGCTGCAGGCTGTCCAGGCAGATGACCGCGATCACCTCCCGATCGAAAATGACCGGCACGGCGATTTCGCTCTTGATGGCGCTTGTCATCTCTCTGTAGAAACCCCCGGATCGCTTTTCCTCATCCGTATCGGAAATGATATGCGGATGCCCCAGGAAGGCGACCTGCCCTGTCAGGCTGCGCTCCTCCACGGGCAGGTTGGAACCTCCCACGGGAATGGGGGGAATATTCTTCTTGAGCCACTCCTTGCTCTTGGCGCCCACAAACCGCCCATCGGGCTCCTCCACCACCAGCCAGCGCCTGCCTTCGTTTTCGCGAACCAGGGCGATGCTTCCGGTGTCGGCACCGATCAGTTCGGTCGCTTTGGAGAGAATCCGGTTCAGGAAGGGCTGGAGTCCCTCGAATTTTTCCTGCAGCAGGTCGCTGATCTCAGCCAGCACCTGGATTTCCATGTGCTCCTCGCCGATTTCCTGGATGACCCGCTGAGCCATCTCGGCGTGGGCGGCCAAAAGGCCTTTTTCGAAATCACTGAAGCGGTACGCTTCCCGGGTGTAATAGTTGACCAGACAGACGATCCGTCGGGTGCGGGGCTCGTAACGTGGTACGACGTAAAGGGATTTCAGACCCATTTTTTCTGTCAGATATTTTTTCTGCAGGGATTGAGAGCTCAGATTCGCAATATACAGGGGACTGAGAAGGGTTTCGTCCGTGATCACCCCCGAGCCGTCGATATACCTGGACAGCAGGGACTTTCCCGGGCCGAGATCCACCAGGACATCTTCCTCGTAAAGCTTGCGGGTCTCCTTTTCCTTCGAATAGGAGGCCAGCACCTGGAGCTGGCCGTCCCCCGAACCCGGTCCCGGGGGAGAGGGGATCAGAACCGAAGCCAGAAAAAGCTTATCGATCAGCCGCACCGCTGATTTCACCATCGTGAGGGCGGCCTCGCGTTTTTTTGCCTCATCCACCTGGCGGGCCAGCAGAATCTGCTGGTGATACTTGCGGGCCTGATCGATGACGGGAACGACTTTTTCAAGAAAGCCCCGCAGGCCCCGGCGCTCATCCTGGCCGGGAATCTGCCCCTTTCTCCCGCTGTCCACGCAGAGAACCCCGATGGACAACCCCTGATGCAGAAGGGGAAAGTGGACGCTCGCCCGGATGCCGAACCTCTGGGCAAGGTTTTTGGCGAAGGGGCTCTCAAGGGTATCCGCGTCCTCGACGGCCATTTCTTCCTGGGCGATATAAACCCGGGAGACGATGAATTCGGACGTGTTGATCGGAAAGGGCTGCTCCCGAATCGCCGAAGCGTGCAAGCCGGAGGCCATTGCGCAGGAGAGGCTCCCGCTGGTCAGGTCCTCGAGGTAGACCCTGCATCGGTTCTGACGCGTAATCAATGTTACAGCCTCCGTCAGAACATGCAGGATGTCTTCGAGATTTTCCTTGCCGTAGCCGCAAATTTTTTGGGTCAAAAAGGTGATCCGCGAAGCGGAGGATTCCATATGCCGTCTCCAGTGAGTGGTCTGAATACTCACCGAGTATAGGATGGAAACACGGCGAATGTCAAAGCCGACATTTCCCCTTATGAAATTCCTGTTATCCTTTTTGAAGGGCCTTTGTTCAGGGAGGAAGCGAGTGAATTCCGGCAAGTGCATCATTATCGGAGCGGGAAATATAGGACTGAAGCTGATCCAGAGTCTTTCATCGGACTTTTCCCTGGTCTGCATCGACACCAACGAGGAGGCCCTCGCCGCCGCCCGGAAGGCGCGGGGAAGCGATCTTGAAACGTTCTCAGGCGACGCCACCAGCCGTCTCTTTCTCGAGAAGGCCGGTGTTGGCGAAGCGGAAACGGTGGTAATCACCATCACCGACGAAAAGGCCAATCTTGAGATTGCCCGTATACTGAAGGAGCACTTTCAAATCAGGAGGACTCTCGCTGTGGGAATCACGGCAAAGGGCATCCGATCTCTGGAGGAGATGGAGGTGGAGGTGGAGGGAATCTTTTCCATCAGCGCCATCGGGCTGCGGAACCGGCTTGAGCACAAAACCAAGACGGTGCATGGAATCGGTCTGGAGAAAAATGAGATCATGGAAGTGGAAGTTCACCCGAATTCCCGTCTGACCAACAAGCCCCTCTCCTCCATTCATCCGGCGAACTGGCGGGCGGGCATCATTTACCGCGACGGGAACATCATCGTTCCCGAGGACAGGACGGTCCTCAAGCCCAAGGACAAGGTGGTCATTCTCGGCGAACCGCAGGAGCTTAAAACGGTCGCTGAAATCCTGACCTTCCGCTTCGAACATTTTCCCCTGGAATACGGCGACACAGCGATCGTCTACTGCGAAGGGGACGAAAAAGACCATTTCTTCGAGGAGGTTTCCTATCTCTTCAGCGTTTTTCCCCTCTCCCGTGCGATTTTTGCCACGGCATCAAGGGACCCGGAAATCACCGGACGCCTCCAGCGTCTCGCCGACGAACGCGGCCTGCGTCATGTAGAAATCCTCCCCGCGTCGAAATCACCCCTGCAGGCCCTGGAGAGCGCAATGGCGGAGAAAGGCCGCCGGACGGGACTGGTCGTGCTGTCCCAGCCGAAGCTCCATGATTCATTCTTCGCCTTCTCCGCCCGGGCGGAGCAGAAGGGATTCCTGAGGAAGCTTTCCGACCGCGCCTCCTGCCCCATTCTACTTGCAGGGGGGTCCTTTCCTTATGAGAAAGTGGCCGTCCCCTGCCTGGATGTCGGATCCCTGCAGCACAGCCTTGAAACCGCTCTCGAAATGTCTTCGAGCCTTCACCACACCATAACCGCTCTTCTCGCAGAGCCACACCGGTATATCGCCTCACCCGAAGAAACTGTCGATTTCGAAGGGATGAAAAAAACGGCGGCGGATCTCTCAACCGCTTACAAGACCGGCGTGGATATTCGGGAACTGAAAGGCAATCCGATAAGAGAGGTAACCGGTGAACTGAAAGAATTCGACTTGATGGTCAATGATATCGGAACCTGGCGCAGCGGCGGATGGTGGCGCTTTCTGTTTCGACCGGACATTTCCTGGAATATCGTCCGGAATTCGCAGATTTCCACCCTGATCATCCCGCCGTTGCGGGAACTCGTCTGAAGGTCTGAACATGTTTCAGGATTTTTACCCCATGTTCCTGATTATGTTCGGAGCGGCGGTCATCCCCTTTCTGGGTCGTCGCTTCAGGCTTCCCTCATCGGCTCTGGAGATCGTCTTCGGCTTTCTTCTGTTCAATTTCCTCCTGGAAGAACGACCCGAGTGGTTTCCCCTCTTCAGGGAAATCGGTCTGATTTATCTCATGTTCATTGCCGGGATGGAGTTGGACCTCCGGGATCTCTGGACAAGCGGCCGCACCTTCTGGTATGTACTGATAGCTGTCCTCTCCTTTACCGTCACCCCCCTGCTCTTCCTTGCCCTGGGCCAGTCTTATTTTCTCGGCGTGGCCGTGGCGATGATCTCCGCCGGAATCGTCGTACCGGTTCTCAAGGAGTCGAACCTCACCCGCTCCCCCTTCGGACAGATACTCATGGGTATCGCCCTTACGGGAGAATTTTTCTCCATTCTGGTACTGACCGTCATCGACGCCTATCACAAGCACGGCCTGACTCTCTCTGCGGGGCTGGAGCTTGCGAATCTCACGCTCCTTCTGGGGCTCGCTTTTATCGTTCTCAAGTTTCTGTACCTGATCGCATGGTGGAATCCCGAGCGGGTGGAGAAGGTCATGGAAAGCGAGGATCCCGTGGAAGAGGGAATCCGGGTGGTGGTAACCGTCGCCTTCGCCGGCGGTCTGCTGGCCATGGCGGCAGGGATCGAACCTATCCTGGGATCTTTTTTGATGGGGGTGGTCTTCAGTTACGTCTTTCGCAGCAAGGGCCGTTTCGAGGAGAAAATCAATGCTCTCGGATTCGGATTTCTGATACCGTTTTTTTTTATCGGAGTGGGCTCGGAACTGAACCTCGAATTGTTCGCCTCCGGGGAAACCGTGGCAACGGCTCTTTTCTTCACGGGGATGATCCTGGTGAGCAATCTGCCTCCCCTCCTTCTGGTCAAACCCCTGGGAATCCGCCTCAGGGAAGCCGTCGGAATTGTTCTGCTCCTCTCCGCGCCCCTGACCATGATCGTGGTGGCGGGGACCCTTGGCGACCGCATGGGTCTGATCAGCCCACAGACCAACGGAGCTCTCATCCTCACCGCCCTGATCGCCAGCATTCTCTATCCCTCCCTCTTCCGGCCCCTGGGGAAACGCCTGGCTCAGGCGCCTACGGACTGATCGATCGAGGATGATTTCCCCGGAAGACGGCTGATCGAGTCCGATGCTCAGGGACCTTTCGAGAACCGATCCACCTCCCCCTCGGCCTCTTCCCTGGTCATTCCGTATTTTTCCTCGAGCAGGCCGACCAGGCGCTCCCTTCGACCGGCGATCCAGTCGACATCGTCCCCGGTCAGCTCACCCCACAATTCCCGGACGCGACCCTTGATCTGATGCCATCTCGATTCCAGATGATCCTGCATGATCGACTCCTTTTTTTCAGGTGAACTTTCCACAGTGAAGAATGCCTGTGTTCAAGAGTACCGCAGCGGAAGGAAGAGACAAGAGGGGAGGCAGGGGTTGACGGCGGGGGATCCAATGGTCGAAGGCCGGAAAAGCTACCCCGGAATATATCCCCCGAGATCTATTTCTGAAGCAATATTTACGGCAAATACTCGTTGGGTGAATTTCTGATTTGTTCAGAATATTCAGTTCGGTTGAGAAGGCGAATTCTTGCGGTGAAAATCTTCTTGCTCTATTCGCGATTCGCGAATAGAATATGAACATGAATTTAAAGCCACAAGACATATTGGTTGTGCTCAAGCTTGTTGCCATGGGTGATCGCTCCTGGAGCTATGTGCAGCTGGCCAATGAGTTGTCGATGAGCGCATCCGAAATCAATGCAGGGGTGAAGCGTTGTCTGGCGGCTAACCTTTTGGTGGCGGACTTTGTTGGAGGGAAAAATCCAAAACCCGCTTTGAAGGCCGTCGAGGAATTCCTTGTCCATGGTCTGAAGTATGCATTTGTTGCCGAGAGAGGGGAGCTGACGCGTGGAGTGCCGACCGGTTATGCAGCACAACCGCTGAAAGGGATGATTTTAGCGAGTGATGAGCCTCCTCCCGTCTGGCCGTATCCGGCCGGGAAGGTGCGTGGCTATTCTTTTTCTCCGCTTTATCGTTCTGCCCCTCAGGCCGCTCTTGCGGATCAGAAGCTGTATGAGTTGCTTGTCCTGGTTGATGCCATTCGTGGCGGCAAGGCCCGGGAGAGGGAGATGGCGATTGCTGAGTTGCGGAAGCGTTTGGGGGGAGCATGGTAGCGGTTAAAGACATCAATCTCCAGATGCTCTGCCTGGTTGCCAGGCGGTTGGAGCCTTTGCTCGATCGGCTGGTTTTCCTTGGTGGCTGCACAACTGCATTGTTCATCACCGACGAGGCGGCACCCGATGTACGGGTTACGCATGATGTCGATGTGATCGTCGAGGTGCTGTCGCGAAACGAATATTGGCATCTGGAAGAGCGGTTGCGGGAACTCGGCTGCTCCCAGGAGATTGACGAAGAGGTGACGTGTCGCTGGAAACTCGATGAGATCACGCTCGATGTCATGCCGACCGATGAAAGTATTCTGGGTTTCAGTAATCGCTGGTATTCCGATGCCATCAACTATGCTGAAACCGTTTCGCTGAACGAAGACCTTGCTATTCGGCTGGTTACCCCTGCTCATTTTATTGCGACGAAATTGGAGGCATTTTTCGGGCGAGGGAATGATGATTATTGGGGGAGTCACGACTTGGAAGATATTGTGACGGTTGTTGATGGGCGCGCTGGGATTTTGGATGAACTTTCGGTGATTGAGCCTAAGCTGAAACAATATATTGCCAAGACAATTTCAGGGCTCATAACCGCAGAAGGATTCCGAGAGGCCCTTTCGGGTCATCTGCCTCCAGACCGTGCAAGCCAGGAGCGCTTGCCTTTGCTTTGGCAGCGACTGACTGCTATTGCCGCATTGGACTGATTTCAAATGAACGGGAGGTCATCTTCCGATCCGATCAGATACCCCATGGCCCGATAACCGCGCAGGAACTAGCTGCTGGCGGGGCTGGACGACTCGGATCATTCACCCGTGTAACCACAGACTCCAGCGCGTGGCGAGTTGGGGATTGGCAGATAACTGGCTTCGTCACCACAGCTGTGTCGGGTAGCGCACTTCCGGCAAAGCCAGCCTTCACCATCCCAATTGCATTCGGGGCAGATACACACAGCGGGACGCTGATCGCAGTCATCGCAGGGTACTTCCGGGGAATGATTGCGGGCCAAAATTGTTATCGACTTTCCTTTGGGCGCCAGACCCTGATATGCACCGAGAACCTTGATCCGCAGCTCCGTGGTGTCGCCCATGTCGTAGTCATAATCAATTTCATCACCCGGTCTCAGCGACGTGGTCAGCCGTCCCTGCGTACCGATGGTCTGCCGCCCGACGAAAAACTGGCTCATATGGCCGCAGCATTCCAGCCAGAGCTTGCGCAAAAACGTATCCAGCGTCTTGAAGGTTGCCCGCTCATCCACATGCAGATGCAGCCAATAGCCCGAGGAATAACGGGTCATGACCTGCAGGTGCAGGCTGAAACTCTCATCATCCACAATGGATTCTGCGGGTGGTTTTGTCAGGCAGCTGGACAGGTGTTTGCCCATGCCCGAACGGGTATATTCTTTGCCGCAGAGGGTGCAGGCTCCCTTGGTGGCCTTGGGTGTCATGCAATGCATTCCTTCATGGTTTGAGGTGTCTGTATCTCCGCCTGCTCGTCATGGTTCCGGTCAGGGAATTGATCTTGACCCGTTACCACTTCCGATGCCCCCTCTGCTCCAGCGGCATTGCCAGGATCTTTGGAATCTGGTTGAGCAGTTGGGTCGCCAGTTCCCGAATCTCTGATGGGGTGACGCCTTCGAATTCATCGAGGCTCCAGAGATCCACGTAGCCCTGCGGATGGGCCTGAATGCCACGCAGATGTTTCTGCACTCCGCGCAGCCAGTCTTCTTCGTGGCGATGGTCGCGGCTCATCGCACCAAGTTCCGCCTTCAGGGTGTCGGAGACTTGCGCTGCCTGTCGGATGATGGCATAGGCCATGTCGGAAAAATCATCGGTGTCCATGGTTTACCCTGTCTGTTTCAGCGTGCACATCAGAGATTCCGTTGCAGGCCAAGCTGTTCCCACAGAAAACCAAAATCAAAGGGTTGGCCGCCCTGGTCCCGGGCCTGGCGTGCCTCGAGGTGCTCGTAGGACTCCAGCAGTTCGATGACGGCCTGGCGACCTTTGGCGCTGCGGATGGCCTGACGCGGTGTTTTGTTGCCGAGCGCCGGAATCTTCTCGTCGACCCAGTTGGCGTAATGTTTGCGCAGATAATCATGCACAATGGTCGCCATGACTTCCGGCGAAATATCGGGAGGTGCAGTCGGTGCGATGGCTTCCAGCGCTTTGGGGGAACGGGGATCGACCAGCTCGCGACTCTGGTGGCGCAGGGTCTGGCCGGCGATCCGTTCCAGCCAGGCGCGACTTTCATCGGCCAGTTTGCGGGTGCGGCAGAACACTTCCAGAATGTCCTTTCGGGTCAGGGTCAGTGACGCCTGAATCCGACTGCGGCCATCGTCCAGTTCGGCAATCCGGACCCATCCCTCATCGCCATCACCGTCAACGTCCGGCTGTTCTGCCAGTAGTGCCGCCAGTGCTGCTCGATCGCTGACCCGATAGCGGTCGGTGGTGCCGAGAATCGGCTCCCCGCTCGAAGCATCCACCAGTTCGGGCAGTGGAAGCGGGCTGATCAGGGTATCCAGCCAGTGCAGCCCGATCTGCCCGCCAATGACGTCGCGGGCAATCTCGGAAGCCCAGTCGGTTCCTGTCATCTCGTAGAGAATTTCATCCCGGCAGGCCAGGCCGTCGTCGCGGCTGAAGGGATAGACCGCCCCGGAAAGGACCCAGCCCTCATCCTGCGCGACCAGCCGCG
Source organism: Desulfuromonadales bacterium (assembly GCA_024636295.1). Classification (GTDB taxonomy): domain Bacteria; phylum Desulfobacterota; class Desulfuromonadia; order Desulfuromonadales; family JAGXHI01; genus JAGXHI01. The sequence continues at coordinate 66,596 of JAGXHI010000007.1, forward strand.
CGCCGAAAATGTTGCCGCGCACCAGGGATTGTGAAGCGCTGCGCTCGGCAACCCAGGTATCCGGTTGCTCGGGGCGCAGCAGGTCATGCAGGCGCAGGCTCTCACCGGGGCGGCTTTCGCGGACCTCGTAGAGCCCCAGCATGTTCTCGCTCAGCCGGCGCAGCCAGTCCCTGCCGGCCGCGAGGAGCAGGGGCCCGCCGGAACTGAGGATCAGCTCGTGAACCGGCTTGCGCTCGCCGCCAATCTCCAGATAGGCATCGGCCAGCGTCCATTCGCCGATATTGACCTGCAGCATCTCCTGCAGGTGCGGCGGCAGCTCGTTGATGGCCTGCATCTCCTCCTCATCGGGATCGCCGAAAAAATCGTAATGCACCGCCTCCGCCACCTCCTCGGGATATCTGGTGGACAACCAGTCCAGCGCGCGGGGCGCGGCACTCTGCTTTTCGCGCTGGCGGGATGCGAATTCGTCCTTTTTCAGAAGACAGCATTTCTTGTATTTCTTGCCACTACCGCAGGGGCAGGGCTCGTTACGACCTGTCGTAGCCATCTTTATCTCCCCGGCACAAAAGGAATCAGGCCCAGCCGGAAGGCTTCTTCCTGAAGCTCCAGCGGCGCCTTGCGGATATCGACCATAAAGCCGTCAACCAGAACCATCCAGACCAGCGGGTTGTCGTGCAGTCTGCTCGGCAGGGTCCAGCGCGGATCAAGCGGGGTGATCTTCAGGGCGTCCTGAATGCTTCTGGCCTTGGACGTCGCCGTGCTCTTGCCGATGCCGAACAGTTCGCAAAGCTGTTTCAGTGGCAGATGAGGGCTTTGAGACTTGTCGTGCAGAAAGTTGGTGCTGCCGATGACATAGACGCAGGCGCAGGCCCACTGCGCGGGTTTCCCTTTGAGCAGCGGCGAGGGGCGCTTGCGGCAGAGGGTCGCGGCCAGCTCCCGGGAGACGAGGGCATATTCCTCGTTCAGGTGCTCGTGACAGAATTCGTCAATGCGCTGGCTCACCTCGGCAAAGATCGGCTGCATTATTTTGGGGACTTTCAGGGGCTCGGACATCGCCTCATCTCCTTATTTTTTCGTTTGACATTCCAGTGCGTGATTTTGTTGTCGTTACAGACACTGAATGCGCTGCATGATGTCGGCGAAGAACTCTTTTGACCAGACCTCCAGCGCCGCCGAATCCCTGACGAAGGGCAGGACTTCATTGCGGGCCTGATCCACATCGAGCTGGTCGATGGCCTGCTGCAGAAAATCGCGCAGCGCTTCTGCTGTGAAAGGAGTTTCCGCCGACCAGTGTCCGCTCTGGCGCATGCGCTGTTCCAGATGCGCCAGGTGCAGCTGCGGATGCCGGCCGCAGTACCAGACCAGATCGTACCAGTCGCGCCCCTTGACTCGGTTTTTCCAGCGCCGGCAGAGCAGGGCGTGCATTTTTCCTGCAAACAGGTCGGGCAGGGTGTAGCTGCGGACACTGAACGGCAGCGGTTGCAGCAGGTAACGGCTCTCGGTGGAAAAACCACCCGGGGGATCGGTATCAACTTCCAGTTTGATGCGGATCACCTGGCCGGGCGGAATCTGCCGGGCGATGTCCGCACCGGCCTGAATGACCAGCAGCTGGTTGACCGTATCTGCTTTGAGAAAGGCCGACTGGACTGCCGTTGTGACCGACTTGTTCTTCTGCTCCACTCTGACGTCAAAGCCGAAAGCTTTGAGCTCCTTTTCCAGAGCCGTGCTGTAGCCTGCCAGATCAAAATCGGGCAGCGGTTCGAGCAGAGAAAAGTCGAGGTCTTCGGAGAAGCGATCGAGGCCGTAGAGAATGCGCAGGGCGGTTCCGCCGTAGAAGGCCGCTTTTTCGAAAAACTTGCTGCGCCACAGGCCGAGCAGGGCGATCTCCTGCAGAATCTCCCGCAGCGCCCGGACATAATCATCGCTGCTGCGGCAGTCGTAACGGGCCAGCATCTGGGCAACGGCACTCTGCATGATCAGGTGCGCTCCTTTCGCAGGGAACCTATGCTGTCCGCCAGCAACCGAACCCGCGGTGATTGATAGGCTGCAGCCAGGCTGCTAAGCAGGACGATATCCAGTCGGGCCAGGTCTTCGGGAGCAATCCGCAGCGAATCGAGCAGATACTCCAGGCAGCCCCGCCGGGAGCGGAGCTGCAGACCGCGGTCGCTGCGGAACTTGTCGGCCAGAGCTTTTTCCGGCCCGGCGAGGAGAAATGCCCGGCCGTCATCCAGCTCGACCCGTTGCAGTCCGACATGGAAGCCGGTTTCCGGGATCGTCCGGTAGAGGAACAGTCCCACCGGGGTCTGGAACTGTCTGCCCCGCTTGGTGGTCACCGAGGTCAGGGCCGCCGACCCTTCCGGCGTCAGCCCATGGTAGTGCAGCGCGTATTCCAGCGACACACAGGATGGTCCATAGATCAGGTTGGCGAGAATTTCCCGGCTGTAGGGACGGGTCCGGTAGGCGTCGCCAAAGACATAGAGACCCTTTTTGACCCGCACAATAATCCCTTTGGCGAGCAGGTCCGTGATCTTGTCACGCGGGTGGGCGTAATCCTTCAGGGCCTGCAGCAGGGCCTGGTAGTCGAATTCTTCCCAGGGGATGGTTTTTCGCAGTGTGGAAATAATGTCCATAAATTGCACTTTTCTACATAGTAAGTCGTCAATATGTCGACATAGTATGCCTAAAATTACAAAAAATCAAGGATTGCAGATTTCCTGGGGGCTAAAAATCGGGAGAGGGCGTGCCTTGCCGAAGTGCTTAAAGGGATGGTGTTTTTCAGTGTTCATAACGGCTCCAGAAGCTGGTTTTGCGGCCGTGCTTTTGCCACAGGCGTTCGACATAGACCGTGTGCGGCTCGATGTCGCGCCAGTCGCTGACGGTTTTTGCCAGCAGGTCGAGTTTGCGCAGGTAGCGTGCGCCATGGCCATAGGTTGTGGTCCGGGCGCGGCGCAGGATGGAATCGAGCAGGGCGCGGTAGAGCAGGCTGGCGGTCAGTGGTCGGGCCAGGGAAGCGAAGGTTTCCGCCAGAGGGAGAAGAACCTGATAATGGTCGCCATCCAGTTGCTCGGCCCGGGTTTGCAGATAGCTTTCGGCGGCGTTCCACTGTTCCATGGCGGTCAAAAAAGCGGCGCCGGTCAGGGAGAGGAGAGGGGCGTCGAGGATGATCCGCACCTCCTGGTCGAGCAGTTCGTCGCGCTGGTCGTCGCCGACGATCGCGATCCACCGCTCAAAACCTGAACGGCTGCGCTGCCGGCGGAAGCTGCGCCGAGCAATTTCGGCCTGCCGCTGTTTGTCTCCCTGACGGTCATAGATGGCGAGCAAGAGTTCGTCCCGCTCCTGCTGCTGAAAACTTTCACCGGCCGGAATCCGCTCCAGCCAGTCGAGGGCGGTCTGCTCTTCCCCGCAGTCCAGATAGACCCGGGCGATATCAACGCAGCCGGCGGTGCCGGGCTCATCGCCCCAGGCAGCGCGGCGGGTCTGTTCGAACAGCGGCGCATCCTTCAGCTGCCTGGCCAGGGATTCGACCTGGTACAGCCAGTGACGGCGCGGGAATTCCTCCGGTTCCTCTGTCGCCAGCTGCTGGTATTGGTCGATCAGCCAGCGCAGTTGCGCTTCCGGCAGGAATTCTGCGCCGCTCTTCACCACGGCATCGCGCACCCCGTAATCATCTTTCAAGCTGGTCTTGAGGATCAGCTTGGCGAGCCAGGATTTGTCGGCGCAACGTTTCGCGTAGCTGATGAACAGTTCACAGGCGTCATAGCGGTAGACATCCCCTACATGACCGCTTGAATCATCGCACCGGTCGAAGACGCTGCAGTCGGTGGTGTAAAAGTCAGCTACCAGTTGACAACCGGCCTGTGCATCTTCGACCTGATCTTCGATCTGTTGCAGCAGTTCCCGCAGTTCCCGCGCCAGTCCGGCCGATTCACCCCAGCGGACAAAGCGTTTGCTGCGTTTCAGGGCTGAGAGACGGGATTTGAGTTCTTTGTCGACAGGCATTCGTGTTTACTATTCAGTTCAAACGGTTTCGGACAATTCAGGGTGATCAGTCTTCCGGCGCCCTGATCACGATATCAGGCTGCTTTGCCAGTTCATCCTCAGGTACGAAGACAATCCGCATTCCCCAGCCGGAAAACGTGGTGAGCATGGTGCCGAATTCCTCCAGGGTGAACTCCTTGTCGTCAATTTCGATGACCGCTCTGCGTCCATCTTCGTCATGGATGACGCAACGCAGGACATCACCGCGCGGCACCCACTGATCGCAGAGCTCGGAATATTCCACCTGAGGTCTGCCGAGGGGAATTTCAACCGCCTCGTGAACGTAGTCCGCTATGGTCTTCTCCCTGGCCAGCAGGACCTGGTTGTGCCGGTCAAGGATCTCCTCGTCACTCATCCGCATGATGTCGGGACCGATTTGGAGGCGGACGCCGCCAACCTTTGAATCCCGGTAGTCAATGTCGGCAGAGTCGCCGTCGCGGGTGATGATGACCTCGCTCGGATCGGCGATATAGGGCTTTTTGAGGCGTTTGCTTGGTTTGGGCATCAGCAGGCAGCTCCCATTATGGTCTGACGATCCGGGCTTCGGAGTAATCGATGACGGCGGCAGGTTGGTAGTTCTGAGTTGAAACCCATGTGCTGACAGCTGGGAAGCAGGCGACAACCTTGTCATCCGGACGCAGAAAAAAAAACGGAACCTCGCTCTTTGCTCCACTGCGACAGATCATCATCCCCGGCGAGAATTTCGTCTTCGACCTTTTCGATGCTGAAAACATTGCCGGCAGCGTTGCGAGCGATCAGCCATTCCCAGAACGCCGGACAAAAATCGAAGCCGTAATGCAGGTTTTTGGCCTGCATGAAGACGTTTGCATCAAGCAAATACACTCGATTACCCCCCTCCGAATTCACTCACCGCACGATAAAAGGTCTCCGACTTTTTGATCCCGAGCAGTCGGAATGCATCGCGGAACAAGGTCTGCCCTTCCAGAGTGCTGCCGATCACGGCCCGCACCGGGCGCTTGCTGGTCCGAGCGCCCAGGGTCCGGTAAAAGTCGCCGCCCCCCGAACCACGCGTATCCAACTGCCGCAACCGATCAAGTTCCTCGCGGTAGGTCCGCCACAGGGTTTCCCGACCAATTTTTCCGAGGTCATAGATGCGCCTCAAGACAACAAGGGTGCTGACCTTGAAGTGTCGTGCCAGCCTCTGCATGGCGTCGGTCACCGACTCATCCTGACGATAGAGGGCACGTACCTCTTCGAGAGGGACCAGCATTTCCGCCGCAACCGCATTGCACCAGCGTTCCACATGCATTTCCGGCCATTGGGCCACCTGACTGTCGGACACGCCGCTTTCGCCAATCCACAGATGCGCCAGTTCATGGACAAGAGTGAACATCTGCGCCGATTTACTGTCGGCGCCATTGACGAAAATAACCGGTGCCAGCGAATCGACCAGAGCGAAGCCACGGAACTCCTCAGTGGAGAGCTTGCGATGACTGTGCTGCCGACAATGCCGCTAATCATGACCAGAATGCCGGTATCTTCCAACAGGGAAATCAGCTGCCGAAGCCCCTCGGTCCAGGTCGGAACACCCTGCCGCTGAAGAAGGTCGAGGCCGATCCGTTTTCTCAGCGTCGCGGCCGTGGTGACGATATCGGCATCAACCGTTCCTTGTCCGATCCAGGCAATCGGATCCTCGCCATAGAGACGGGCATAATCCCGATACCAGTCCTGCCGTTGCTGACAGAGGTAGATGGTGTCGAGCAGATCGGGGCTGGGAACGGGGCGCGCTTCGCCTCCCATGGTGCGGAAATCAGGGATCGGGAGCGAAATTTCAGGTGGTTTGGGCATGAAGAAGAAGCCGATAGGCGTATGCGTGGCGCGGGCAAAGGCTTCGAGCTGTTTCAGGGTTGGAGACAGGTCGCCCTCAAGCCAACTAGAGACTTTGGGGAATTTTGCCCGCAAATCGGTCAGTGCCAGTCCGGCTCTCTGGCCGGCCCAGCGCAGGATTTCAGGATTTACCGTGACGCGGTTCATATCTTGCTCTCGCTTACGAACAACCCTGTAGGCGCCCCTTCAGGAGCGATAGATAGATCCCGGTTGAAGCCGCTCCTACAAGGCCAATACTACCAAGTGCCCTCTTGGGCAGTTCAGTCTAAAACGTCACCAGCTTCTCCCCGAGCATTTGCTTCAAATGGGATCCCTGATGGTACTTGAGGACATCGAACTATTCATCTCTTCGATTCCAAACTTCTCACGCAGGGTGGTGTTGGTCATGAAATCCCGCTGCACATATCGCAGGCAGGCGTGCAGGTAACTGGCGAGGATGCCAGACACCCGGATCAGTTATTTCAGCTCTGTGCAAGCGCCGATTTCAATTCCTTGTATTGACCTCGGAACCAGAGTGTGTGCTGAAACAGACTATGCCCAAGATTATCAAATCGCTCCAACCATAAAGTAGCTTTATCTCGATCACCTTGAATTGCAAAGGCATAATAAGCAAAGCCCATTGCATACTCATATGTCATGGGATGTGGCCATTCTTTTTCAATAATTGACTCAGCTTCACACAATGCCTTAGATGCTTCATAATAAAAATCTTGCATAAATACAGGACCAAGGCTTACTCCATATGAAATATATTCACTACAAAGACCAATTAATGATTTAAGTTCATAAGCAGAACTCCCTTTGTCTTTCCAAACAGATCTTTTCTCATTTATACATTTGAACAAATTACTAATTTCAGAACGAAATGCTCCATCTTTTCTCTTGGCTATCTTGAATTTGATGATTTCTATTTTATACCCCAGCCATTGATCCCGTTCTGATGGGATCAATGGGGATGTTTTACGCAACTTATCATCTACAATATCTTCCATTTGAATCAAGCTGTCGGAAACCATTTCAATAATTTTATCGACATGCTTTATTGAAAGTAAGTGGGTAGCTTGCTTTGACACCTCCCATATATGGAAAAGTGCGTGAAGTCTATCTTCCACCGTAAGATCTTCAATTTTCTGAAAATCACCTATAACTGTTTCAAAATGTGAAAAAAAGTCAAGATCATCATTCAGGCGAGTCCTCAATTGGCTAACCGAAAACTTGAATTGATCTGCATGATTCAAAAGAGGAAAAAGTTCTTCTTCTGCCTTCTTGTAAGCATCAATCAATAATGATCGGTCTTTTAGTTCTCGGGAGAGATATATTTGGTCGTTAAGCAGCTGTATGACCTGTTCTGGAACATTATTCGATATGGCATTACTATAGCTTTCAAGGAGTGACAGCGCACGGGATCTATCTCCGGATCTAGCATAGAAAATCAGCAGATTATGGATAACATTAGAATTAATCGCCGGCAAAGGACACTCTTGCAGTGCCTCCCAAGCACGCTCATAATAGCCCCTTGCATTGATTTTGTTGCCATCATACTCTTCTATCCTTGCAAGATTATTATAAATAATCATCTCGTCTATTTTAGATCTCGAAATATCTAGTGCCATTTCTAGATTTTGTTTGGCATCAGAGCTGGAATTGTCTATTTCTGCTAAAATACTTTGCAATAAAAGTACTCTTATTTTGTCATCTGTGCCATGGAAGGAATTGACGCGAAGAGTGTTTAGTAATGAACGAAAAACATTATAATTACCTGCTTTGTAGAAAATCTCAGCCTTTTTGAGCATTAATATGCGGAGTTCCTTTTTTTGAAGGGCTTGCTTTTCTGCCATAACAGCTGAAGAATAAGCCGCGAGGAGATTATTCCTTTCAATATTTAGCTGCACTAAACTCAATAGTCGCTCAGTGCGAATTGCGAAACCTAATAAGTAAGGTGGATTTTTAAGTGCTTGCTCTGCGGCATCATACTGACACTCATTTATTAATTTATTGATTTTTTTTATCCATGCCTTCTCATGGGGCAATTTCCATGCCGCACTTACCCACAATGCAAATGCACATATCAAAAAAACTACCGACAACTGCAACTGGGTGGCCGGGTTCGGAAACATCTCAAAAAAATAGATTGCCTGTAATCCGACTATAGTAATCAATACGGCCACAAATGGAAAAAATCGCCGCGTAAATAAAATTTTGTCATCACTAAGTTTTTGTATGAAATTAAAAAATTCAATCATTGGCGATCCAACCGCGTATTATGTGAACTAGCTTCTTAAGAGAGAAGAGTCTGCCCTGAAGGTTGATTTGCATTTAAAACGCCACCAATTTCTCCCCAAGCATATGCTTCAAATTCCACTTCTTGGTCGTATCGACTGCTCGCTCCAGGCAGATGAAGATCTCGTCCCGGCCGTTCAGGGCGGCGACGGTGGCGTTCTTCAATTCGCCATCGAGGCAGACCAGCGCGGTCTTGTGCCCGTCGCTGACGCGGTAGACGCTATTGGCGCTAAACTCGGGCAGCGGTTCGCGTGTGTAGTGAAGCTGGAAGCCGTTCTTGAGCATCACCTCGTCAAAGATATCCGCCTCGTTGAACAGAGAATAGAGGGTCGCTTCCTTGTCGACGATGTACTGCCTGAGCAGGGCGATATTCTCCTCGGCAGTTTTTTCCGGGTCGGGCTGAAACTCCACGCGGGGGAAGTGGCTCTTGACCAGGCGGTAGATCTTGAAGCCGGGCTTGTACGGCGCATGGTCCTCCTCGAACAGGCCCTGTTGCTGCTTCTCGGCCTGCTCCTGCTCGATGCGGGCAATGACGCGCTTGTTGCGCTCGATGGTGATGTCGGAGATTTTCTTGTAACCGGCTTTGTAGGCTTCAGAATGTTCGTCGGTGAGTTCGGGGAGTTGGACAAGGATAAACTTGCGGTTGCTGCCGACCTCGTTGTTTAGCTCCATTACTGCTTGGCCAGTGGGGCCTGAGCCAGAGAAAAAATCCAGAACAATATCGTCATCAGTGCTTACTTGAATAGCAAGTTTCAATAGATCCACAGGCTTTGGGGTCTCAAATACAGAAGCTCCATCAAAAAGCTCTTTCAATTGATTTTTGGAATTTTCTGTTGTGGAAACATCCTCAGCAAACCAAATCGTTTCAGGAGTAAGGCCCCTTTCTTTGGAATTTAGGTAAGTTTTAATTCGCGGGACCCCATTCCCATCCTTTCCAAACCAAATCCGATTATCATCTATGGCCTCTTGCATTACATCATTTGTGTAAAGCCAACATCTTCCGCTTTCTAATTTATGCTGCTTACCATTTGGTGCTTCTAAAACATAAAATTGACTTTTTGTTCCGTGGCCTGCCTGCGCTGTAGCGGGGTCTGATTTCCACAACCCACGAGGGTCATTGTCTGGATTCCTATAATTTGACAACGCCTTTTCTGACATAGGCTGCTGCTTTATGGGTTTAACTCCAGGGGTTATAGATTTGCAGTAACAAATAATGTAATCATGTCGGGTAGAAATAACCTTACGATTTTCTCGATTTGTTCTCTTTTCCCAAATAAATTTTGCGATAAAGCTATCCGCCCCAAACACCTCATCACACAACTTCCGCAGATGATGCACCTCGTGGTCGTCAATCGAGATGAAAATGACCCCGTCCTCCCGCAACAACTGACGCGCCGCCAGCAGCCGAGGGTACATCATGTTCAGCCAGTTGGAATGGAAACGGCCGTCGCTTTCGGTGTTGGTGTCGATCTTGACTCCCTCCTCCGTCACCCCGGTCTGCTCCCAATAGGCCTTGCGCTGCTCGGTGTAGTTGTCGCGATAGACGAAATCATTGCCGGTGTTGTAGGGCGGGTCGATGTAGATGCACTTGATCTTCTCCCGGTACGCCGAGAGCAGGCACTTGAGCACTTCAAGATTCTCCCCCTCGATGATCATGTTACCGTCGGCTACCTCGGGGTTCACTGAACGGGCGACGTCGTATTGCAGCGCGGCTGTGGTCGGGGTGAAGGCGCGGCGCTTGGCGTCGGCCTTGCCGAACCAGCGGAATTCGAACTTTTCGCTGTCGGCCACCATGCTTGGGTCGACCAGCCGTTTCAGCTCTTCGAGATCAAGCCGGTCATCGGCGGTAAACAGGTCGGGCATCAGCCGCTTGAGCTGGTCGAGCCGTTCGCGGTTGAGGTCGGGGGTGGTAGGCATCAGGTCACTCATATCAGGCATTTATTGTTTCCTTCTATTCTCTGTAGGAGCCCCTTCAGGGGCGATTGATCAATCGTGGCTAAAGCCGCTCCTACAATTTGAAATCACTTCATCGCGGCTAAAGCCGCTCCCACAGAGGTTTGTAGGAGCCCCCTTTAGGGGCGATCAAGATTACCTATGTCGGATCAAATCTGGAATCATCAACCCATACCGCATCCCACAGGGGGTAGTCCCAGATCCGCGAAACAGTTCCGGCGCGAACCGGGTTCATGACCATGTAGCGAGCCACGGCGCGGATATCTTCATCCCGACGCAGGGCGCGGTCGTGAAAACCTTTTTGCCAGATGGGCTTATCGCGGCTAAAGCCGCTCCCACAGGAATTGGTAGGAACCCCTTCAGGGGCGATGCTTTCAGCGCGACGAAGGCTGTGTCTACAGGCTTTGTAGGGGCCCTCTTCAGGGGCGAATGATTGATCACGGCTGAAGCCGCTTTTACAAGGTTCTGAAATCTGTCCAATTTGATAAGCCGCCGCACCCTTGACCTGTCCCATCAGCTTGGACAGGGGATATTCTCCGGTTAACGTCAACAACCAGTGAAAATGATCGGGCATGATGACGTAAGCCAAGCTTTCCGCATGACCCTTTTCGGCATGGTCGCGCATGACATTGACCAGAACCCGCCCCAGAGTGAAGTCGGCAAAAACCGGACGGCGATTGAGAGTCGCGCTGGTCACCAGATAGGTTTGACCCGCAAGTGAGACGCGTCCTTTGCGTAAGTCACGGCTATGGGGAGAACTGTAGTCCATCGAACCTCTATTGATCGCGGCTGTAGGAGCCCCTTCAGGGGCGATAGATCAATCGCGGCTAAAGCCGCTCCTACAGGAGATTTGTAGGAGCCCCTTCAGGGGCGAATGCTTGATCGCGGCTGAAGCCGCTCCTACAAGGCTTTCTTGAAACTCGCATAATCCTTCACCGGCGCATGGTAGTTGACCCGCGCTTCGACGCCGAGGGCTTCGAAGTGGCGTATGGCGCACTTGATCTTGTAGATTTCGCTGTCGGTGAGGGCCTTGGTGTCGCCGATGTCGTTGGTCCCCTTGGTTTCGATGACGAAATAGTAGTCGTCATGCCCGCCACGAATGCCGCTTTTTTTCAGCACCACGCCAAAGTCGGGGTTGTACGGTCCGATAGGCGTGGCAATGCTGTAGAAGGCCGGCAGTTTGAGAAAGCAGACCACTTCAGGGTCGCCGTCTGCGGTGGCGGCAAAGGCTTTTTCGATGTCGCTGTCGAAGACGATACCGTCGTACAGACCGCGTTGCGGGGTGGCCTGGATGCGGTCGCTGTGGCGAACCAGCTGAGCATCGAAATCCTCAATCGGAAAACTCTGACCACTTGGCGTGTAGGTGAGTTGGCGCAGCATTTCGTCGAGCTCAATGCGGCGGATGGTGATGGTGGCCTCCTGCAAAAAAAGCGGCGGGTTGCGCACCAGGGCGTCGAAGTTAGTCAGCCGGGAGACGATCTTGAACACCGTCGGGTAGGCAAGCGCAGTGTTCTCGCTCAATTCCTCGACTAGATCCAAGGGCGCAAAGTGAGCCTTGAGCCGGGCAGTTTCGCTGCCGATGCGCTCGCGCACGACGCCGGCCTGCTCGAGTCTGGTAATCCGGTCGAGAGTGATTTCAGCCTCATATTCGCGGGTGGTGATCAGGTTGAGAGCTTCGGCGGCCCGCTCGACCAGAGCCTCCTCGTCAAAGGCCACGGCGTAATCGGTGCGTCGGCTCAGCCGCCGCCAGAACTCGCGGAAGGCTGGACTGTTGAAATGCCCCTCGTTGCGCCTGAGGGTCTTGCGCGAACGATCCTGCCCTTTATGCCTGTGGCGGGTGTCGGCCCCGGCCGCCACAGTGCCGTAAATGTCGACGATCTCCTGCTGATACTGGGTGACGAAAGTTTCGTAGGTCTCGTTGGGAATGACGGTCAGCAGGTTGACCTCATCCTCTTCATCGACCTCGGGGGGATCATAGACCCTCTCGCCGTCCCGGTTGACGCAGATGCGCAGCCCCCGGCCGATCTCCTGCCGCTTCTTGATCTCGCTGTAGGAGTGGTTGAGGGTGGCGATGTTGAAGATGTTGGGATTGTCCCAGCCGACGCCGAGAGCCGAATGGGAGAAGATGAATTCCACCGGATTGTCGAGGGCCAGCAGCTTTTCCTTGTCGCGCAGGATCAGGTCGAACAGTTCCTTGTTGCCGACCATCGACCGTTCGTTGTCGGTGTACTCCCCCTTGCCGGTCAGGGCGAAGTAGTACCCCTGAACGGCGCTGATTTCCTCGTCCGTAGGCAGGCGGCCGCAATGCTCCTGGTGCAATTGACGGTATTTTTCGACGAACAGGTTACGGATTAGGCCGTCGTCCCGTACGTAGTTGTCCACCCGGTCGATAAAGATCAGTGACAGGCATTTGATACCTTTCGCCCGGAGCTTTTCCCGCTTGCGGAAGTGGGTATCGATCAGCCAGTGAAGCTGCTCGCCGAAGATTCCGGTGAAATCGCGCGAACGCTCTTTTTCAACCAGTTCCGTACCATTGGCGAAATGGACCTTGAAGCTGCGGTCGCGCAGTCCCTTGCCAATGCGACTGATGCGAAAGCCACGGTAGCTGACGTTGCCGGTCTTCTCCTCCAGATCGTCGCCGACCTTTAGCCAGGGCGTGGACTTATACTCGTAGGCGTTTTTGGTAGTCGAGTAGCGCCATGCCAGCAGCTTGATTTGCGGGTCGCGACCATCTTTAAAGGTACGGACTTCCTCGACCTCAATCTTGAGGGTGGCTTCATCGTTCTTTTCGGCCACCGACAACACCTCGATCTTTTTCACCAGCCCCTGACGGTAACTGTCGAAGGGGGTCAGACGGTAGATAAGATTGCGCATCACCTTGTGGGTTGCCGAAAAACGCAGCTTGCACAGGGGATTAAGTCGGGAGATGCGGGCCACGGCATTGGGAGTATCCATCCCTTCCTGCGGTTCGTCCATGACGATGATCGGCCGAGTCCGCCCGAGAGCCTCGATGAACGGCAGGTTGGCGAACAGGTCCTCGCGCTGGGCCTGGTTGAGAATGCGGTCCTCGCTGTTGAAGGACTGCAACGTCATCACCATGATCTGCGGATGCTGCGATTCGATGAAAGTGGACACCTTGTGCAGCCGGGCGCTGTCGTATTCGAAACAGTCGGGGCGGAATCCGTAGACCGCTTCGAGCTGATCGGAAAAGGTGGCGAAGCTCGTCAGGACCCCCTCGCGGATGGCGACTGAAGGGACCAGGATGATGAACTTGGCAAAGCCGAATTCCCTGTACAGCTCAAAAATGGTCTTCAGATAAACGAGGGTTTTGCCGGTGCCGGTCTCCATCTCGATACAGAAATCGGGCTCGGCGTGGGCTTTGAGATTTTCGGCTGAAACTCCGTTGGTTTCAGCGACGGCACGGGTGTTATCGGCCAAGTGCTCGGGGGAAAGCCGCAGATAGTTGAAACGTATCCCCTCCTCGGTGGCATTGTCGAAGGTGTTGCGCTCCTGACCTTCGAACAAACGGATAACAGATTCAATTGCCTTCTGCTGATATGCAAGTTGTTCCAGTTTGAGCTGCATGGAATGGTTCCTATTGCATTGAATTGCAGAACTGAGGGTGGAATGTACTCAACATCCTGGCTGAAAAGTTGCTGAACAGATTAGCAAACTTTCTGAATTTCCAGGTCCACATCTTTCCAGGTGAGATTCAGAATCAGGCGAGTCCAAGACGCTTCAGCGTCTCCGGCGGCGCCACGTCGAAATGGGAGAACTCCATGGTGAAAGTTCCGCGCCCGCGGGTGGCGCTTCGGAGTTCCGTCATGTAGCCGAACATTTCGGATAAGGGAATCCTGACATGAATCGCCTCGGCGTCTCCCCGGGTCTGCATGCCCTCAACGCGCCCCCGTTTCTGCTGAAGAGTGCCGAGCACCTTTCCCGCATGCTCGGAGGGTGTGATGAGCTCCAGAGACATCACCGGCTCCAGCAGGACGGGAGCGGCTTCTCTGGCGGCCAGCGCCAGACAGCGCTGGACCGCGGCCCGGAGGCCCGGCTCGGTCGTAAGCCCCGCTTCGAAAGGCGCTTCCAGAACTTCGACCTCGATATCGGTCAGAGGATAGCCGGCCCGGGCGCCGAAAGCGCAGCCCTGCCGCAGACTCTCCTCCAGAATGGCCTGCATCTCCTTCGGAAGAGACCACTCCTCTTCGGCCGGAAGCAGCAGGCGCAGCCCCTCCCCCCGCGGCAGGGGAGAAATCCGCAGAAGAACCTCCCCCGCCTGAACGCGGCCTTCGGTTTCCCGGCGAAAGACTTCCCGGCGCGTTACCGTCTTCTGCAGGGTTTCCCGGTAAACCACCTGCGGTCTTCCGGTTTTCACCTTCACCCCGAATTCCCTGTCGAGCCTGTCGATGACCACCTCGAGGTGCAGCTCTCCCATGCCCGTCAGAACCGTCTGGCCTGTCTCGGAGTCTTCGCGAACCCGAAAGGTGGGATCCTCCCACTGAAGTTTTTCCAGTGACGGCAGCAGCTTTTCGCGATCATCCACGCTCTTCGGCTCAACCGCGAGTGAAACCACCGGTTCGGGGAAGGACAGGCCCGCCAGAACGAGAGGATATTCGGCATGGCAGAGGGTATCCGCGGTGAGGGTTTCCTTGAGACCGCTGAGCGCAACGATGTCGCCGGCCCGGACTTCATCGATCCGCTCCCGCTTATGGGCGTGCATGCGAAACAGGCGCGCCACCTTTTCCGTCACTTTGCGGGTGCTGTTCCACACGGTTTCACCGACTCGCAGGCGGCCGGAATACAGGCGCAGGTACGTCAGCTTGCGCCCCTCGTCCGAAACCACCTTGAAGGCCATGGCGCACAGTGGGCCGTCGGGATCACAGGGAAGTTCTTCGACCTGCTCGGGTGATTCGGCCCGGCGCGCCTGTACGGGCGGCGTTTCCAGAGGCGAAGGGAGAAAAGCGTCCACTCCTTCCAGCAGCGGCTGAATACCCCGATTGCGAAGGGCCGACCCGAAGAAAACGGGGAAGATCCGGCAGTCGAGGGCGCCCTGGCGAATTGCCGCGCGGAGGCGATCGGGGGAGATGGGACGATTCTCCAGAAAATCGGCGAGCACATCATCGTCGCATTCGGCGGCGGCTTCGATCAGTTCCTCCCGGGCGCGCTCCATTTCCTCCCGATAGGCCTCGGGCGGCTCACCGACCGTCACGGTCAAACCCTGATCTTCTTCCGAGAAAGTCAGCAGCCGGCCCTCCAGCAGATCGATGACTCCCTCAAATTCGGCTTCGAGCCCCACCGGCAGCTGAAGCAGGACCGGACGGGCTCGCAGGCGCTCCTTCATCTGGTTCAAAGCTGCACCGTAATCCGCACCGATGCGGTCCATCTTGTTGATCAGGCAGATGCGGGGTACGCGGTATCGGTCGGCCTGTCGCCAGACCGACTCGCTTTGGGGCTGCACCCCCTCCACGGCACTGAAAATGACCACGGCCCCGTCCAGAACCCGCAATGAACGTTCCACCTCGATGGTGAAATCAATATGTCCCGGGGTATCGATCAGGTTGATCCACAAATCGCCCCAACGGCAGGTGGTGGTCGTTGCGGTGATGGTGATGCCGCGCTCCTGCTCCTGGGCCATCCAGTCCATGGTGGCTGAACCGTCATGGACTTCCCCCATCTTGTGAATCACGTGAGTGTAGAAAAGAATTCGCTCGGAAACGGTGGTTTTTCCGGCATCGATATGGGAGATGATGCCGATGTTGCGGACATTTTGAAGTGGGGGAAAGGAAGACATTTTCGCCTCTGGGATTGGGGCCGTTTTCCGGCTTAGCCGGGGGGAAAGGATCTGCCTCAGGCGCTCAGGCCCTTACGGATCTGATAGAGATCTTGAATGTCCATGTCGTTGTGCTGAAAGTATTGGCGTTCGAGTTCCTCGACATAGAAGCGGTCCAGGCCGCTGTTGTCCAGAAAATCCTCGCGAAGGGCCGAGTCATGCTTTCCCACGATGCTGGGGAGCAGATTGTGCAGGTAATAAGCTTCCTTTTTGATGTTGACCATGACATTCCGGAACAGGGCCCTGGGAATCTCCCTTTCGATCATCCCCTTTGCCTGAAGTTCCTCGATCACCTCCGACTGGAGGATCTCCTGTTCGTTGCGTGTGTTGTAGCGGGAATATAAATTTCGTATTCTTTCCTTGACGTGTCCAAGGACGATACCGTAATCCCGTTCTTCCTCGTCGATTGAATTCAGCCGTCGCAGAAGATCCTGGACGGTCCGCCTCCCTTCCTCGATCTCCTCCAGCCCCTTTTTTAAAACCTGGATCTTTTTGCGTCCGAATTGCCCCAGGTATTTATTGCCCAGGATTCCCTTGAAAAAGAGGGAATCGAAAAATCCCTCGGACAGCTCGTTGAAGGACCGTCGGTTGCCCAGAAGGCTGCGTATCGATTTTTCACTGAAGCGGACATTCTCCATGAATGCCAGCTGGTTGATTTTGGAGCTCGTATTGTCGTATCGGTCGAAATAAGTGACGATATAAGAGAAACTCTCCATCAGCGAGAGATCCGCGCCGTCCCGGATTCTCTCGTCACACGCCTTGCCGGTCTCCAGCAGAATCTGCTCGAAGGTGTGGTCCTGGTTTTCGCTGGCCCGGCGCTTGGCCTGCAGGAGCTTGATCATATCCACTTCGTCGATGCAGGCATCGATCTGCCGCTCCTGCAGAAGAATGCCCGCCAGAATCTGCCGCGTCTCGGCGATGTAATCCTGCTCCTCCAGATTCACCAGCTTGTCATGCTTGAGCATCTCGTCGAGTGTATAGAAAAGGGCGGAGGGGATGTTGTTGCGAACCGACAGGGTTTTGAGACGGGTCAGGCGGGCGTTTTCCAGCGCCCCGATGCTGCCGTTGCGGTTGCAGTCTATGAGGATGCTCTTGTATTCATCCACGATGCGACGATTGTCCGGATGCTTGTACATCACATCGATGTGGATGCGCTCCTGCTGGTACTTATCGATGCCGAGTTCCTCGGCCAGAGCTTCCAGCTCCGTCCATGTCTCCTGGGGAATCGATTTGCGCCCCGCGTAGGCTGTCCGGAACCGGTCGTGGTAAATTTTGTGTTTCTTGTGAATGAGTTTGATCAGAAAGAGGGAACTCTTGTGCCCCAGCAGACCGAAGAGTTCGTCGGCCAGGTCGGTATCTTCACCGGCCCCCACAAAAGGACTTCTCTTCAACGATTTCCCGAGAAGCCGCAGGATCCCTTTCTGCTGTTCACGCAGGTCTCCGGAGACCGAACCGTTCAGAAAGAAGAAATAATTATAAACCGCGTTCCCCTCGAAGAAGATTCGCTCATAGCTCTGCATCCCCTCGGTGGAGTCGGAGAAAAAGAGCCGTTCGTCCTCGCGATAGCTCGCACCGTACAGAACCAGACGGTTGAGAACGTCCTTCTTGGCGAGATCCGCCAGAGGCAGATCGACGCCGAACATGTATTCGCAGAAATAGCCGCCGTTGCCCCGGTGGCGGATACCGATGGGACCGATCTCGAATTCGCTGCCCGGCGAGAAGATGCGCAGCCGTTCTCCAAGGCTCTCATAAAAATAACGACTGTAGACGTCCCCGGCGGCAGAGGTGGCGAAATATTCGATTGTCTCGTCGATATGGCCGTGCAGGCGAATTTCCTGATGCATGGGACTTTTCCGTATCCTCATCTCGATTGTTCGGGCGGTTGGCCCTGCATATCGATTTCCAGGTGCAGACGCTGTCCGTCCCGGGCAAGCTCCACGCCGGGTGGAAGGGCGGGAGAATCCCGGTGGTAATCCACATCGTGGCTCAAGTGTGTCAGCAGAGCACGTTTGGGCTTCAGGCGCGCGATGACCTCCAGGGCCTGAGAGATGTTCAGGTGCGTGTCATGGGGACGAAAGCGCAGGCCATCGATCACCATGACATCCAGATTCTCCAGAAGCGCCTCGGCGAAGGAGGGCACTTCGCTGCAATCGGTCAGATAGGCAAAGGGTCCGATGCGGTAGCCCAGTGACTCGGATCTCCCGTGAAGCAGGGGAATGGGTTCGATCGGAAGACCGAACAGTGAAAACGCCCCCTCGATCTGTCGGGTTTCCAGGCGAGGACGAAAACCAGGCTCCAGTTCGTCATCAAAAATATACCTGAAATTGCGGCGGATCACTTTCAGGGTCTCCTTTGAGCCATAAAGAGGAATCGGCGCCCGCAAAATGATATTGAATGGACGAAGGTCGTCGATTCCGTGCAGGTGATCGGCGTGGGCATGGGTGTAGAGAACGGCATCGATATGAGAGATATTTTCACGCAGCGCCTGCTGCCGCAGGTCGGTGCTGGTGTCGATGAGGATGTTCTTTCCCTCCGAGGAAATAAGAGCGCTGCATCGGGTCCGGGAATTCTCGGGAATATTCGAAGTGCAGACACGGCAGGAACATCCTGTCACCGGAACGCCGGTGCTCGTGCCCGAACCGAGAATCGTAACCGTCAGCTTCCTTCGAATCATACCTTGAATGCGCCCACTTCCTCTTCCAGGGCGGCGGCCTGGCGCGAAAGAATTTCCACCACCTGGTCCATCTCGGCGGTGCGGCCGGCATTGCTCTCGGCGATGGCCCTGATCGCGGAAACCGCCTCGACCACCTGGGTGCTGCTCCGCGTCTGCTCCCGTGTAGCCTCGTCGATTCTCTCGATCATGGCGCGAATCTGCTCCATGCTGGCGGCGATCTGGCGACTGCCCTTGGCCTGTTCGGCTGTACTGGATTTGCCCTGGGAGGCGATCTCTTTCATGTCCTCCGCGGCCTTGACCATCTGCCGGTTTCCATCGCCCTGCTGCTTGACGGCAGAGGCGATCTGGTCGAGAAGGGAAGCGACCTGATTGATGGAGCTGGTGATCTGGCGGCTGCCCCGGGACTGCTCCTGGGTCGCCCGAACGATGCTTCGGACCTGCTCTGTCGATCTGGACGTGCTTGAAAGAATCTTCTCCAGGGCCTCCCCGGCCGTTCTCGACCGGACCACCTCCTGGTTCACCCGTTCACTGCCGGTACGCACCGCCTTTACCGCTTCGCGGGCGCCCTTCTGCAGATCGCCGATGATGTCGGAAATCTCCCGGGTGGAGACGGCCGTGCGGTCCGCCAGTTCGCGGATTTCATCGGCCACCACCGAGAAACCCCTGCCGTGTTCGCCGGCCTGTGCGGCAATGATGGCGGCGTTGAGCGCCAGTAGACTGGTCTGGTCGGCCACCTCGTCGATGACGGTGAGAATCTTGCCGATGGCCTCGGACTTCTCGCCCAGATTCTGAATCACCTTTCCGGCATGATCCACAGTCTCGCGGATCGAGCCGATTCCCTCGATGGTGGCAACCACGGCTTCCTTGCCCAGACGGGCGTCCCGGGCCGCCTCCTCGGAGAATTGATTCGTCTTTTCGGCATTTTCCTCGATTTCCTTGATGGAGGCGTCCATCTGGGTGATGGAGGAGGCCGTCACTTCCATGGATGACGCCAGAATATCCACGTTATCGTTGATCTGCTGACCGCTGACGGACGTCTCGTTGATGGCGCTGGAAACCTCCTCCACTATTTCAAAGAGCTTCTCCATCTGGGTAGCGATCTGTTCAATGGTGGCGCCCAGTTCCAGGGTGGCGGAAGAACTCTCCTCGGCGGCGCCCACCAGGGTGCTGGTGCTCTCGGCGATACCCGCTACCGACCTCTCGATCTCCTGGAGAGCTTTCAAGGATTCCTCCAGTGAACGGGACTGACGAATCGTTCCCTCGTTCACTTCCCGGGAGGAGCCGCGGATCTTCTCCATCGCCTCTCCGAGATCCGCCGAAACCCTCCTCGTGCGACGGACCATCTCTCCCAGTCTGGAAACGAACAGATTGAAGCTGTTCGCCAGTTCCCCCGTTTCGTCGCGACTGTGGATCTTCAGCGTCCGGGTGAGGTCTCCCTCCCCTTCGGCGATTTCCTTCAGATTTTTCACCGTCTCCGTCAGAGGGCGGGTGATGCCCCGAGAAGTGACCACCCCCACAAGAGCGGCCAGAGCCGTCATCACTCCCATGACAAGAAGGAGCGTGGTCCGGGCCCTGTCGCGCGTCGCCACCAGTTCAGATTGGTCGATCGCGATAAGAACCCCCTGACTCGTTCCATCGAGAGGATGGCTGAACAGGATGTGATTCTTCCCCCCCAGATTGACTTCCTCCCTGTCCCCATTCAGAACGGTTTCCATCTTCAGAGCTTCCAGCTCGGAATGGGTTGCGGTAAAGAGGCCGGTTTTATCGAAGAAGGCAATTTCCTCCCCGGTCATCGACTTGATCTCCTCGGCGAAACGATCGTCCAGGAAATCGACCCCGACAAGGAGGCCGGTTTCGTCTCCCTTGAAGGGGATCGTCGTCACAGCCATTACGGCCAGGCGGCCATCGAAGATGAAAATGCCCGAAACCTCTCCTTCCTTCATGGCGGCCTGAATCGCCGGATGTTCCCTGTTCGAAGTCTCCTGGACGTCCGTCTGCCAGGACGAACGCAGGAGGATTTCACCATCGTTTTTCAACACTTCCAGGACTTCAATGCCGAAAAGCGACTGATATTCGACGGCGGCGCGCCGAAGCTGCTCCTTATCACCCATAACGTCGGCATAAAAGACGCTATTTATCAGGCTGGAGTTGCCGGCCATCAATTTGATGTAATTCATCAATTCCGTTTGCGACTGATCGATGGTCCGTTCCACGAAACCGGCCGTGTTCATCAGGCGCTCACGGATCTGATTCTGAAATTGCTGGTCCAGAAGGGAAGAGATGACAGGAAGAACGATTGCCAGAGGGATGATCGTCAGTCCCAGAAGGGGCAGAAGTATCTTCCATCGCAGCTGCAGAGAACGAAACATGCCTATCCCCTTTCACATGACATTGAAAACCAGCCCGCCTGCTCAAAATCGATTTTTCAGACGAATTCATTGCCGGCGGAGGCATGAACAGAGTTTTCCCCCCGGGGAAGGCGTTGAATTTCTCTTCGCCTCGGAACCGACGGCGGGAAAAAAATAGCATTTTTGGTCACTGTCTGGCAATAACAAAGAACTTTCCTATCTGTGTTAAAATATCGACAGGTAATGGAAAAAATGGAATTCTCATGACCTTTCGCCGCCCATCGATTCCCGAATTGTTCGTTCACCGCTTCGAAGTCGATCTCTCCGCTCCTTTCCGTCGGCATCTCAACCGACTCGAGGTGGAAATCGGAAAGGAAGACTACCGTCATCTCAAGAAAGTGGAGCTTCTCGAGGAGATGCCTTCCGCGGAAGAATTCGCGAGGATGGAGGACATCACCTCCCTGCTTCTTGAAACAACCCAGAACAATTACAACCGCAATCTGCTGCGCCGACTTGGCGTGCGAATCTACATCGACATCTCCCGATATGCGGTTTACTATCGCCTTCCCGACCGGGCCTTGCGCTTTTCCGCGGCATGGCGACAGAGGGTTCTGGAGAAGTTTTTTTCCACCGTCCCCCTGCAGGAAGAAGGATGGCGCCTCGCCTCCCCCGCCATGCCCGGCTTCGAGTGCCGATTTCTTCCGGACCGCTGCGGCGGCGTTCTGCTGCTGCGAAAAATGGGACAGAGTCGATCCGACGAGCCATTGCTGACCGCCACGCACGGTCCGTACGATCCCTGGACCCTCGATGTGGCCCTTTACTTCCTCCGTATGGGAAAGGGTGGAGCGGCCCTGATCAACCTTGGGTTCTCCGGGCGCGAGCCGCTTACGGACGAAAATCTGGAAAAGCTCAAACGCTGGGGCGTTCCCCTGAACCCGAGCAATATCGATGTGATCTATCCCTACACCGACCTGGATGGGCATCCCCACTGCTATAAGCTTGAGGAAGGTCTGCGCCGGTTCGTGGCGGAGATGGAGATTCCCGCCCCCGGACTCATTGTCGACATTCATGGCTGCGTCGGCACGGAATCCCAGGATCGACGGGTAGTGATCGGACTGGGCGGGCGCCCCCCCTATCCCCGGCTGGACGACCTGGGCCACGCGGAGGAGCGCGGGGAGGAGATTCTCCTGCGGCCCGCTCCTGCCCTGCAGCAGGGCCTTTCTTTTCTGCGTCCGCTTTCTGAGGAAGTTTTCCTGCAGTTCTGCGAAGGCCCGGGCCGGTGCTATCATTTCAGGGTGGAGCGGGATCTCCGGGGCCGGGCGGTTGATCCGCGCACCGAGGTGGCCAGCCTCCTCCCTGGAGAGGAGCGCACCTATCTTTGCGCCGAAAACATCCGCTGGCTCCCCGGCGCGCGGGGAAATTCCCTGCAGCGAAAAGAAGCGCTTAGGATGCGAAAAGATGCGCTGTGCCTGCACGTGGAGATCCCGACAGAGATCCGCCGTCGAATCGCCCTGGAGCTCAAAAAAATGGAAATTGCGGATTCCCTGGATTCGAGCTCTCTATGAATTCTGCGGATGCAGCGATATGAATCGATATTTTCTGCGGGTTTTCACCGCCTACAGTTTTGCCGTCCTCGTCGCGATGGCTTACGTCCCCTGGTTCGGATTTCCGCAGGAGAGCCAGGGAATCGCCTTGTTCGAGTATGCCTTTTTGTGGAATCCTCCGATATTGGAGGGATACCGGTTTTACATCCTGGTTCCTCATCTTCTGCTGGAAATCCTCTCCCTGACACTCGTTCTCATCGCCGCCGCCGTTTCTCTCTGGGGCAGGGAAAAAGACTGATTTGCATCGCAATTTTCATCTTCTGGCGAAGCGAAATGGCTTCGCGCCCGGACGAATTTTGTTACTTTCAGGCGCCGATTTTCACTCCGCATTCATCCGATCTTATCGTTATTCAAAAAAAATTGTAACTACTCAGCCTGGAGTTTGTTTTTTCTGTAGGAGCGGCTTTAGCCGCGAATTATCGTGCCTGAAGGCGACTCCTACCCCGTCATTCCGGCATGATTTTGGCCGGAAGCCAGATTGTCTCCCCGGATCCCCGACAAAACCACTCGGGGATGACGACATTGTAGCGTGGTGAATAGTTACAAAAAATTTGCCCCTGATTTCATCTGCCGATTCAAAGGCGCGGCCAAAGACAGTGAGATGACCCGGCGTTCGAAGATTCGATCATCGGATATGGAATCTCGGCTCCGTTATCGATTCTCCCCGGCAGACGGGACATTTTCCGGGCCGGGTGAGGCGGGAGCGTTTGGCGAAAACAAATCCGCACTTCCTGCATTCGGCGAAAACCACCGCCAACCGTGCCGGCCCCCTGGAAAGGGAGCGCCGGATATGCTCGAGGTGACCATAAACCGCCTTTTCCGGGATGCCGGCTTCGATGGATATCTCCCGCGCGCAGAGCTCCCGCTCTTCCAGAAGATCTGTGATTCGCCGGCGCACCGTCTCGGCGGACGGAACGGGAATGGTGGGAGGTTTTGCCCTCATGAAAGACACCTGCGCATGAACGGATATTTTCTGTTATTCTGGGGATGGGTCGTTATTTCTTCACTCCGTCTTCCGAAGAAAACCGCTGGAACTGGAATTTCTTCCTCCAGGAGGTTACCACATGTCCGATGCTGAACTGAACATCGTCACCGGCGCCTACGGCTTTACCGGCAGGTACATCGCCCGGCGGCTCATTGACCAGGGCCAGAAGGTGAAGACCCTCACCGGTCATCCCGAGCGGGAATGCCCTTTCGGCGGGGAAGTGTCCGTCGCTCCCTATCTTTTTGACGAACCCCGAGCCCTGGCGGCGGAACTTGAGGGCGCGACGACCCTGTACAACACCTACTGGATCCGCATGGAACGAGGGACGATGACCTTCGACAGGGCCGTCGTCAATACCGAGATCCTGATGCGCTCTGCCAGAAAGGCCGGCGTGCGACGGATCGTTCACATCAGCATCGTCAATGCCGACGAAAATTCTCCCTTCCCCTACTTCCGGGCAAAATGGCAGGCCGAACAGGTGATCCGGAATTCCGGTCTGGAGCATACGGTCCTTCGCCCCACGATCCTCTTCGGGCGGGAAAGTCTTCTCTTCAACAATCTCGCCTGGCTGATGCGGAAAATGCCCACCTTCGCGATTCCGGGAAAGGGCGACTACCGTCTTCAGCCGCTTCACGTGAATGACCTGGCGGAAATGGCCGTCGATGCGGGCCTGCGGAGCGAAAATGACGTTCGCGACGCCGCGGGCCCGGAGATTTTCACGTTCGAGGAGTTGATCCGCCTGATGACCCGGGAGATCCATCCCCGGATCCGCATCATGCACATCCAGCCGGAACGGGCTTTGCATATGAGCAAGTGGCTGGGAGGAATGGTCAAGGATGTTCCTCTCACCCGGGATGAAATGGGCGGGCTCATGCAGAGTCTGCTCGTTTCCGGATCGCCGCCGGAAGGCCGAACCCGCTTCAGCGACTGGCTCAGGGAAAACGCCACTGGGCTGGGCGCCAAATACCGCTCGGAAGTCCGGCACCATTTTCGCTGAAGAAAGGAAAAACTGTTGAATCGTTGAATTGTTGAAACCGTTGAGCTGCTGAATCGTTGAATCGTTGAACTGTTTAAATGCTTGAAGAAAATCAATGAAGATTTTAACGATTCAACGGTTTTAACTCTTTTCAGCGATTCAACTCTTTTCAACGCTTTTTTCAACGATTCAACGCTTCTTTCAACGAATTTCCGCCTGGGGTGAAATGATGAATGACGAACTGAAATTGTTGATCCGGGAAGGAATTACAGCCATCGCCAACGGGAACACCCTGATGGCCCTGATGCATTTCGAAGAGGCGAACCGCCAGGGCGGCGCCAATCCCACCGTTTTTTCCTACCTGGGATTCTGCCTGGCCCGTGAGCACCGGCAGTTCAACAAGGGAGCATCCCTGTGCACCCGCGCCATCCAGGCCGAGCCAAACCGGTCGGTGCACTACCTCAATCTGGGCCGCGTCTACCTCATGGCGGGCCAGAGAGGGCGAGCGATCAGCGCCTTCCGACATGGGCTGAAACGGGAGCGGAATCAGCAGATCATCAACGAACTCAGGAAAATGGGCCTGCGCAAGTCGCCCGTCCTGGGCTCCCTCCGGAGGGAACACTTCCTGAACAAGCTCCTGGGCTTCGCCTACGCCCGGCTGGGTTTCCGGTAAGGATGTTAAATTTGTTGTCCCCTGGACCAATCAAAAATTTCAACTGATGCTACTTTACTCAAGTTCACCAATCAGAGACAAAACCAAGCATCACCGCTGAGCTCACAGAGAAAAATCATTGAGTAAGATCTATTTTTCCTTTGTTTTGACCAAGACCATGGATTTTCTCTCATTCCGTTCTCAGTGGACTCTAGAGAGCGCAGCGAACGGGTGGTGATAAAGCTCTTGACTCCAAGAGGAAATTGGTCCGATCTTTCTTTTTACTGAAGTCGAAGTGGATAACCGGTAAATTTTATTCCCCCAGATAGCGTGCAAGGAGATCCCGCCACCATCGTGAATTGATGTTTTCCAGCAGGGCGCGGTTGATTTGTTCCCGCAACGGACTTTCGGGAGCAAGGCCAATGGCGTAATCCTGCCTCGCGAAGGTTCCGGGCAGGATGTGCACCCGGCCCTGCCAGTCCTGAGATCTCGACAGGTATTGCAGCAGGGGAGCATCGTACACCACGGCTTCGACTTCCCCCGCGATCAGCGCCCGCAGGGCTTCTTCGGGGGAATTTCGGGAACCGAAAGCGATGCCGCGATTCTCCAGGTAGGCTGCGCTTGTGGACCGGGGAACGGTGGCCACGCTTACCCTCGCAAGGTCCTGCGGCCCCTCGATCCGGCTGCCGAGAGTTCCCACCGTGAGCGAGGAGGTGATCGCCGCGGTGAAACTGGAGATGATGATAATCGCGACGAACATCCAGACCAGGGCCACCAGGCGCCCTCCGGGAGTGACCGGCGCCTTGTCGCCGTATCCGACAGTCGTCATGGTGACCGCCGACCACCAGAAACCGGCGCCCACGCCCCGGAGAAACCCGCCGCCGAACTGCTCCGGATTCCGCCGCCGCTCAAAGAACCAGACCAGGGCGCCGCAGATCAGCAACAGGAGTGCGAGAGAAACGATCACCGTCAGGAATTCCAGTGAAAAGAACCGCTCCGCCACGCGCAGCCATCCCCCGCCCTCCCGGGGGGGTACCGCGATGGCCAGCCCCGTGGTGTAAAAGGGATGGGTGAAATCGATCCTCGCTTCCCGATCGGCGGTGACCGTCAGCGCCGCGACCGAGGCGTTCAGCGTCCCGTCGGTCAGCCCCGTCAGCAGCCCATCCAGATCCGTCTCCCGGAACTCGTAGTTCAATTCCAGCTCCTCCGCGATCCGGCGCCACAGCTCGATGCTGATCCCGGTCCATTTGCCCTCCTCCGTCCGAAGGGCGAAGGGAGCCGCCGGCTTCGTCCCGACAACCCAGCTTCCCGTTCCCCCGGAGGTCTGCCCCCGGACCTCCGCCGGCCCGCACACCAGAAGGAACAGCAGCAGAATTCCTCCTCCAAAATTCCATTTCTCCATCGTAAAAACCTTCAGTATCCGTAAAAAAGCCCCAGAATACCGACGATAATCAGGTAAATCGCCACGATATAACTCAAAAGACGCGGAACGATCAGGATCAGGATGCCGGCAATCAAGGCGATGATCGGCTGCGGGGTCCATTCCATATGATTTCTCCTTTTGTAATCCCGTTGATCGGATGTTGACTCCATTTAGATTGGATCAGATCGGCCTTTTGTCAAATCGAGCGCGGAATTTCAGCGTTTGCGGCAGCCCCGATTTTTTCCGAAATGGCGTTAAGTTCATGGATGCCGAAATGAATTGGGGCAATTAGTCCACTTTTAAAAAATTCGCGAATCAGTTATAATTTTGCCTTGTCTTCACATCATGCCAACCGGAAAGACAAAAATACATGGGCCGGACCCGCGACCCCTGAGGTCCTCGTGCCATCATCGCTGGCCATCATCGCTGGAATAAAAGGGTGCGGATAGATAGTGAAGATAAAAGACGTTTATCTCCACGGCCTCGCGTGCGCGACGCGATGAAAAAGCTTTTTGATCAGAGGTATGAATCTCAATGACAAAAAAGGAAGAAAAATCCGTCAATTCAGCCCCGGACGAATCAAAACCGGAGGAAGCGCCAAAGCCCGGGGAAGTGAAGCCCGGGGAAGTGAAGCCGGGGGGTGAGCCCGGAGAGCTCAATCATACAGAAGGTACAGAAGGAGAAAAACCCTTCGAAATCGAATTCCCCGTGGTGGCCGTCGGCGCTTCGGCGGGGGGACTGCATGCCATTGAAGGACTCCTGCGGAATCTGCCCGATGAGCCGGGCATGGCGTTCATTATTCTCCAGCATCTCTCTCCGAATCGAAAGAGCATCATGGAGTCGCTCCTGCGGGAATACACCAAGCTGCCGGTGGTTCTCATCGAGGACGGGATGGTTGTCGAACCCGATCGCGTCTATGTCCGCCCGTCCGACCGCCGGCTGACGATCCGCAGGGGCCGGCTGGTGCTTGAGGAACTCTCCGCCTCCATACCCCGACAGCTCATCGACACCTTCCTTTTCGACCTGGCCGAGGACCTGGGAGAGAACGCGGCCTGCGTCATCCTCTCAGGCGCCGGCAGCGACGGGTCGCAGGGGCTGCGGGCCATCAACGCCGCCGGCGGCCTGGTCATCGTTCAGGATGATCATCAGGCCGAACACCGAGGCATGCCCCATGCCGCCATCGATACGGGGGTGGCCGATTTCGTTCTTCCCGTGGAAAAGATCGGCGAGAAGCTGGTGGATTATAAAAGCCAGTCCCACAAGACCCGCCGGGAAATGAAAAAATCCCAATCCGAAAGACAGCTCGAAAAGGACATGGGCCAGATACTCCGGATCGTGCGCCAAACCACGGGCCACGATTTCTCCCGATACAAGCAAAACACCATCAGCCGCCGCATAGAGCGCCGCATGGCCCTGCATAATTTCGACCGGCCAGGCGATTACGCCGCCTTCCTTCGACAGGACAGCACGGAGAGCCATGCCCTTTTCAACGACCTGCTGATCAACGTCACGAACTTTTTCAGGGACCCCCAGGCCTACGCCGCCCTGGAAAAGGAGCTTTTCACCAGGCTGCAGAAACACCCGGCCAAGGAACCGGTGCGCGTCTGGGCGCCGGGGTGCGCCACGGGCGAGGAGGCCTATTCCCTGGCCATGCTCCTGGTGGAGATCATGGACCGGCTGGATCGACGGTTCCCCATCAAGGTCTTCGCCACCGATATCAATCTCAAGAGCATCCAGACAGGGCGGGAAGGCCTCTATCCGGAGAGCATCGCCGGAGAAATGCCCGAACAGCGACTGAAGCGGTTTTTTACGGAGAAGGACGGCCGCTACAGGGTTTCGGGCCAGATTCGGGAGATGGTGCTCTTCTCTCCCCACAATGTCGCAAGCGACCCCCCCTTCAGCCAACTCGACCTGGTGAGCTGTCGCAATCTGCTCATCTACATGGACCGCGAACTCCAGAGGAGGGTTCTTCCCCTGCTGCATTACAGCCTCAAAGAGGGCGGGCTGCTCTTTCTCGGAACCTCCGAGGACGTGGGGGAGTTCGCCGATCTCTTCACGCCCGTCGACAAAAAATGGAAGATTTTCCGGGCGGTCCGCGCCTTGGCCCGAAGGCACCACGAGGCCTTCGGAATCCTGGGTCGGGCCCGCGAAACGCATCATGAGACGATCGCGGGCGCAGAGGCCCATGGCGCGGTTGAGCACCGCCCGAGGAGTTCGGCCAACCGGTCAAGGGAATCCATGCGGGACGTCGTGGAAAAGGCCATTTTTGAAGAATATGCGCCGCCGGGGGTCCTGGTGGACGGCAACAACCGCATTCTCTATTTTCACGGCGATCTGGATCGATATCTGACCCCCCCTCGCGGGGAGGCCATCTTCGATCTGATCAGCATGGCCCGCAACGGGCTGGGTGGAGAGATCCGAAACCTGCTCAACCAGGCTTATAAGAGCGCCGGGCGAACCGTGCACAAAGGAGCGAGGGTCCCGTTGGGACATCAGGTCGGGATCGTCGATATCGCCGCCCGAAAGATCCCGGGACGCCATGGAGGGGAAGAGCGCATTCTGGTGACCTTCCGGGCGCAGGAGGACCCATCTCCCGGGGAGAATGGGGAGGATCCGGACGCCCGGACTTCGGCCCTGCAGCGGGAGCTCAACTCCACGCGACAGGACCTGCAGGCCACCATCGAAATGCTGGAGACCACCAACGAAGAAATGCAGAGCACCAACGAGGAGCTTCAGGCCAACAACGAAGAGCTGCAGAGCACCAATGAAGAGCTGGAGACCTCCCGCGAGGAGCTGCAGAGCACCAACGAGGAGCTGGAAACGGTCAATGCCGAACTCCAGAGGAAAAACGAGGAGATGATGCAGGCCAAGGACGACATGAACAACCTTCTCGCCGCCACCGACGTCTGCACCGTCATCCTGGATTCCGAACTGCACATCCAGCGCTTCACCCCCGCCGCCACCCGCATTTTCCGCCTCATCGAAACCGACCGGGGACGGCCCATCACCGACATCGCCTCCATCCTCCTGTATGACGATCTGCCCAAGGATCTGAAGGAGGCGATCGAAAGCCTGACCCGAAAGGACCGGGAGGTGAAAACCCGGGAAGGCAAATGGTTCGATGTGCGCATACTGCCGTACCGCACCAGCCGAAATGTCATCGCCGGCGCCGTCCTCACCCTGGTCGAGATCACGCGGATCAAGACCCTGGAACTGGAAGCCCGGGAAGGAAGAGTTCTTGCCGAAAGCACCCTGGAAACGCTCCGTGAGCCCCTGCTGGTGCTCGAAGAGGATCTGCGGGTGGTCACCGCCAACCGGGCCTTCTGTAATTATTTCCGGACCGGTCGCGAGAAAACAGAAAATGTGCCCGTCTACCGGATCGGCGAGCAGCAATGGGACCTTCCCGATCTGCGACGGCTGCTGGAACGCGTCGTATCCGAAGAGGAGGAGATCTTCGATTTTCCCGTCGAGGGGGAGTTTCCCCAACTCGGACACCGCTCCATGCTGCTCAACGCCCGACGCATCGAACGTGGGGAAGAACGTCCCGGACTGATACTGCTCTCCTTCGAGGACGTATCCCAAAAGAAAGGCCAGAGCTCTTCGCCCGGGGAATAAGAGAATGAAAAAGCCCCGGCGCATCGGCCTCAAGGGGATCCGGAGACACAGTCTGGGTTCCGGCCAAAATCATGCCGGAGGGTAGAAGTCGCCTTCAGGCACGATAATTCGCGGCTAAAGCCGCTCCTACAGAAAAAACGAACTTCAGGCTGAATAGTTATGAATCAGGAAGATAATCGGAATACGAGGGGCCATGAAGAACCATAACACTTCCATCCATCGGGACCGCATGCGAAGTCTCGCCCGAGGGACGCTACGGGGGGAAAATCCGGACGTGGAGAATCTTTCGCCCGAGGACCTCAGGGTCCTGGTTCATGAGTTCGGCGTCTATCAGGTGGAACTGGAAACTCAGAACGAGGAGCTGAGGGAAACCCGCCAGCTCCTGGAGGAGGCCCGGGACTGCTATCGGGAGCTCTACGACTTTGCTCCCGTGGGCTATCTCACTCTGGATGTCATGGGCGTCATCCGCGAAGCCAATGTGGAAGGGAGCCGGATGCTGGACATGAAAAGGGCGCACCTCCTCGGCAGGGAACTGGCCGATCTGCTGGCCCGGGAAAGCGCCGGGATCCTGCGCCGAATGCTCCTTGAGAAGCAAACCAGAAATCTGGAGGTGCGGATCGGCGCCGCAACGGACGAGCGGCACCTGCGCCTGAACATCGCCCTCGACGCGAAGGAAAGCGGGATCGAGTACCGTACGGCGCTGATCGACGTCACCGACGCCCGGCGTGCGGAAAAGTCCCTTCGGCAAAGCGAAGCGCGCTTTCGGTCTCTGACCGAGACGGCCCCGCTCGGGATTTTCGAGGCCGACCGCAGCGGCCGCTTCACCTACATAAACCGGCAATGGGAGGTGATCACGGGAATTTCGGCGAAACAGAGTTACGGCTTTGGTTGGTCTTCGGCGATTCATCCCGAGGAACGTCGCCGGATCCGGGAGGAGTGGTCCGGGCGCATCGGCGAGGGACCCTGGCGCCAGGAGTTCCGGCTGAACAGACCCGACGGTTCGGAGGGCTGGGGCCGCATGCTGTCGTCTCCTACCGGAATGCGCAACGGACGTCCCACGGGATACGTGGGAACCCTGGAAGACATTACCGATCGCATGGAGGCGATACGGGAGAGTGAGAATCGCTATCGCGCGCTTGTGACGGCCAGTTCGGAAATTATATATCGCATGAGTCCGGACTGGAGTGAAATGCGCCAGCTCAACAGCAGCGGCTTTCTCGCCCCGACGGATAAGCCGAACCGCAACTGGCTTCAGGATTACATTCACCCGGATGATCAACAGTACGTGAAAACCGTCATCCAGGATGCCATTCAGACGAAGAGCATTTTCGAAATGGAATATCGAGTCCTTCGAGAGGACCGCAGCCTGGGGTGGACATTCTCCCGTGCGATTCCCCTGATCGATGCGAAAGGCGAAATCACCGAGTGGTTTGGTACCGCCAGCGACATCACCGAGCGCAGGCGGGCCGAGGAGGAAATCAAGAACGCCGGCATTCTGGCCGAAGAAGCGAGCCGCGCCAAGAGCGAGTTCCTGGCCAACATGAGCCACGAGATCCGCACACCCATGACCGTAACCATGGGAGTGCTGGAGATCCTGGCCGATTCGAATCTGGAAGACCATCAGCGGCAGCTTGTGCAGATGGCCTCCGGTGCCTCCGAAGCCCTGCTGCGGTTGATCAACGACATCCTCGATTTTTCCAAGATCGAAGCCGGGAAAACGGAACTGCACCTTGAAGTCTGTTCCCTGCGTCACTGTCTCGATTCGGCGATGGAGTTTTTTGCTCTCGAGGCGAAGAAAAAAGACCTCAGGATATCCGCCGAAATCTCCTCCGAAATTCCCGAGATTCTCTATTGCGACGGGGACAAGATTAAGCAGGTCATGCTCAACCTGCTCAGCAACGCGATTAAATTCACGGAAAAAGGAGGGATCACCCTGAAGGCGGAGCCGGCGGACGGCGAAAATCTCCGGATCTCCCTCAGGGATACGGGAATCGGGATGCCGCGAGAGAAAATGGACGAGCTCTTCCAGAGCTTCAGCCAGCTGGACGCCTCCCGCACCCGAAAATACGGAGGCTCGGGCCTGGGCCTGGCCATCAGCAAGGGGTTGGTGGAGCTGATGGGAGGCGAAATCCACGCGGAGAGCCATCCGGGGGACGGAAGCGTCTTCTCCTTTACCATTCCCCTCCACCGGGTGGAAGGTCTGCGAAACCCCTCGGGAAAGACTCCCCCGGCCGGGGAAGAGAGTAAATCCCTGTCCGCCCGCATCCTGGTGGCGGAGGACGATCCCCAGATACGAAAACTGCTGGAGGTCATCCTTGTCCGCTGGGGCGGCGAGGTGGTGACCGTCCGGGACGGGGAAGAAGCGGTCAAGGCATGGCAGGAAAGCGGCTGCGACCTGATTCTGATGGATCTTCAGATGCCCCGGATGGATGGCCTGGAGGCGACCGGCCTGATTCGTCAAAAGGAAGGGGATGAAGGACGGATCCCCATCATCGCGCTGACCGCCCACGCCCGCAAGGATGACGAGACCCTGTGCCGGGAGGCGGGAATGGACGGATGGGTGACCAAGCCGATTGATTCCAACCTGCTTTATTCTGTTCTGCGAAAGTATGTGGGCTCCTCCGGCGGCTGAGGTCCCCGGAAATGGCTGTGGCTTACCGCACTCCCTCTCAGGCTAGGCCCGCACCCAGGACGCATGGACCGCCGGCCGAAAAACCATTCTCTCATCAATTCTCCCTCCCGTTTGCCAAGCAGAAGATCACCCGGTAGAATTTAGATATTAATGAGTGGGCCCTCCGCAGCCACCCCGTCGACCGGGGAACAGCCGGTTCCCGGCGCCTGACGGAAGACCCCTCACCCCTCCCGCCCCTTAAAGCGGAATCCATAAAAGAAAAGGATTCAGAATTCATGGAGATCAAGACCCGAGTCGGACACCCCCTTAAACAGAAAACCCCCTGTGTTGTGATCGGAGCTTTTGAAGGAAAGTTGACCGCTCCCCTTCTCAAGGAGCTGGATGACAGTCTTGAGGGCATCTTCACCCGCGCGGTCAAGGCCGGTGAATTCACGGGCAAAAACCGTGAAACCCTGCTTCTTCACCCCGGCAGGCGACTTCCCGCCGAGCGCATTCTGGTGGTGGGGCTCGGCAGAGAGCGGGAGTGTCGACAGGAAAGGCTGCGCCAGGCGTCGGGCACGGCGGCGACATTCCTGCAGAGCCGCAAAATCGTCTCCTACGTCCTCGGACTCCCCGTTTCCGGAAAGAACCTGGACGCCCGAAAGGGCGCACAGGCCCTCACGGAGGGAATCGCACTGGCCTCCTACCGCTTCGATCGGTACCGGAAAAATGAAAACGGAGAAAAATCCCCCGCACCGGAGCAGGTGACGCTTCTCGTCGAAAAGAAAATCCAGACGGAGGCGGACAGGGGGATCGCGGAGGCGATGAGCATCTGCCGGGGCGTCACACTGGCCCGCGATCTCGTCAACGAACCGGGCAACGCCAAAGCCCCCGAATTTCTCGCGGAACAGGCCAGGACCATTGCCGCGGAAACAGGCATCAAATGCACCATACTGGAGAAAAAGGAGCTTGAGAGCGAAGGGCTGGGTGCTCTTCTCGGCGTGGCGCAGGGCAGCGTGAGGGAACCCAGACTGATCATCCTCGAGTACCGGGGAGGAAACAACTCCGCCCGGCCCATCGCGCTGATCGGCAAGGGCGTGGTGTTCGATGCCGGTGGCATCTCCCTCAAGCCGGCCGAAAAAATGGAGGAGATGAAGATGGATATGGCCGGCGGCGCTGCGGTCCTTGGCGCCATGCTTTCGGCTGCGCTTCTCAAGCTGCCGGTCAACCTCGTGGGCATCGTTCCCGCGGTGGAAAACCTGCCGTCCGGAACCGCCATGCGGCCGGGAGATATCCTGACCTCCCTCTCCGGCAGGACGATCGAGGTGATAAATACCGATGCCGAAGGACGACTCATCCTGGCGGACGCCCTGACCTGGGCCAAACGTTATGATCCCCGGGTGGTGATCGACCTGGCCACCCTGACCGGCGCCTGCGTCATCGCTCTTGGCCATCACGCCACAGCGGTTCTGGGCAACCACGACAGCCTCATCCGGCAGCTGATTCGCGCCGGCGAGGAAACCGGCGAACGGCTGTGGCAGCTGCCCCTCTGGGAGGACTATTCGGCGCAGATCAAGAGCGAGTTCGCGGACGTGCGAAATACCGGGGGACGACCCGCGGGCACGATAACAGCAGCGACTTTTTTGCAGAAATTCGCTTCCGATTTCACCTGGGCCCATCTGGACATTGCAGGAACCGCCTGGGAGGAAAAGGGCCGGCCCTATCAGCCCAAGGGAGCCACGGGAATCGGCGTCCGGCTGCTGATTGATTATCTGCAGAGGGCGGCGACCTAGATTTCGTCCGGAAACGGCCTTTGTGTTTCCCTGAGTCTCAAAAAATCCGATGGTACGCGGATCAAATCTGATGCTTCGCAGACGCGGATTAAAATCTGATATAAGCTTAGGTTTTAAATCAGATCTTTATCCGCGCCTTTTCCGCGTAAATCCGCGTCCTATTGCCCTTGGGTATCCTAAATCATTTAGGGAGAGGGTAAAAATTTGAATCCCCTCCCCTCAGTCTCCTCTCACAAAGGGGAGGGGAAGCTAAGCTTGAACCAATCACCTATCACTCATTACTAAATCTTTACCCGTCCGAAAACTGCTTTGTCCTTCCCGAAGTTTCCGGACGGGCGCGATCTGGGAGGGAAATCTTTCCGCCGATTGCCGGCGGGGAATTCCGTGGTATTCTGGGAGCAGATACCCCAAAAGATCGGATTGATAAGAACCTGGAAAAAATCAAAAACTTTTTTCTTCCCTGCCCCATGTAAAGCAAAGGTTGGCGAAAGAGGCTTTGAACGATAAAAGAAGACCAGCCTTGAGAAAAAGGTTTTAAAAAAGCAGGAGAAAACCGGTGCTCAAGTACTGTGCGTGGTGCGGTGAATACCAGGGAGCCACCGAATCACCGGGCCACCAGATCCGAAAACACGTCAGCGAAATCGATACCTCCACGATCTGCCCGGTCTGCCGGGAAGATCTATGGGCACAATTTTCGGACGACGATTTCCTTCCCGCCTGATGAAAATTCTCCCAACATCTTTTTTCCGGGAAATGAGCGACGAACTGCGCCCATTGCTTTTCCAATGAAAGAAAATATGAATTTTAATAAAAAATGGTTGATTTTTTTTTAAAATTCCCTAAAGTTGGGAAAGGCTAAAGGTTTCCCGGTTCTCCGGGGGGGAATGTCACAGTTTTCTTCAAGGAGTAAAAAGATGAGTGAAAGTGGCAAAGTGAAATGGTTCAATGACGCGAAAGGTTTCGGCTTTATCGAGCAGGAGGGGGGCCCGGATGTTTTCGTCCACTTTTCAGCCATTGAGATGGATGGATTTAAAACCCTCGCGGAAGGGGATCCGGTAACCTTTACCATTGTGGACGGTCCCAAGGGGCCTCAGGCGCAGAACGTGATGCGTGCCGGCGCCGCCTGATAAGATTTCGCCTAAGATTTCGAAAGCCCCGCCGTCGGCGGGGCTTTCTTTTTTGGAATGCTTCAGCCCCCCATTTCCTCTCCGGGCGGGGCGGGATTCCTTGACATTCCGGAAGGGTACTGCTAATTTACCTGTTTGGAAAATGGGTGGTTCCCGTTCGGTCAACCAGCAGGGGTTTTCATGAAAGTCCTGGTCTCGGACAAATTTTCTCCGGAAGGCCTTCAGGTTTTCAAGAATGCCGAAGGAATTGAACTGGAGTACCATCCGGGCCTTTCCGCGGAGGAACTGCGGGAGAAGGTGGCGGACATCGATGCCCTTGTTGTCAGGGGCGGCACCCATGTCACCCCCGAAGTCTTTCAGGCAGCGAAGAAGCTGCGGGTGGTGGGACGGGCAGGCATCGGCCTGGAGAATATCGACATCGATGCCGCCAACAGCCATGGGGTGGTGATCATGAACACCCCTTTCGGCAGCACGACGACCAGCGCCGAGCACACCATCGCCATGCTGATGGCTCTGGCCCGCAATATACCGGAAGCGAACCGCTCCACAAAGAACCGCGCCTGGGAAAAAGATCGGTTCACGGGAGTGGAAATCGCCGGCAAGATCCTGGGGGTTATCGGCGCGGGAAAAATCGGCCGACTGGTCGTGGAACGCGCCCTCGGCCTGAAAATGAGGGTGATCGTCTACGATCCCTACCTTACGGAAGATATGGTCCGACGACTGGGAGCGGAACTGGTCGAGTTCGATCAACTGATTTCCCGCTCTGATTTCATCACTCTGCATATCCCCCTGAATTCCGAAACGGCCGGGATATTGAACGAAGAGTCCCTGCGGAAGGTCAAACCGGACTGCCGGATCATCAACTGCGCCATCGGAGGGCTGATCGACGAGCAGGCTCTTGCCGCCGCCATCAGTGAGGGACGCATCGCCGGCGCTGCGCTGGATGTGTTTTCCAAAGAGCCGCCGGAAATAGACAATCCGCTCCTGTCCCTGGAGGAGGTCATCTGCACGCCCCATCTGAGGGCCGCCACCCTGGATGCTCAAAAGAACGTGACGGTGCAGATGGCCCGGCAGATCCTTGATTTTCTGCAGAAGGGGATCGTGAGCAATGCAGTCAACATGCCCTCGGTCAGCCTTGACCTTCAGGCGGCAATTCGCCCGTATGTCAACCTTGCCGAAAAACTCGGTTCTTTTCAGGCGCAGCTCTCCGCCCGGGGGCTGAAGAACGTTTCCGTGGAATATGCCGGAGCGGTTACCGAGCATCCCACCGGTCCCCTGACCATGGCGCTGCTCAAAGGACTTCTCACGCCCATGATCGGTCCCATGGTGAATTACGTCAATGCCCCTCACCTGGCCAGGGAACGGGGAATTCGGGTGGTCGAGGCGAAAAGCAACGTGACGGAGGGGTTCGCCAACATGATCCGCCTGACCGTCACCGGTCCGGAAGGCGAACAGTCGGTCTGCGGCGCTCTTTTCGGAGAAGGCGATTACCGCATCGTCCGGGTCAACGACCATCACGTGGAAGCGGTCCCCGAAGGATTTATTCTCGTTCTTCACAACGACGATCGACCCGGAGTGATCGGATTTATCGGACAGGTCCTGTCGGAGGCCAATATCAATATCGCCATGATGAATCTTTCAAGACGAAAGATAAATGGCAAGGCCATTTCCATGATCAGCGTAGACCAGAAAATTCCCGACCGGGTGCTCCAGAAACTTCGCGATAACGAGCATATTCTTTCAGCCATCCAGGTCAATCTCTGACCCCGGGCTTTTTCCTGCCGCCTATGCCATGAATTCTGAATATCCCTACTCAACCTCGAACCTGGAAAGGAGCGGTTCCTTGCTTTCCGCCTCCGAATCACTGCTCCCCAAGGGGATCAAGGATTTTCTTCCGGCCAAAGCGGCCAAAATTGCTTATCTGCGGCAGATCCTGGAGGATGTATTTTCCCGCTGGGCTTTCCGGCCGATCATTCCGCCGTCCCTGGAGTTTCTCCACGTGCTGGAACGAGGCCTGGGCGAGGGCCTTCAGGAAAAGACATTCCGCTTCGACGATCGCCAGGGCGGCAGGCTGGTGGCTTTCCCTCCCGATATCACGCCCCAGGTGGCCCGGATCGTCGCCACACGGATGCGTGAAGCGCCTCTGCCCTTTCGCCTTTCCTATACCGGGCGCGTGCTGCGCCACACGGAGGAGCAGGCCGGAAAGGACCGAGAGCTTTTTCAGTCCGGAGTCGAACTGATCGGCTTGCAGAGCCCCGAGGCGGACGCAGAGATGATTGCCATGGCGGTGGAATGCCTCCAATCGCTCGGCGCCGAGGACTTCACCATCGACATCGGACAGGTGGAATTCTTCCGGGGCGCCATAGAAGGCTTGCCCGCCTCCGGCGTTTTGTCCCTGGAGATTCAGAGGGCGATCGCCCGCAAGGACGTCTCGGAGCTGCGAAAGATGCTCGAGGAAATCCCCCTTACCGACCGCAAGAGGGAGGAGATTCTCGCTCTTCCCCGGCTTTTCGGCGGCCGGGAGGTGCTCGAGCGCGCCGCAGGCGTGGTCACCAACGATCGCTCCCGCCGCGCCCTTGAGAATCTGGAGCAGGTCCTGAAGGTGCTGGATGTTCACGGGGTGGAGGATTACATCACCTTCGATCTCGGAGAGCTTCGCGGACTGGATTATCACACCGGAATTATCTTTCAGGGATTTCTGGAGGGGATAGGCAGGGCGGTCTGCTCCGGCGGACGTTACGACAACCTGATAGCCCGGTATGGCCTCGCCGCACCGGCCACCGGATTTACGTTCAACCTGCTCAACCTCCTGTTTTCCCTCGACCGGAAACTGGACGAGGCCGTCGCTCCCAGCACAGATGCGCTGATTTTTCAACCCGACCCGGACAAGCTCCCGGCCCAGAGAATCGCCCGCGCACTGCGAAAGCGCGGATATTCCGCCGCACGGGACATGCTTCCCCGCGGGCTGGATGAGACGATCGTCTATGCCGAAAAGATGAATTATCGTTTCGTCATGGTCGTCAGGGAAAAGGGGGGCGAGGTGAGGATCATCCGCCTCGCGGATCGATCGGAGAGAACCCTGCCGTTCAACGAGGTTCTTGCCGACCATTTTGTTCTATAACGGACCAGGAGAATACAACAATGGCCAATGTAGTTATCGTGGGCGCCCAGTGGGGCGACGAAGGGAAAGGGAAAGTCGTCGACATCTACACCGAATTCGCTTCGG
Source organism: Desulfuromonadales bacterium (assembly GCA_024636295.1). Classification (GTDB taxonomy): domain Bacteria; phylum Desulfobacterota; class Desulfuromonadia; order Desulfuromonadales; family JAGXHI01; genus JAGXHI01. The sequence goes on from JAGXHI010000007.1 coordinate 105,579, forward strand.
ATGTTGTGCGCTACCAGGGAGGCAACAACGCGGGGCACACCCTCGTCGTCGGGGAAGAAAAAACCATCCTGCACCTTATCCCCTCGGGAGTTCTGCACGAAAGGAAGAGGTGCATCATCGGCAACGGCGTTGTGCTCGACCCCAAGGTCTTCTTTCAGGAGATAGCCAACCTGAAAAAAAAGGGGTATCTCAAGGATGACCGGCAATTGGTGGTGGATGGAAATGTTCATGTGATCATGCCTTATCACAAGGCCATCGATATCGCGCGGGAGAATCGATCCGACAGCCGCAGGATCGGCACGACGGGCCGGGGAATCGGCCCGACCTATGAGGACAAGATCGGGCGTCGCGGAATCCGCCTGCACGATCTGGTGCGCCCTGAGGTCTTCGCCGCCAAGCTGAAAGAGTTTCTGCCGGAGAAAAATTTCCTTCTCGAAAAGTTTCTCGGCGCTTCTCCTCTGGCGGAAGAGGCGATCCTCAAGGAGTACTCCGCTTACGGCCGGGAAATGAAAAAATACCTCGGCAACGCCTCCATACTTCTGAACGAGAGCTTCAGGGCCGGACGTCATGTCCTTTTCGAGGGCGCCCAGGGCAGCCTTCTCGACGTGGACCATGGAACCTATCCCTACGTCACCTCCTCCTCCACCATCGCGGGAGGCGCCTGTACAGGCACCGGCATCGGCCCCCAGCACATCAACGAGGTCATCGGCATCTCCAAGGCCTATGTCACCCGCGTTGGGGAAGGCCCTTTTCCGACGGAGCTCCACGACGAAATGGGTGAAAGACTGCGTCAGGCAGGACAGGAATTCGGCTCCACCACCGGTCGTCCCCGCCGAACCGGGTGGTTCGATGCCGTCGCCCTTCGGGAAGCGGTCCGTATCAATGGCATGACCGGACTCGCCATCACGAAACTGGACGTTCTCAACGAACTGGAGACCATCCGCATCTGCACGGCCTATTCCTACCGGGGGGACCTGCTCGAAACCTATCCCCAGGATCTCGAGATCCTGAAGGAGTGCAAGCCCGTGTACGAAGAATTGGAGGGCTGGAGAACCGACATTTCCGGCGCAAAGTCCATGGAGGATCTTCCTGAAGCGGCGTCGGATTACCTCCGGAAACTCGAACAGGTGACCGGATGTCCCGTCGTTCTGGTCTCCGTGGGAGCCCGCAGGGATCAGACCCTTCAGGTGAAAAATCCCTTCGCCGCCGCGTGAGCGAAAAAAATCCCGCTGTTTCTTTTTCGTCTCAAAAAAGATGACCGCGCAAAAACCTTGTAGATGGCTAAGCAAAAATTTCGTCCCACAAGGCTTAGCGGTTTTTCAGGGGCGAAGGCATACGTCCGGTATGTTGAGGTCCTGAAAAAACGCCGTAACGCGTGGGGCGGACTTTTTGCGACGCCATCAAAAAAGGGGTTGACTTCCCCCGGAAGATCCAGTATATATTTCCACCTGTTGCGGGAGCCGCTAGCTCAGTTGGTAGAGCATCTGACTTTTAATCAGATGGTCGTAGGTTCGATCCCTACGCGGCTCACCATTATCAACACCGTAACCGCGCGGGGTCATTTCCCGCTGGGTACTTGAAGTTTTAAGTCCCTATCGTCTAGCCTGGCCCAGGACACCGGCCTTTCACGCCGGCGACGGGGGTTCGAATCCCCCTGGGGACGCCAAATGAAAACGCCCCTTCCGATTCGTTCGGGAGGGGCGTTTTCTATTTCTCGCGCCGAAAGGTTGGTTGCAAGGAGGGGAAATCCCTTTAGCGGCTCCTTGCACTCGATTACAACAGCCTTCCAGGATACAAAAACCGCCGGAAAAAATGGCTGGAATTCACTTCTAAAAAAAGACCACCCCTCGAGAAGAAAATGAATGCACATTTCTACGTGTCCACAGGCATCCTTCCATATACACAACCTTTCTTAGACATGGTCTCTTTCCGGACAAAAAGAGCAATGAGGGGAATAGAGCAGTATCACCGATCGCATGGCGATTAGATTTTACTTAATTGACAGTTAAAGATGTGGAGCGGTAAGGTAAATTGTACAATTAAGAGAAGGAAAAGATTGTTTTTTTACTTTAGTGGAGCGGCGAATTGAAAGAAAAAAAGACACGCACTGGAATCGAGGGACTGGATAACATCACCGACGGCGGCCTTCCGCGCCACCGGATAACCGTCATCGAAGGGGGGGCCGGGCAGCGGCAAGACACTCCTCGCCTGGGCCTTCCTCCGAAACGGCGCAACGGAATCCGGGGAAAAAGGCCTGATGGTCTCCTTTGACCAGACCGAGCAGGAGCTTGTCGACGACCTGGAGGGGATTGGCATTCTCCTTCGGGACCATCTGGAAAAGGATCTCTTCATTTACACCATCTCCACCGATGCCTATGCTGATCACATCGCCGGCGAATTCTCCCTCGATTCGGTTCATTCCCTCCTTCAGATGGCCCCGGATGTGAATCTCCTGCGAAAAGAAGTCAGCCGCTTCTTCACAAAGCTCAAGGGACTCGGGATTACCTCTCTTATTATCTCCGAGAGAGGACAACGCGATTTCGACCTCGATTTTCTGAGCGACTGCAACATCATGCTCGACATGCGCCTGGAAGAGGAGCAGTCGACCCGCCGGATCTGCGTGACAAAACTGCGCGGCTCCTCCCACCAGACCAACGAGTTCCCCTTCCTGATCGGAGAAGAAGGAATTCAGGTTCTTCCTCTGACATCGATCCGGATGGACTACGAAACGCCGGATGACCGGATTCCCACCCGTATCCCTGGGTTCGACCGCATGCTCGAGGACAAGGGGTATTTTAAAGGCAGCTCCATCCTGATCTCCGGGACCCCCGGCACCGGGAAGACCTCCCTGGCTCTCTGGCTGGCCGATGCAGCCTGCCTCACGGATTCGAAAACCCTGTTTTTTTCCTTTGAGGAGTCGGAATCTCAACTCCTGCGTAACATAGGAACCCTTGGCCTCGACCTGTCGAAGCACTGCGGCTCGGGTTGCCTTCATTTCCACACGGGAAGTTCTTCCGAGTTTTCCATGGAGCATCATGTCGGGCGTTTTCTGAGCCTCTGCAGGACGGTGGGGCCGGACCTGGTCGTCTTCGACCCGGTTTCAAACATGATAAATGTCGGCAGTCCCTATCAGGTGAAGAATTTACTGATGCGGATGATCGACTTCTTCAAAAGGTGCCAGATCACCTCGATCTTTACCAGTTTGGCCTACGAGGAAGGCGCCTCCAAGGAGGTCGCCATGGAGATCTCCTCCCTGATGGACCTCTGGATCCGTCTCGACTCCACGAAAGTGGGGGACAAACGGAAAAAGACCCTCCAGATCGTCAAGGCCAGGGGGATCGACTGCGATACTTCCGACAAACAACTCATCATGGGCCAAGGCCGGATCGCAGTGGAGGACCTCGTCATATGAAACCGACGCCTCCCGAGAGGTGGAAACTGACCCTGGTTCTGCTGTCCGACGACGAGCTCTCCGCCATCGCCCGGGAGAACATCGAGGATATCTGCCGCAAGGAACTTAACGGTTGCCGAATCGAGATGGTCGATGCCGCAGCCGACCTCGACTTCCTGAAAAAACACCAGCTTTTCGCCATTCCCACCCTGATTCGGGAGAGTCCCGCCCCGATAAAGAAGATCATCGGTTCGCTGACCAACCGACAGATCGTATTGAAGGAACTTGGCATTACCGCCGGCACCGTCCGCTCTCCCTGAAATGTTCCGCCAGGCTCTTTCGAGCGGAATCGGTGTCGATATTTGCCGTGCCGCTGCAGCCACGCGTGGGTGATATCCGATGAAATGGTCAGTCAAGGAGAAGGGCCGCAGCCAATTCGAGAGGGCGGACGGAGCTAGGACCCGGCCGTTTCGTCCAGAAGGTCGACGAACCGATCCACCGGGAGGGGGGGACTGAAGAAATATCCCTGATAGACGTCGCAGCGGTTGGCCCGCAGAAAGGCAAGCTGCTCCGCCTCCTCCACCCCCTCGGCGACCGCCTCGATCCGCAGGTTGTGCGCGATGGCGATGATGCTTTCGGCCACGGCGGCGCTGCCCGGATCAACCTCTACCCCGTTGATGAAAGAGCGGTCGATCTTCAGCCGGTCGACGGGGAAGAGCCTGAGATAGTTGAGGCTGGAGTAGCCGGTGCCGAAATCGTCCAGACTGAGGGTGACTCCGAGCCCCTTCAGGCGTTTCATCAGCTCTACGGCCTGTTCCGGTTTGTCCATCACCATGCTCTCCGTAAGCTCCAGGTCGAGCCACCGGGGCTCCAGCCCGCTGGTCTCCAGCGCCTCCGAGACGATCTGCACCAGGTGATCGTTCCGAAACTGCCTTGCCGAGATGTTGACCGCTATCGACATGGGGGCGAAGCCCCGCTCCTGAAATGAACGGTTGATTCGGCAGGCCTCTCTCAGAACCCAGGTGCCGAGAGGTTCGATCAGGCCCGTCTGTTCGGCCAGGGGAATAAAGGACCCCGGCGAAACCATCCCCCTTTTCGGGTGTTTCCATCGCACCAGAGCCTCGCATCCTACAATCCGGCCGCTCGCCACCTCCACCTTGGGCTGGAGGTGAAGAAGGAACTCGTCCTTCTCCAGTGCCCTGCGCAGGTCGGCCTCCAGATTGACGATCTCCCGAATGTCGATATCGAGATCTTCGGTGAACAGGTGGCATGTGCCGCCCCCCTCCTTCTTGGCTTTGTACATGGCCAAGTCGGCCTTGCGGATGAGGGTGTCCTCATCTTCGCCATGCTCCGGAAAGAGGCTGATGCCGCAGCTGGCCGTGATCTGCAGCTCTGTTTTTCCGATCGTGAAGGGAGGAGCGAGCGCGGCATGGATCTTCTTTTTGATCGTCTCGGCTGAACCCGACTGCTTCACGTCGCGAGAGAGGATCACGAACTCGTCCCCGCCCAGCCTTGCCAGGGTGTCCTGGGCGCGGATGTTACCCTCCAGCCGCTCGGCGACCCGCTTGAGGAGCTCGTTGCCGAAATGGTGTCCCAGGCTGTCGTTGATGACCTGGAACCGGTCCAGGTCGAGCAGGAAGACACCAAAGTCCGTCCCACTTCGGCGGCTCTGGGCTACGGCCTGGTTGATGCGGTCGCTCAGAAGGTTACGGTTCGGCAGTCCCGTGAGCTCGTCGAAGTTGGAGCGGCGCGCCAGCTCTTCCTCGTAGCTTTTCTGCTCCGTGAGATCGTCGATGATGCTGACGAAGTGGGTCACCTCGCCGGCCTCGTTTGATACCGGTGCGATGGTCAGGTTGTTCCAGAAGAGGCTACCGTCCTTGCGGTAGTTGCGAAGAAGGGACTTGATGGGTCGTCGTTCGGCTACCGCCGAGCCGATGTCGACTATTTCCTTCTGGTTGGTGTCATCCCTTGACAGGAAGCGGGGGTTGCGGCCCAGCACCTCTTCGGAGGAGAACCCCGTGATTTTCTCGAACGCTGCATTGACATAGATGAGCGGCGTGTCGGGGAGGCTCGCCTCGCTGATCATGATTCCATTGACGCTCGCTTCGATCGCCTGGTTGCGAAGGTGCAGCATCTCCATGGCCTGCTGATGGGACCTTTCGGTGCGCAGGGAGCGGATGCCGTAGGCCAGGTCGTCGGCCAGCTCCTTCAACAGGTAGACCTCCGCACTGAAGAACCCCTCCTCCGAGGAGAAAATCAGCAGGCAGCCGAGGTTCTCCCCCTGGCTCTCCAGGGCGAGGGAGTAGCAAGACCGGATACCCATCTGCTCCAGGCGCCTGCGGCAGGTCTCCCCCTTGCAGAGGGTGGTCTTTGTCAGCGGCACCTCTCGGCTGAAATGCTGTCGGCAGGATTCGGCCAGGTATCCGGCCGTCTCGCACTCACCGCCCTCCGCGCAGGGGAACAGATCGCCGGCGCTCTCAGGATGCGTGGTACGGGCGTATTCCCTTGACTCCTTGTCGATAAGCCAGATCATCGCAAGGGGATAGGTCCCGGAGTCGCAGAGATGGCCGGCGATGTTGCTCTTGAGCTCCTCCTCCGTTCGGGCTTTGAGCAGCGCCTGGTTGCACCCCATGATTATGCTGAGGGTCTTGTTGGTCCTCTGCAGCTCCAGCTTGGCGTTCTTCTCCTGGGTGATGTCCTGGATCGTGCCCACCGAGTAGAGGGGCCGGCCCTCTTCATCGTAACTCAGGGACGCGGAGATGAGCCCCCAGATTATCCGGCCATCCTTGGTGACGTACCTCTTCTCCCTCTGGTAGACGCTTCCATCTCCCCCGAGGTACTCCAGATATTTTTCCCGGTCGGCCTGGAGATCGTCAGGGTGGGTGATGTCGAAGGGGGTCATCTCCAGCAGCTCTTCGGGGGTGTATCCGAGCATGCGGCAATAGGTGTCGTTCACTTTCACGAAGCGAAGATCGGGTCCGACCAGGGCCGTCCCGACCGCGGAGTTTTCGAAGAAGGCCCTGTTCTGCTCCTCGCTGACCCGGAGCTTCTGCAGGCTTATCTGATTTTCGGTCACATCGATAAAGAGGGTGGCGAACCGGCCGTTTTCCTGGGGAAAGGCTCGCACTTCAAACCATTTTTTCAGGGGCTCGAAATACCTTATGAAGGTGGTCGGTTCACCCTCCAGGGCCACTTTGCCGTAAATCTCGACCCATTTCTCAGAGAGGTCTGGAAGGATTTCCAGAGCGGTCCTTCCGACGACCTCTCCCCTCGTGAGGCCCGTAAGTTTCTCGAAGGCGGGATTGATATCGAGGAACCGGTAGTCGACTGGGGCGCCGTTTCCGTCGCAGAGGATCTCGTGGAGGGCGAAGCCGCTCAGCATCTCATGAAAGAGGCTGTAGTAGCGACGCTCCTGCTTTTGGTAGTCGGCCTTGAGCCGGACGTGAGACCGCAGGAACTCCTTCTGGGCCAGAGCCCGGTCGACGGCGTGGGGCAGTCGTTCCAGGTCGTCCTTGCGCAGGTAGTCGACGGCGCCGAGCCTGACGGCCTCGGCCGCCTTGGGGCCGCCGCTCCACCCGGTGATGACGATGAGGGGCAGGTCGAGACCCTTCTTGGCAAGTAACTCCAGCGCCTCCGTGGCACCGAAGCCAGGAATGTGGAAGTCGGCCAGGATGATGTCCGGCCGGGGCTCAAGCGCCCCCTCGAATTCTTCCCGTCCCGAAACCAGTTCCCATTCGAAAGAGAAGCCTGAGCCGGTCAGGGTCTCGGCCATGAGCCGGGCGTCCCCTGGATTGTCCTCGAGGATAAGAATGCGCAAAACACGGGGAGGGGAATCGTTCTCGATGGAAGACGTCATTTGGAGTCCCCTCTTGAGGCAATCGGTCGGCAGGCGATAAAAAAAGAAGAATCGCTGGACTATGGGTCGGAGGCGGTTCTCCTTTAAGTGACAGGTTTGTCGGCCATGTTTCGCTTCTGCATTGTCAAGTAAAACGGTGTTCAGAAGATACAGCACCGGGAAGGGGGAGGTCAAGAAAACTTGTTTACTTACCGGAAGGGAATGCATTATCTTTTGTGGACGGCATGGTTTCCAGAACCATGTAGCGGATCCGGACCCTTGGACACAAGTTTCCAGCCAGTTTTGGCGGTATCCCAGCGGGGTTCCAAGACATCGGCGGTCTCCTCCAGGAAGGCCCCTTCGCCCAGCGGGCCAGAAGAGCTGGCAGGAGAAGGTCATCCGCCTTGACGTAACCCCAAAACGGCGCTTCCATTCTGAAGCCGCAGGCTACTCGACCGGACGCTGTGGCTGCCGATCATAGACGTTGCGCCTCTTGCCGCACTCGTGGCATCGCCCTCAGGCATTTTTTCCTGATCCGCCTCGTAGAGCGTGTCATGTTTTTCGATGAAATTATTTTGCCCGGGGTTTACGAATGAAGGCGTTCAGAAACCAGGATTTCACCATATCCCTTCCCATTCTCGAAGACGATTACCTCCTGGTCAGCAGGGGGGAGAGGCGCGTTGATCGCCTGCCGGTTCTGCTCCGGATGCTCAAATCCGATTACCCGAGCCGGCAGGAACTCATCTGGTTCAAGAACGAGTTTGAGATCACACGGAATCCGGACGTCGGAGGAATGGTTCGCTCTCTTGAACTTCTGCAGAAGGGGAACTCACTGGCCCTGGTACAGGAGGAGCCACCCGGACAGCTCCTGCGCGACCTTATGGAAGGGGCGCAGTTGTCTCTGGAAACGATCCTGGGGATTGGGTGCGAGCTGGCTTCCCAAGTCGGGAGACTTCATGAAAAGAGGATTATCCATAAGAACCTTCGTCCGGAGAGCATCATGGTGGCACGAGCGCCTCTACGCGCCACGCTCATGGACTTCAGGATGGCCTCGTTTCTTTCTCGGGAGTATCCGGAAAGTTTCAATGCGCAGCTCCACGGTGTGGATCTGCGCTACATCGCCCCGGAACAGACGGGACGGGTCAATTTTCCTATCGATTACCGTTGCGACCTCTATGCCCTCGGTGTGATCCTGTACGAACTGATCGCCGGTTCCGTTCCCTTTCCCGCTGCGGACCCACTGACCCTGATTTACGACCACATCGCCACCCAACCGAAACCTCTCACTCCTCATCTCGCCCGTCTTCCCGCGCCCGTCAACGATTTGGTGCTGAAGCTGCTTTCGAAGAACCCGCAGAAGCGATATCAGAGCGCCCGGGGGCTGATCGTGGATCTGGAGAAGATTCTTTCCGGTCGTAAAAATCTGGAGATTATGTCGGGCTTCATCGTCGGCCGCCATGATGTTCCGGGAGAACTCGTTTTCCCAAAGAAACTTTACGGGAGGGATAAGGAAAAGCGGTGCATTCTGGAGATCTTTTCCCGGGCTTCCCTCGGGGGGCGTGAACTGCTGCTCATCGCCGGGTATTCGGGAATCGGCAAGACCTCGCTGGTCCAGGAGATCTATGCTCCCATGACCCGGAGCCGGGGATACTTCGCACAGGGGAAATACGACCAGTTTCGGAAATATATACCATTGAGCGCCTTCGTCAGCGCATTGCGTTCCCTTCTGCGGCAGATTCTCGCCGGAAAGGACGAAGAGATCGCCTGCTGGCGCGACAGGCTAGGCTTGGCGTGCGGTTCCCATGGACGTCTCCTGACCGACATCCTCCCTGAGCTGGAGCATCTGATCGGCATGCAGCCCTCGGTGGAGGGCCTCCCTCCCCAGGAGGCGAAACACCGGTTCGAAAAAGTCATTCTGCGATTCCTGCGCTGCTTCTGCACCAAGGATCATCCGCTGGTCCTCTTTCTGGACGATTTGCAATGGGCCGATAGTGCCAGCCTCGATCTTCTGCGTGCTATGATTAGCGAAAGCGATCTGTCCTACCTGATGGTAATCGGGGCCTACCGCGACAACGAGGTCGACCTGAGCCATCCTCTCGTGCAGACCATGGGCAGAATGCGTGATTCCGGAGTGCCGATGCAACAGATAGCACTTCCGGCGTTGCAGAGGTCCCATGTCGTTCAGTTTCTTACCGACATGCTGGATCCTGCAGACCTGGATCTGGGGCCCCTTGCCGATCTGGTGCTGCAGAAGACCGACGGCAACCCCTTTTTTCTCATTCAGTTTCTCAACAACCTGTATAAAGACGACCTGTTACGCTTCGACCTTTCCAGCCAGCGGTGGAGCTGGGATATCGCCGAGATCAGAAGGCGCGATCTGGCGGACAATGTGGCCGATCTCATGATCGAAAGTCTCCGCCGGCTGCCACTGCCGACCCAGGACACCCTCCAGTTGGCCTCATGCGTCGGCAGCCGCTTTGACCTGCAGATGCTCTCCACCATATCGGAACGGCCCCTTCGAAGGCTTTTTGCCGACCTGCTGCCGGCCATCCAGGAGGGGCTGATCCAAAACACCGCTGAAGCGGAAATCGTCGGGGAAGACCTGCTCGAGAGTGAACTCATAGTGCTGCACTTTCGCTTTCTCCACGACCGCGTGCAGCAGGCGGCATATGCGCTGGTCGGCAATGAGAAGGCCCGAAGCGTTCATCTGCAGATCGGGCGACGGCTTCTTGCCAGCCTTGGGCCGGAAGAGCGCGGCGAGCACATCTTTGTCATTGCCGATCATCTCGATTCGGGGACGGACCTGATCGAAACGCCCGCGGAACGGATCGAACTCGCCCGGATCAATCTCGAGGCTGCCCGCAAGGCCAGAGAGTCCACTGCCTACCAAGCGGCGCTCCTCTATTTCGAGGCCGCTATGGAACGCCTTCCCGCTGATCTTTGGGAGACCCATCACAGTCTTGCCCTTGATCTTCACCGGGAGAGGGCCGAGGTGGAGTCCCTGAACGGAAGCTTCGATAAGGCCGAAGCACTGATCCGACTGGCGCTGGAAAGGGCGCGGACTACTTTGGAGAAGGCGGAGACACTCTTCGGCTTGATCGTCCAGTACACCCTGCAGGCGCGTTATCCTGAGGCCATCGAGCTGGCCCGAAAAACGCTGGCTCTGCTCGACATCGAGCTCCCGGAGCGCGATTATGAGAAGGCCCGGGACCAGCAGATGGCACTGGTGGATGAAAAAATGGGGCTGCGTCCGGTCGAATCGCTCATCGATCTCGCACCGATGGAGGATCTGGAAAAAAAGGTCGCCATGCGCATCCTTACTGCCATGGGCCCGCCTTGCTACCGCAATCACCAGCGGCTCTGGTCGGTGATCGTCCCTCTGGAGATGAACCTGGTGCTGGAGTACGGCGATCTTCCCGCTGCGACCTACACCTACACCTCCTATGGCGGCCTGCTGGGATTCGTGCGCGGAAACCGCCGGGACTGCGCGGCCTATGCGCGTCTGGCCGAAGCCCTGGCGGAAAAGTATCAAAGCGCCCGGGACTTGAGCGTCGCTCACCTGATGATCGGCGCATCTCTGGACCACTGGTTTCGCCACCTTCGACACGCCGAGGAGAGCTACCGCAAAGCGTACCAGGTTGGCGTTGATTCCGGGAACCTGCAGTATTCGTCCTATGCCCTCGGACACCAGGCCTACTGCCGCTTCTTCAGGGGCATGCCCCTATCGGAACAGGCCGAGGAGCTGAAAGACTTCCTGGGGTTCAGCCGTAGCCGAAAAAACCAGTGGGGCGCGGATCTGAAACTCGGCGTCCTTAGGGTCCTGCACAACCTCACCGGGGAAACGAGAACTCCCCTTGATTTCACCTGCTGCGAGGAGCCGGAAAATCTCTATATCGAGAGGTGCGAGCGGCAGGGGAACGTCCAGGTACTCTGCATCTATCATTTGCTCAAGGCCTATGCCCTCTATCTCCATGGATTCATCCGCGAAGCGGGACAGGCCCTCGAGAGGGCACGGGAAAAACTTCTCGCCGTCTCGCCGCAGGGGCTGCTGCCTTCGGCGGAATTCCAATTTATAAGCGCCTTGGTCACTGCCGCTGGACAGGCTCCCGACGAGGCATCCGGGGAAAATCATGAGACTTCCCTTGCGGAGATCCGCGATCAGTTTGCCGATTGGGCACAGAATTGCCCGGAGAACTTTCTGCACAAACAGCTACTCCTCGACGCTGAGCTCGCGGCTTTGCAGGGGCGACATTTCGAAGCCGCGGAACTCTACGACCGTGCGGCTCACGAGGCGGGACAGCATGATTTTCTCCAGCACCAGGCGCTTGCCTGGGAGAGGGCTGCGCGGTTCTGGCTTTCGCACGACAAGGAGGAGTTCGCGGATATCTACCTGAAGAAGGCCCGCTACTATTACGCCCTCTGGGGAGCTTGCGTCAAAGTGGAACTCCTTGAGGAGGAGTTTCCCCAACTTCGGCTGGAAGATTCACGGCAAAATATCCGCGCCAGATCGGGGGTGGAGACGGCTCTCGGAAATCTGGACCTCATGACAGTAGTCAAGGCCTCCCAGGCAATTTCTGGACAGTTCCGCCGCCGGGACCTGTTCACCACTCTGATGAAGATCGTTCTGGAGAGCGCGGGGGCGGAAGAAGTCTTCCTGGTGCAGCCGATGGAAGCCGGGCTGCGCGTGGTGGCGGGAAACGAAAAAGGCAGGGAGATCCTTGTTTTCAGCCGGCCCGAACCCGTGGAAAATGTCCCGGGGCTTCCCTTGAATCTCATCCAATACGTCGCCAATACGTGCGAACTCGTCGTCATTGAAAATTCTGACGACCTTTCCGAAGATTTTTTCCAGGGAGAAGAGGCGCCGCTCTCCGCTGTATGTATGCCCGTTCTGAGCCAAGGCGCACTCAAGGGCATCCTCTATCTAAAAAATGACGCCGTGCCTGGCGCCTTTTCTGCCGCGCACGTGGAAATTCTGAAGCTCCTCGCCGCCCAGGCGGCGGTTTCATTTGACAACGCCTTCTTCTACTCCCAACTCGAAGAACGGGTGGAGGAGCGGACCCGGGATCTGGCCTGTGCCAATGAAAAACTGAGGACCACTCTGAACGATCTGGAGCGCACAAACTCGGATCTCAAACAGTTCACCTATGTGGCTTCCCATGACCTGCAGGAGCCTTTGAGGATGATCTCCAGCTATCTTGACCTGCTGAAGGAACGCTATGGGGACCAGCTTGACGCCGACGCCCAGGACTTCATCGGATACTCCGTAGACGGCGCAGTGCGTATGCAGGCGCTGATCAAAGGTCTGCTCGCCTATTCCCGGGTGGAGCAGCGGGAGGTGGTTCTCAAGCCCGTGGTCCTGAGTGAAGTCCTGCGAAACACTCTCGACAATCTCCGGGTAACCATAGAGGAAACCGGGGTAGATATCACCTCCGATAAACTTCCGCAGGTGCAGGGGGATCGGGTGCAGCTGGCACAGCTCTTTCAGAATCTGATTCAGAACGCAACAAAGTTCCGGAGGGTGGAACAGCCGCGCATTCACATTTCGGCCAGAAATACGGAAGCAGAATGTATCATTTCCGTGAAAGACAACGGAATCGGAATGGACCCTCGTTTTTCCGAGCGGATCTTCCTTCTTTTTCAGCGCCTGCACAAGCGTTCAGCCTACCCAGGCACGGGGATTGGTCTCGCGATATGCAAAAAAGTTGTCGAACGCCACGGTGGGAAGATCTGGGTCGAGTCGGAACCCGGCCAAGGCACAGAAATCTGTTTTTCCTTGCGACCGGTGCAGAAGAGCGCCGGAGAAAGTGGACTCTGACATGACGGAGAAATACGGGCGCCCTCTGGAAATCCTTCTCGTCGAGGACAACCCCGGAGATGTGCGTCTGATGCAGGAGACGCTGAAAGAGGGGCTGCCGGCTAAGATTATTCATCTGGCCGAAGATGGAGAAGGGGCCCTTAGGTTTCTGCGCGGGGAGAAGTGCTATGGACACGCCGTCAAACCCGACATCATCCTGCTGGATCTCAACCTTCCAGGAAAGAGCGGCCTCGAGATTCTCAGGGAGATAAAAGAAGACGAGGACCTGAAGCACATTCCGGTGATCATCCTCACCTCCTCCCGGGCTGATGAGGACATTATGGGCGCCTACAGGCAGCATGCAAACTGCTATATCGTGAAGTCCTTCAAAATCTCTTATTTCATCGAAGTTGTGCGGGCGATCGAGAGGTTTTGGTTTTCCACCGTTCAGCTGCCCGCGTTCTGACCATGTTCGATTACGATGCCATACGAATACTGCTGGCAGAGGACAATCCCGGCGACGTCAGGTTACTGGAGGAATACCTGAAAGCGGGCGAATCCGGGATTCCCTTCCATCTCTGCCAAACGGGCACCCTGGCGGGAGCGCTGGAGCTACTGGACAACGCAGACTTCGAAGTCGTGCTCCTCGACCTCAGTCTTCCCGACAGCCAAGGAATGGAAACCTTCTTCCGGGTGAACGGACACCCGAGCGAAGTCCCGGTCATCGTGTTCAGCGGGTTATGCGATGAACAGGTGGCCATTGAGGCCGTGCGCGGCGGCGCTCAGGACTACCTTGTCAAGGGGAGCGTGGACGGGCCTCTGCTCCGGAGGTCGATTCAATACGCCATCGAGCGGCACCGGCTGCAGACCATTCTGAGGCGCTTTGCCCTCACGGACCCGCTAACGGGCCTCTTTAACCGTCGGGGATTCATGCTGCTGGCGGAACAGCAGCTCGCTCTGGCGAATCGGAACAAAAAGGGGGTGTGCCTCCTCTTTGGCGATCTTGACGGTCTGAAGGAAATAAATGATCAGTTCGGACATTCGGCCGGGGATGAGGCCCTGAATGTGACCGCGAAGATCCTGAAGAAAACCTTCCGGCTGACCGATGTCATCGCCCGGATCGGCGGGGACGAGTTCGTCATCCTCGCCCCCGGCCTCTCTCCTGAATACTGCGGGCAGGTGAACAATCCCCTGTCCCGGTTTCGGAACGAGCTGCATGCATACAATCAGAATAGCGATCTCGGATTCGATATCGTCCTCAGCTTCGGCACGGCCGGGTACGCGCCCGAGGCTCCCTGCACCATCGAGGAGCTGTTAGAACAGGCGGATGCCCGGATGTACGGGGAAAAGGGGCGGAAAATGTCCCGTACCTAAATGTCAACAAGATTGGCAATCATGAAAATGGAACTTACCGTGATGATCACAAATCCGAGTCCGACCTAGATGATCTGATTACCACATTCGCTGGAGGTCGGAGAGCATGGAGAAGGTGTTGCCCATATCAGAAAAGACGGTGTCCTACAATTTACCGCCACCGGAACACTTTCCCCGCAGTCTCAGTAGGAGGGAGTTTTCAGACACCAAAAACAGCCAAATTGAAGAGGACTGAATCTGCCTTCATTCGATATCGACCATCACCTCATTGCGCCGCATGAAGGGTGGCGTCCATGGCGGGTTGTAGTAGGCCTCCATGAATCCTCCTGCTGGCCTGAGTCCGTCGCGGGAGAGCAGGTAGGTTAGCCCGCTCGCGCTTTTCCTTCACCACGGAATCGGTGGCATAACCGGAGAAGCGGAGCACCGCCAACCGCCGGGTTGGGATTTCGCGGATTAAAATGCGTGGGTTGTTGGGCTTCGGCGCGGTTTTCATGGTGTAATCCGCCGGCAGCACAAAGGCCACCCGCGTCATCCCCTGTTCCTGCCGGCGCAGAACTGGCTTGGTCATTGGGATTTTCTCGGCACATGGCTCTTCCTTTAGCACTGGTGCGGTCATGTCGATCTTTCGGCTTCCTTGGTTAGCGCCGCCGATATAATTGAACAGCATGCGGAACCCGGTCCCGAGTGGATCATCAGTTCCGGGCGGAATCTGCGTCTCGGCCACTAGATATGGCTCATAGCGGCGCACCTCGTAACCATCGGCCGACCGCTCAACCACGAATGCTGGCTCCTTCACCCCGTGCTCGGTCACCACGCCAACCCCTATCCAAGCCAGAACTAGCCCTAAAATTCCCGCAACAATATAGCCGAACACTTTGCCCGCCTTTCCTCGCTCTTCTCTCTCAAGTATACCCGGCTTTGGTAGACTCTTTCAGAGGCGAAAAACCGCTTTGGGAGATGCTGCATGGAGGTAGCAGTCGACATCGATGCGCCGGCAGAAGTGGTCTGGAATCTGCTGGTTGATACCGAGCGCTGGCCCGAATGGGGTCCCTCGGTGCTCGCAGTCGATTGCTCCGAGCGGCTCATAAAGGCCGGGACCGTCGGACGTCTTCGTACCCCGCTCGGCATCTGGGTTCCTTTCGTCATAACCGACTTCGATCCTCCGCACCAGTGGCATTGGCGGGTCGCCGGAGTGCCTGCGACCGGCCACAGAATCGAGTCGTTGGACACTGAGCGCACAAGGCTAGTTTTTGAACTGTCGGCCTTTGCCTTTCCCTATGCTACCGTCTGCCGGCTCGCCGGCCGCCGCATCGCCCACCTGATCGTCGCCGAGCCACACTGAGTTCCTGCAAGCAAGGGTTAGCAAGAATTTTGCAAATCGGCAAATCTGATCACCTCAAGGCAATGCAGTAGCATTTATTAGACACCTATCGGTTTGTGCGGAAGTCAGTCAAAAAGGTCGCTCCTTATCAATACTGGTCGCCGTTGAGGCTGTAGAAAAACCCTGAAATTTGATAAAATGTGAGCGATTTTAATGAAATGCAGGAGGGTGAAATGTCCCGCTTCAAAGAATATGACTACAACCAGACCGTAATGCTGCCGGTGGACTTCAAGCAGCAGATCCTCCCCGGCACCTTCGATTACTCCCTGCACTATCTGGTCGATAACGAACTCGACCTGAGCCTCTTTAATTCCAAATTCCGCAACGACGACAACGGCAGTCCCGCCTACGATCCCGCCATCCTTCTGAAGATCGTTCTTCTGGCCTACTCCCGAGGCGTCACCAGCAGTCGCAAGATCGAAGCGCTGTGCCGGGAGAATGTGGTGTTTATGGCCATCTCCGCCGACAGCCATCCGCACTTCACCACCATCGCCGAATTCATCTCCGGCTCCTCCGAGCAGATCGACGATCTTTTCGGACAGGTGCTCATGACCTGCGATGCCCTGGGGCTGATTGGCAAGGAGATGTTCGCCGATCATGGCTTTCGCGCTCGAGATCCGCGGTTTGCCACCGCCTCCCGGCACAAGGCCAAGGAGCCGCCCCGACCCAAGACTTCCAAGACTCTTTTCACCGCTCAGGACTTCCATGCCGATTTGGAAAAACAGACCTGCATCTGCCCTGCCGGCAAAACGATGTGGCTCAAGTGCTCCCGCGCCCGGATCAAGAGCCATATATTCATGCAGTTCATGGGACATCAGGCCGACTGCGACGGCTGCCGCCTGCGTCTCAAATGCCTTCGCAATCCCGGGCCCAAAGCCGCCCGCCAGGTGCATATCCTGCTCGGCAGGGCCAAAATGGAAACCGACAAGACCAATCCCATCGAGCGGATGAAACAGAAGATCGATACCGCCTTCGGTCGGCACACCTATAGCCAGCGTCTCGGAATTGTCGAGCCGGTGTTCGGGAACCTGCGCGAGACCCTCGGATTGCGCCGATTCAGCCTCCGGGGCAGAACCAAAGTCGACGCCCAGTGGAAGCTGATGACCATGATTCACAACATTTTCAAAATTCACCGTTACGGATGGGCATTATAGAGGAGAAAAGGGGGGGGATTTCGGCAAAGAGGGTCAGTTTTCTTCCTCATAACTCCCTGTAGGGCAGAAAAAAGAGGCCGGGCGGGAAACTAACCCAAAAATTCAAATAGGAGCTTGAGAGAGCTAGAGGACGGGGGATGGTGATCCGCCAGCTGGGTTTTTCTACAGGCTCGTTAGCTCTCGTCACCTAGAAGCGTTGGCTTGTGATACGTTCTTGCAGGCCGGTTCTCCATATTCACGCAAAATCAAACTTATTACTTTTCTATAGCCATCTGGCGACAAGTGAAAGCCTTTAGGTGCATAATCGGGACTCCCTTTATCACGGTTAATTACTTTTCGAGCATCGAAGAACCAGATGCTCAACTCAGCTGCCACAGCCTTCAATTTATCAGCGTATTCATCGGCTAAATCGTCTGGACGCCAATAATTTGAGTTTGGTATGTATACCACGTTTAATTCACACTCAATTTCATCACATAATTTTTTTGCATCAACCAATGCGTCACGACTGCTACCTATTATAGTCTCGCCAAGGCTACTAATTAACAATCTTATTGTTGGTAGCGATTTGCGATAGTTAAAAGACCTCAACAAATAATCAATGATATTTGTGGCAGGAGTTGCATTTCTTCTTTCTGCGACTATCGCTTTTATGTATATTTCATTAGTTTTTTGGGGGTATGCAAGCCTTAGCTCATTTTCAAAAAAATAGGGTTTCCCCTCCTTAACGTAAATATCATGAATTATTGATTCTCGTTGATCTTTATCGTTAGGGTAGAAAACCATAAAAACAGCTTTTGGCTTAGCTTGAGGTATAAAGAGATTTGCATACGTTTTATAATGTGAGGGATTGTTACCATCAATACCAAGACCTAATGTGTTAAACCCAGTATGCTGTTCGAACAACTGCTGAATCGTGCTCTCATCATCAACACAACCACCTTGAACAAATGAATCACCAATGAAGAGCGCATCTACGTCTTTATCCCATTTAGAGTCATGATTCCTAAAGCCAAATCTATCTGACTTGTAGGTAACAAGACCATAACCCTCATTACAATAATAAGTTTTTTTGTTTGGAGCGCCAGCAATCAAAGCAACACCAGTATCATTCACAACTTGTTTCATTGGTGCATTGTCGTCAAAAAATACTGGAAACATGTGCGGCCAATACCCATTATCACGCGCCTGGCGCTTATAAATTTTATCTTCGTTTTGAAATCGTTGCATCTCTATGTCGAAGGCTTCTTTAAAGTGTAGGAATTTTAGCCTATCTAAATATCGGTTCAAAAGAATGTCACCACCCATCAACAGGATGTAACAGATGACAAACGTTGCCAGCAATAACAATAAGTTCTTAATCCAGTTCATAACGACCTTCGTAATTCTCTTTAAGTCCCTTCTTGCGAGTAAAACGCTCTTCTTGTACCGTAACTATAATGTCTCCGTCCTTCAGCAAACAAGCAGCGCTGTCGTGATAAAATGCTGAAAGGCCCAAAATATACATATTCAAGTTTCTTTTTTTCTTAGAACAAGTTGTAGAAAATAGGAGCTACAACTGAGTCTTGAGATAGTATTAGCAAAACACCTAAAGTGATCATCACAATAGTGATTGGCGCGAGCCAAAGCTTTTTTCTTACGCGTAAAAACGCCCACAGTTCTTTTAAAGATTCCATTACCCCACCCTTCTTTAGAATTGGTGTGTTTAAATGATTCAGATGGCGAAGAGGCCAACTCTTTCGGCTTCCAGCTGTGTTGGTTTTGTCTGCAGGAAAGACACGTGAGACAGAAATGGCAAACTGAGTAGATAGCAGAAGATGTTCTGCTACGAAAATCAGAGAGGCTAGGCCACAACTTGCCTGCAGTTAAGGTGATATATGATTTTTTTAAAAGCAGGGCCACCCGCACCCGATATTAAGACGATTCATCTTAATCCAGTGTTGCCCTTGTGAATGAGGATTCGTCCCGTTCAAGCTTGGGGCAAGAATGGTCCACCTCGTTTGCGGGTCTATGGTCGAAACGTTCGGAAGGAGAACGCCACCATGAACGCGTAGACCGTAACACAGTCATTGATGAATTTCAAATTGACGAGTTTAGGTTAGAAAAGACTCTTAACTATTTATTCTTTCACATTGTCTGATGTGTGTGAGGTTGGCAAAGATGAGAAATTCCTATTGCCCCTGATTTGTCAGAATTACCAAAACGCCCCAGAGATGCCCCGGAAACGAAACCCCGCCCCGGAACACACAAGACATCATCTGTCATCTAGTGTCCTGTTTGGTTAGTCCTTTTTGTTAATTTGTGTCTTTTGCTCTTTGAACCGACTCGATGATTACGGCAGCACTTTTCGTCCATTTAAATGGTTTGGTGTTGAGTGCCACCACATCGATTACTGAAAAATGTGCCAGTACATCGATAACAAATGTTCTCTGACAAACGAATAGTAGCCACGTAAATCTGTGAACACCTAATTCC
>JAGXHI010000008.1 GCA_024636295.1 Desulfuromonadales bacterium
AGTGCCCGTCCGGAAACCCCGGGAAGCACAAATGCAGTTTTCGATCTGGAAACGAGTCATTTTTCGCAAGATCAAGGAAATCAAGGATTTGAGCGGAGGCGTAGTACTTTACGCCGCACAATCAAATCCGCGGATTGACGCTGAGATTGCGGAAAAGGGCCGTTTCCGGACGAAAACTAAATAGAGATTTTTCAATTTCCAGGGGGTGTTCTGGTTGAATGTTTTCCGCTGGAGATTTTATTTCGTAGAGGGGGCAGCTTCAGCTTTTCGGCTTATGAAAAAATGCCCGCCGTGCCGCCTCCATTCCATGTTCCTCCACCCGTGCCTGTTATCACTTTTGTCGCCAGAGACAAGATTTTTCTCCCGCCCGAGAGATTTTCACATTTCTTCCCCATTTGCTCCTCATTTCAGAGCTATTTTTGTATCATCAACAGGAGCAAAACAGGCCGGGTGGCGCCGGCATTCAGGAGGTAGTCATGAAAATAACGACCATCATCCATCCGACCATACGACTGTTTGTCATTCCTCTCTTTATTTCTTTCTTAATATTGCCGCTTCAGCAGGCTCAGGCGCAGGAAAGCGGTTATCTGGAAAACTCCGAAAAATACAGTCGGGAAGAGCTTGCCCAGATGCTGGCGCCCATCGCCCTCTATCCCGATGCACTTCTGTCCCAGGTCCTGATGGCATCGACATATCCCATCGAGGTGATCGAGGCCGACCGCTGGATCAAGAAAAATCCGAATCTGAGGGGCGAAGCTCTTGACGACGCGCTGTTGGACGAAGACTGGGATCCCAGCGTCAAGGCGGTCTGTCACTTTCCGGCCCTCCTGGCTCTGATGAGCGAAAAAATCGGTGAGACCACCAATCTCGGCAATGCCTTTCTCGCCCAGGAGGCAGAGGTCATGGACATGGTCCAGGAACTGCGGGCCAAGGCCTACGCCCAGGGTAACCTTACCACGACCTCCGAGCAGAAGGTGGTAGTCGAGAAGCAGACCATTGTCATCGAACCGGCAAATCCAAGGGTGATTTACCTGCCCTACTATGATCCTTACAGTATCTACGGACCGTGGTGGTATCCTGCCTATCCGCCGTATTACTGGGGCCCCTCAACGGTAAGCATCGGGCTCGGAGTTTCTTACTGGCACGGCTTTTCGTTCGGGTTTTCTTTTGGCTCCTGGAGCTATATCGATTGGCCCCGCCGGTATATATTCATCGATGTGCACAAGCGGCCAAGGTTTGTCAGGCACGACCGGTGGATAGTTAAGCCTGGTCGCTGGCATCATGCCCCCAGCCATCGGAGGGGTGTCGTCTACCGCGACAGGTCCACTGCCATGAAATATGGCCAATATCCCCACCGCACCAGGGATTTCGGACGCTACACCCGTGGCGCTCCTGAACACCGGGACCGAATTCGCGATAGAGATCGGAGCGGTAGCGATCGGATCAAAATGGACCGCAAAGAACGGGGATATATGGAGCGCGGAAGGCCAGAGCGCGAACGTGTCGATCGAAATAGAAAAATGCGTGAGCACGCAGAACGCGACCGGCAGGAACGGGCAAAGGGCGGTCGCAACGGGCAGGATCGCGAACGGGGCGACCGGAACAGGCAAGTGCGTGAACGCACCGAGCAGGACCGGCAGGTACGGCAGCGGAGCGAACAGGAAAGACAGGTGCGGCAGCAGGCCGCCCAGGAAAGACAGGTGCGGCAGCGGAGCGAACAGGAAAGGCAGGTGAGGCAGCGGAGCGAGCAGGAAAGGCAGGTGAGGCAGCGGAGCGAGCAGGAAGGGCAGGTGAGGCAGCGGAGCGAACAGGAAAGACAGGTGCGGCAGCAGGCCGCCCAGGAGAGACAGGTGCGGCAGCGGAGCGAGCAGGAAAGGCAGGTGAGGCAGCAGGCCGCCCAGGAAAGACAGGTGAGGCAGCGGAGCGAACAGGAAAGGCAGGTGCGGCAGCAGGCCGCCCAGGAGAGACAGGTGCGGCAGACTGTTCAAAGAGAACAGCAACAGAGGAGCCGCGGAAAGATATCCGTTCAGGAAGGCAGGAGGGAGCGTCAACCAAGCGAGCGCGGCCGAATCAGCCGACAAGCCCGGGAAAATGATTATGGTGGCAGGGGTCGTGCGGACCAGGGGCGCAACATGAGATAGAGCGAAACGGAATAGTAGCTGTTCCCAGAAAATTTCTTTTCTCATGCGTAATTAATATCTTGCTTTTCTAAAGGGGCCGTGATACTGTTACCTCACTTAAGCAAGTTTGTGTAAACTTTTTGTCGTTCACCGGATTGGCAAGGTGTCAATCGGGATCAAAAACACAGGCCCACTTGGGGCGCTGTGTTTTTTTATTTTGACGACCAGAATTTGCACAACAAAAAAAGTTCCCAAGTGGGAATATGGAGAAGAAAATGGCAGAAGGTACAGTGAAGTGGTTTAATGACGCAAAGGGTTTTGGTTTTATCGAGCAGGATAATGGACCTGATGTGTTCGTTCATTTTTCCGAAATCCAAGGCGATGGATTCAAATCTCTTGCCGAGGGAGATCGCGTGACTTTTGAGGTCACCCAGGGCCAAAAAGGTCCCCAGTCAGCCAAGGTTCGCAGAATTTAATATTTTCGTATATATTTTGCAGAAGAGCCCCAGGGATTTTCCTGGGGCTCTTTTTTCTAACTGCAGTTCAACGCTGATGCTGTTTTCAGGCGTGAACGTGGGAGAAACACCAAACGGAAAGGACAGCTAAATGGCCAAAAAACCGAATTACGGCTATGAAAAGCGCCAGAAGGAAATCGCGAAGAAAGCTAAAAAGGAAGAAAAAAGAAAACGTAAACTAGAGGAGGGGGAGGGGACAAAGGAGACTCCGGGGCAGGAATAAAAACAAAAAGCTCATTTCCCACCTGTTTTCTCTCCGGAGGAGAGCTCTTGCTCGCAATTTGCTGTTTCTTGGCCTACGGTTAGTCTCATTTGATCTTGCAAAAGATTGCTCGTTTCCGAATCAGAACCAGCCATCAGAACCAATCGGCGCTTCTGCATGGGACGGTTAGTCTGATGCTCTCTTTTGTCCCTTGCATGAACAGAACGCCAGCGAATCACCCCCGCCATAAAGTCCAGGGCAGATCGTTTTTATCTGTGCTCTGGGTAAATTTAGATTCACATTCCATGCAAAGGTAATCCTGCTCTTCGAAACCTCGGGGGTTCTTCCCTTTAAAAATGCGGGCCTCATCTACTTTGATCAAATTCTCATGGGGTTTACTGTTGCGAGATTTTGTTGATTGCCCTTCGCACAGATCACAAACTTTCATCTCTTTCCTCTTCATCCGGCAAAAAACACCAGTCTGACCATTCCTTACGGAGGGAACAGACCGCCCGACCGGGCGGTCATTTGATTTTACATCCGGAAACGGATCTTGTTCCGCAAATACGTGGGTGTCGATCCGCGCACTTGCTTGCGTGCATTCCGACCTGAAGGTAAGGAGAATTTTTCGCTCCAATATGTGAACGGTCAGTGTGCACGCGAGCTTTTCAGCTCGAGCTCGGAGTTATTTGCAGCGCATCGTTTTTTTCCCGTCCTCGAAGAGAACCTGGACTTTTTGCGGGCCGACCACGCGCTGTACGAGACCTAGGCCGAAAACGGGATGGTCGATCAAAGCTTTGACCTTGTAGGCGCTTGTCATGGAATAGGCTATCGCCGCTCCGCAGTTCATGTTCGGCCGCAAGTCCACCCACTCCTGGCGTTCGATATCCTGGGGGCTGGCTCGTCGCGAGACAGGTTTTTTGGCTGCGGTGGGCGGCCGATATTTGTGTTGACGGCTGCAGGTGTTGCATTGCACTTTAATCGGCCCCTCTTCGGACATGGTGACAATGACGTGGTCTGCATTTTTTCGGCATTTGGTGCAGCGGGCTTCGATCGGGTCGCCGGCTGAAAGCGTGGCGCTTTGCATAGCACTCCTCCCTTGGTTGAGGCTGGCCAAGATACGTCCGATAAAAACCAGGGAGATCGCTGGAATCTACTGGGCAGGCTTGAAAATCGACGTGTATGGAAATCTGCCACGCCGTCGGATCTCTTCATTCCGCCACGTCATCTCCGTACGGTCTGAAGGGGCGATGGTTGTCTGGAAAGGATCTGGGATGGGTATACTTTTCTATAATACATGTTTTATGGAAAAAAAGATACCGGACGGGTGGGGAAAATTCATGGTGGAGGATCCAAAGGGCTCTGATCCTGGCCAGAAAGAAGGGAAAGGTCTTCAGGCCTTTCCCTCGTTCTCGATTTCGGAACCATGATCCGCATGTGCGGGGCGCAATCCGAACAATCGTCGTATGTCCTCGAGCATGAGATACAGGACCGGGATCAGGAGGAGGGTGATTCCCGTGGCGAACAGGATGCCGAATCCGAGGGAAATAGCCATTGGAATCAGGAACTTGGCCTGCACGCTGGTTTCCATGATCATGGGGGCCAGTCCAAAGAAGGTGGTCAGGGAGGTCAGCAGGATAGGGCGGAAGCGTCGCTGGCCGGCCTCCATCACCGAATCGAAAATCCCTGTTTTTCCTTCCCGCCGGTTGCTGTTGATCCGGTCGATCAGCAGGAGTGAATCGTTGACCACCACTCCGGAGAGCGCCACGATTCCGAATATGCTCAGGATACTCAGGTTATAGCCCATGAGCAGATGCCCGAGCACCGCACCGACCATGCCGAATGGAATGGCTGCCATTATGATGAACGGCTGGGTGTAGCTTCGGAAGGGAACGGCGAGAAGTGCGAATATAGCGAATAACGCCAGGAGAAAGCCGCTCCCCATACTGGAGAGGGATTCGCGGCGTTCCTTCTCTTCCCCCTCGAGATCAAAGGACAACCCCGGATAGTCATGCGACAACCGGGTCAGCAGGTCTCCTTTGAGGTTCCGCAGGATTTCCTGTGCGTTGGCCTCCTCATTGTTCACGCTTGCCGTGACATTGATCACCCGCTTTCGGTCGGTTCGGTTGATTTCCGAAAAACCCCTCCCCTCGTCTACATGGGCGGCGCTGGAAAGGGGCACCTCGCCTCCTCCGGGAGTGCGGATGCGCATCTCCTCCAGGTCCCAGATGCTGCGGCGATCGGCTTCGGGGTAACGGACCATCACCCGAAGTTCATTGCGCCCGCGCTGCAGCCTGAGGGCTTCCGCCCCGTAAAACGCCCCCCGGATCTGTCGGCCCAGATCCTCTTCGGTCACACCCAGGGTCCGGGCTTCGGGCTTGAGGGTGATCTTGAGTTCACGCTTGCCCCTGGAGTACGTATCTTCGATATCTCCGACTCCAGGATATTCGGCCAGCTCTTTTTTGATACGATCGCTGGCTCGGATCAGCACCTCGAAATCCTCGTGGGCCAACTGAATATCGATATTGGCGCCCATCCGCACCAGGTTCGACTTCAGCACGAGCGATTCCACTCCCGCAACATCGCCTACATTTTTCCTCCAGGCATTTGCGACCTCGGTGGCCGCCAGATCACGGTTCTCGCTCTTGGTGAGGAAGAGTGCCATATCCGCGCGGTGGGAGCCCGAACCCGATCTGATGCTCACGGGTCCTCCGGAATCGATGCTTCCGCCCACGACCGCGTAGAAATGACGCAGGATCGAGTCGTCTCCGGGAATTTCCTGATCGAACTGCGCGATGGTTTCCATCCCTTTTTTCTCGATATACTTCTGCACCCGGGCGGTTTCCGCCGCAGAAGTGCCGCGGGGCATCTCCAGCGAAGCGGTGATGACGTCGCCGTCCACCTCCGGCATGAAGGTGAACTTGAGGATTCCTCCCCGGACGATCCCGATGGAAAGAAGCAGGACGGCCACCGCTGCCGCCACCGTGAGATACCGCCATTGCAGACAGAACCCGAGACTCCGGCTATAGGGGCCGGCGACGAACCGCTGCATGCCCCTGCCGAAGGAGAGTCGGGTGCGGTCGATGGCGCCGAGCAGCCCTCGAGGGGATTCCCGGCGTTTCCCGGCGGCAAGATGGGCGGGTAGAATGAAGAGGCATTCGATCAGCGAGACCAGCAGAATAGTGATCACCACCAGCGGGATGACCTGGATGAACTTGCCCATGATTCCACTGACGAAGAGCAGGGGCATGAAGGCCGCAACGGAGGTCAGAATGGCGAAGGTCACCGGGACGGAGACTTCCAGCGCTCCGTCGATGGCCGCCCGAAGAAAAGGCTTTCCCATCTGCCGATGCTCGAAAATGTTCTCGCCGACCACGATGGCATCGTCCACCACGATTCCCAGGGCCAGAATAAATGCGAAAAGGGAGATCATATTGATGGATGCCCCCATCGCCGGCATGAGAAAGAGGGTGCCGAAAAAAGAAATGGGAATGCCCAGCATGGCCCACATGGCCAGGCGGATTTCCAGAAAAAGGCCCAGAGTGATCAGCACAAGGACAAGGCCGATGGCCGCATTCTTCAGAAGCAGGTTCATGCGGCTTTCGAAAAGCTCCGAGGTATCGTTCCACGTGGCCATCTGGACCGAATGAGGCAGGGCCCCGCGTTTTTCTTCCACATAGTTTTTGACCAGGTCGGAGATTTCGGTGGGTTTCTGATCTCCGACGCGGAAGACTTTGACCATGGCGGCGGACTTGCCGTCGAAGGTGGCAAAGGTATCCGTCTCTTCGAAGATATCCCGTACCTCCGCGATATCCCCCAGCCGGATCTGGGCGCCGTCCGGATGAGTCATGACCACGATGTCGGCGTACTCCGGGCCGAAATACCTCCTCTCCTTGGTTCGCAGCAGGATTTCACCGTCCCCGGTCTTAATGGCGCCTCCGGGCAGATCCAGGGAAGCGCGCCGGACCCGGCGGGCCACTTCTTCGAGGGTCAGGTTATACCGGCGCAGATTCTCCTCGGAAATCTCGATGCTGATTTCGTAAGGGCGCACGCCTCCCAGGTCCACCTGGGTGATTTGCGGATGGTTCAGCAGCTCATCGCGTACCGCCTCCGCGCGCTCCCGAAGGCTGCGTTCGGAGAGATCGCCGTAGACCACCACGGAGATGACCTCCCGGCGATTGAGCAGCTTGGAAATAATCGGCTTCTCGGCATCCAATGGAAACGTGATGATCCGATCCACCTCGCTCTTGACGTCCTGCAGCACCTTGTCCGCGTCCATTCCCTCGCGGACTTCGGCCATTACAGTACCGATTCCCTCGGCAGCGGTCGATTTGATCTGCGTGATGCCGTCCACCCCCGTCAGATTCTCCTCGATTTTAAGGAGAATCCCTTCTTCCACTTCCTCCGGACCGGCGCCCGGATAGGGGACGGAGACGGAAATCCAGTCGAGGGAAACTTCCGGAAACACCTCCTGCTGAACCTTCGGGCCCATGATCAGACCGCCCACGACAAAGACGAGCATCAGCAGGTTGGCGGCTACATGATTTCGGGCCATCCATTGGACGGCAGCTTTCATTTCTTCTCCCCGGCGGCAATTTCGCCGCTTTCGGTTTGCGCGGATCGCAGCTTCATTCCTTCGGCCGCTCCCGCAAGGGTGGTGAGTACGACCTGTTCCCCTTCTTCGAGCCCCTTGCCGATGACCACCTCGTCCCGGGTTCTGCGGACGATTTCAACCGATCGGATGTGCAGCCGCGAGTCGTTCATGAGCCATACCGTCCCACCGTCTCGAAGGGCTCCGGCTGGAAGGACGGCTACATCCTCGAGGCTCTCCCCGTGGATGTCTACCTGAACGAAGCTCCCGATGGCCAGGGCGGGCCGACCATCGGAAGATCCATAGGGATTCTCCACCCCAACCACCACCTGGATCATACGCCCCTGTGGATCGACTTCGCCCAGCGTTCGGACCACATTGCCCTGCCATTCAAAAGTGCGGCCTCCGGTACGTATTCTGACGGTGGCGGGAGCGCCCCTTTCATTTCTTTTATCGGGGCGAGGCGTCCGAATCCAACCGAGATCCTCCAGGGGAAGGGGAATCACGATTTCAGCCTGGTTCGTGCCGGCCAGAACGGCCACCTGGGTTCCCTCCCTCACGTACTGGCCCTGATCCAGGGATTCGGATCGGATCAGCCCGTCGAAGGGCGTGCGAACAACGGTCCGTTTCAACTGCAGTTTCGCCTCTTCGAGAGAGGCCCGTGCCGAGAGGAGGGCGGCCTTGGCATTTTTCATCTGCGGCTCGTAAAGAACGAGAGGATTCGGTTCCTTCCCGTCGGCCAGATTCAGGCGCTTCCATTCCTGGCGGGCCACGCGGGCCTGGCTTTCCACGGTGGCAAGTTCATATTCGGTCCGGGCGAGAGCGGCCCTGGCCCTGTCCACGGCCAGGTTATAGTCGGCATCTTCGATCCGGAAAAGGAGGTCCCCTTTTTTGAAAAAGCCGCCAGCCACCAAATCGGGAGCGATCTCTACGATTTTTCCGCTCACCTGGGGAACGACGCCGATTTCCTTCCGCGGCTGAACCGTGCCGGTCCCGCTGACGAGCACCGGCCGCTCTCCCCGCGTTACTGCAAGTGTATTCACCAGGGCCCCCGGGGTTTCCCGCTGCTCTTTTCGCGGTTCGGGCCGATTAGCGATCATGAAGACCATGGCCATGGCTCCGGCGGCGAGAATCAGCAGGGGAAGCACGATTTTAAGAATGGTCTTTCCTTTGCTCATATTTCGGATCCTTTGCGGGCCAGTCGAAGTTCCATTTCATCGGCCATCCAGTTTCCACCAAGGGCCCGTGCCAGACTTATGCGGTCTGCAAAAAGTTGTCGCCGGGCAGAAAGGAGCTGGCTTTCAGCCTCAAACTGCAGTCCCTGTGCCGTCAGGACCGGCAGATATTCGGAAAGCCCCTGCAGATAACGATCCAAAGCGAGGCGCAGGGCATCCCGGCTGGCATTGACCCGCTCCTCCAGCCGTGCAATACGCTCTTCCGTGGTCCTGTTCGCCGCAAGAGCATCCTCCACTTCCTGAAAGGCGGTAAGCACGGCCTGGTGGTAACGGGCCATATTCTCGCTGAAAACAGCCCGCGTTCGCTCCACTTCGGCCGTGCGCCGGCCGCCATCGAGAATCGGCTGGGCGAGATCTACGGCGATACTCCAGAAGGTCCCCACAATAGCCCCTGTACTGAAAGCGGTGTTTTGATGACCATAATTTCCCAGAAGATTGAAGGAGGGAAAACGGTCGGCTATGGCGACGGCTATCCGGGCGTCGCTGGCTTTGAGGCGCAGGAAGGATGCCTGTATGTCCGGCCTCCTGGCCAGAAACTCCGAGGGAATGCCGGCGGGAAACTGTTCTGAAACAGCAGGCAGTTCTGCGACCATATCTTCTGCACTCCTGCCGGGGTAGCGTCCCTGAAGAACGGAAAGGGCATGCTCGGCCTGCGCCAGGCGATTGGAGAATTCCGGTCGGCGGGCCCGGGCCGTGGCAAGATTCTGCCGGGACTGATAGACGTCAAGGGCGGGAACCAGTCCTTCGCGGTAACGTCCTTCCACGCGCTCGAGCGTATCCGAGAAGGCGTTGATATTCCGGTCGGCCAGCGCCAGTTGCGCCCGCTGTTCCTCGGCAAGAAAATAGAGATCGGCAACTCGTGCGGAGAGAGTCAGATAAAGAGAATGGATCTCCTCCCTCGAGGCCTCCAGGTCCCATCGGGCTGCCTGCGTGCGGTTCATCAGCTTCCGCCAGATATCGACTTCATAACCGGCCCCAAGAGAAAGCCGGTAACTCGTGCCCGTATTATCTCCCAAAAACCCAGGGGAGGATTCCCGGCGGCTTTCTGCCTGCCCATTGAGGAAAGGTTGCTGACCCGCTCTTGTAGCTCCCAGGACTGCAGCGGCCTGCTCCAGTCGGGCGAAGGCCTGGTCCAGCTCGAAGTTGGAGGCAAAGGCCCTCTCCATCAGGGAGTTCAGGCGGGGATCGCCGAACGCCTGCCACCATTTGCCCAGGAGGGGAACCTCTGCCGTCGGCTCCGTCTGCTCGATCCAGGTTGAGGGCAGCGGTGTCGGGGCAGGTGCGATCTCCTGCGGTTTGTGCACGGCACATCCGGTGAAAAGGATCGATAGAAGCGGGCCCGCCCAAAGGAGTCTATGCATTCTGTGCCTCCAGTCCCGCGGTCAGGAAGGTCAGCAAAAAGGCGAGAAGGGAATCCAAATTGTTCGGAACCTGAATCCCCTCGGGGAACTGCACAAAATTCTGGAATTTCGCATCCATTTGAAGAATATGGCTTACCGCGCCGATGGTAAAATGCAGGCGCCAGAACAGGGTCGGCCGGGGAAGCTCAGGCAGGGCTTCCTCCAGCAGTTCAAGCGTGAAGAGAAAAATGGGCATCATGCGGCGCACGAAGATGCCCCGTATCCTATCGTCCGGCTCGGCCAGGACCCGTCCCACCAGCGTGACGAAGTGTCGGGTTCCCGGTTCGGAATCCCTGAAGCGGAAAGTCGGCTCGACAAAGGCGCGCAGAATCTCCTCGACTTTCGGCCGCCGACCCCCCTGTCGAGCGACTTCTCGGACGTTTTCCATCTGCCGTATGCGCAGGGGGTTTAACTGCTGAAGGCGCCGCTCGAAGACCGCCTCGATCAGGGCCTCCTTGGAGCCGAAATGGTAATGGACCGCAGCAATGTTCGCCTCCGCCTCGCGAGTGATTCCCCGTAAGGAGGAGCAGTGGAAGCCTTCCTTTGCAAAGAGGCGTTCGGCTGCATCGAGTATGCGCTGTTTCGTGTCCGGCTGGCTCATGCGTTTTTCTCTCCTTAAAGGGAAAGAGAAAAGGCTGCCGGAAATCGGCAGCACACCCCATTAAAACAAACGTTTGAATTTCTTGTCAAGCTTTTCAATGTGAAGAATTCTTCCCTTGGCCAGATTTCCTCAGGAATAAGACGCCTGCAAGCGACTTTAGGGATTCCAGGGCGGATCACCGCGATTTTTCCGTTATACTTTTCAATGCATATTCAAAACATGATCACGGCCGTTTTCGGGATGGCCCGGTGTCCTGAAAAACAGCAGGCTTTCCACCTGCGGGCGAATTGGTGCAGGAGGTCTTTATGACGGGTGAAAAGAAGAAGACCCAAAAAGAAATAGGTGCAAGCGCTCCAGTTCCCTCGGGATCCAGGAAAAAGGAAGGCGGCAAGCGCTATCCCGAGGAGGAGATAATTGATGCTCTCCAGCAGGAGGGGGAAACCGGAGGAAAGGAAATGGACGAGTTGTATGGGGAGGTGGCCGGGAGGTCCGGGGCATCACGGGAGAAGAGGTCGGAATCGAAAAAGGGAGAGGACGCCAAGAGCGGAGAATAGGGGATGAAAGTTTCCAATCAACTCCGGATAAAGCCTTTGATCTGAAGGTTTATTCCTCCAGCTCCTTCACAAGGATCAATCCGGCCGGCAGGGATTCGCCGAACTGGCGCTCCCGATCGGCGTATTCCACCGGAATATTCTCCAGAACCACCCGGATCTCCTCCCGGCGGGCGCCGGAATTCTTCATTTTCTCCACGATCTCATCCCGCAGCTCGCCTGCGATGTCCACCCCTCGCCGGTCTGTTCTGCGGGCCGCCTGAGCGAAAAGGGGATTCAGGGGCGCAAATTCCGGATCGGACCAGTCCAGGGACCGGACCTGTCCAAAAAAATTCTCCACCCGCTCTGGAGGCAGGACCGTTTCCGGCCCGCCGTAAAGGGGGCTGCGGCCGAGAAGCCTCCCGAGCGCCCACGCATACGGTTCGCGGGTTTTGATTCGTGGCTTCTTCAGCCCTGAGGTGAAAATCTTCACCAGTTCCTGCTTCTGATCGGGAGACAGGCGCTCCAGACTGCCCGCAAGGTAAATGATTTCCGGAAGGATATCCCTTCCCTGGAGCTGCGGAAGGGTTTTCTTCAGGACTCTGTTCTGTCTCTCGGCGTTCAGTCCGCCGGCGACCCTTCTCCAGAGAAGATACCACTGCATCTGCACCCTTTTTTCCTTCGGATGGACCATGCCCATGGCAAAGAGTCGCCAGAGGTCCTCGATGCGCGCGGAATCGAGCTCGACGCCGTACCCGGGACGCAGGAGAAACCCGGCGAGGTAGAGCCAGCTCGCCTCGTGATCGGCGCTGCGACCGCGACGCCCCATGCCCTGGACTGTTGCGGGCCAGAGGGCGCGCAGAGTGGCGGAATCCCAATTGTTCCGTTTTCCTCCGAGGGCCTGCTCCAGGTTCCGCATGAGCTGCCGGGGCTTGACTTCGGGGAGATCGGAGGTCTTTTTCTTCCCGTAAAGAGCCTGAATCAGTGATTCGGCTTTTCCAAGCTGGACCTTCGGGACCAGAGGCTCTTCCGGCGTCTTGACGGGTTCCTCGTCCGCGAGTCCCAGGCGCAGGTTGAAATCGAGCCGCCAGCGACCCGGTCCGTCCTCCTCCACGCAGAAAATCTGCAGCATGCCGAGTTCGTTGAGGGAACCCTCCAGTGAAACCCGGAGCCGGTCGTTGGGCGGTCGGGGGCGGTCGGGGGGAAGGTGAATGGCGGTCTGAAGGGGAGGAAGGGGATGGAAATCCTCCTCTGAAAACGGAACGACCGCACCCGCCCGATCGTTTGTCCGGCGATTGGAATAGAAACACTGAAACCGCACGGGCTGGTTGACCCGCAGGTCGAATTCGGCGTTTTCGATTCGAACGGCCTGGCCGGCTTCCATCCCTTTCGGGAGGAGGCAGACCAGGGACGTCGATTTCTTTCGTCCTCCCCTGACCACTTCGAGATAAAGCGCATGGGCGTGTCCTCCGGCGATCCGCTGTCCTTCCCGCGGCCGGCGCAGAATCCGGGCATAGCGCGAGGCGCCCCGCGCCACCGCCAGGGCCGGTGTCTCGACGTGAAGCACTTCCGGTGCGTGCCCCTCCTGCCATCCGGTCAGAAGCGAAGCCAGTCGCAAGCGCAGGAATTCGGGTGTGACCGTACCGCCATTGAAAAGAACGGCATCGATCCGGCGGCCCTCCAGAAATGCTGCCAGATGCCGGGTCACTGCTGTATCGGCGGCATAAGGCAGACCCCATTCCCTGAGACCGGATGCCTGCTTGCGGGGACGGTCGTCGGAATCGCATTCGGGGAAAAATCCCTCCAGAACGATTCGCTGCACCTCCCCGGCGCGGATTGAGGTTGTAAGGGTGGAGGCGAAGAGTCCAGACCCCGAGCCGGCGACGGCGACGGAATATTCCTCCGGACCGGGCGAGGTTGCGGGTCCCAGGATGCGTTCCTTAAGATCGCGGGCCTGGACGATCAACTGGTTCCAGGATCTCCCCGGAAGGCGTTTCCCTCCCCCGGTCAGACGCTCCTCCAGAAGATGTGCGAGGGCCAGGTCGATATTATCCCCTCCCAGGAGAAGATGCTCGCTGACGGCGATCCGTTTAAGGGCCAGGCCGCCCGGCGCAGAGAGGTCCTCAGCGGCTTCGAAAAGGCTGAAATCGGTGGTGCCTCCACCGATGTCGCAGACCAGCACCCGTGCGCCATGTCCGGCGGAGGTTTCCAGAATATCCATCAATCGGCGCAGATTGCTCTCCCGTCCCAGCCAGTCGTAAAAGGCGGCGTGGGGTTCCTCAAGGAGGCGGACCGTTGGGGGATATCCCGCATCATGGGCCGCTTGAAGAGTCAGTTCCTGAGCGGCCTCGTCAAAGGACGCGGGGACGGTAACCACGACATCCTGGGCTTCGAAGGCCGCCCCGGGATCCTTTGCGGCCATGATGCCATCCCACGACCTTCTGAACCAGGCCAGATAGGTCGCGCTGGCCTGAACGGGAGAAAGCCGCTCGCCCGGCGGCACCTCTTCCGACTGCCAGGGAAGGATGGGCGCGGTGCGGTCCACGGCTGCGTGGGAGAGCCAGGATTTGGCGGAATGGATCACCCTTCCGGGATTCTCGGCCATGCGGCCGCGAGCCAGAATTCCGGGAATCCAGCCGCCTTCGGGTTCCGGAGCTTCAGCGCCCTCGGCGAAACCGCCGCGCCGCTCGGTCGGGGTGGCAAGATAGGAGAAGGAAGGTAGAAGGGGGGAGTGAATGACCGTATCGGGCCCCTCCCACTGAGGCACGGAGAGGACTTCTGGAATGCCTTTCCCGGCTGCAGAGGACCAGGCCAGAACGGAATTCGTTGTTCCCAGGTCGATGCCGATGGTATAGCGAACGTTCAAAGCTCGGTCCCCCGCAGGTTGAAGTCGAGCTTCCATCGGCGCCCGGAAGCTTCATGCCGCAGCCAGAGTTCGAGGGTGCCGAGTTCGGTGATGACCGATTGAAGCCTGACGGGGATCACCTCTTGCTTTCCTTCTTCCAGAGAAGGAAGAGTCATTTCGAGACCTGCGGTCTCCTCCAGTTCCGCGGCATCTTCCACCATGGTTCCCACGGCGTCCCCGGCCCGAACGCTGGAGGAGAAAAAGCGAAAATCCGCCGCTTCTCCCGTCAGCAGGCCGAATTCCCGGTCGGGCAGGGCCGCTTCGCTTCCCTCTTCCATGCCCTGGGGGACCACGCACACCGCCTTGAGGGGCGGAAGGAATCCGGGCACCGCCGGCATGGAGGACTCCAGCCCGATATAGTAAGAGCGCGCGGTTCCGGCACGGATGCGGATGCCCTCGCCTGTGATGTGCAGACGGGCGTAGGCCGCGGCGCCCTTGGCGACCGCAAGATCGAGATGAGTTCCGCTCAAAGCCCGCACCGGCTCTCCCTCGCACCACTCCTGAAGCAGATCGAGGATGCGTCGCCGCAGGGCTTCTGCTTTGAAAATGCCACCGTTGAAAAGAACTGCGGTGGGGCGGACGAAGCGGTTTTCTCCGGCCTCAACCATGTGCGATCCGACGAGACCGGAGAGCTTCTCGCTGGATTGCACGTTCTGGTGACTTCGGGTCAAGAACCAGGCCAGGTGACGGCTCAGTGAGGGCTCGGTGGCGTAGGGAAGGCCGAACTCCTGCAGGCCTATCTGACGGCGTCGGGCAGGATGATCGGAAATGGCGGAGTGCGGGAAGAAGCCGTTCAGTATCGTTTCTTTCAGAACTTCCCGGTGCAGTGCGATGGTCAATGTGCCGGCGAAGAGACCCGCCCCCCGACTGGGCAGGGAGATGGAAAATTCCTCGAGATCCGGATCTGAAAAAAGCCTCTCCTTCGCCGAGCGACAGGCGTGTATCAGGGCCAGGAACTGCCCCTGGTCGATTTTTTGTCCGCGGCCTTCCAGCTCACTCCGAAGGAGGTGGGCCAGGGTCAGATCCATATTGTCTCCGCCGAGGAGGATATGATCGCCAACGCTGATGCGCTCCAGTTCCATTTCGCCTTCCCGCTCGGTGACTGCGACCAGGCTGAAATCGGAGGTGCCTCCTCCCACATCGCAGATCAGCACGATGTCGCCCGGCCTGACCTGCTCGCGCCAGTCATCCGCCTGCGCCAGCCAGTGATAGAAGGCGGCCTGCTGCTCCTCCAGAAGGGTGACCTTCCCCAGGCCCGCTTCCGCGGCGGCTTCATGGGTGAGATTTCGGGCGACCTCGTCGAAGGAGGCCGGGACGGTGAGGACGATCTCGCAGGCCTCCAGTCCTCCGGCAATCTGTCGCCGGGTCAGCTCGCTTTCCAGGGCGTGGCGGAGATAGTCCAGATAAAGCCTGCTCGCCTCGAAGGCGGAGACCCGGCGATCCCCCAGGTCCGACTGCCAGGGAAGAGCCGGACGCTTCGGATCGACATGGGTATTGCCGAGCCAGGATTTTGCCGAGGTGACCAGGCGATCGGGAATCAGCGATCCGTGCTCCCTTGCAAACAGGCCGATCAGTCCCCGGTGCAGATCGGGCTCACCCCAGGGAAAGCGGAGCGAGGCGGCGGCCGCTTCGCTCTCTGCGGGCAGATAAAGGGCGGAGGGGAGAATATCCAGGTCCTCCACCGTCTGAAAAGAGACGGCCTGTGGGACGGGCACGGTCCGGATTTCTTCGGCATTTGTCGGCAGTGCCAGGGCCATGGCCGAATTGGTGGTTCCGAGGTCGATGCCGACCGCGCAAGTTCTTTCCATGAATCTATCCTTCCTATCCGATTTCCACTTCGGCCGGTGCGGCGATTTCGCGAACAGCGGGGTCCCGGACGTCTCCCGTCAGGCGGGGCAGGGAAATCCGGGTGATCTTCCATCCCCGGTGGCGGACCGCGCCTTTGTAGGGAGGCCGATCCGGAACCTTCCCCGTCAGTCGGTAGGCCCGGGCATCGAAATCCTCCGAAAGGGTGATGGTTTCGCCTTCCTTTCCGCCGTGCACGGGCTCGAAATCGAAATTGGACTTCAGCACTTCCCGACACCCCTGGTGCACCACCCGGGCGGCGGCGCCGATCTGTTCGTTGGAATAGGGCGTGACATCGTCCATGACGAAGTCGATGAACCGTCCCTTA
Organism: Desulfuromonadales bacterium; assembly: GCA_024636295.1. GTDB lineage: Bacteria > Desulfobacterota > Desulfuromonadia > Desulfuromonadales > JAGXHI01 > JAGXHI01. Next base: position 16,273 of record JAGXHI010000008.1, read on the forward strand.
TCCTGGAGCCTTCCGAGAAACTGGACAATTCCAGCCTCCGTCGCGCCGTGGGGCGCCTCCGTCGGTTGGGTTTCGGGCTGACCTGTTTCCTCCCGCCCCTCCTTGAGCAGCCGGAAACGCAGCCAGTGGAAGGACTCGAGGATTATCTCGACCCCGATCAGGATGAAAAGCGCGAGTTGCATGGGCCAGACAAACTGGTCCTCAAGGGGGTAATAAAAGAGAAAACCGGCAACGATAAAAGCGCAGACAGCAATCAGCAGACTCATGGCGACCTCCCGAGTTCAAATAGAATCGTAGATGCAAACCACAAGTTTAACATTTCCTTGTCGATGGGCCAGAGAAAGGTGAGGGCGGGAAGCAAAAACTCTCCGCGTGCGGTGAATATCGGATAAATACCTGCTATCCTTATGGATGTTCGCCAGAGGTCCCTTACGCCTGCCTGAATTTAAATGATGAGAGGAGTTTTATGCGGGGGTCCGCCCATGAAGTGAGTTATGCCGTACGGCTGCGGGTCGTCGGCCATTTCCTGGGCCAGTTCTGCACCATTGTGGCGCTTTTATCCGTGGCGCCCCTGGGCGTGGCGCTGGTTGAAGGCCAGGATGCGGCTACGATCCGATATCTTGGCGTCATTCTGACACTGGGCGGGGGTGGATGGCTGCTTTCGCGTCTTCGAGTCGAGCGGCGGATTCAGGTTAATGAAGCCATGGTTCTAACCACTGTTATTTTTCTTGTTGTTCCTCTGGTCATGACCGTTCCGATAATGGGAATCGGCCTTTCATTCGTGGATGCGTTGTTCGAGACCGTTTCCGCCGCCACAACAACGGGTCTTTCCTGCCTCGCCGGGCTGAAGGAGTTGCCGGCGACGTTCCATTTCGCCCGTTCCTGGATGCAATGGTATGGCGGTCTGGGAATCGTGATCCTCTCGGTGGCGATCATGGTCCGGCCCGGGGTTTCGGCCAAGCGTCTCGCCATGACGGGTCCGCCGGAGGAGGATCTTGTGGGCAACGCCCGGGTTCACGCCCGCCGGGTGCTTCTGGTCTACCTCTCCCTGACGATCATCGGCTATCTGGCCTGGGTCCTTCTCGGCGGCGCCCCTTGGAATGGCCTGCTTTTCATTTTTTCCGCCGTCTCCACGGGCGGATTCGCCCCCACCCCCGGCAGCCTGGCGGATTTCGAAAACATTCGCCTGGCCTGGGTCGTGATTCTGACTTGCCTTGCCGGCGCGATTCCCCTGGCCTATTACCACACGGCGACGCGAAAGGGCATTTCATATTTCTTTAAGGACGTGCATGTGCGCCTCGTTCTGGCAGTTATGCTGTTTTCCGTGGTCGGCACGGCCTTCTGCTTTCACTGGTTCGACGGGATGAGCTGGTCCCGGACGGGAATCCATGCTCCTCTTATGGGCATTTCGGCCCAGAGCACGGCCGGTTTTTCAAGTCTGAATACGGGGGATCTCGGTGCGGTTTCCAAACTCTTTCTGATCCTCTCCATGACCGTGGGAGGCGGCATCGGGTCGACAGCCGGCGGTGTGAAGGTGCTGCGCCTGTTCATCCTTTTCGGCATCGTCCGCCATGTTTTGCAGGGAATGAGCGTCCCGCCACAGACCGTCCTTACAACACGGGTCGGCGGCCGCAAGGTCGAGGAAAGGGAGGTCCAGGACGCCTTGATGGTGATACTGGTGTTCGCCGGAGTGGTGTTCCTCTCCTGGATGCCCTTTCTGGCCTATGGCTATCCTCCTCTGGATGCGCTCTTCGAGGTCGTCTCCGCCACGGGCACCGTCGGTCTTTCCACCGGCATCACCGGTCCCGACCTGCCGACCCCGCTGAAAATGGTGCTGTGCGCCGATATGCTGCTGGGACGCCTGGAAATGGTGGCCTGGCTGGTTCTTTTTTATCCCCGGACCTGGTTCGGGAGACGGAGAAGCGAAATATGAGAATTGCCTTTATCGGAGCCGGCGATCTGTCGGTGGAAACGGCACGCATTCTTCTGAACAGGGGTCATGAAGTCGTCATCATCGAAACGGATCGCGACAGGATCGAAGAGCTCAACGACGATATGGACTGCGCCTTTCTGCACGGGGACGGAAGCCGCCCCGAGATCCTGTCGGAAGTCGATCCCGGCCACACGGACTATCTCTTCTGCCTCTCGGACAACGACCAGTACAATATCATCGCCGCCCTGGTGGGGCGCTCAATGGGATTCGATAATACCATCCTCCATATCCATAACCCCGCTTTCAACAACATCTGCCAGGAACTCGGCTTGAACAACCGGATCAATTCGTCTCTCACCATCAGCCGTTACCTGGCCGACATGGTCGCCGGTATCGATATTCTGGAACTGACGACCATTATCAAGGGAGAGGCCCGATTTTTTTATTTTGTTGTGGATAAACAGACAAGCGGAGCGATCGGCGATCTCGACCTTCCGGAAAAAGCACGAGTGATCTGCTTATATCGCGACGACGAATTCATGCTTCCCGAAGAAGATACTCGTCTGAAAGAAGGAGACGAAGTCGTCATTATTACTCACAGCGACCATCTCGCAAAACTGACGGAGAAGTACCAGCCGAAGAATTCGGAAAGTGAACGACTCGAAAAGAATAAATAAGGCCGCCTCCGGAAGCCAGGGGTCCTCCCCTGTTCCCGAGACTTTCCTCTCTCCCGGCGCCTTCCCGTGCGCGCGAAAAGGTGCGCGGAGAAGGGATCCTGATCGATCTCGATTTTGATGTCCGGAAGCTTGCTGCAAAAACAGGGCAAGCGGAAGAGCGCTGACAAGGGGACAGGTTTCTTCTCCTCCTACAAATTCAAGAGATTATCGCGCGATTCACCTCTCTTTCAGCCTGAATTTCCGCTCGTCAATTTCACTTTCTTCCGAAAAACCCCTGCCCTGTTGCAATCAGGGCAGGGGTAATGGCAGTAACGTACTCCCTCGGATTTTTTCCTGCATCACCCGATCACTGCAGAAGTTTCACCCGGTAAACGGCGGATCCGGAAGCGCTGTAGCCCGTGAAATAGATGTATCCGCTTTCCGGGTCCAGTTGGGCGTGATGAAAAGTGGTTCCATTATAGTCAAAATTATCATCTTCCGACGGAAAGGGCAGGGGGGTGGCCGGTTCTGAGAAAGAGGTTCCATCGAACCCCGCCAGGAGCAAGCCCTGATCTGTCTGAACGACGGCCTTATTGGCGGAGACGGGTGTTGCAAAATAGTAGGTGCCTCCAAACGGCCAGTCGATTCCCGAAAGAATCGCAGTTTCAGGTTCAATAAGGCCGATAAAGGGTGTGTAGTTGGCCGTGGATGCGGGATGCCACATTCCGATCATAGACCCGCTCAGTTGGGAGAACCAGGTAACCTCTCGGGAGATCGTCGAGAAATCCACGTATTTGGAGGGAGCGGCGGGAACGACCGAGGGTGACCCGAGGTCGGTGTCATAGAGTTCGGAATGAATGCCATTATGCCAGACGATGAGCAGTTTTCCGCTGAAATATCCCGTAGGCCAAGTTTGATAATTGCCCTCCAGCTGGGCCATTCTCTCAGGTGTCGACCAGTTCTGGCCGTTGTCATCGCTGGTGATTCGGAAAACTCTATTGACTACGGTGCCGGAAACGCCCGCAAAGTAAAGATGAAGGGTATTGGCATCGAAACGAACCGGCACGGGATTGGTCAGATAACCGGGGATTTCGGCGACTTCGGCCGCACTGACTACTAGTTCGATCGGAGACCATAGGGTGGAGACGGAGGTGATCAAAACGGAGTCCGGGTTGCTCTCCGCGGCGCCGTCATGGACGATTAACTGGATGAGGTAATCCCCATGGAGGTCCGGCGTGAACGTGGGCTGGGCGTCGGCGGGATCCGACAGTTCCGCGCCACTTCCGTCCGGAGCGTTGATCAGGCTCCACGAATAGGTGAGGGAATCTCCGTCGGCATCGCTGCTGGCGCCGGCGTCCAGAGTCACCAGGCTTCCGGTGACGACATTGCGATCCGCTCCGGCATTGGCCACCGGCGCGCTATTGGCGGTGCTGGCGGTCACCGTGACGGTGTCCGGGCTGCTGCCGGCAGCGTCGTCATGGACGATCAACTGGATGACGTAATCGCCGTCGAGGTCCGGCGTGAACGTGGGCTGCGCGTTGTCGGGATCCGACAGTTCCGCGCCACTTCCGTCCGGAGCGTTGATCAGGCTCCACGAATAGGTGAGGGAATCTCCGTCGGCATCGCTGCTGGCGCCGGCGTCCAGAGTCACCAGGCTTCCGGTGGCGACATTGCGATCCGCTCCGGCATTGGCCACCGGCGCGCTGTTGGCGGTGCTGGCGGTCACCGTGACGGTGTCCGGGCTGCTGTCGGCAGCGTCGTCATGGACGATCACCTGGATGAGGTAGTCCCCGTCGAGGTCGGCGGTGAATCTCGGCGCCGCGGTCGAGGCGTCCGAGAGAGTTGCATCGCTTCCCTCTGGAATGCTGATCAGGCTCCACGAATAGGTGAAGGAATCTCCGTCGGCATCGCTGCTGGCGCTTGCATCCAGGGTGACCAAGCTTCCGGTAGCGACATTGCGGTCCGAACCGGCGTCGGCCACCGGAGCGCTGTTGACGGTGGAAGCGTTCACCGTCACGGAATCCGGATCGCTCTCATGGTTGCCGTCGCTGACGATCAACTGAAATTCATAGTTTCCATCCAGGTCCGCGGTAAAGGTGGGGCGCACGGCGGTTGCATCCGAGAGAGCCGCGGAGCTCCCTTCCGGCAGGCTCTCGAAACTCCAGGCGTAGGTGATCGAATCGCCATCGGTATCGCTGCTGTCACCGGCATCCAATGTGACCACGCTTCCAGTGGCGATGTTCTGGTCCGGACCCGCATTCGCCACGGGAGCGTGATTCGAATCGTTGCCGCATGCCGGGATCAGGATACAAAAGACCAGACTGAGAATGAATGACCGCATTCGTGCCTCCTTGGCAAAGAGATGGACGCCCGCGAGGGGCGGGGCATCCTCTTGTTCCGGGGAGCTCTAAAGAAAACTTAATACGTTTCAGTGGGAGGATTATGGTCTTTCAAGGCCGTGATGCAAAGTCGACTTTTTGTCAACTTTTGAGATTTTCAGGTCCATTTCGCGGGGATAGAAGAATTTTGATGTTCCGTGAGAATCCGCAGAAGGTTTTTCTTGTTCGTCGCGCCCAATTTGCTGAAGATCCGGTTCATGTACGTTTTGACCGACGATTCTGAGATGGCCAGAGTCGTTCCGACCTCGCGGTACGTTTTCCCCTGGCGCACCAGCTCCAGCACCTGCTGTTCCTGAGGGGACAACGGAAGCAGAATGGAATCCGGTAGCATTTCAGGAGAACTGGTCTGGACGAGGGACGCCGGCTCCCGGCGTGGAAGGGAAAAACGGCGGTTCTGCAGATAGAGGATAAGGACCGCTCCATTGAGAGCGATCTGGCTGAGAACGATAGTCGGGCCAGTGAGATCGCCGAACAGATTGTTGAAGACGGCTCCGGCAAGAATGCCGGCGCACAGGACGCTGTTGCCGATACCGAAGGCCCGCTGCGAATTGGCTGAATCGAGCATGCAGGCGATCAGGAACATATCGACGCATCCGGCCGCCCCCTGCATGCCGAACATGGAGAGATTCAAGGCGAGCGGGGTTTCACCGCGGAGGCAGAGAAAGGCGCCCAGAGCGAGGATCACTCCCAGAACCAGAAGAAGTTCACGATCACGGGCGAGAAGCGAAAGGGCCAGAAGGACGGCGGCGAGGTAGAAAAACAACTCTATACCGTTCCAGAAAGCATGATCGGCGTAAGCCGGCATCAGAAATCGGTACATCAGGCCGCTGACCAGCTGAAAGACGAAAACGGCCGGCAGATAGCGGGTGAGATGATTAAGGGCGCCTGAGGCGGAAGGCCTGATCCCCATCAGGAGCCCCATCAGGGCCATTGCCGCCAATAGAGGCCCGACGCGCGGGAGGGAAGAGAGCTGCAACAACAGCAGCAACAACAGATTTCCGATCGCCAGGCCGGCGGCCGCCGCGAGGATCGGGCGGCGGGCTTGATGAACCAGCATGCCGGCGCGGATGGAGATAAGAGCTGAAATGGCTCCGCAGACGGCCAGAAGCGCCCCCTGTCCGCCCGGCAGCAGGGGGATGGCAATTGTCAGGGCGATGGTGACGGGGATGGCGGCCAGGGATGCCCGGGGAAAAGAACCGGCAGGCCAGAATCGGCCGGCCAGCAGGAGGCCGATGACATGCGGAACCAGGAAAAGGAAGAGGTGTCGATCGTCCGGGCTGTGTTCCAGAAGCGGCCCTTCCATCGGGAGGGACAACAGCCAGAAGACGAAAAGTCCGAATGCGATGGCGGACTGAAGGGAACTCCGGGAACGGGGAGCCGGCTTCCCTGAAATTTTAAAATTATCCGGCAGATCATGGGACAGGCTTTGCATGGGAGTCCTTTTCCTTTGGATCCGTCATTCGCCAGTCGGGATGATCACCCAAAAATACAACTCCACGCACAAGGTTGCCACTTTTTTTTCCGTTCGCCTTCCAGATGCTGCCAGAAACGGGTGAAACCTGAGTTCATTTTCCACCTTCCTTTCTCCCCTTCTATCGATTTATTCATCTTTCAATGGCCGACCCCTTTGATTACTCGGGACGCCCCGAATTATCTCTCCAGCAAGATGTATAATGAGACGTAAGAACTTCTCCATATCGCGACCATGCCTGCGGATTTCATGCGGGAGGTTCATCCGGGAGAAAATGGACATGCAGGGAAGGGGACTGATGATGCGCTCAATTATGGTTTTTATGATGAGTCTTGCGATCGCAGCATTGCTCATGACGCCTGAAACCGTTGCGGCCAAAAGAGATAATGATCGGGATCGGATCCGTTTCTATGGATGGGTGGAATCGATGCCGGAAGGCTTACGCGGCACCTGGATCATCGGCGGGCAAGAGGTGACGACCACCCCTCGAACCGAGTTCGACCAGGAGGAAGGCCTCCTCAAGATCGGCGGATGTGCCAAAGTGGACATCCGGGGGGGTGCTGTACACGAAATCGACAGCGAACCGGCTGAAGACTGCAGCAGTACAGGAAGAAGGTGAGTTCACCATGAAACAAATCAGAGAAAAAGCCGGAGCCTTGCCGAAGGTGAGCATGATTTTCACTACAGCCCTGATTCTGGTCCTGTCGGTTCCGATGCCCGGCGCCGCCTTCGACTGGATGAAGAAGGGCCAGGAACTGCTCGGCGGCGCCACATCCCCCACGGCGCCTGCGGGGCTTTCCAACGAGACGATCGCGGCCGGCCTCAGGGAAGCGCTGCAGGTGGGCAGCGAACGGGTGGTGGGACGACTCGGAACCTACAACGGCTTCAACGCCGATCCGAACGTTCACATTCCCCTGCCCGGCAGCCTCGAAAGAGTGCGCACCGGCTTGAAAGCAGTCGGCATGTCGGGGATGCTCGATGACCTCGAGGTGCAGCTCAACCGGGCGGCCGAAATCGCGACGCCGAAGGCAAAAGCCCTCTTCATGGAGGCGATCGAGGACATGACCCTGGAGGACGTGATGGGCATTTACAACGGTGCTCCCGACGCCGCCACGCGCTACTTCCAAGGCAAAATGTCGCCTCCCCTGGCGGAGGAAATGACGCCGCTGGTCTCCGAGAGTCTGGCGGAGGTGGGTGCGGTCCAGACCTATGATGCCGTCATGGGAAAATACCGCACACTGCCTTTCGTACCCGATGTCAAAACCGATCTGACCGGCTACGTGGTGGAACAGGGGATGGCCGGCATCTTCTACTACCTGGGGCAGGAGGAAGCGGCAATCCGCGAGAACCCGGCCAAGCGTACCACTGAGCTGCTGCGGAAGGTGTTCGGGGGGAAATAATAGAGGCAGGCTTCAGCCCCTGATTTCGAAAAGAAGGGACAGGCAAACAGCTTGTCCCTTCTTCTGTTGGCGCCGGTTTTTAAACGGCCTGCTCGATCGTCCATTCCGCCGCCGGCGAAGAACCGCATCCGATGCGGATGTGGTACGAGCCGTATTCGATTTCCTTTCATGAATTTCCTTCTTTCCTGCACATTTTTTGCATTTTCCTGCGTTACCTTTTCTTCACGCAACAAGATATTTTTCAGCTTATTCACTCCGGCATCGGCGAATGGCGGGAATTGGAGCGGGGGAAAGGGCGAAGAGATGGGAAAATGGTTCAGGTTGAGATGGTTGGTGGGGCTCGGGGTTTTGCTGCAGGTTCTGACCGGTTGCGGGGAGATCGACAGCCACGACGGAGGCAGGTGGAACGAGGGAAACAATTATCCCGTCTATCATGGTCCGGGGCTGGTGGGAATCGAAGACCTCCCCTCGGTGGAGATCACAGCACCGCAACTGACGGTCGAGTACGCGCTTCCCGGAGTTCCGCAACCGTTTGTCGCCTCCCTCCTAAGTGATCAGCCGACCGATGGCGACATTGCCTTCGATCCGGTGCTGAATTCCTTCACGATCAGCCAGGGCCCCGACACGCTCTTTTTCGGAATCGACAGCGCCGATCCACACCGCCCCGAATACAGGGCATTTCTCGATTTTCCTCTCGATGGATCAACGGGTGAACCGAGCATTCCCCTGGACGCCACGATTCTTTCGGCGACCTTGACGGTCTTCGTGGATTTCGTCGATTTCGCCGCCGCCGTTCCGGTTCTGCTCGACCTGGTCAAGTATCCGGTGACGTCCGGGCTCGCTCCCGGCGATTACGACTCGGCGCCCCTGGCGGTTCGGTCCTTTGATATTTTCAGTTCCGATGAGGGCTATGACG
>JAGXHI010000009.1 GCA_024636295.1 Desulfuromonadales bacterium
AGTGCCCGTCCGGAAACCCCGGGAAGCACAAATGCAGTTTTCGATCTGGAAACGAGTCATTTTTCGCAAGATCAAGGAAATCAAGGATTTGAGCGGAGGCGTAGTACTTTACGCCGCACAATCAAATCCGCGGATTGACGCAGAGATTGCGGAAAAGGGCCGTTTCCGGACGAAAACTAATTAGAGCATAATTTGAGCAGGCGGATAGATTCGTCCATCGAATCCGTATCCCCATATCGGGTTCAAAGTGAATTCCGCGGATACGGATTCTCAGGCAAAGGAGGAAATGATGACTCAGCTTGAACTTTCCGAAGAGGAAAAAGGCATTCTGATGGAAATCCTTGACAGCAGGCTCTCCGATCTGAGGATGGAAATTGCGAATACGGACAGCCTTGATTACCGCAACATGCTGAAAATACGAAAGGAAGTTCTTGAAAAAGTCCTCATAGCGCTCCAATGATCTCTACCGCGGCTGCAGGGATTCCGCGTCGAGGTCTCATGTCAGGTGAAAACTCGGTTTCGCGAGACTTCTGCCGCCCCCCGCTACTGTCTCGTCACCGTTCCATCCCTGTTGTGGACAATCAATTCCGATTTAAGAGTGTCGCACATGGTCCGACCTACCCGAAGGGCCTCCTCGCGTGTTGAAAAACGACTCCCCTCTTTGGCGCCTTCCTTTTTGATGATCCAGCCGCCGTCGATATGCGGAATGATATGGATGGGGTCTCCCATGACGTTCTCCCTGTTCCCGTAAAAAGCCAGAATTATTATCTCTAACTAATCTTATCATCTTCGGGTCTGGGCTTAAAGCATCATTCGGGCATGTCGCGGGAAAAGGGGAGAAAAAATCATAAAATCCGGGTTTTTACCGAATGAGTATACCAATTCCATACCGGGTAATCGACCGGTTGTAATCGATCAGACTCTCTCCGTAGCCGGTCCAGAATTGTGCATAAATAGAGAGATTTTTGGTGCCTGTCGGCAGACTGTAACCGAGCTGAAGGGCGCCTTTTTCGGTGGCGAAATTCCAGCGGGTCATCAGCGATGCCTGGTGCTGTAGATGATTGACATAGGCGAGGCGCAGCTCGCCATAGCCGTAATAATCTATAATGTCGGGGTTTTCGTCACCGGCAGTATCTTCGGGCGTCTCTTTGGCCTTCTCCGAAAGTCGCTGCCAGAGTTTGAGTTCAGCACGCAGGGGCCCGTGTTGAAGGAAGGGGGCGAGATAGACCCGGTTCCAACTGCGCGAGCTCGGTTCGCGATCTCCGTTGGATTCATGTTCGATGCCGAGGTCCGCGCCCCATTCTCGATCCGCGGTGGTCCGGGCTTGAAAACGATAGAAGAGCTCGGGGTTGTAATTGGTCTCACGAAAGGGGCGCGAATCCTCCTGGTCGAAGGTCCGCCAGAATGATTTCTGCGTGTAGGCGAAGGCGAGGCCGCGATAGATCTGTTGCTTGAAGCTGAATTGGAATTTCAGTTCGGCATCTTTTGCGGAGCTGGCGTCGTTCGACCAGGTGATGGGAAGCAAGTAGTTCTCCTTATGAAGACTGAATCCTTCTTTGATCTGCCTGAAGAATCGACCTTCTTCAGCGTTATTTGCCGACGGAGTCGGTTCCGCCTCTGAGTCCGGTCCGGTTTCAGTCGCGGAGGAGGCGGAAAGGGCCGTTGGAACTGTCTCGGCCGGGGCAGTGAAAGGAAGTCCGAGCAGGAGGACGGCGAGGATCAGGAAACAGGTGCGAGTTGACATGGCGAAAGTCCTTTATGCTACAGGTGTACGTGGGGCCCAAGCAGCCAGGCCATGGAGAACCCGACCAGCCCCACCGCCAGCGCGGCGATAAGGCTGACGAGAAACGGCTTCAGGCCAAGGCGTCTGAAGAGCGAAAGGTCGGTCCCTAACCCCACCGCCGCCAGAGCTGTTCCCAAAAGGTATCTGGATCCCCAGACTCCGCCGATCTGTTCGGTCAGCCCCTGCCAGGTCCCGGCATCGAAAACTCCGAAGGCCAGGCCTGTCTGCAATGTGGCATCGCCCACCGACCTCAGCACCGCCGCCAGCAAAAAGCCGATCACAAACAGAGGGAACAGCTTGCTTATTTCGACCCTGCGGGTGGCGCTCCCCGTCCGCCGGGCCTGCCGCCTGGCATACAGGATGGCGAGAAGCGGCACGACAGCCGCCAGAAACAGATTGCGGGTCAGCTTGGTTACCGTTGCCGCCTTGAAAGCGATCTCATCCTGAAACATTTCCTGATAACTCAACCCCGCCCCGATCACCTGCGAGGTGTCATGAACGGCGGTGCCCAGAAACAGGCCGACCTGTTCGGGGGTGACAAAGATCCGGGCGGCCAGGTAGGGATAGGAGAACATCCCGAGCATACCGAAAAAGGCAATATTGGCCACCGCGTAGGCCACCTCGCTCTCATCGGCGTCGATGGCAGGCGCCGTGGAGACAATGGCGGTGATGCCGCAGATACTGGTTCCGGCCGCAATCAGCGTTCCCAGTCGGTCGGAGATACCCACCCGGCGTGCCAGCCAGGAGACGAAGAGCAGGCCGGCTGTGATAGTCGTCAACACCACCGGAAGACCCCAGGCGCCGAGCCTGACCACCTCGATCAGGCTGAGCTTGATGCCGACGAAGATGATCCCCAGCCGCAGGAGCTTGGCCACCGAGAACCTGATGCCGGGCTGGACGGCCGCCGGCAGTGGGAGCAGGTTGCGGAGCAGGATGCCGATAACGATCGCCACCAGGACGCCCGAGATCGGGCTGCCCGCGGTCGGCGAATCGATTCCCTGCAGGCGCAGGGCCCAGCGGCCAAGCCGGTCCGCCAGCGGCAGCGCCGCGAGCATGACGGCCGCCGCCAGGAGAACACCGGGCCACAACCGGTTCAGTTCACTTGCCCTGCTGACGCCGAACAGAGCGTGCAGGATAAGGATGGTCGGTTGGCCACCGGCGCGGCCGGTCCCCGTATCTGCGCTTTGCTTTTTACTCTGGAGGCCGCTCGTCATCAGATCACCCGGCGCTCCCGCAGAGCGGTGATATCTTCGCCCGACAGGCCCAGCCAGGAGCTCAGGATCTCGTCGGTGTGTTCGCCGAGCAGAGGGGGCGCAAGCCGGGCCGAGGCCGGGGTGCAGGAGAATTTCCACGGGAACCCGAGCTGCTTGACGGCTCCCTCCACCGGATGCGGCATCTCGAAGCACAGGTCGCGGGCGGCGATATTTGGGGCGGCGATATTTGGGTCGGCGAAGACATCCGCCAAGTCGAGGACCGGTCCGCAGGGCAGATCGGCAGCCTCGAGAATCCGCAGCCATTCATCGCTGTTTTTTTCCAGGAAGCGCGCCTGGAAGAGCGGCATGATTTCTTCCCGACGTTCGACTCTCTTCCTGTTGGTGTCGAACCGCGGGTCCGCGCTGAGTTCGGGAAGTCCGACGGCCCGGCAGAAGGCGGGGTACATGACCTCATTGGTGGCGGTGCACTGAACGAAGAGGCCGTCCTTGCATTCGAAGGCCCGTGCAGGCACCCGGTGGATGTGATCCATCCCCCAGCGCTCGGGCGGGGCGTCGGTCACGAAGTACTCCATGGCCATGACCGTGAGCAGGGAGATCATGGAATCGTAGAGGGCGACGTCGATGTACTGGCCGACGCCGGTCGACAATTTGCGGATATACGCCGCCTGGAAGGCGATCATCGCCTTCAGCGCCGCTGCCAGATCGGTGATGGGGATGCCCACTTTCACCGGGCTCCGGCCCCGCTCGCCGGTCACCGACATGAGGCCGGTCATCCCCTGAATGATCGGGTCGTAGGCTTTCTTGTCGCGATACGGACCATCCTGACCGAAGCCCGAGAGAGAGCAGTAGACCAGTCCCGGATTTTCGCGCCGGCAGCTCTCATAATCGATGCCGAGCTTCTCCGTCATCCCAGGGGTGAAGTTCTCGACCACCACATCCATCTGCGCCGCCAGCGAGCGGGCGATCTCCCGCGCCTGAGGCTCCTTCAGGTTCAAAATCACCGATTTTTTGTTCCGGTTGATCATCATGAAGTACCCGGACTCCCCCTGCGGCATGGTGGGGGGCCAGGTACGGGTTTCATCGCCGCCGGGACGCTCGACCTTGACCACCTCGGCGCCAAGATCACCAAGGATCATGGCCGCGGCCGGACCGACCAGAACCTGGGAAAAATCCAGGACTTTCATTCCTTCAAGGGGAGAGGGCATAGCGAAGACACTCCGGAATCGGGGTCGTGTTATTTTCGCAAGTCGAATTTCTGGCGGAAGATGCCGCGGGAGATCATGTTCAACTGGGCCTGGGTGGTGCCGCCTCCGATCTGGAACATGCGGACGTCCCGGAACATGCGCTCCAGCGGCAGGTCTCTCGAATAGCCGTAGGCGCCGAACATCTGCAGGGCGTCCGAGACCACCTCAAGGCTCGCGTGCCCGGTGTAGGCCTTGGCCATCGAGGCCTCGGCCATTCTCGGCAGCATGACATTGTTCGGCAGCCCTCTGGCATTGCATGCGGCTCGATAGATAAGCAGGCGGCTGCAGTTGAGCTTGATCTCGTCCTCGGCCATCATCCACTGAAGGCCCTGAAAATCTGAAATGGGTCGGCCGAAGGCCTTGCGCTGCTGCATCCAGTCGACAGCCAGGTCGTGCGCTCCCTGGGCAATTCCCAGAGCGACGGCGCTCGCCCCCACCCTCTGGCCATTGTAGCCGTCCATCAGTTTCTTGAAACCGGTAGTGCCTTCCCCCATCACCACCACCCGGTCGTCCGGAACCTCGCAATCCGTGAAGAGGAGCTCGGTCTCCGGGATACCGCGCAGGCCGCAGGCGTCCTCGACCCTGCCGATGGTGAACCCCGGATGGTCCTTATCGACCAGAATGCCGCCGATGCCGAGTTCCTGCCCCTGGTCGAAAAAACGTACGAAGATCAGGTTGGAGACCGATATGCCGCCGCCGGTGATCCAGTGCTTCAGGCCGTTGATCCGCCAGCCGCCGGGGATACGGTCGGCGCGGGTTTTCAGGTCCGTAAGGGCGGTGCCGGCCTCCGGTTCCGTCATGCCGATGACCGGCTTGTCCCCTTGTTCGAGGATGCGCCCGGCCACCAGTTGCCGCTGAGCGTCGGTGCCGTAAGCCATGACCGCGCCCAGGGCGCCCATGTTGGTCTCCACAATGATACGGGCGGTTACGCCGCAGTATTTCGCCGTCGCCTCGACCGCCAGAATGGCATCGATGAGAGGACGTTCCTGTCCGCCGAATCGTTCCGGAATGGTCATGCCGAGCAGGCCGGCCTGGCGCAGCTTTTCAACATTCTCGTAGGGATATTCGTGGTTCTTGTCCCAGGTGGCGGCCTTGGGGGCAAACTCTTTTCTGCCGAGGGTATCGGCAAGCTCTACGATCTGCTTCTGGTCATCGTTCAGCTGAAAATCCATGACCGTCTCCTTGCACAGAAAGTCCGCGGCAGAACAAGCAGGCCGCCGATCATCTGACGGGTTGGCAATCAGTGCGGCAGAAATTGTGAAAAGATTAGCAGAAATTTAGGGCAGGAAAAAGTTAATACGGTTACCTGCTACTTCTTTTTCCTGCTACTTCTTTTTTCGACCTTCGATTCCAGATGAAGTATCCTGCTCCCTATTGATGAGGCGGTTGTCGTCGTATGGCGTATGATCTGAATGGCCCACCCCATCCCCTTCTCTTAGATTCAAGTATTGGAGGGGCCGATTTGACAATGGATACGGAAAAGGCATACTTCAATTTACCAGCAAATGCTAAATATAAAGACAGGAGTCGAGCGATGTACAGATTCAAGTTAATTGTCATTGCCATTTTAGCCTTTCTCGTCCTGATCGTTATCACTCAGAATTCGACACCCACCGAAACCAATTTCCTTTTCTGGTCGATGATCATGCCACGGGCGGTTCTTCTTCTGTTAACGACGCTGATAGGATTTGTTCTGGGCGCTCTGACTGTTCTATTGATCGGAAGAAAAAAATCTCCCTAGAGGTTGTCCTGAAATCCTTCCCATTACTATAAACCTGCTCTTTCCAGCCAGAGTCGCCTCATCATTCTTTAGAGACTGAAAGGTGTAATTGAATTTAGTTTTCGTCGGAAACCCCGGGGAGCACAAATGCGGTTTTCGATCCGGAAACGGACAATTTTTCGCAAGGTCAAGGAAACCAAGGATTTGAGCGGAGGCGTAGTACTTTACGCCGCACAATCAAATCCGCGAGTTGACGCGGAGATTGCGGGAAAGGGCCGTTTCCGGACGAAAACTGATATGGCTGACAGTTGTCAAGAGGAATAATCCTTCCCGCCCCAACTGATTTTCAGCGGTGATTGTCATTGTGTTTTCCAGGGCACTTGCAGAGGCGGAACCTGTTGTTGCGACGG
>JAGXHI010000010.1 GCA_024636295.1 Desulfuromonadales bacterium
GACTAGCACCTGTGGCGATGATGCCCTGCCCGCATGCCAAGAAGCGCCCGCCTGGATATTCCCGACCTGCTCCAACACGTCATCGTCCGCGGTGTCGATCGCTGCGACCTTTTCCGCGATGATTCCGACCGCATCCGGTTTCTGCAAAAGCTGTCCAAACTCCTCGTCCAGACCGGAGTCAAATGCCTTGCCTGGTTGCTGATGACCAACCATGTGCACCTGCTGCTCCTGCCCCGGCAGTCCCGTCTGGCTCCCTTCATGAGCCGACCCAGCACTTCGGACACTAATCGACAAATGAACAACGTCCCCAAGGGGCCCCATCCATCGCGTCCAAGAAATGTTTTCGCTCTGATAGAACAATGGTATATTATCATTCTGGCGAACATCGGACAGACTTCTATCAAAGGGAGAAAACAACGTGAACGTACTTGCTCTGAATTCCAGCCCCCGCGGCGATGAGGAGAGTTACACGGCCATCATGCTCGGATGCCTCGTGGATGGCATGCGCGAAGCGGGCGGAAATGTCGAAGTGGTGAACCTGCGCGAGAAGAAGATCCGAAACTGCATCGGCTGTTTCACCTGCTGGACCAAAACGCCGGGCCAATGCGTTCACAAGGACGACATGACCTACGAACTCTTCCCCAAATGGAAGGCAAGCGACCTGGTCGTTTACGCCAGCCCGCTCTACTACCACACGATCAACGCCGCCATGAGCGCATTCCGGGAGCGCACGCTTCCGGCCATCCTCCCCTTTTTCGAGCCCGACGCTGTGGGGAAAACGATCCATCCGATCCGCGATAAAATTCCGGCCAGCGTTTTTCTTTCGGTCTGCGGATTTCCCGAAGACTCTGAATTCAACCCCATGCGCAAATTCTTCGCTCGTGCACACATGGGCGTCGAGGAGGCGGGAATCATCTGTCGGGCCGGCGCCTCCCTGCTGTCCAGCCCTTTTCTCCAGGAAAAAGCTAATGACGTACTGGACGCGACCCGGCAGGCAGGCAGGGAGCTGATCGAAGATATGGAAATCGCTCCGGAAACAATGGACCGGATCACACAACCGCTTGGGGACGCCGAGTCCTTCGGAAAAATGGGAAACATGTACTGGAAAACCTGTATCGCCGAGGGGGTGAACCCAAAGGAATTCAGCGAAAGAAAAATGGTACCGCGGCCTGACACCCTGGAGGATTTCATGTTCGTTCTTCCTTACGGCCTCGATATCTCAGCCACAGGAGACGAAAGGAAGGCCCTGCAGTTTCATTTTTCCGGGGATGTGGAGGATTCCTGCTACTTCATGATCGAGGACGGGAAGGTGAACCCGGCCCGGGGCATTGGCGAAACCCCGGACCTCACCATCCGAACGCCCTTCGGTCTCTGGGTGGATATCATGACCGGAAAGACGGATGGAGCCCAGATGTTCATGGAACAGAAATACCAGGTGGAAGGCGACCTGGATCTCATGATGCGGCTCTTCCGGAGGTAGATCGCCGGGCAGGGGTAACTGAACCTGATTTCAAATGCTCCGCAAGTAAAAGGGTTCCCCGCCCTGGCATGACTGCTGAGGCGATCACACGGATCCCGCCCCCACGCCGAACCGGGCCACCGTGGCGATGTAGCTCCGGCGCAGTCCGGAATGATCTTCGAGGCGTTCGAGCATACCGAGCTTGTTCTGCAGGTAGGCAATGGCATCCGCGACCCGACCCTGCTCGCGCATATTGTCGATCAGCTCCCCAATCGCCTGTCGAGGTTTCCGGAGAAATCGGATCTTTGCGGCACGATGAATCCGGCGGGTCGAAACGCTCCACCTCCGAGGAAAGGCGCTCAGTTTGCGGTGCGGAGACAGCTTTCGATGGCCCTGTCCAACGCTTCCGTCCGGAGCGGTTTGGAAAGAAACCCGTCCATTCCCGCGGCGAGGCATTCATGCCTGCTTTCCGGCAGGACATGGGCGGTGAGAGCGAAAATCAAAGTTCTGGGCTCCTCGTCCCTTTCCAGTTCCCGAATCTTTTTTGTGGCCTCGAGGCCGTTCATCTCCGGCATCTGAAGATCCATGAGGATCAGGTCGACACCTCCCTTTCGCCATTTTTCAATCGCTTCGCGGCCGTTTTCCGCGATTGTCACGGATAAACCCCGCTTGTCGAGAATGATTTTGATCAGATTCCGTATGGACGGATCGTCCTCGGCCAGCAGGACCTTGAGGGCTTGGGGAGTTCGGATCGGCGCTTTATGGGGCTGGGGCGTCTGCCTTTCTTCCGCAGGATTCAAGGGAAGGACGAAGGTGAAGGTGCTTCCTGTGCCGAGTTCGCTTTCCAGGGAGATGGAGCCGCCCATCATCTCGACAAGGTCCTTGCTGATGGCCAATCCCAGCCCCGAGCCTCCGAAAGGGCGGGTCAACGAATTGTCCACCTGTGTAAAGGGCCGGAAAAGCTGGCTGACCTGGTCCGGGGCAATGCCGATGCCCGTGTCGAGGATGGAGAATACCATTTGGCCTTCTTCTTTCCTTACCGCCACCGCCACTTCTCCGGCCCGGGTGAATTTCACGGCATTTCCCACCAGGTTGATCAGTATCTGTCCGAGCCTGGCAGGGTCTCCGCTCACCTGCTCCGGCAGCTCGGGATCGACGGACCAGTGAAGATTCAGCCCTTTTTTTTGGGCCGGGAGCATAAAGATCTCCACCGCCCGCCGAACGCAATTTCGCAGATCGAAGGGTTGCTCCTCGATCTTGAGCTTGCGAGCTTCTATTTTGGAGATATCGAGCAGGTCGTCAATAAGTCCCAACAACCGATGCGCCGAGCTGTCCCCCAATTCCAAAAGCTGTTCCCTCTCTGGAGCGCTCCAGGATTTCCGGAGGGCCTCCAGGGAACCCAGGATAACGGTCATGGGGGTGCGCAGCTCGTGACTCATGGTGGCAAGAAAACGGCTCTTGGTGCGCGTGGCCTCCTCCGCTTGCTCCTTCGCCTCCCGCAGTTTTGACTCAAGGGCCTTGTGTTCGGAGATATCCTCCACCACTCCAAGGCTGTGCAGTGGATTGCCGGCGAGATCCCGCACCAGGGAGACGTTCAGGTTCACCCAGATCAGCGCACCGTCTTTCCGGACGTAGCGCTTCTCGATCGTGTAGCGGGGAATCTCCTTTGCCATAAGCTTTTTTTCCAGCTTGCGGCTGATATCGATATCCTCGGAGAAGGTGATATCCGAGAAGGTTTTCCGGAGAAGCTCTTCGCGCGAATATCCGGTGATTTCACAAAGACGATGATTGACGCGGAGGAATCGTCCCCCCGGAGCGGTATGGGCCATGCCCACCGCAGCCTGCTCGAAGGTGGTCCGGTAACGCACCTCGCTCTGGCGCAGGTCATCTTCCGCCTGCTTGCGTTCGGTGATATCCTCGGTGAAGATGATAATCCCGCCGATGCTTCCACTCGCATCGCGCCAGGGTTGGACCTCCCACCGCAACCACTGTATCGAACCGTCGGCCCGCACGAAACGATCCTCCTCCTTGCGCATGATCTCACCTGCAAGGCAGCGGCGATGAGTCGCTTTCCAGTCCTCGGGGATTTCCGGAAAGATGTCGTAATGCGAGAGTCCGTTCAGTTCCCGTTCTCCGAGTCCGTAGTCGCTTCGCCAGCGACGGCTGGCTCTGACATAGCGCATCTCACGATCGAACATGGCAATGGCGACAGGGGCCTGCTCGAGGAAGAGAGTCGGCCTTTGCAATTTATGCCACAAGGGTCCTTTGGCTTGGAGGGACCGCGACATTGTCTTGCATTTTTTCTGGAGACGGAGTGCCCTTGCAAGAGCGTCGTCCCGCTCCCCTTGCAGGCGCCGGAGTTCTTTCCTTAACGTTTCAATCTCCCGTTTCCCCCCGGGTGTTGTGGGATTGTCCTGATTGCTCATGGCGTGGAATCCTCGAGAACGATATGCAAACCGCTATCGCTGCCGGCGAACGGACGCCGGGCTCTGAAGGCACTTATATGTCCCCTGGATAGAAGGAAGGAAATAGGATGGAAAAAGTCCGGGAAAAGGTCGGATTCCGCTCACACCTTCGTAACAAAAAGGATGAAGTTTCCCGAGTCGGACTGTCGAGAGCATAGGGGAATGATCCCTGCAAGGGTTGTAATTCAATATTCCCACGGAATACGATTCATTTCAACGAAAACAGGGAAATCAATTCCTTGAACCCATCTTCGGAACATCTTCCATCTTCGGGGACGTTGTTCATTAGTTGACTAGCGCCTGTGGCGATGATGCCCTGCCCGCATGCCAAGAACCGCCCGCCTGGATATTCCCGACCTGCTTCAACACGTCATCGTCCGCGGTGTCGATCGCTGCGACCTTTTCCGCGATGATTCCGACCGCATCCGGTTTCTGCAAAAGCTGTCCAAACTCCTCGTCCAGACCGGAGTCAAATGCCTTGCCTGGTCGCTGATGACCAACCATGTGCACCTGCTGCTCCTGCCCCGGCAGTCCCGTCTGGCTCCCTTCATGCGCCGACTCCTTACCGGCTACACCCTCTATTTCAACCGGCAACATCATCGGTCGGGCCAACTTTTTCAAAACCGGTACAAATCGATCGTCTGCGAGGAGGATGCCTATCTCCTCGAACTGGTCCGCTACATCCACCTTAATCCGCTGCGGGCCGGTCTGGTAGCGGATCTCGCCGCTCTCGACGGCTACCCCTGGTCCGGACATGGCGTCCTCATGGGAAATGGCCAGAGGAGGCAGATGAGGTTCTCGCTCTCTTTGGCAAGCAAAAGGGTGAGGCAACGCGTCGCTACCATCAGTTCATAGCCGATGGCCTCGCGCAAGGAAAGCGGGACGATTTGACCAGCAGCGGAAGGCGGCGAACGAAGCTGCCCGAGGAACCCTATGACGACCGGATTTTAGGCAATGGCGAGTTTATCGAGGTGTTGCGTGCGCGAAAGGAACAGGCGCCGGAGATGGCGCCAAGAATCGACATCCCCGAGTTGATCGGCAAGGTCTGCTCCCGCTTTGCCGTCGATCCTGCTAAACTCCGGCTGAAGACCCGGGCGGCCGGGGTTGCGGAAGTCCGGAGCATCGTCTGCTACCTGGCGGTCCGCCACCTCGGCGAGAGTGGAGTCGCGGTGGGGAGGCAGCTGGGGCTCGGCCGCTCGGGGGTGAGTGTCGCCGCCGCTCGGGGGGAGCAGATGGTAAAGAAGGACCCGGCACTTCGGACACTAATCGACAAATGAACAACGTCCCCAATCCCCTCGTTTATCAGGGCAAAGCTGTTTCCCCCATCAGGAAGCGGTCGACCTCGCGGGCGGCGCTGCGACCCTCGTTGATGGCCCAGACGATCAGACTCTGGCCGCGGCGTGCGTCTCCGGCGGCAAAAATTCCAGGATGGCTGGTGGCGAAGCGACCGTATTCGGCCTTGATATTGCTGCGTGGGTCCTGCTCCAGTGAGAGCCCCTCCAAAATCGTCTCCTCCGGCCCGAGAAAACCCATCGCCAACAATACGAGATCAGCGGGAACCGTCCGTTCCGTTCCCTGCACTTTTTCCGGCCATGGCCGTCCGGCCTCCTCCTGCCATTCGATATCGTGTATCCGGATTTGCCTCACGCGTCCTGCCTCATCGACAAGGAACTCCTCGGCGGATACCTGATACTGGCGCGGATCGCCGCCGAAACGGGCTTTCGCTTCCTCCTGGCCGTAATCGAGGCGATAAACCCGGGGCCATTGGGGCCAGGGGTTGTCGGGGGCGCGGTCCTGCGGCGGCTGGGGCAGGATCTCGAGCTGAGTGATCGATCTGCATCCCTGCCGCAGGGCAGTTCCGACGCAGTCGGTTCCGGTATCTCCCCCGCCGATCACGACCACGTGCTTCCCCTCGGCGCTGAGCTTCAGGGGACTTCCGTCGAGCAGCCGCCGGGTGTTATGCGTGAGAAACTCCATGGCCTGGTGAATCCCCCGGGCTTCGCGGCCCGGTATCGCCAGATCACGAGGTCGGGTCGCACCGCAGCACAGCACCACGGCATCGAACTCCTCGTGCAACTCCGCCAGCATCCGATTTCGGCCGATCTCGACACCTGTTTCAAAACGGATTCCCTCGGCGGCGAGAAGGTCGACACGGCGCTGGACGATGGTTTTTTCCAGTTTCATGGCGGGAATGCCGTAGGTAAGAAGACCTCCGATGCGGTCCGCCCGCTCGTAGACCGTCACTTCGTGCCAGGCCTTGTTGAGCTGCGCCGCGCAGGCGAGACCCGCTGGTCCCGACCCGACCACCGCCACCCGCTTGCCGCTGCGCCCTCCGGGAGGATGGGGGGCGATCCATCCCTCTTCGAAGCCCCGATCGGCGATGGCCTGTTCAATGGCCTTGATGGTGACCGGGGGTTCGATAATCCCCAGAACGCACGCTCCCTCGCAGGGGGCCGGACAGACCCGGCCGGTGAACTCGGGGAAGTTGTTGGTCATGTGCAGCCGCGCCAGCGCCTGACGCCACAACCCTCGCCAGACCAGATCGTTCCACTCGGGAATCAGGTTGTAGACCGGACATCCCGACGCCCCGCCGGGCAACAGCAGCCCGGTGTGACAGAAAGGAGTGCCGCACTCCATGCAGCGCGCCCCCTGCTCACGGCATTTCGCTTCGGGATGGTGAAGATGAAACTCCCCCCAGTCATGCAACCGCTCCAGCGCCGGCCGATCAGCCGGAAGCTCACGAAAATATTCCAGGAACCCACCCAGTTTGGCCATGCTTTCTCCAGAAAACCATCCGTTGTTAATGGCCAGAGGCCAGAGACCTCAGGCCCGGGACAGACTCAATGTTGAAGATATGAACGAGCTCCAACCTTGAACCTTGAACCTTGAACCTTGAACCTTGAACCTTGAACCTTGAACCTTGTATTTAATTCCCTCCCACCCGGGCCGTGTCGTGCACGTTCTCCTCGAAGGCGGCAACCAGGGCCTCATCCCCGGACAATCCCGCCGCGGCGGCGCGATCGATGGCCTCCAGCATCCGCCGGTAATCTTTGGGGAAGACCTTGAAGAAGCGAGAGACGCTCCGACTCCAGTCCGCGAGAACGGCGTCGGCAAGGTTAGAGCCGGTTAGATCCCGATGCCTCTCAATCAGCGCCTGCAATTCTTCGATTTCCCCCGGCTCTCGGAGCCGCTCGAGGTCGACCATCTCGGTGTTGCAATATTCGGGGAATATTCCATTTTTGTCCAGGACGTATGCGATCCCACCCGACATGCCGGCGGCGAAGTTGCGCCCGGTGGGGCCGAGAATGACCACGGCGCCGCCGGTCATGTACTCGCAGCCGTGGTCCCCCACCGCCTCGACCACCGCCTTCAGTCCCGAATTGCGCACGCAGAAACGCTCGCCGGCCATGCCGCGAATGAAGGCCTCGCCGGCGGTGGCGCCGTAGAAGGCGACGTTGCCTACGATGATGTTCTGCTGGGGGTCGAAACTGGCGTCGCGCGGCGGAACGATGACGATCCGTCCCCCCGAGAGACCCTTGCCGCAGTAATCGTTGGCATCCCCCTCAATGGTCAGGGTGATGCCGTATGGCACAAAGGCGCCGAAACTCTGGCCGGCGGAGCCGTTGAACTTGAGGCGGATCGTTCCGTCGGGGAGGCCGGCGGCGCCGTAACAGCGGGTCACCTCACTTCCGAGCAGCGTCCCCACCACCCGGTTGACGTTGCGGATGGGTAATGAGGCGTGAACCGGTTTCCCCTCCTCCAGGGCAGGCGCACACAGCTTCAGCAGAACCGTGCGGTCCAGGGAATACCGCAGGCCATGGTCCTGAGGGGTCCGGCAGTATGTGCCGATCTCCGGTCCGACTTCCGGGCGGTGGAGGATGGCGGAAAGATCGAGCCCCCGAATTTTTGGATTATCCGATTTCCGGCGCGGCTCCAGGCGATCGCTGCGGCCGACCATTTCGTTGAAGGTGCGAAAGCCGAGCCTGGCCATCAATTCGCGAACTTCCATGGCGACAAAGGTGAAAAAGTTGACGACGTGGTCCGGAGATCCCTTGAAGCGCAATCGCAGCCGCGGGTCCTGTGTGGCAACCCCTACGGGACAGGTGTTGAGATGGCAGGCCCGCATCATGATGCAGCCAAGCACAACAAGTGGGGTCGTCGCGAAGCCGAATTCCTCGGCCCCGAGCAAGGCGGCGATCACCACATCGCGGCCGGTTTTAAGTTGCCCGTCCGTCTCCACAACGATACGGTCTCGCAGGCCGTTGAGCAGCAGGGTCTGGTGCGTTTCCGCCAGCCCCAGTTCCCAGGGGAGCCCCGAGTGATGAATGCTGCTGAGCGGGGAAGCGCCGGTTCCCCCGTCATGTCCGGAGATCAGCACCACATCGGCCTTGGCCTTGGCCACCCCGGCGGCAATGGTGCCGACGCCGACCGCGGCTACCAGTTTGACGCTGATGCGCGCCTCGTGGTTGGAGTTTTTCAGGTCGTGGATCAGTTCAGCGAGGTCCTCAATGGAATAGATGTCATGATGCGGCGGCGGAGAGATGAGCCCGACCCCGGGGGTCGAGTGACGCACGCGGGCGATTTCGGGGTAGACCTTGTGCCCCGGGAGCTGCCCCCCCTCCCCCGGTTTCGCCCCTTGGGCCATCTTGATCTGCAGCTCTCTGGCGTTCACCAGATATTCACTGGTCACGCCGAAGCGGCCTGAAGCGATCTGCTTGATGGCGCTGGAGCGGCTGTCCCCGTTGGCATCGGGAACATAACGGGAGGAGTCTTCCCCCCCTTCGCCGGTATTCGATTTTCCCCCAATGCGGTTCATGGCGATGGCCAGAGCCTCGTGGGCTTCGCGGCTTATGGAACCGTAGGACATGGCGCCGGTCTTGAACCGTTTGATGATCGCCTCCACAGGCTCCACCTCCTCCAGGGGAATGGGTGCGGCGGGAAATCTGAACTCGAGCAGGCCGCGCAGAGTGCTCAGCTGACGGGCGTGGTCGTCGGCGAGGGCCGAGAATTCCTTGAACTGCCGGTAGTCGCCGGTTCGGGCGGCGGTTTGCACCAGGTGGATGGCCTGCGGTCCGAGCTGGTGAAGCTCGCTCCCCTGCCGCCACTGATGCTTTCCCCCTGGCGCCAGTCCCTCGGACGGGTCGCGGCGCAATGCAAAGGCATGGCGGTGGCGGGCGAGCACCTCGGCGGCAATGGTTTCCAGACCGATTCCTTCCAGGCGCGAGGAAGTCCAGGTAAAATAGCGGTCAATAAGCTCCCGGGACAACCCCACCGCCTCGAAAATCTGCGCTCCGCGATAGCTCTGAATGGTCGAGATTCCCATTTTGGCCATGGTCTTGACAACACCCTTGGTGGCTGCCTTGACATAGTTTTTCACCGCTGCCCCGGTTTTAACATCGGGCAGAAGGCCCTCACCGATCATCGCTTCAATGGTCTCGAAAGCCAGATAAGGATGCACGGCCCCGGCGCCATAGCCGATCAGCAGGGAGAAGTGATGGACATCCCGGGGTTCGGCCGATTCCACAATGAGGGATGCCAGAGTGCGAGTCCCCCGGCGGATCAGGTGGTGATGGACGGCTGCTACCGCAAGGAGCGCGGGAATGGGTGCAAGTTCCGGGCTCACCCCGCGATCGGAGAGGATGAGCAGGCTCACCCCTTTGGTGATGGCCGCATCCGCCTGCCGGCAGATTTCGGCGACCGCCTCTTCCAGACCTGTCTCACCGCCGCCGGCTGAAAAGAGGATCGACAGGGTTTCCGCCCGCAAACCGGAGAGATCGACGTGGCGCAGCCGCTCCAGGGCGCTTTTATCGATGATCGGTCCTGGAACCTTGATCCGGCGGCAGGACTCGGGCTCGGGATGAAGCAGATTGCGCTCGGCACCAAGGGTCGTCAGCGTGGAGGTGATGATCTCCTCGCGGATGCTGTCGATGGGGGGGTTGGTTACCTGGGCGAAGAGCTGTTTGAAATAGGCATAGAGGAGCTGAGGCTTGGCGGAGAGGGCGGCCAGAGGAGCATCGTTTCCCATGGAGCCGACCGCCTCGACTCCGTTGGTCGCCATGGGGGCGAGCACCGCCCGCAGTTCCTCAAAGCTGTAGCCGAAGGACTGTTGTCGCTGCAGAAGTGTGGACGGCTCGGGTTGGGGCGCCCCGGAGACTTCGGGGAGATCCTCTATGGCAATCATATTCGTATCGAGCCACTGCCGATAGGGATGCGCGCTGACGACTTGCGCCTTGATCTCCTCGTCGGGGACGATTCGACCCTGCTCGGTATCCACCAGGAACATCCGACCCGGCTGCAGCCGCCCCTTGTGCAGGACGCGGTTCGGGGGGAGTGTGAGGACCCCGGTTTCGGAGGCGAGAACGACCTGGCCGTCGCGGGTCACCCAGTACCGCGAGGGGCGAAGGCCATTGCGATCGAGTACGGCGCCGATGCGCACACCGTCGGTGAATGCGACGCAGGCCGGGCCGTCCCAAGGCTCCATCAGGCAAGCATGGTATTCGTAAAAAGCGCGCCGGGCGTCGTCCATCTGTCGGTGGCCGCTCCACGGTTCTGGAATCATCATCATGATGGCGTGCGGCAGTGAGCGTCCCGAGAGGTGAAGGAACTCCAGACAATTGTCGAACATTGACGAATCGCTGCCTGTTTCCACGATCACCGGCAGGATTTTCGCCCATTCGTTGCCCCGTTCGCGACTGGCGAGAAGGGCCTGACGGGCGTGCATCCAGTTGACGTTGCCGCGCAGGGTGTTGATCTCGCCGTTATGGGCGATATATCGATAGGGATGGGCGCGCACCCAGTTTGGAAAAGTATTGGTGGAGAAGCGCGAATGAACCAGTGCGAGGGCGCTGCGGATCTCGGAATTGCGCAGGTCCAGGAAATATTCGGGGAGCTGGTGCGGGGTGAGCATCCCCTTGTAGATCAGGGTCCGGGCAGAAAAGCTGCAGATGTAGAAGGTCTCGGCGAAAAGGGGCCCCATCGACCTGATCCGGCTGAATAGACTGCGGCGGCAGACGTAAAGGCGGCGCTCGAAATCCAGGTCGTCCGTCACCTCTGGAGAGCGGCCGACGAAGAGTTGTCGAATCACCGGCTCCAGATAGCGGGCGTCCTCCCCGAGCAGACTGTTGTTCGTCGGCACATTGCGCCAGCCGAGGAACTGGAATCCATGTTCGGCGATAATCTGTTCCGTGAGGCGCTCGCAACGGTGGCGTTCAGCGCGCTCACGGGGCAGGAAAATCATGGCCACGGCATACTGGCCGGCCTGCGGCAGGCGAATGCGGTCATTGGCGCACTCTTCCTGAAAGAACTCGTGGGGGATCTGCAAAGTGATTCCGGCGCCGTCCCCGGTATTTGGATCGCGCCCCACTGCACTGCGGTGCTGCAGGTTTCCCAGCACCTCCAGAGCCTGGCGCACCAGGGTGTGGGTGCGTTCTCCCTTGATGTTGACGACAAAACCGACGCCGCACGACTCGTGCTCATGATCGGGATGGTAGAGCCCCTGGGGCTTACACGTTTTCATGAAGGACATGGAGAAGACCCTTGAATAAGAGGGAGGATCGGGATGCCGGTATCTGGTTAGGAATTATAACAGATCACGGAAAAAATCGACCAGAGGGTAACAGGGATTACACCTTCCTGACGCCGCCGATTCGAATCGGACTTCGCAAAACTAATCAGAGGAGAAATTTGCCGGAATTCGGGGGACAAAGAAATATGGGGGGTGTCCGTACGCAGGAACAGTTGAATATCTCAAGGGCTTAACTCCCGGCCGGGAAGTTGTCCGTTCACCCCCGTAGCTCAAGGGAGCGGCGTTCTGGTCACAAAGGGTCGTAAGTTCCCATTTGGCAAAGCAGCAGGCCGTAACGCAAGTGAACCCATAAGTAGCCTCGTAAAACCTAATTCGTATCCATCCGGAAACCCCGGTAAGCATTAATGCAGTTTTCGATCTGGAAACGAGCAATTTTTAGCAAAATCAAGGAAATCAAGGATTTGAGCGGAGGCGTAGTACTTTACGCCGCACAATCAAATCCGCGGATTGACGCAGAGATTGCGGAA
>JAGXHI010000011.1 GCA_024636295.1 Desulfuromonadales bacterium
AACCCGCGACCTCCGGCGTGACAGGCCGGCGTTGTAACCGACTCTACTACAGCCCCGTTTAATCTGGATCGGACAGTTGCGTCTTTTTTCTGGTGGGCGAAACAGGGCTCGAACCTGTGACCCTCGGCTTGTAAGGCCGATGCTCTCCCAACTGAGCTATTCGCCCATCGACATAAAGTATAAAAATGGCGGGGCTGACGGGACTCGAACCCGCGACCTCCGGCGTGACAGGCCGGCGTTGTAACCGACTCTACTACAGCCCCGTTCTTATCTCACCCCGACAGGATAGAAAAAGGAAACAGAATCCGCCGACTGATGGTGACTTGGGTATCTGTTTCCTTTTCAGAACCTGCTCGGGCCAACTGGCAACTTACGGATTGATGGAATCCTTGAGCGCCTTGCCGGCTTTAAATTTGGGTGTTTTGGAAGCGGCAATCTCGATTTTCGCTCCCGTCTGAGGATTCTGGCCGGTCCGGGCTGCACGCTCACCGACACTGAAGGTGCCGAAACCTACCAAGGCCACTTTGTCGCCAGCCTTCAGGGCCTCTGTCACGATGTCGGTAAATGCTTTGAGTGCTTTTTCCGCATCGGTCTTGTTGATTCCCGCCTTTTCCGCCATCGCATTCACAAGATCGGCTTTCGTCACAACATTACCTCCATGATTAGGAATTATTAAAGCCCTGCCGAAGACGCGATACTTATATCAGACTTCTAAAAAAAGAGTCAAGAGAATATTTCGGTTTAATGCCGCAAAGGCTCTGCGGTTCCGGACTCCAGATCCGATGGAACCTTCCCGATGGGAGGCTCCTCCCCCAGATTCAAAGCCTCCTGCAGAACCTGGTCCATGTGAGATACCGGCACCACCTGGAGGGATTTAAGGATCTGCCGGGGAATTTCCTCCAGATTCTTCTCGTTGTCCTCAGGGATAAGCACTTTGGTGATACCAGCCCGGCGGGCAGCAAGCAGCTTCTCCTTCAACCCACCGATGGCCAGAACACGTCCACGAAGAGTGATTTCTCCCGTCATGGCGATTTCGCGATTGACCGCCTGCCCGGTAAGTGCAGACGCCAATGCGACTGCCATGGTGATTCCGGCCGAAGGTCCGTCCTTGGGAATAGCCCCCTCGGGGACATGGATATGCACGTCGACCTTCTGCGAAAAATCCTTTTCCAGATTGAGTTCCCGCCATCGGGAGCGGATATAACTCATGGCCGCCTGGGCGGATTCCCGCATGACGTCTCCCAACTTGCCGGTAATGGTGACCTTGCCTTGTCCGGGCAGGACGGTAGTTTCGATGGTAAGGATTTCCCCCCCCACTTCCGTCCAGGCCAGGCCTGTCGCCAGGCCAATCTGGCTCTTTTCCTCTTTTATTCCGTAACTGTAGCGGGGGACTCCCAGATACTTCCTGACCTGCTGAGCTCCGACGGTAAAGGACTTTTTCTTATCGCTTGACTTGACCAGTTCCCGGGCGATTTTTCGAAGAACGTTGGCGAGTTCCCGCTCCAGATTCCGGACACCGGCTTCACGGGTATAACGACGGATGATTTCGAACAGAGCCGAGTCGGAAAACCGGACCTGGTTGGCGGTCAAGCCGTGTGCTTCCAGTTGTTTCGGCAGAAGATACCGAATGGCGATGTTGAGTTTTTCCTCTTCGGTATAACCCTCGATCCGGATCACTTCCATCCGATCCTGCAGTGGACGGGGGATGTTGAGAGTGTTCGCTGTAGCGATAAAAAGAACGCTCGAAAGATCGTAATCCACATCGAGGAAAAGATCGCCGAAGGTGCTGTTCTGCTCCGGATCCAACACCTCGAGAAGCGCCGAAGATGGGTCGCCACGGAAATCGGTGCTCATTTTGTCGATTTCGTCGAGCAGAAAAACCGGATTCTTCACCCCCGCCTTTCGCAGCCCCTGGATTATTTTGCCCGGCATGGCCCCGATATAGGTACGACGGTGGCCCCGAATCTCCGCCTCATCCCGCATACCACCCAGGGACACCCGAACAAATTCCCGTCCCAGAGCTCGGGCGACGGACCTGCCCAGAGATGTCTTCCCGACTCCCGGCGGCCCGACCAGGCACAGGATGGGACCCCGGATCTTCTTCACCAGAGCCTGAACGGCAAGGTATTCCAGCATGCGCTCCTTGACCTTGTCCAGCCCGTAATGATCCTCTTCGAGGATCTTTTCCGCATGCTCTATTTCAAGCCGGTCCTTTGTACCTTTTCTCCAGGGGAGTGAGACCAGCCAGTCGATGTAGTTGCGCACCACTGTGGCCTCGGCCGACATAGGGGACATCATTTTCAATTTGCGCAGCTCTGCCACTGCTTTTTCGGTGGCTTCCTTGGACATCCGCTTCTTCTGGATTTTTTCTTCCATTTCGCGGATTTCCTGCTTGAACTCGTCCTTCTCCCCGAGTTCCTTCTGGATGGCGCGCATCTGTTCATTAAGATAATACTCTTTCTGACTCCTCTCCATCTGGCTCTTGACGCGACTGCGGATCTTCTTTTCGATCTGCAGGATCTCGACCTCTCGATCCATGAGTTCCAGGAGCTTTTCAAGCCGCTCCCGGGGTTCGATCAAACCCAGAATTTCCTGCTTTTCAGAGATGCGGACATTGATATGGGCGATAATGGTATCGGCCGCGCGTCCGACATCGGTCATGGATGAAACGGATGAAGCCACTTCAGTCGGCACCTTCTTGCTCAGGCTGACATAGGTGTCAAAGGTGCCATTGACGCTGCGCAGGAGAGCCTCCAGTTCCGGAGAAGGACTCGGAGCGGTGTCGGGAAAAATCTCGATTTCAGCGAAGATGCAATCTTCGCGCTTGTCGAGCGCCTCGATCCTGCCACGACTCTTCCCTTCCACCAGAACCTTTACGGTACCGTCAGGAAGCTTCAGCATCTGGATTACCTGGCCCAGCGTGCCGATGTCGTAAATATCATCTTCTTCCGGCTCGTCCACCTTGGGATCTTTCTGGGTGGCGAGGAAGATCAGCTTATTTTTCTCCATGGCCCCTTCAAGGGCATTGATCGATTTGGGGCGGCCCACGAACAGAGGAGTAACCATCTGCGGAAACATGACGATATCCCTCAAGGGCAGAAGAGGGAAGCAGGTTTCATTCACGTCCTGTTCTTCCCTCTCACTGCCGGGATTTTCCCGAATTTCAGTCATAATTAATTATTCACTTATGGCAGGCGCCTCTCGTCCCGAGGTCTCAGGCCGATTCGGCGCACTCGTACAAAATAATTGGACGTGCGCGATTGTAGATGACATCTTCATTGATCACGACCTCCTTAACCCGATTCTGGGAGGGGATATCGTACATGATGTCCAACATGGCGATCTCAAGAATGGAACGCAATCCGCGCGCCCCTGTCTTGCGCTTTAGCGCCTCGCTTGCGACCGCCACGAGGGCGCCGTCCGTGAATTTGAGATTGACCTTTTCCATCTCAAAGAGCTTCTGATACTGCTTCACCAAGGCATTTTTGGGCTCGTTGAGAATCTGGACGAGAGATTCCTCATCCAACTCGCTCAGGGTAGCCACGACCGGGAGCCTTCCGATGAATTCGGGGATAAGCCCGTATTTTAAAAGGTCCACCGGTTCTGCTTTTGCCAGAGTTTCCCCTAGATTCTCAGTCTTCTTTCCGCGGATTTCCGCTCCGAAGCCCATGGTTTTGGCACCGGTGCGGTGGGAGATGATATTCTCCAGGCCCGAGAAAGCTCCGCCGCAGATGAAAAGAATATTCGTCGTGTCGACCTTGAGGAATTCCTGCTGAGGATGCTTGCGTCCACCCTTGGGCGGGACGCTGGCCAGCGTCCCCTCGATGATCTTGAGAAGCGCCTGCTGCACCCCCTCGCCCGATACGTCGCGGGTAATGGAGGGAGAATCGGACTTGCGGGCGATCTTGTCGACCTCATCGATGTAAATGATCCCCTTCTGGGCCTTTTCAAGATCATAATCCGCGGCCTGAAGAAGATTGAGAATGATATTTTCTACATCCTCCCCCACGTAGCCGGCCTCTGTAAGATTGGTGGCGTCGGCAATGGCGAATGGAACGTTCAGCACCTTGGCAAGCGTCTGGGCTAGAAGTGTTTTACCGCTTCCGGTCGGCCCCAGGAGCAGAATATTGCTTTTCTGCACCTCGACATCTCCGCCCTTGGAGGAAAATTCTACTCTTTTGTAATGGTTGTAAACAGCAACCGCCAGAATCTTTTTGGCGCGTTCCTGGCCGATGACATAATCGTCGAGGATCTCCTTGATTTCAACCGGCCGGGGCAGGGATCCAGCCCCCGCTCCGGTGGAATCCTCGAGTTTGGCCTCTTCGGCGATGATGTCCTTGCATAATTCGATACACTCATCGCAGATATACACTGCAGGCCCGGCAATAAGCTTTTTAACCTCGTCCTGCGCCTTACCGCAAAACGAACAGGTAAGCTGTCCCGACTGGCTGTTGTTCTGACTCACGAATCCTCCATCGCTGCTGAATAGTCATTTCCTTTTGACGATATCATCAACGATACCATATTTCTTCGCGGCCTCGCTACCCATGAAAAAATCTCTTTCGGTATCCGTAGAGATTCTCTCCAGTTTCTGGCCTGTGTGTTGGGCGAGAATATCGTTCAGGGTCTCGCGCATGCGAAGAATCTCCTGCGCATGAATACTGATGTCGGAGGCCTGGCCCTGAAAACCGCCCAGAGGTTGATGAATCATGATGCGCGCGTTGGGCAGCGCAAAGCGCTTTCCTTTTCTGCCGGCGGCCAGAAGAACTGCGCCCATGCTGGCGGCCTGGCCCACGCAAATGGTGGATACGGGCGACTTCAGGTACTGCATGGTATCGTAAATGGCCAGTCCCGAGGTCACAACACCTCCCGGGGAGTTGATGTAAAGATAGATGTCCTTTTCAGGGTCCTCGGATTCCAGAAACAGCAGCTGAGCAATGATCAGGTTTGCCAGATGATCGTCGATGCCCCCACCGATAAAAATAATCCGATCCTTGAGCAGCCTTGAGTAGATATCATAGGCGCGTTCTCCGCGGCCGGTCTGCTCGACTACCATGGGAATGAGACTCATGTCCTTTGCTCCTCGTCGTCCTTAGAATCCTTTTTTTCCTCCAGTTCAGCCCGGTCAACTTCCCGCACTTCCGATTTTTCAAGCAGGAAATTCACCACCTTTTCTTCCGCGAGCTGAGATGCCAGGTTCCCTCGGGCATCCTGCCCCCCATAATACTGCTTGATCGTTTCCAGAGGAATTCCGGAACTCTCGGCGATCTGATCGAGTTTAGCATCTATTTCGGAGGACTCAATCTTGATCTCCTCCTGCCGTGTCACAGCTTCAAAGAGAAGACCGGCCCTGACCTGCCGCTCCGCCGCATGTCGATAGTTTTCTCTGAAGGCCTCCTCGCTCATTCCGAGCATTTCCAGGGAAAGGCCCTGGGACTGGAGCTGTTTCTTCGCATTATCCAGCATATGGTCGCACTGCTTTTCCACCATCACCTCGGGCACCTCGATGGGATTGCGCTCTATCAGGGCGTCGATGAGACCCTCTTTCAGATCCCCTTCGATCCTATTTTTTTCCTGTTCCCGGTAGTTTTCCTCAATCCGCCGCTTGAGTTCATCCAGGGTGTCGACGCCGAATTCCTTGGCGAATTCATCGTCCAGTTCGGGTTGGGACTTCTCTTTGATCTCCTTGAGCTTTGTTTTGAATACAACGGGCTTTCCAGCCAGTTCCTTATTACCGTATTCCTCGGGGAATGTGAGTTCGATCTCCTTGATCTCTCCCCGCTTCATTCCGACGACCTGCTCTTCAAAGCCGGGAATGAAGGTTCCGGAGCCCAGTTCAAGGACATAATCATCGGCGCGACCATTTTCAAAAGGCTCCCCATCGATGAACCCTTCGAAATCAATGATCACCGAATCGCCCTCAACGGCGCTTTCCCTCGAACTGACCTGAAGTTCCGCCCGCGATTCGCGCATCTGCTGAAGCTGTTTTTCCACCACATCCTGGTCGGGACTGAATTTTTCCTTTTTCAGCGAAAATCCCTCGTAATCCTGCGCTTTGACATCTGGCTTGATCTCCACGCTGACTTCATAGGTGAAAGGCTTGCCCTTTTCCAGAGAGCCGCTCTCCAGGATTTCCGGGTCGGATACGGCAGGAATACGGTTTTCGGTCAGCGCCCTGAAGTAGGATTCGTTGATAAGGCTCGTCAGCGCCTCCTCCTGCATCTGGGGAGCATAATACCTTTCAAGAACAGAATGGGGGATTTTCCCTTTGCGAAAGCCTTTTATCTTGGCGTTTTTGGAGATTTTCCTGTAAGCCTTCTGAATTTCTTCATCCACGCGCTCGGGGGCCACCTCGATGGAAATCTTCTTCTTGACGCTGCTGATGTCTTCTATTCTGATATCCATATCTTTTACCTCAGCCTGAAATAAGTTTTCAAAAAAAAAGATCCCGGCCTCTTTTAGAGGACGGTCCTGTTATAGGGAACAAAAAGAATTGTGGGCATGATGAAAGATGGTGCGAGAGGGGGGACTCGAACCCCCACGGTTGCCCGCTGGATCCTAAATCCAGTGCGTCTGCCAATTCCGCCACTCTCGCAATGGATCAGGTTTTCAGGACATGGGATTCTGGGAGAAAGTGCCGGCGTCTGAGTATCGGGATTCGAGCTCGGCCTATCCATGCTGACCCCGGACGATAAATAAACAAGACCCGACCAGAACCGTTCCGGCCGGGCAGCTCCCAAAGGGGTCATCCGGCGGAGCATCAACGATCGGGCCTTTGTTTTTTTTAAAATGGGGTGGATGAAGGGACTTGAACCCTCGACTCCTGGAGCCACAATCCAGTGCTCTACCAACTGAGCTACACCCACCACGAAAACCGGGCCATCTTACTGCCTGTCCCACCGAATGTCAACGGAAAATCCCCGTTTCTCTATCAAGATTTCCCACGGCGAAAGAAAAAATCAGGTGGGAGAAAAAAGCTCCGACCGCGATATACTTTCGGAATATTGGGAGGTCACCATCGGCAATCAACAGGCATGGAGAAAAACGTGGGATTCCGAATGACCCATCCAACCTGGAAAAGGAGATTCAGATGAAAAAAGCAGCTCAGGACACTCTGAAAAAATGCCTCCTGCAGGAGAAAGAAGGCCTGGATTTTTATCGGAAAGCTTGCGAAACAGTAATTAAGGAAAGAACCCGAAAGGCCCTGGATGTCCTCATCCGGGAAGAAAAGGATCACATCCGGCGCCTTTTCGAGGAATACCGGGGAAAGGAACTCGGAGATCTGGATTCCTTTCTGAACCGGCCCCCCAAATTTGAATCGGCGATCATCAAGGAGTTGGAGGGAGCGCTGGAAGAGGACCTTGCGGATCGAAAGGCCATGGAAATCGCCATGCGGCTGGAGAATGAAAATCGCAAGAACTACCTGCGGCACGCTCAGGAAACGAAGGATCCTGAAATTCGCGGGATTTTCGAGCGGCTTGCCAGCGATGAGGAAGCCCATTTCGAGGTGGTCGAATCTGAATACGCCCACCTGATGGCCATGGTTCACGAAACGGATGTGAACATCTACGTAAGAGAGTAAATCACCGCCTCATCGTCGGCTTGGATCCTGTCGAAAAGTCAAAGGGCGGCTCCACCTGGGGCCGCCCTTTTCAATTCACCTGCCGTCCAGAAGCCGTCCAAGGCCGCCCAGCACGGACCCTTCCCCTTTTTCCGACCCTCCCTGGCTCGGCGCGTGAGCCAGGATGCGATCCGCCAGCCGGCTGAATGGCAGACTCTGCAGCCAGACTTTTCCGTGGCCGCGAAGGGTGGCCAGAAACAGCCCCTCGCCGCCGAAGAACATGCTTTTAAGATTGCCTGCGCGTTCGATATCGTAGTCCACGCTCGGCTGAAAGGCGACCAGGCATCCCGTATCCACCCGCAGACTCTCTCCCTGCAGATCCCGCTCGATAATGGCGCCGGAGGCATGCACGAAAACCATGCCGTCCCCGCGCAGACGCTGGAGAATGAAACCTTCGCCGCCGAAAAATCCCGTTCCGAGTCGTCGCTGGAAAGCAATGTCGATCTCTGTGCCCAGCGCGGCGCAGAGGAAGGCTTCCTTCTGACAGAGAATTTCTCCCCCAACGCCGGAGAGATCCAGGGGAATGATCCGGCCCGGATAGGGCGCCGCGAAGGCGACTTTCCGCTTTCGGGAGGGATCCCGGTTGCTGAAATGCGTCATGAAGATCGACTCCCCCGTCAGCGCCCTCCTTCCGGCACTGAAGAGTTTTCCGACAAGCCCCTGGTCAGGTTGTGAACCGTCTCCCATCCGGGCCTCGAAAACGATCCCCTCCTCCATGAAATTCATGGCGCCGGCCTCGGCAATCACGGTTTCGCCCGGATCAAGTTCGACCAGAACCGTCTGCATGTCATCCCCCAGAATTTCATAATCCACTTCGTGACATCTGTTCGCCATTTTCCTGTCTCCTCTCGGGTCTTCGGAACCCAGGCGGAAACCTTGGCCTCCGCGGGTTAAGTGGTTGCAGCGAGGTTGAAAAACCAAGATCATGATAGAAAAAAGAATATCAACCGGCAAATGAAAAGAATGCGATTGCTGCTGCATTCCGGGAAATCAGAGCTGTATTCCGAAATGCCGCAGAATGAGAATCATCACACCGTAAAGAAGAATCATGACCAGAAGACCCAGGCTGAGTGCAACGGAAAAATGCATTCCCATCCGCACCAGAAGAGGGAAGAGCAGAAAAAGGGACAGGGAGGGCAGGACCATCCAGAAAATGCTGGAGCAAAGGCGTGCGACAAGATCCGCATCGGAGGTTTCAACGTACAGCCAGATCATGGCCAGCACGGAAACCAGCGGCACCGAGGCGAGAATCGCACCGAAAAGGGAGCTGCGCCGTGAAATTTCGGAGATCACTCCGACCAGAAAGGCGGTCAGGAAAATCTTGGTAAGAAAATAGAACATCGGCTCACTTTAGAGGCTGAATTCTCCTTATCCCTTTTATCATTTCATCGATGATGAAGCAAATCCAGGCCACTCGCCAGGGACTCGGATGGGACACTCTAAAGGCCCTTCTCTCTGCTTTTCGCTTTGCGCCAGATACGCGCCAGAAGACCCGTGAAGGCGACGGCGAGGACCAGGCGCACCCCCAGCATGACCCATCCGTCTCCGCCGACCGCCACAAAAATCAGGGTGTCCTCGATCACGGCATGGCAGGTGGCCAGGAACAGTCCGATAAGAAAAAGTTCTTTTTTCGAGAGGCGATTTTCGCGAGCCACCCGGATGATGATGCCCGCCCCATAGGCGATGCCCAGAAAAATACCGGTAAACAGGGGAACAGCCGCCTCGCGGGACAATCCCATTCCTCGCATGAGGGGCTCTACCGCGCTTCCCGCCCGGCGGAATATCGGCATATACCGCAGCACTTCGAAAATCGCAACCAGGGGCACGATAATCAGCAGCAGCTTGAAAGAGAGTTTCAGGGCTTCAATGGATGCAGCGATGAACGCTTCCATTCATCCTCCGGAGAGCAGGCGGACGCCGTTGAGAAGGAGTCCGGCGGCGACGGCGATAATCACTCGGCCTAGAGTCAGCTTCCAGGCCGGAGCGCCGGTACTGCCCAGGACGCCGCCCTCGACCAGCAGGTTATGAGCGATTCCCATCATCAACCCGCACTGAGTGACCTGCCAGGGAGTGAGATCCAGGGGCGCCATAACGGCCAGGGCCGCATAAAGATTGAGCAGAAAGGCGGCCACAAATGCAAAGGCCGCCTCTCCGGGAAGTCCGAAAAGCTTCATCGCCGGAGCAAAAAGACGACCGAGAAGGTTCACCGCCTCGGTTCCTTTGAGCAGATCAACCGCGATGTAAAGGGGAAGTACGATCCGGATCATCCTGCCGGAAGTCTGAAGACCACTGATGATGCCCGTTTTCAGGCGCTCTGGAATGGAAGGAACGGTTTCGACAGACATGAGCTCTTTCCTGAACGGGAGATTCGAGGCGGGAAGAGTATAGCGCCGGTCGGCTCAATTTTCGAATTTTTTTTTCTGCCGGGGCAGAATCACCCTTTTTTTACATCTCGCCCACCAGAAGTTTCAATCCACGCTCCCCGCACGGGGGGCGACGAACCCCGTCTATACGCTAAATCCGTGGAATGCACATAATGGTACGACGGCGATGATTTCTGGGTTGTACATCATCGCCATCTAAAGCGCCCTACAAGATTTTTCGTAAATTCATTAAAATAATAAAAAAAGCCGTCATCCCGGAGGAACAACGGCCCTTATCTGTCGGCGAACCGGTTTGATCAGCCCAGGTTCTTGCTCACGAAATCCCAGTTGATCAGATGATCCACGAAGGTGGTCAGGTAATCGGGTCGTCGGTTCTGGTAGTCGAGGTAATAGGCATGCTCCCAGACGTCCACCGTGAGGAGCGGCTTCATTCCCTTTGTGAGGGGATTGTCGGCGTTGAGGGTCTTGACGATTTTCAGCTTGTCTCCCTCCAGGGCCAACCAGGCCCAGCCGCTTCCGAACTGTCCGGCTCCGGCCGCCTTGAATTCCTCGACGAATTTATCGTAGCCCCCCAGATCGGAATCGATCTTTTCGGCAATCCGGCCGGTGGGCTTTCCGCCGCCGACCTTCTTCATACAGTGCCAGTAAAAGGTGTGGTTCCAGACCTGGGCGACGTTGTTGAAAATCCCCGATTTGGAATCGTCGCCGGCTATTTTTTTGATGATGTCCTCGACATCCTCGTTCTCCATGCCGGTGCCTTTGAGCAGGTCATTGCCTTTGGTCACGTAGGCGTTGTGATGTTTGTCATGATGGAATTCCAAAGTCTTAGCACTGATGTGAGGCTCCAGGGCATCCTTGGGATAAGGCAGATCGGGCAGTGTCAGCATGATCAGATTTCCTCCTTTGTCTGTTTTTTTTAATGTCATGGACGGAAAATGCCGTCCGTTCGTGATTTTTACGGGTCAGGACCGGTTTTCCGGCGCCATCCCCTTTTCCTTCAATTCATCGAGAGCCTCGGCGGATTTGGTCAGATTTTCAAGTCCCATCCCCTTCAGGACCTCCCGGGTTTTGCAGAACTGGATACTTCCGTATTCCACCACCTGAACATGGTTTCCCCAGGGATCAAGAAAATCCAGCCCGCCGGGGCCGGGGCTGGAGATAATTTCGGCTCCCGTGGATTTCACCGCTTCTCGCATCACCTCACGATCATCCACCACCAGTCCGAAGTGACGAGCGGTATCGGGGCCCTGGGTCCGCCCCTCCGACAGATTAATGAACTGATCCCCCAGATCGAGGAAGGCCATCCGGTCGTTACGGCCTCGAAGCTTGAATTCGAGTATCCTTCCGTAGAACTCCAGAGCGGCATCGAGATCGCCGACCTCCAGGGCCACATGATTGATCCCCACCATTCTGGCCTTTTTCGTTTCCGCCATTAGAAACACTCCAAGATTACGGATTTCTTCCTGAATCCGCCATTCAATGGCCGCTGAAACCGATCCGCACCAGAATACAGCTGCCATCGGCGATCACATTGATGCCGTTCTCCTGGGCCCGTTCCACGGCGGCCGGGCTCTCCGCACCCGGCTGCATCCATATATTGGCGATGCCGTGTTCGATCGCCTCCTCCACTATTTTTTCGGTGACGGCGGGCGGCGTGATGACCGAAATGCTGGAAACTTCCGGCGGCAACCGGGAAACACCTGAAACACAGGGGATTCCCTCCACTTCCTTTTCCCTTGGGTTCACCGGTATTGCACGGTAGCCATTTTCCAGATAGCACCGCAGAACTTTATTGCCGTATTTGCCCCGATCAGAAGATGCGCCGACCACTCCGAAAGCTTCGGCCTGAAGAAATTTATCGATCCGTTCCCCGGTTTTCATAGCGTCATTCTTTCCTTCTTTCACGTTTTTCGATCTCCGGCTTCATGGCCTGCCGGATGAAAATGAATCCGTAAAAGGATACCCGATCTCAACACATTCGCAACGAGACTTCGGCTTTTCACGTCGCCCCGAACCGCTTGACTTGCCCCGGAGGCCTCTCTATAGTGAATTCCCATGAAAGACGTATTCGTGGCGGACGCCCACCTTGAAAAACCCGAGGACCTCAATTACCGGTTGTTCCTCCGCTTCCTGGAAGATCTACGGGGAGACGCCCGTACCCTTTTTCTGCTGGGAGACATCTTTGAGTTCTGGGTGGGATATCAGCATGTGGCCTTTTCCTCCTACGTACCGGTTCTGGAGGCTTTGCGCGCACTCCGTGAATCGGGCACGGAAATCGTCTATGTGGAGGGGAATCATGATTTTCACATGGGGCCATGGTTCGTAGAGACTCTCGGCTGCCGGGTTCTCCCCGACGGCGGGGTGATCCATTTCGATAATCGAAAAATTTTCATCGCCCATGGCGATCTTGCCAATCCCCGGGACACCGGATACCGGTTTCTCCGCAGCCTTTTGCGAAGCGTTCCGCTCCGGCTCCTGTTCAAGATTTTTCCTCCTGACTGGACCTGGGCCATAGCCCATTGGAGCAGCGACCGAAGCCGCAATTTCCATTCAGCAAAGCAAAAGCGCTGGGATACACATTCAGTTGTCCGCGAATACGCGGAACAATTCTTTGCCGAAGGCTGCGATACGGTGATTATGGGGCATTTTCACGATCCCTGGGTCAGGGAGAAGGATGGCAGGACGATCATCGCCCTGGGAGACTGGATCAAGCAGTTTTCCTACGCCGTGTATGAAGATGATATCTTTTCACTTCGGTCCTATGAAAGTCGTTAGGTTTTCGAGGCCTCGGCTCCCAACTCTTTTCCTTCTCCGTTCTGCATTTCACCCAGAAGGTCCGTCAATGTGGCGCCGGAAAGGGCGTCAGAATTCGCATCTATAATCCTGCTCTCCAAGGCCTGGACTCGCTCCCACTCCGGAATCCCCTCATGCCGCTCCAGAGTCACGCCGTGGCCGCGCAGCGCCTGAATGATTTCGAAAACCTCAACTTTTTCCGGCGGTCGCGCCGGCTGATAGACGTATCCCTCTTCCTCCTCCCCACGGACTTCCGACAGAAAACCGAGTTGGACGAGTTCACCCAGGATTTCCCTGCAAAGCCGCGGAGGCAGCTTGAGATGCTCGGCGATACGATCCATGCCGAGCGCCCTATCCCCCCGGTAGAACCCTTCGACGACCATCAGCATGATGGTGAGAGCCACCATTTCCTGGCTGAAGATATTTACTTTCTCTTCCCGGATCTCCCGACGGATGATGTGCAGGTTCTGCCAGACATAGGCGACCTCCCCCCCCAACAGCACGATGATCCATGAAATATAGATCCAGATCATGAGGATCGGCAGAGCCGCCAGAGTACCGTAGATGGCGTTGTAGCGCGAAACTCCGATCTGAGAAGCGACATAGACCCATTGAGCCAGTTGCCAGAGCGTTCCGGCAAGGACACCTCCAATGATAGCCGAGGTGAATCGCACGGTCGTGTTGGGCATGAAAATGTACAGGAAGATCAGGGCCGACCAGATGGCCACATACGGCAAAACCTTAAAGAGAAAATAAATCACCTGTCCGACATAGGCCAATTCGATAAGCTTCTGCACGAAAGCCTGACTCTGGAGTGTTGTGGTCATGGAGATGGCCACAAAGAGCAGGATGGGGGCGATCACCAGAACGGCGATGTAGTCGGAGAACCGTCTCCAGCGGGAGCGGGTCTCCGGCACGCCCCAGATCATGTTGAAGCTCGTCTCGATATTGGACAGGAGGGCCACTACGGTGAAGATCAGGGCGACCAGACCGATCGTCCCCAGACTGCCGACATTGGTATTGTTGATGTATGCTACGATCTGATTGACGATCTCCTCGGAGCCGACCGTGATCCTCTCCAGGATGAGAGGCTGAAGGGTGTTCTGCACCCCAAGTCCCTTGAGCACCGCAAAGGTCAGTGCAAAAACGGGAACAATGGACAGGAGTGTGGCGTAGGTCAGGGCCGAAGCCCTCATCAGGCAGCCATCCGCGAAAAACTCCCGTCCCACCAGGAGAACCAGCCTCCCATGGCGAAGCAGAACACGGCGTCCGCGAGACAGATGCTCTCCTTCCATCTCCCAGATTCCCTTGCGGAGGAAAGCCTTTATCTCCTTAATCCGCTCGGTGATTGGTGTCATTTTCCCTGTCATCCATGGGAATTAAATTAAGAGGAGATGTGAAAGAAAAAGCCCACCTGGACAAGTGGGCCTTTTCGAAGGTCGGAGTTACCGTCAGGAGTGCGTCTGCTCTTCCATTTCTGCTTCAAAGGCCGATTTGCCTTCGCGTGCGGCCGATTCCACAGCCTCCTTCCTCTCCCTGTAAGCCTCTCTTCCCGCCTCGGCGGCAGAGGAAATCGCATTTCTTTTCTCCTGATAGACCGATTTGCTCTCCTCAACCGCGTCCCTGATGCGCTTTTCGGCTTCATCAGACATTTCCTTGATCCTGTCGCGGGCCTCTTCGGTCATCTGACGGATTCTGTCCCGGGTTTCCTCGCCCGAGCGCGGCGCATAAAGAAAGGCGAGACCTCCACCGATCGCCGCTCCCATCATAAAGGAAAAAAATCTCGAACCGCCCGATCTGCCATTTTCTTCTACCATGGATTACCTCCCCTTGGAAAGTTTCAACTGTTTGCCGAAAGCTTTTCTGGCCGCCCGCAGACCCATCCACGTGCCCACCGATTTGCCGACGGTGCGGGTAACGCCCGAATTCAGAAAACCCGCTATATTGTTAACCATAGTACCCGCTTCCTCGAGGGAATCAAACACCGGCCCCACTTTTTCCATATCCCTCTGGGCTTCCATGGTTATATTCCTGACGTATTTCGTGGTCTCCCGCAGGTCCTCCAGCAGGGGGGTCAGGTCCCGCTGGATGTCTGCCATGAAAAGCTCCATCCGGTGCACGGTGTTCTTGATCTGGAGAAGCACCGGAATCAGAAAAAGAGCAATCAGAATAAAAACGATGGTGGCAATGAGCGCAAGGACGTTAAGGTCCATATTTCCTCCTGATCAGAGATTATATTTAATTAGAACATATTTTATTGTCTTTTCAATATCTCATGGAAATGACTGGGAGTTTTTCGCTTCGGCTATCTGAAAACATTTCCAAGACCGTCGATGACGTACTGAACGGCCAGAAACGCCAGCACCAGCCCCATGATGCGGGTCAGAATGGTACTCTCAGTTTGCCCATAAGTCCCACCAGCCGATCGGCATTCTGAAGAAGAATTTTCGTGAGAAAAAAACCCACGGCGTTCTGCATTCTACTCGGCGTCGGGAATCGTCTCGACCGGAAGGCCGAGTGATTCCGGAGGTTGGCCGAGAGATTTCAGATCCCCCACCAGCACGACTTTCTGGTTTTCCGGTTGAAGAAAGCGCCTGGCGGCGGAAAGGACGTCCTCCTTGGTCACTCCGGCGATTCGATCCCGGTATTTCTCCAGGTAATCCTCCGGATAATCGTAGTAATCCAGGCGCATGGTCTGGGTCACCACATCGTGCGTGTCCGTGAAGGCAAAGACGAAGGAATGGATCATGCTCTCCCGGGCAAGTGACAGTTCTTGTTCCGAAACAGGGGCTGCTCTCAACTGCTCCATGGCATCCTGCATCAGCCGGACCACTTCGAGGGTGGAGGCGGTTTTGGTCTCGCTGCCGGCGATGAAAGGCCCCGGGAGACGGCGGCCGATCTGGAAATAGGAATAGACCGAATAGGCCAAGCCCCGGTTGGAGCGGATTTCCCGCATGAGCCGGGAATTGAATCCGCCTCCGCCAAGGATGTAGTTCATCACGCGCACAGCATAGACCCCCGGGTCGGATTTATCGAGTCCAAGATCTCCGATGAGAATGGTCGTCTGCGGCACATCCTTCTGGGCGGTCAGCACAATTCCGCCGGGAGAAGGATTTACGGGGGGGATCTTCTGCTTCACGAGAGGTCCCGCGGACCAGTCGCCGAGAAGATCTTCGAGAATGCCCCGGAGCTCCTTCCGATCGAAATCACCGGATACGGCCAGCCAGAGGTTATTGGGATGAAAATAGCTCTTGTGGAAAGCGAGCAGGTCCTCCCGTACGATATTGTTTAAAGTATCCACGGACGGCGTGCGCCCAAGCGGATGGTTGCCATAAATCGCCTTGATGAGCGCCCTGGAGGCGATGCTGTCGGGATTGTCATTCTGACGGCGCACCCCTTCAATCGCCTGGTTTCGGGCGATTTCCAGCCGATCAGGATCGAATCCCGGCCTCCGGATCAGGTCCGCCAGGACTGCCATGCCCTTCTCCAGATCACGGGCATGGGTGGACAGGTTGAATGTGGTCACATAGGTGTCGGTGCCGACGGAAAGATCCGCGGCCAGAAGTTCGAGGACCTCGTCCACCTCCGACGGGGTGCGACCGGCGGCGCCACCCGTGCGCAGCAGCGCTCCGAACAATCCGCCCAGGCCGGTTTTTTCCACCGGCACGCTGATAGAGCCGGCGCCCATCATGGCGGTCACCTGGACGAGGGGCAGTTCATGATCTTCCATGAGGTAAAGCCGAATGCCGTTTTGCAGTTCCATCCGGTCCACGTCCGGAACCTGGAATTTCAGAGGCTCGAAGGTAAGTTCGTTCGGATGCGCAACTCTCTGTGGAGTCGCGCAGGCGGACAGCAGAAAAACGGAGATCAACGACAGGAAAAATAGAATTCGGTGGATCACTTTTTTATTCCCCTTCCCGGCGCAGTATGGTCACCGTGCGGTTTTCCGGCCGGAAATATCGTCCAGCCACTTCCATGATTTCCTCCGGTGCAATGGTTGAGACCACCTCATCGTAGTTCACCAGATAACGCCAGTCACCGGCGATCGTCTGGTAATATGTGAGCATCCGTGCCAGACCGTTGTTCTCCTTCAGATGCCGCAGGCGGTCAAGACGGAGTCGGTT
This sequence comes from Desulfuromonadales bacterium, assembly GCA_024636295.1. Classification (GTDB taxonomy): domain Bacteria; phylum Desulfobacterota; class Desulfuromonadia; order Desulfuromonadales; family JAGXHI01; genus JAGXHI01. The sequence goes on from JAGXHI010000011.1 coordinate 16,923, forward strand.
TCTCGCCTTCTCCAGTTCTTCCGGCGCCACCGGTTCGCGGGCAAGCCGGTTCAATTCGGCATAAATCGCCTCCTCCACCTCTGCGGGCGTATGGGGGTGGCGGGGAACGGCCGATATGACGAAAAGGTTGGGATAACGAGAGCCCGGCGCGCCATAGGTCGATATGGAGGTTGCGATCTCCTTCTCCAGCACCAGAGATTTGTAAAGACGCGAAGTGCGTCCCTGGCTCAGCATCAGGTCGATGAGGTCAAAGACATAATCCTCCCGGGAGGGAAGAGTCGGCTTGTGATAGCCGATGGCCAGTTGCGGTTCGGCATCGAAGGCTATCGCGATTCGTTTCTCTCCCCGCTGCTCCGGCTCAACCGCGGCCACTTCCGGCACCGGCGTTCCCGGAGGAATCCCGCCGAAGTAATTATTTACCACCCTCACCGCCTCCTCGAAATCGATATCCCCCACAAGGGCGATAACGGTATTGACGGGAGCGTAGTAATTGTGGAAAAAATCCCGGGTCTCTTCCAGGGTCAGGTTCTCCAGATCGCTCATCCAGCCGATGATGGGATTCCGATAAGGGTGCATGGTGAACGCGGTGGCGATCAGGTTCTCGTAAAGAAGGCCCGAGGGTTGAGTTTCATACGAGCGGCGACGCTCTTCCATGACTACTTCCCGCTCGGTATAAAATTCCCGCAGGACGGCATTCTGCATCCGGTCCGACTCCACCGAGGCCCAGAGCTCCAGTTTGTTGGAGGGAAGGGAAATCAGGTAGGAGGTCAGGTCCTTGCTGGTGAAAGCGTTGAAACCGACTCCGCCGTGTTCGGAATAAATTCGCGAGAATTCATCCTTTACGATGAACTCCTTCTGCTCGGATTGCAACTCGGCAAGGCGCTCTCTCAAACGGGCAATTTCCTCGGGATCAGCCCCCGGCCGGTTTTTCAACTCGTCCAGACGGCTTCCAACTCTTTCGATTTCATCCTGGATCGGCCTTTCTTTTCTCCAGTCCTTCGTCCCGATGGTTTTTGTGCCTTTGAAAAGCATATGCTCCAGGACGTGAGCGACCCCGCGGATGCGGCTGGTTTCATTCACCGCCCCCACCTTGATAGTGATATACGCGGCAAAAGTCGGCGATTCGTGCCGCTCCACGACCAGAAGTTCCAGTCCGTTGGAAAATACGTGCTCGCGGACTTTCTCCTCCAGTGTCGCGCCGAAGACCGTCTGTACAACAAAGAACGAGCCCAGCAAAAGAAAGATCAGGATCGCCCTGATTCGTGTGACGCTCATCAGTCTACCTCTAAAAAATGGGTCCCGCTTCGCGCGGGACCGCTGGTTTAAGCATCAAGTTTTCCCTGTCTGCGGGAGCCTCATCCCGGGTTGGCCGGCGCGGGTTCATGCGCGGGATAGATGTCCCGGGACCTGCCCGTCTCTCCACCTTCGTCAATCAGAATTCTATCGATAACATCCAGCATATCCTCCACCGGGATTATTTTCAATTCCTTCAGTACATGCTCATCGATTTCCTTCAAATGTTCCCGATTCCGTCCGGGAAGCAGTATCGTTTTCACTCCCGCACGACGTGCGGAGAGCACCTTCTCCTTGACGCCGCCGATGGGCAGAATCCGTCCCGACAGGGTCAACTCCCCGGTCATGGCGACATCCCGCCGGGCCGCCTTTCCCGTAAGAAGAGAAATGAGCGCGGCGGCGATGGTAATTCCCGCCGATGGACCGTCCTTGGGAATGGCGCCCGAAGGTACATGAATATGAATGTCGCTGTTGTCGTAGAAATCGGGATCGATTCCGAAAGTGGCGGCGTTCGCCCGCACGAAGGTAAGAGCCGCCTTGACCGATTCCTGCATGACCTCCCCGAGGCTGCCGGTAATCTGCAGCTGCTTTTTACCGCTCATCCGGGAAGCCTCGACAAAGATGATGTCCCCGCCGGCCTCGGTCCAGGCCAGCCCGGTCACCACCCCCACCCGATCCTCTTCGGCGGCCACATCGGAGAAGAACATCCGGGGACCCAGGAGAAACTCGACTTCTGCCCGCCCTATGGTATGGCGGTGCGAATCGCCCTGGGAAACCTCCCTGGCCACCTTTCGGCAGATGGCGGCAATTCGCCGCTCAAGATTTCGGACCCCTGCCTCGCGGGTGAAATCCTTGATAATGGCCGCGACCGCTTCCTCATCAAACCGGGTGGGGTAATCATCGAGCCCGTTTTCCTTAAGCTGTTTCGGGATCAGGTACTTGAAGGCGATCTGAATTTTTTCCTCATCGGTGTATCCCGAGAGATGGATAATTTCCATCCGGTCCTTGAGGGCATGAGGGATGGGATCCAGAATATTGGCGGTGGTGATGAACATGACCCGGGAAAGATCGAACGGGAGATCCAGGTAATGATCGGTGAAGGAGAAATTCTGCTCCGGATCCAGAACCTCGAGCAGCGCCGAGGCCGGATCACCGCGGAAATCCTGGCCGATCTTGTCGACCTCATCCAGCATGAACACGGGGTTGTTCGACTCCACCCGGCAGATTTCCTGAATGATCCGCCCCGGCAGTGATCCGATATAGGTGCGGCGGTGCCCGCGGATCTCAGCCTCGTCCTTCATTCCGCCCAGGGATATGCGGATGAACTTGCGCCGCATGGCCCGGGCGATCGACTTGCCCAGGGAAGTCTTCCCCACCCCCGGGGGGCCGACAAAGCAGAGAATCGGGCCTTTCGAGGATTTCTTCAAGGACCGCACCGCCAGGTATTCCAGGATCCGCTCCTTGATCTTGCTCAGGTCATAATGATCCTCATCCAGCACATTCTGAGCGAGACAAATATCCAGATTGTCTTCGGTGCCTTTTTTCCAGGGAACGTTGCAGAGATACTCCAGATAAGTCCGGGAGACGGTGTATTCGGGCGAAGCCTGATTGATCCGCTCCAGGCGGGCGAGTTCCTTCTCGGCGATGCGGCGAACGTTCTCCGGCATGCCGCTTCGAGCGATCCGCGCCTTGATTTCACCGGATTCCGACTGGCGGGGATTGTCCTCTCCGAGTTCGTCCTGGATCTCCTTGAGCTGTTCGCGAAGAATATATTCTTTCTGGGTTTTCCCCACTTTTCTGGCCACTTCGTTATGTACCTGTCCGCGCACCTGGAGTTTCTGCACCTCTTGGGTCAGATGGGAATACACTTCTTTGAGACGCTCGAGTGGATCGGTAATTTCCAGAAGTTCCTGCTGCTTTTTCATATCGAGGCTCAGGTAAACCGCCACCAGATCCGCAAGCCTGCCCGGATCATCGACCTGGTCGATCATCTTCAGGACGTCCCCGGGAAGGGGTCGACCGTAGGAGAGAGCGATCTTCAGCAGGGAAGTGACGCTCTGCACGAGAGCATCGGAAATGAGCCCCGCGGCATGGGTTTCCTCCAGGGGCATGATCATGGCAACCATGAAAGGCGCCCGCTGGACGGGGGCAATGAGCCGAATGCGCTGGATTCCCTCCACCACAACCTTGCATCCCCCCTCGGGGAAGCGGAAAACCTGATTGACCCGGCAGACTGTGCCCATGGAAGCCAGATCCTCGAAACGACCCGGCTCGGTCATGGCGAAACAGGTCACCAGTCCAATACGACGGTCGCTTTTGAGCGCCTCCTCTACGACCGGCATACTCTCCCCCCGAACATACAGGGGGAAAACCATGCCGGGAAAGACCACATGATCTCTGATGGGATAGATAGGGAGAGTGGAAGGGGTTCGGGCTGTCCGGTCCGGCATGATTCCCCCTTTCGGGATTTATTCAAATTCGGGATTTATCTCTTCGATGGCCCGCTCCAGGATGCGGGGAAATTCCTTCTCGAAGGATGGGATTTCGGCACGAAGGAAATTCTTGATCGCTGCCAGCTCTATCCTGACGCGATCTGCGTCCGCACGCAGGTCGAGGAGTTTTCTTTCGGTATCAGAACCCCACAATCCGAATTCCTTCTCTAATCGGGCAATTTTCTCTTCCATGCCTTCACTCATCTTTTCACCATCCCTTTTTTTCGAATCGGGTCCACGGTTCAAAAAGGATATCAATGGACCGGGGGGTGTCAAGACGGGGATCCCGCTTTACAAATCGGGGTTCACTTGCTTAAATTGGAGTTATATTGTCACTGAATCCGGGGATTTGCCTCTATCTTTGGAGAACATCTCCCTTTCCGGGCCAGCTCTGAGAAACATACATATACATCGGGTGATCATGCCACAATCCTGCAGGCCGAACAGGTTGAATTCCATGAAGAGAATCGCAGTGCTGACCAGCGGTGGGGACTGCTTCGGCATGAATGCGGCAATCCGTTCAATTACACGAACGGCGCTCGGGGCGGGACTGGCAGTTCTGGGCTTCCGCAGGGGATACCAGGGACTTATCGAAGGTCGGTTCGAAAAATTGACGAATCAGCCCTTCAACAACGTGCTGCAGAGAGGCGGGACTATTCTGCAGAGCGCCCGCTGCCCCGGGATGCAGCAGGAAGAGGGTCTTCGGTCGGCCGTGGACAACCTCAGGAATCATGGTGTGGACGGGCTGGTGGTGATCGGCGGCGATGGTTCACTGCGCGGAGGGATGGTTTTTCACCAGCCGGCTGGCGCTCGGTTTTCCGAAAAGGGCCGCTTCCGGATGAAAACCTCAGAACATGAACCGCCGCATGCTGATATTGAGCAGCAGACCGACGCCGATCATCGTCGTCACCATACTGGTTCCGCCGTAGCTGAACAGCGGCAGGGGCACCCCCACCACGGGCAGTAATCCGATCACCATTCCGAGATTCACGACGATATGCCAGAAGAGCATGGCGACCACACCAATGGCAAGGTACATGCCGAAACGGTCACCGGCACGCCTCGCGATGTAGATCCCCCAGATAATGAGAAACAGGTACAGGAGCAGAAGAACCAGTGATCCGGCGAATCCCCATTCCTCGGCAAAGACGGAGAAGGCGAAATCGGTGTGCCGCTCGGGAAGAAAGGATAGCTGGGACTGGGTTCCCTCCATGAATCCCTTCCCGAAGAGGCCCCCGCTGCCCACGGCGATTTTTGACTGGATAATGTGATATCCCGAACCGAGAGGGTCCCGCTCCGGGTTGAGAAATGTGAGGATGCGCTCTCTCTGATAATTATGGAGCACAAACCAGCTGCCGGCCGCTCCGCCGGCTCCCAGTACGGCCAGGACGCCGAAGGTTTTCCTCCGGATTCCGGCGAAGAGAGTCATGCTGGCCCCGATGAAGATCACCATCATGGATGTACCCAGGTCAGGCTGCTTGATAATGAGGCCCACCGGCAGCGCCAGGAGCAGAAAAGGAAAAACCAGTTCGCCCAGGCCAAAGGTCGTCACATGTTTTTTTCCCCCGAAATACCGGGCAAGGGTGATGATAATGACGATCTTCATCACTTCGCTGGGCTGCAGATTGAACAGTCCAAGATCGAGCCAGCGGGTTGCGCCCATGGTGGTTTTGCCGAGGATCAGCACAAGCACCAGAAGCAGCAGGTTTGCCCCGTAAAAGAAAAATCCCATATACTCCAGGTGACGGTAATCGAAGGCGCTCACCAAAAGAGCAATGGAGAGGCCCATCACGAGCCAGTAGATCTGCTTCTGGTAAATAGGCACATCACTGAACGACCAGGATGCGGTGGCGCTGAAAAGATTGACTATTCCGATGGCCGCGATCCCCAGGACCGCCATCAGCAGAACCCAGTCGAAATGCGTCACCAGTCTTCTATCGAACATTTTCCCTATTCCTCTTCAGCGGCCGCGGCCCCCTGCTGCGGTTCATCTTCAGAATTCAGGCCAAAATAACTTTCCAGCATGACCCGGGCAATCGGAGCGGCAGCAGTACTTCCATGACTTCCGTGCTCTACCACGACAGCCACGGCCACCTGAGGATTTTCGACCGGCGCGTACGCGACGAAAAGGGCGTGATCACGGAATCTGTACGGAACGTTTTCGTCTTTTTTGTGGCGGTCCTCGGGAAGCTTGATCACCTGAGCGGTCCCCGTTTTTCCGGCGAACCGGACCTCTTTCAGCCGACTCCTCCAGGCAGTCCCGTGCGTTTCGTTGACGACGGCGGACAGTGCCTCGCGGACCGGCTCCAGAACAGAGGGACTTAAATTCGCGGTGCGCAGCTTCCTGGGTCCGGACTCAAGCAGAACTTTTCCCTGCAGATCCTCCACTTTCTTCAGAACGTAAGGCCGCCACACCGTTCCGCCGTTGGCTACAGCGGCGGTCATGACCGCCAACTGCAGGGGAGTGGTCAACACATAGCCCTGGCCAATAGCGGAGATAATAGTCTCCCCATCGTACCATCGATCGGAGAAGCGCTTTTTTTTCCACTCGCTGGATGGAATCAATCCTCCCTTTTCCCCTTCCAGATCGGTCCCGAACGTTTCCCCCAGACCCAATTCATGTGACATCTGGGAAATCGGATCTATCCCGAGCGCCAGGGATACTTCATAGAACCAGACGTCGCAGCTCTCCTTGATGGCCTTTTTCATGTCTGTCACCCCATGGCCCCATTTTTTCCAGCAGCGAAAATCCCGATTACCAAGAGTAATCCTGCCCCGGCAGTTCACTTTCGTCTGGGGGGTTGCAGCACCGGAACGAAGGGCGGCCAGGGCGGTTACGATTTTGAATGTGGATCCCGGAGGATACTGACCCTTGATCGCTTTGTTCTGAAGCGGGGATCGGGAATTCTGCAGGAGCTGGATCCACTCCTCCCCGGAGATGCCCCGGGCGAAGGCGGAAGGATCATAGGAGGGCCGACTGACCATGGCCAGGATTTCTCCGGTTTGCACATCAAGGGCCACAGCAGCTCCGGCCTGATCACCGAATGCCTCCTCCGCTGCTAGCTGAAGATCCCGATTGAGTGTAAGATATACCCGGTTGCCCGGAAGAGGTTGCCGGGTTTGCAGAATGCGAAGCTCCTTGCCCAGCACATCGACTTCCAGGCGGCGTTCGCCGGCCTCTCCCTTCAAGTAGGGTTCGAGTCTTTTTTCCAGTCCGCTCTTCCCCACGAAATCGCCGGGCCGGTAATCCTTTTTCCCGAGTTCCTTCAAATCCCTTTCTGTAATTTCCCCAAGATATCCGAAAAGATGGGCCGCCATTTCCCCATGTTTATAGGATCGCACGGGACGGACCTCGGCAATGACGCCGGCAAGATCAACTCCGTTTTCCTGGATTTTCTCCAGCGTTTCCCGGCTGACATCTTCGGCCAGGGGAATGGGTCTGTACCGTGGGAATCGCTTTCCCTTCTCCCATTGTTTCCGGATTTCGTCCATTTCCGTGGGGAAAAACCGGGCGAGGTTTTCAAAAAGCGCCTCCGGATCGTCTATTTCCCGGCGAAGGGCGGAAATTCCGAACGAAGGACGGTTTTCCACCAGCAGCTCGCCATTTCGATCATAAATCGGCCCACGGGAGGCCGCGATGGGAATATACCGGATCCGGTTCTTTTCAGAGAGATGCTGATATAGGTCGGTGTTGATGAGCTGCAGATACCACAGGCGAAGGATCAGAAGAAGGAAAATCCCCATTGCCGCCAGGGAGAAAAACAGAAATCGGCTTTTAAGCCCCGGATCCTGAGACCACCTGGAATCAAGGCTCATGCCGCACCCCAAGCCGATTGAGCCCCGGAATGCCAAGGGCGCGGGCATGCCGCCGCTGCAGTCCCGAGACAGTCAGCAGAAATACCAGGGCAAATCCGAGATTAAGGAGAGTCTGACCGAGAAGACCCGGAAGCACGATGGTCCACAAGGCTCCGGCCTCGGCGAAATATCCGAGGGAGAACATTATGATGCCGCTCTCCACCAGAGTTCCGCCTCCCACCAGAAAGAGCAGAAGGAGCGGACTTTCGATATTGAATCGCGAGGCGGCGCCGCGCACGATGAAAAAAGTCATCAGCAGGGCAAGCCCGTACAAGCCGGGATAATTGCCGGAGAACACGTCCAGAAGGATTCCGAGAAGAAACGAGATTATTCCTCCGCGCAGATAGGATTCGTGAAGCCCCAGATAGACGCAGAGGACCAGCAGCAGGTCGGGCCTGAGACCGATCGGCATAATATACGGAAAAACCGTGGTCTGCAGAAGCGTAAAAAAATAGCCGAGCAGAAAATACACGACGATGCGGATCATGGATCTTTCCTGAGAAGCACCAATACCTCCTCCAGACGGGAGAAATCCACGGCGGGCTGCACTTCCACTTCCTGAAAAAGGCCGAATTCCCCCCGTACGACCCGGGTGACTTTCCCGACCGTCAATCCTTTCGGGAAAACGCCGCCCATCCCGGAGGTGATGACCCGGTCTCCCTCATGGATATCCTCCTGGCGGAGCGCGAAATCCAGCGTCAGGGACTCTCCCATCCCCCGGGCCACCCCCCGAGTCCTCGTTCTCTGCACAAGAGAGGCGGCGGCGGATGAAGCATCGGTCACCAGCAGAACCCGGGAGTGTCGCGGAGCACTCTTGATGATCCGACCAACCACGCCCTCGGATACCACCACCGGCAACCCCTCGACCGCCCCGTCCTCCGTCCCCTTGTTGATAACGACCGTCCTGAACCAGCTGGAGGCGTCCTCGGCGATGACCTGGGCAGGCAGGGCCGGCAGATCCACTTCCTGCGTGAAACCCAGCAGGCGGCGCAGTCTTTCATTTGTCAGACGAACTTCCTGCAGCACTTCCAGTTCGGCCTTCAGACGTCGGTTTTCCAACAGGAGGAGATCGTTTTCCTTGGAAGTGTTTACCAGCCAGAAATAATAATCCCACGCGCCGACGATCTGGTCCCGCCCGACATTAACCACCTCCTGGAGCGGAGCCGTGACCTGCAGAACCGCCCGCTCGAACAGGTTCGTACTTGCCCGCGACTTTAGATTGGCTGAATAGACCAGAAGCGCGATCAGCAGCAGGCACCCTGCAAGGAACACCGTGCGGAATTTTCTGAGGAGCTCCAGCATGGATCTCGTCTTGCTCAAGAAAGGAGGACCCGGAGTCCTCCCTCACTGGCTGGATTGGTGCGGCCCCGTCCTGGCGCCGCCATATTATTTCGGGATAAGGATGTCAGGAGGTGACTGTAACGCGCTTCAGCAGGTCGAGCTCATCCAGCACCTTGCCGGAACCGAGCACGACACAGGAGAGGGGGTCTTCGGCCAGAACCACCGGCAGACCGGTTTCCTCGCGAAGAAGGACATCGAGATCTCGCAGCAAGGCGCCTCCGCCGGCCAGAACGATCCCCTTGTCGACAATATCCGCCGCCAGTTCGGGCGGTGTCCTCTCAAGGGCGATCCGCACGGCTTCAACGACCGTGTTCACCGTCTCCGAGATGGCTTCCCTGACCTCTTCCGAGCCAATCTGCATGGTCTTGGGAATACCCGTCACCAGATCGCGCCCCTTGACTTCCATGCTGCTGGCTTCTTCCCGGGGGTAGGCGCTTCCGATTTCAATCTTTACCTGCTCGGCCGTCCGCTCTCCGATCAGCATGTTGTACTTGCGTTTCATGTAGTGGACGATGGCCTCATCGAGCTTGTCCCCACCGACACGGACGCTCTTGGCGTAAACAATCCCCGCCAATGAAATCACCGCCACCTCTGTGGTGCCGCCGCCGATATCCACGATCATGTTTCCGGAGGGTTCAGTGATGGGCAGGCCGGCGCCGATGGCGGCTGCCATGGGCTCCTCGATGAGGTAGACCTCCCTGGCGCCTGCCGATTCGGCGGATTCGCGCACGGCCCGCTTTTCCACCTGGGTGATCCCGGAGGGAACGCAGATGACGATTCGGGGTCGTACCAGGGTTTTGCGGTTGTGGACCTTCTGGATAAAATAACGGAGCATCTCTTCTGTGATGTCGAAGTCGGCGATGACTCCGTCTTTCATGGGCCGGATCGCCACAATGCTCCCGGGAGTCCGGCCGAGCATCTTTTTGGCTTCCTTACCTACGGCCAGCACCTTTCTCTGGCCCAGGTGGTCTTTCTGCACCGCCACCACAGAGGGTTCGCTGACGACCACGCCCTTGCCTTTCAGGTAAACCAGGGTGTTTGCGGTCCCCAAGTCTATGGCAAGATCATTGGAAAACCAACCCAGGATAGAATCAAACAAATTGAACATACTTTCACGAACTCCTCTCTTTTTCCAAAAAAAAGGAGGGCTTTTCTCCTCCCCGCAAGCGGTGGTCCACCCTATCAGAATGCCGATGGTTTTTCAAGACGGAAAAGGAAAAAGTTATTGCAATCGAGGCCTCGATTGTCTAAGATTCCTGCCTGCTTGGAAAAAGGCCAAAAACCCAAAGGAGCGCGCATCGATGCTTGATCTGATTCGGAAAAAGAAGAATTCCTTTCTCATAAAAATTGTTTTCTGGACAATAATCGCCGCTTTCGTCGGCACTATCTTTCTGGTCTGGGGAAAAGGACGGGATGGCCAGGCGCCGTCCTCTCTTGCCGCCACAGTCAATGACACCCGGATCGGATACGCGGAATACCAGCGAGCCTACAGCAGCTTATACAATCTTTATCAGAGCGTTTACCGCGAGCAGTTCACCCCCGCCATGGAAAAGCAACTGGGGCTGAAGCAGCAGGCGCTGGACACCTTGATCAATCAGGCCCTTCTCCTGGAAGAGGCCGATCGGCTGGGAATGGATGTCTCTCGTAAAGAGCTGGTGCAATCGATCGCCGAAATCCCGGCGTTTCAGAATAACGGCGCCTTCAACAAGGAACTTTACCTCCAGATCCTGGCCTCTCAGCGTCTGACTCCGGAGGATTTTGAAACGATCCAGAGAAGAGAACTTCTGGTGGAAAAGGTCCGGCAGAAAATCATAAGCCAGGCGGAGGTGTCCGAGGAGGAAATCACCGAAGAGTTCAGCCGTCAGAACGAAAAGATCAACCTGTCCTATGCCGTCTTCGAACCCGCTCTTTTCGAAAGCCAGGTGAAGCTGGATGAGGAGGAGCTGAAAACATTTTTCGAGGAACGCCGGGAAGACTTTAAAATCCCTGAGAAGATATCTCTGCAGTACCTTAATTTCGATCCCTCCGAATTTGAGGAGGAGGTCGCCCTGGAGGAAGGAGCCCTGGAGAAGTATTATCGGCGCCACCTCGATAGATTCGAAATCCCCGAAAGGGTCAAGGCCTCCCATATCCTGATCAAGGTTTCCCAGGATGCGGATGAAAAGACCGTGGAGGAGAAACGCGCCCTGGCTGAGAAGGTTCTTCAGGAGGCGCGTGAGGGGATGGATTTTGCCGAACTCGCCCGCACGTATTCGGAAGACACGGGCACCGCCCCCCAGGGCGGAGATCTGGGATATTTCGGAATCGGCGAAATGGTCGCGCCCTTTGAAAATGCCGCATTCGCGCTTCAATCCGGACAGATCAGTGATATCGTTCAAACCTCCTTCGGCTTCCATATCATCAAGGTCGAGGACCACATCGAGGCCGGGGTCAAGCCCATGGAGGATGTGTTGGCGCAGGTGGAGGAGGGCGCGCGAGCCGAAGCGGCGAAAGATATCGCGTATGAAAAAGCCATTGACGCCTACAATATCAATCGCAAGGAAGGCAGCCTTGAGGCCGCCGCCGAGGCGAACGGGCGCGAGCTGAAGGAAACAGAACTTTTCGGCCGCGACGATCCGGTCGGCGGCATCGGGCCCGCGCCTGAAATCAAGTCTGCCGCTTTCGCCCTGGAAGAAGGCAAGCTGGCGCGGCCGGTCATTCTACCCGAAGGAGTATTCCTTTTCACCGTACTGAATCGGGAGACGAGCCGCCTTCCTGAACTGGAAGAGGTGCGGGAGGAGGTCGAAAAAGAATACCTGGCGGAGAAGGCCGCCGAACTGGCTCGCCAGAATGCCGAGGAAGCCCTGGCCGCTCTGAAGGAAGGAAAAACCATGGAGACGGCGGCTTCCGGAGCCAAAATTGAAAAGACGGGCGAAATCACCCGCGCCTATGGCGATTTCATCCCCCGCCTGGGCAGGTCCCCCGAACTGGCCGAAGCCGCTTTCAGCCTGACCATGGAAAATCCGATAGCGCCGGAAGTTTTCCTGGTTGACGGCAAGTACGTGGTTGCCGTTCTGGAAGAGCATCTGGACGCAGATCTCGAAAAACTCGACGAGACACAGCGCGAGGAGATTCGGGAAGCCCTGCTCTCGCGCCAGCAGCAGGAAGCCCTGGAGAAGAAGCTCGGGGAGCTTCGCTCCACCGCCGAAATATCCATTCAACCCATTGTTCTCGCTTCCCTGGAGGGCTGAGCCATGAGCGCGTCCCAAGTGATTCTTCAAACCGACTTTGCGGACCTGAAGCTGGCAAATCGCGGTAAAGTTCGCGATATCTATGATCTGGGCGAAAACCTTCTGATTGTGACCTCCGACAGGATCTCCGCCTTTGACGTCATTATGGACGAAGGCATTCCTTTTAAGGGAGAAGTTCTGACCCTCATCTCCAGCTTCTGGTTCGAGAAAATGAAGGACATCGTCCCCAATCACATCGTCAGCACCGAAGTGGACGAATTTCCCGCGGAAACCCGCAAATACCGTGACCAGCTCCGAGGACGGAGCATGCTGGTGAAAAAGGCGCAGCCCCTGCCGGTGGAATGCATTGTCCGCGGATTCCTTTCCGGATCGGGATGGAAGGAATACAAGGCTGCCGGCAAGATCAGCGGAATTGATCTGCCCGAAGGACTCATCGAAAGCCAGCAACTGCCGGCCCCGATCTTCACCCCCTCCACGAAGGCGGAGCTCGGAGAGCACGACGAAAATATCTCCTTCGACGAGGCCGCCCGTCTTTGCGGACAGGATCTGGCCGAGCAGGCTCGGGACATTACGCTGGCGATCTACCAGCGGGCTCGGGAAATGGCGGACGAAAAAGGGATCATCATCGCCGACACCAAATTTGAATTCGGCGTATACGACGGCCGCCTGATCTGGATCGATGAAGCGCTTACCCCCGACTCCTCCCGATTCTGGCCGAAGGATCTTTACCACCCGGGCGGACCACAGCCGAGTTTCGATAAGCAGTTCCTCCGCGATTACCTGGAGACTCTCGACTGGGGGAAAATGGCGCCGCCGCCATCCCTTCCCGACCATATCGTGCAGAAGACGAGCGAAAAATACCGTGAGGCCCTTGCCCGACTGACCGGGATCGTTCTCTGATTCCATATTTTTGATACCGTATACATCAGCCGGAGCCAAGTGCTCCGGTTTTTTTATCCGGGCTCAAATTGACCCAGATCATGGGCTCACTGAATCATTGCGTTATAATGGAGTCACTAATGAAAAGAGGAGGATGACATGGCCGAAACAAAAGTGAACGTCGAAGGCGCCGTTTCCATGAATCTGGCGGAAATGACCGAATACCAGACAGGTTCGGTGGTCAGCCGCACACTTCTCCAGGATGATTCAGGAACACTGACCGTATTCAGTTTCGATGAGGGACAGGCGCTCTCGGAACATACCGTTCCCTTCAACGCATTTATCCAGGTGCTGGACGGAGAGGCGGAAATCACCATCGGTGGGAATCCGGTGACGATCCGGACGGGTGAAATCGTCCTGATGCCCGGCGGAATTTCTCACCGGGTGCGGGCATCGAAGCGTTTCAAAATGCTGCTGACGATGTTCAAGACCAAGGTGGCGTGACCGGGAACTGAATTCAAACCCCCTCCCCCGTCAAGGGCGAGGGGGCGCTGAGTGAGAGAATCCGTCTTCGTCGGAAGGAATTGCAGGGGAAGCTGCTCTGTGCTATAAAGAGCGGCGGTTTTTCCCGATTCCCCTCGCGGAGACGTCAATGCTGGACAGACTCTTTCAACTCGATCGTCACGAAACGACCATCCGCACCGAAATCATCGCCGGGATCACCACCTTCCTCACCGGCGCCTACATCATTGTCGTCCATCCCTCCATTCTCGCTCAGACGGGGATGGATAAGGGCGCCCTGACCACGGTGACATGCCTGGCGGCAGGCCTCGCGACTCTTCTGGTCGCCCTATGGGCAAACGCTCCGCTGATGATGGCGCCCGGCATGGGGCTGAACGCCTTCTTCGCCTACACTCTCGTTCTAGGGGAAGGAATCCCCTGGCAGACCGCCCTGGGAGTGGTTTTTCTTTCAGGTGTATTTTTTCTTTTTCTAACCTGGATGGGTTTTCGCGAACGGCTCGTGCATGCCATCCCCGTTTCTTTACGAGTCGCCACCTCCGTGGGCATCGGTCTTTTTATCGCGTTTATCGGTCTGCAGAACCTCGGAATGATTGAACGCAGCGACGCCGTCCTGGTGCAAATGGGAAGCCTCACCCCACAGGCGCTTCTGGGACTGCTCGGGTTGCTGCTTGCCGTCATTTTCGAAATTCGACGCTTTCGCGGCGCCATCCTGCTCTCCATCCTGATCACGACTGGATTGGGAATCACTCTGGGATTTGCTTCACCACCCGAGGGAATTATCGCGATCCCCCCGTCACCGGCGCCGATCGCGTTTAAACTGGATATCCTCGCCGCCCTGAAAATTTCCCTCTGGTCGAGCATCTTCTCCTTCATGTTCGTCGACCTCTTCGACAGCCTCGGAACTCTTCTCGCGGTCTGTCGCGAGGCGGGAATGGAAGACCAAAAGGGCAGGATTCCAGCTCTTCCACGGATGCTTACCGCCGATGCACTGGCCACCGTGGGAGGCGCCATTCTCGGAACGAGTACCACCACCGCGTATATCGAGTCGGCCAGCGGAGTATCCGACGGAGGTCGCACCGGCCTGACGGGAACGGTCACAGCCATCCTTTTTCTGCTGGCGGCTTTCTTTACGCCCCTGATCGCCTCCGTTCCTCCCTTTGCCACGGCTCCTGCCCTCCTGATCGTCGGCATTTTCATGATGCGGGGGATCGGTACGATCGATTTCTACGATTTCGAGGAAGCCGCACCGGCCTTTCTCACCTTTCTGCTCATGCCCCTCACCTTCTCCATCGCCACCGGGCTGGCCTTCGGATTCATCTCTTATGTGCTGATCAAGCTCTGTCTCGGGAAATTCCGCGAATGCGATCCCTTCCTTCTGGGCGCTTCGGCCTTTTCCCTGATAAGTCTGCTGTTCTGAAGTCCTCCATCCCAGAAATCCGCTGAGCCGTTTTCGCCCCCAAAAAAACCTGTTGACCTCCCTTTCCCCTTCTGCTATAAAATCAACCTCGTCACGACGGGGCTATAGCTCAGCTGGGAGAGCGCTTGAATGGCATTCAAGAGGTCGGCGGTTCGATCCCGCCTAGCTCCACCAAGAAAATCAAAGGGTTACGGATTTTTTCCGTAACCCTCTTTTCGTTATGCAGGCTCATGCGGGACGCTGTTATCTTCACCCAGGTTCTGCCTGCCGGCTGTCTTCCGAATTTCTGAAACATCCCACCCTGATCTGCCCTGACCTTATCCAGCCATCCCTCTTTTTACCAACGTGCTGCACTTCGGGAATCTCCCCCTCTTGACGGATCAAAATTAGATGGTATTTATATTAGAGAGATTATCGTCCTCTCGAGGTTCTTGCCATGAGTTTCTCGGAAATCATGCAGACTGGCGACTCCCTGATCATTTCGACGCCCTTTCTCTCCGGTTCATTCGGAGCAACCGGCGAAGATTCGTTCTGGGTTTTTCTGGTTTGCCTGCTGGCCCTTCTGGCGCTGGGCGAAAGCATTCCGCACAGGGACCCCTGCCCCGGATGCTGGGAGCCGAATAGAGAAGGCTGCCGCGATGCCTGCGGCGCCTACCGCTCCTGGAAGCGTCGGTCATCCGGCGGACGCGTATAATCAGGTTTTTCCGGCACACTTCCCCCTTCTCCATATCCAAGTCCGCTAAAAATTTCTCTCCTTCTCATCGAGCCTGCGCTCTCCTCTCGATATCGAACGACGGGTGCATCATGGCCCTCCTCCGATCGAAATTCCTTCTGGGCAAAATTTTTTTTGCGACTAAATAGTCTATTTCGCTTTATTTTTTGAGATCTTATGTCAGACTGTAGTAATGATTTTTAAGATTTTAGAAGGAGTTAAATATGAAAATGGAAAATGTTTCCATAAGCTGGTTCCGCCAAGAACATTACCAGCAGCTTCTCTCAATCCTCGAAGACAGCTCCGGAATGCCCCCCAGCTACAACATCTGGTTGGATCAGGCTGAAAAGATCGTCGAGAACTTCCGCCGGAATCGCGTAAACGCTCACAAAATTGAAATCACACCGGAGGGCCTTCGGGCGTGGTGCACAGCTCGCGGGCTGCAGGCCAATTGCGAATCCTGCAGGATCTTTTCCCGCGAGACGATGGAGAAAATGCTGGAGGAGGAAATGCGCTCTCACCCTCCGAAGCATTCCCTGAATTAGTTTTCGTCCGGAAACGGCCCTTTTCCGCAATCTCTGCGTCAACCCGCGGATTTGATTGTGCGGCGTAAAGTACTACGCCTCCGCTCAGATCCTTGGTTTCCTTGACCTTGCGAAAAATTGCTCGTTTTCGGATCGAAAACTGCCTTTGTGTAAAGTACTACGCCTCCGCTTAAATCCTTGATTTTGAGATCGAATAGATGAAACTTCCAGGCCCGCTGATCGAAGGAATCCTTCGCCGCCGGTACAAGCGTTTTCTCGCCGATGTGGAGCTGGAAGACGGCCGCCTGATCACGGCGCACACTCCAAACACCGGCAGCATGAAGGAATGCGCAGTCCCCGGTTATCGCGTTCTTCTGTCCCGTTCCGAAAACCCCCTGCGCAAGCTTGCTTATACCCTGGAGCTCATCCGTGTGAACGGTCACTGGGTCGATACACACACGCACCGGACCAACCGGATCGTGGAGGAGGGCCTTCGTCAGGGGCGGATTCCCGGATTTTCAGGATATGAAATACGCCCCGAGTTTCCCATCGGCGGAAGCCGCATCGATTTTCTTCTCACCCGGGGCGCGGAGCGCATCCTGATCGAGGTGAAGAACGTTACGTTGACGGATGGCGCGGGGATAGCCTGTTTTCCCGATGCCGTGACTCTTCGCGGCCGCAAGCATCTTCTGGAACTTTTGCGTGCCCGTGAAGGGGGATGCCGGGCCCTCATGTTTTTCCTCGTCCAGCGTGGGGAGGCGACCGCCTTTCGGCCGGCCGAAGAAATCGATCCCGAATACGCCAAAGCGCTATCCCGTGTCGCTGCGGGAGGGGTGGAGATTCTTGCCTGCAGGAGTATTGTTACGCCGGAGGAAAATCTGGTGGGAGAGCAGCTTCCGGTTCTTCTTTGAGGCCAACGGGGAGCAACAAGAGAAGCAGGGGAAAATCAGCTCGGGAAATGGGGAAAATGGGGGAAATGATTGGAAGACCGGACTTTTTCAGAAATTGTGAGGATGGGGGACTTCAGGTAATGAGGTTTGGAAGTTCATTCCGGTCGTCGTGCTTGCGGGGAAAGCGCTTCTCAAGCAAATCGCCGCAACGGCGGATGCCTTCGCAAAGGGCCTCGCAGGTTTTGCCTTCCCGAATACCTTCTGTAATCAAATGGACGATTTCCTCCCAGACCTGATGTGAAACAGCCTCATTGATACCGCGGTCCGCCAGGACGTGCACCCGGTGCTCGAAAAGTGAAATGAGAATGAGAATACCCGTTTCGTCCCTGGTATGATGCAGGCCGTTTTCGATAAAAGAGACCAGAGCCTTTTCTTCCACTTCGACCGTAATCTCCTCCGGAGGAATCAGCCGACGCTTCAGCCCGGGCAGGGACCTTATTCCCCATTTGAAGGGAAAATAAAGAAGCACAAACAGGGGAAGAAAAACCCAGACGGAGGAATCGCCGAAAGCCCAGCTCAGAGTTACCGACGCACCGAGAGAAAAAAGCCCCCCTCCGACGATTTCCGACCTGAGATAATCGTAGGATTCGTCCACCACCATGGGCACGATTTCGCCGCTGGTGCGGGATTCCGCCTCGCGAACCGCCGCCTCGATTCGGGCCTTCTCTTCCTCTGAAAAAAAAGTATCACTGGTCATTGGTCTGTCGGTTGTCAGTTGTCAGTTGTCAGTTGTCAGTTGTCAGTTGTCAGTTGTCAGTTGTCCCAGAGTTTTTCGATGTCTAGTACCTTCAGACTCTTGCACCTCGAACCTTGGACCCTGGACCCTGGACCCTGGACCCTGGACCTCGCGCCTCGCTTCTCGCTTCTCGCTTCTCACCATCCTCCCGAAGCTCCGCCGCCGCCGAACCCGCCGCCTCCAAAGCCACCGAATCCGCGGCCACCTCCTCTGCGGCCGCCGAATCCGCCCATGGGGCCGGCGACCCAGTAGCCTCCGCGCCGATGGTGGCCCCTGCCTCTTCGACGTCCTCCGAAGAACATCAGGCCAGGACCGAGAAAAAAGAGAAGAGCAAGCAGCCCCAGGGGATTGCGCTCCCTTTTGGAAGCGGTGCGGCCACTTCCCTGATATTCACCTCGAACCGCCTCTGCCATAGCCGCCACTCCGGCAATGACGCCGCTGTCGAAATCCCCCCGCTTGAATCGAGGAGCGATCTCCAGATCGATGATTCTTCCGGCGAGCAGATCCGTCAACCGGCCCTCCAGTCCGTAGCCGACTTCAATGCGGATTTTTCGGTCGTCGCGGGAGATCAGGAGCAGAGCGCCGTTATCCCGTCCTTTTTTCCCGATCCCCCATTTTTCCGCCACATCCAGGGCGTATTGCTCCACGGGGGCGCCTTCCAACGATCTGGTCGTCAACACGGCAATCTGGGTGGAATCACTCTCCTCAAAGCCTTGTAGAAAGGTTTCGAGTTTCCGTTCGGTTTCCGGGGACAGAATTTCCGCCGTATCAGTGACGTATCCTTCCGGGCGGGGGACCTCTGCCGCTGGGACCGGACAGACGAGAGCCTGTCTCTT
>JAGXHI010000012.1 GCA_024636295.1 Desulfuromonadales bacterium
GGACAGAGCGTTTCAATCTCTACCGCGGAAGTGTATGAAGCCGCGAGCAGAGGGCTCATCCAGGGGGCGATCGGGGTACATACCCACTGGCTGGGCTGGAAACAGATGGAAGTATTTGATCACCTGCTTGACCTTCCAATTGCGCCCACCACATCCCATTTCATCATCAGCAAAAAAACCCTCAAGGATCTCGGGCCTGAACTCGCCCCCATCCTGGAAAATTATGTCGCACTTTTATCGTCCAGAATGTCGATGAACTCCAAAGTCTCGGAGATAAAAAACGAACTGCTGGCTTCAAGCAAAATGGAGATCAATCGCCCTTCCTCCGCGACACTGGATCAATGGTACAAGCCCAGCGAATCGATTATCCAGGAATGGGTGCAAAGATCGGAGCCTTACGGAGCACAGATCCTGAAAATCGTGGAGGAGGCAAGAAAGTCCGAGAGCAAGAGCTTTCTGGAATAAAGCCTCAGGAAAAAGATTCCTCCACTCGGTCTAATCCGGGTGGAGGAGCTTCACGGACAGATAAAACAGTTCCAGGAGTTTGAATATGCGAGCGATCAACTCCCTCATGTTGAAACTTACCTACATGATAATCGTAGCCATCATTCTGGTCATTTCCTATGAGGTTATAGCGCGATCTTTTTTTAATGCGCCAACCTCATGGTACCTGGAGGTCGCAAGTCTGCTGCAGGCGCTGGGCGCGACTTTAGCAGGTGCGTATCTGCTGCAGGAGGATAGTCACCTGGGGGTGGACTTTTTGACTGATCGCCTTTCAGAAAGATGGAAAAACCGATTACTTCTGATCAATTCATCTTTCGGAGCAATAATCACCGCAGTAATTGCCTACATCTTTGCCAAAGAATGTCTCTGGAGCTTCAGTTTGACCAGGGTAACGGATAATGCTTTTCTGCCCATAGCTCCTTTTCAGGCCATAAGTTGCTTTGGAATAGCTCTTTTATCAGTTCAGTTCGTCCTCAGAGCCAAAAAGGCTTTTCATGATTTATCTACCCCGCAGTGAAAAATTGCTCCCTTGATTAATTCACAGGAAAGGCTGCTTCCATGGAAATGTTTTGGCCTCTGATGTTTGTGCTCGTTCTGCTTTTGGTCCTTCTCCTGTCGGGAATGCCGCTGGCAATTTCACTGGGAGGAACCGGCATCATCGGGATACTCGTTCTGAAGGGGTCGACCTACGTTTCCAATATGGGTTTCGTGGTGTGGGAGACGCTTTTCTCCTGGTCTCTTATCGCCATTATCGGTTTCGTATTGATGGGCTGTTTATTCAGTGAGTTCGGATTTGGAAAAGACATATACGATTTCGTTTATAAATGGATTGGGCATCTCCCGGGTGGGACGGTAATCAGTTCCATTGTCATGTGCGCCTTGTTCGGTTTTATATGCGCCTCGGCCATGGCAGGCATTTCTACCGTGGGAAGACTGGCAGTTCCTGAAATGGAACGTCTGAATGTAGATAAAAGACTTTACAGCGGCGCTTTTGCATTCGGCGGGACCTTGTCAGCGATCATTCCCCCGAGCATATGGATGATCATCTACTGCGGGTTATCTGAAACTTCGCTTGGTCATATGTTTTTCGCGGGAATCATTCCCGGATTACTGCTGGTGTTGATCGGATCCGTTTTTGTCGTGATAAGGGTCAAGCTGAATCCTGAACTGGCGCCATTTACTCCGCGGCACTACTCCAAGAGGGAAAGACTGCAGGCACTGGTGAAAATCATCCCCGCCGTTGTGACCTTCATCGTCATCCTTGGTGGGATGTACAAAGGAATTTTTTCCGCGGTCGAGGCAAGTGCCGTAGGAGCGGTGATGGCCTTCTTTTGCGTCCTGATTTTCAAAACACCTACCATGGCCGGGATCCATAGGGCATTTCTGGATACAGTGAAAATATGCGTGATGATCTACACCATTTTAATTGGCGCCATGTTGTTCAGTCACTTGATCTTCCTTTCCGGATTAAGGGAAGTCATTGTGTCCGCCTTCATGGGGCTGGATGTACCCAACTTCGCCAGATATCTCATAATTCTGCTGATCATATCCCTGTTGGGATGCATTGTTGATGTCCTTGCACTCCTTGTCATCTGCGTCCCCATTTTCCTTCCGATTGTCATGGCCATGGGCATGGACCCTGTTTTCTTCGGAGTTGTCATGATCATCCAGAGCGAACTGGCCGCCGTAACACCGCCGGTCGGACTGAACCTTTTCATCATCAAAGGCGTCCTTCCTCCGGGCTCATCCCTGGGGAGCATTGCCGTGAGTGCGTTTCCTTTCGTCATTATCGGCTGGGTTGTTTTCATTGCGATGTACTTTTCTCCGAATATCGCTCTTTGGCTTCCTTCATTGATGGCAAATTAAGTCTGAAAGAGCGGACATTCGGAATCAATTTATCTTTCACCTGAACTTCCAGGGAGTACGTGGAATGCCATTAAAAGGTTTCAGAGCCATCGAGATCGGCGCCCTGCCCGCCGCCGCCTATTGCAGTCGGCTCCTGGCGGACTTCGGCGCCGAGACGATCAAGATAGAGCCGGCCGGCGGTGATCCGGAACGACGGGGGCATCCCCGGATCGATATCGGAGAGGGACAGCGGGAAAGCGGGTTTTTCGCCTACCTGAATTACAACAAGAAAAGCGTCATCCTGCCGGACCCGGAAGCCGGAAAAGCGGCGCGTCTGCGCGAACTCATCGGGACCGCCGACGTTCTGATCGATTCGCTGAATGACGAAGAGAGAAACGCGCTGGGAATCGACCACGCAGAGCTTCGCCGGACCTGCCCGGGGATCGTGATCGCGGATATCAGCTGGTTCGGCAGAAGCGGCCCCTACCGCGATTTCAAGGGCGCCGACGCCGTATGTCGCGCGCTTGCCGGCCTCGTAAAAATGGTCGGTCCGGTGGAAGGACCGCCTCTGTCGCTGCCGGATTTTCAGGCCTGCATCTCGGGAGGGCTTTCCTCGTTCATTCCGATTCTCGGGGCTCTGCTGGCCCGCCTCAATGGCGGCCCGGGGAGGAATTTTGAAATCAGCGTCCATGACGCCAATGTGACGCTGGCGGAATTCCAGGCCATCGTTGAAATGCCCGAGGAATTCCAGCGGCGCTGGGGGATCAACCGGTTCGCGCGCCCTTACCCGCTGGGCATCTTTCCCTGCAAGTCCGGATGGCTTGGCGTCACCGTCGTCACACCGGCCCAGTGGCAGTCCTTCTGCAATCTTCTGAATCTGCCGGAACTCGGCAAAGACCCCGATTACGTCGTACCCACGGATCGGCTGATGAAGGCGGACGAGCTGGAGGCACGGTTCCTCCCCCAGCTTCTCGAAAAAACAGCCGAGGAATGGTTCGACCTGGCCCGAAAAGCCCGCCTGCCTTTCGCGATCGTACCCGACATGTCGCAGGTCCTGAGTTGGGAGGTTTTCCGGCAGCGAAAGGCCATCGTTCCGATCCGCATGGGTGAGAAAACGGTGGAAGCGCCGGGCTCACCGCTCCATCTGACTAAAACACCGCCGAAATTCGGCGGTGAGGTCCCGCGGCCCGGAGAGCACACCGATGAGATCCTCGACCCGAAGGATCGCCGGCGGCCGGCCGCCGATATGCCCCGGCCTTCGACGGAAAACTCTCTCCCCCTGAAGGGGATGAGGATCGTCGACCTGTCGATGGGCTGGGCAGGCCCCCTCGCCACGCGCAACCTGGCCGACATGGGTGCGGATGTGATCAAGATCGAAGCGTGCAAGCACCCCGACTGGTGGCGCGGCGTCGATAACCGGCCCATCGTGTTCGAGCAGATGCTGTATGAGAAAAGCAACCACTTCAACATGATGAACCGAAACAAGAGGGCGATCACCCTTGATCTCGCCCGACCGGAAGGAGTGCGGCTCGCAAAGGAGCTGATCAAGGATGCGGACGGGGTGATCGCGAATTATTCCGCCGAGGTTCTGCCCAAGCTTGGACTGGATTATCCGCAGCTGCTTGAAATCAATCCCTCGATCGTGATGGTCACCATGCCCGCTTACGGTTCCCGGGGTCCCTGGCGTGATTGCCGCGCCTACGGATCGACCCTCGAACATGGTTCGGGCCTTCCCCGCGTTTCAGGGTATGAGGGCGGCCCCCCTGCGATGAACCATCTCGCCTACGGCGACCCCGTCGGCGGGTTGAGCGCCGCAAGTGCAATGCTGACCGCCCTGGTGCACCGGAAGCGAACTGGCGTCGGTCAGCTGGTCGATCTCTCGCAGGTCCAGTGCCTGCTGCCTTTTGCCGCCGTCTGGGCCATCGAACAATCGGCCTTCGGCAGGATAGGTCCGCGCCGGGGCAATCGCCATCCCCAGCTCTCCCCTCAGGGTGTGTTCCGATGCGCCGGTGAGGACGAGTGGATTCTCGTCTCCGTCACGGACGAGGCCGCCTGGCGCTCCCTCTGCACGACGATCGGACGAAAGGATCTGCTGCAGGATCCGGGACTGGAAAATCCCGCGGGACGACGGCTTCGCGAAACGGAGATCGAGGCCGCCATCGAGGCCTGGACGCGCCGATATTCTCCGGACACGGCAATGGGCATGCTTCAGGAAGGAGGAATCGCAGCAGGTGCGGTGCGGTCGCCAACCGCCCTCCTGTCCGATCCTCACCTTGGCGCACGAGAGTTCTGGCAAGAGATAGCTCGCCCCTTTGTCGGAAAGCACAAAGTGCCCTCGGCTGCCTATCGAGAAAATGAAAAACCTTATCCTGTCCGGCATCCGGCTCCGACTCTTGGCCAATACAACGATGAAGTGCTCACCGGAGTCCTTGGCCTGTCCCATTCGAAAATAGAGCTGCTTGCCGCCGAGGGAATCATCGGAGCCACGGCGATTCCTCCTTCGGAATAGCCGGACATCGCCACAGCAATATCAGCCCATGCCGCCTTTTGGACAAAAAAGATCTTATCGTCCTCTGTGGCGCCTGGGTCAATCCTGATTTGGCTTATTTTGCCGGAAGGAACGAGAGAACAATGGTCTTGAACAAACTTCTGATCGCCAACCGCGGCGAGATCGCCATACGGATCGTTCGCACCGCCGCGGAAATGGGCATCCGTACGGTCACTATCCATTCGGAGGATGACGCCGACTCCCTGCATACACGCAAATCCGACGAAACCCGGGGATTGAGAGGAATCGGTCCGGTGGCCTATCTGGATGCGGAGCAGATCATCTCCGTCGCCAGAGAGGCGAAATGCGATGCGATTCATCCCGGATATGGATTTCTGAGCGAAAACGCCCGATTCGCACGACGCTGCGCCGAGGAAGGCCTCCTTTTCATCGGACCTTCTCCCGAAACTCTCGATCTGTTCGGGGATAAGGCGCGGACGAGAGCCCTTGCCGAAGCTCATGGCATTCCCATTCTGCCGGGCACATCAGAGCCGACGAGCTTTTCTCAGGCGCGGGAGTTTCTGAGGACCATGGGGCCGAAGGGCGCGATGATGATCAAGGCGATTGCGGGGGGCGGCGGGCGAGGAATGCGTCCCGTGAGAAGTCTCGAGGAACTGGAGTCGGCTTATGAACGGTGTCGCTCCGAGGCGCAGCAGGCTTTCGGCAACGGAGATGTCTATGTGGAGCAGCTTTTCCCCTTCGCCCGTCATATCGAAGTACAGATCCTGGGGGATGGCGCCGGTGCGGTCAGTCACCTGGGGGAGCGCGAATGCAGTCTGCAGAGGCAACGTCAGAAACTGATCGAAATGGCGCCTGCGCCGGGACTCCGCCCCGCGATTCGGGATCGGTTGTTCGATGCGGCGCTCAGGATGGCCGAGGCGGCTTCTTTCAGCAATATCGGCACCTTCGAATTCCTGGTCGATGCAGGAGCCGATCGGGACGACGCACCGATGGCTTTTATCGAAGCCAACCCGCGCCTCCAGGTCGAACACACCGTGACCGAGGAGGTGACCGGCATCGATCTCGTGCGGGTTCAGCTCGAACTGGCTTCCGGTCGCTCGCTCTCCGACCTGGGCCTGCAGAAGGAGGCTCTGCCGAAACCGCGGGGACTTGCAATGCAGCTTCGCATCAATATGGAAACTATGAACGCGGACGGCAGCGCCCGGCCCGCCGGAGGCGTTCTTGCCGCCTTTGAGGCCCCCTCGGGTCCGGGAACCCGGGTCGACACCTTCGGCTATGTGGGCTATCGAACCAATCCACGCTACGATTCGCTTCTTGCCAAACTCATCGTGCATACCTCCTCGAACCTCCTTGCGGACGCCGCGGCAAAAGCCTATCGCGCCTTGTGCGAATTCAAGGTGAAGGGAGCGCAAACCAATATTCCCTTTCTGCAGACCCTCCTGCAGAATGAGGAATTTCTGGCGGGGCATGGCCATACCCGATTTATCGAGGAGCACATCGCAACCCTGCTTTCGGCCGAGGACGAAAACCACCAACGACTCTATTTCGAACCAGCGACGACGCCAGCACCAAACGGCGTGGGCGCCAGAATCGATTCGAAGGATCCGCTCGCCATATTGATTCACGGAAAAATCGACAGCAGGATATCGACGGCCTCCGCCATGCAGAATTCCCTTCCGGAACTCGCCTACAACGACATCGCCGGCCCTGAAGGGACGGTGCCGATCTCGGCTCCGATGCAGGGCACGATCGTCAGCATTACAGTTTCCGAGGGTGAACCCGTTCAGGTCGGACAACAGGTTCTTGTCATGGAAGCCATGAAGATGGAGCACGTCATCACCTCCGAAGTCAATGGTTATCTCCGGAGTGTGAATGTTGCTCGGGGCGATACGGTATTGGAGGGGTATCCGCTTGCATTTATCGAGGAAGCCGAGGTGGAGGGGGCGGCTGTCGAAGTAGAGCGGGAAATCGATCTCGACGAGATCCGGCCCGACCTCGCCGAGGTGATGGAGCGCCACGCCGTTACTCTCGATGCCGCGCGACCGGAGGCCGTTGCGCGCCGGCGCAAGACCGGACAGCGCACGGCGCGCGAAAATATCGAGGATCTCTGCGATCCGGACAGCTTCACCGAGTACGGCGCGCTCGTCTATGCCGCCCGGCGGCAGCGCAATACGATCGAAGAACTGATCAGGAAGACCCCGGCTGACGGATTGGTCATGGGGCTCGGCCGGGTCAATGGCGACCTGTTTCCGGATACGGATTCCCGCTGTGTCGCCATGTCCTACGATTACACGGTGCTGGCGGGGACTCAGGGGAAGAAGAACCACCAGAAAAAAGACCGGATGTTCGAAATCGCCGAAAAATGGCGGCTTCCGATCCTCATCTTCACCGAGGGCGGCGGAGGACGGCCGGGGGACACCGACCAGGTGTTCGCCGCAAACCTGCACACCAACGCGTTTCACCTCTTCGGCAAACTGAGCGGCCTGGTGCCGCTGGTCGGCATCAACTCCGGACGGTGCTTCGCCGGCAATGCGGTGATCCTCGGCTGCTGCGACGTGATCATCGCCACCGAAAACTCCTCCATCGGGATGGGCGGTCCGGCGATGATCGAAGGGGGCGGCCTCGGCGTCTTCCATCCCGACGAGGTCGGGCCGATGAGCGTGCAGATTCCCAGCGGCGTGGTCGATATCGCCGTCAAGGATGAGGCCGAGGCGGTGCAGGCGGCCAAGAAATACCTCTCCTATTTCCAGGGAACCATCAGCGACTGGGATTGCGCCGATCAACGCCTACTGCGGCGGACCATACCGGAGAACCGCCTGCGCGTCTACGATGTGCGCTCGGTCATCCAGACTCTGGCCGACAATGATTCCATTCTGGAACTTCGCAAGGGTTTCGGTCCGGGTATGATCACGGCTTTCCTGCGCATCGAGGGGCGCCCGATGGGAGTGATCGCCAATAATCCGATGGTCCTGGGAGGAGCGATCGACAGCGCCGCCGCCGATAAGGCCGCGCGCTTCATGCAGCTGTGCGATGCGTTCGATATCCCGCTATTGTTCCTGTGCGATACACCCGGCAATATGGTCGGTCCCGAAGAGGAAAAAACCGCTCTGGTCCGACATTGCTGCCGCCTCTTCGTCACCGGCTCCAACCTGACCGTGCCCTTTTTCACGGTCGTGCTGCGCAAGGCTTACGGGTTGGGCGCCCAGGGAATGGCGGGAGGCGGCTTCCATGCGCCCTTCTTCGCCGTTTCCTGGCCAACAGGTGAATTCGGAGGAATGAGCCTCGAAGGCGCCGTCAAGCTGGGATACCGCAACGAACTGGCTGCGATCGAGGATCCGGCTGAACGCAAGGCGAAATATGACCAGATGGTGGCCGAGATGTACGAAAAGGGAAAGGCCCTTAATGCTGCGGCGCTGCTGGAGATCGATGAGGTGATCGATCCGGCCGCCACCCGCACCTGGATCATGGCGGGCCTGCGATCCGTCCCCGAATCGCCTCCCCGCACGGGGAAAAAACACGCCTGGGTGGATACCTGGTAAATTCAAACGGGGACAGTCCCTTTCAAAAAGGGGATGTCCCCTCCCGGGTCCTCCAGGGCAATCACCTCATCCTGGACATCAAGGAAGCGGAAGATTCCGACTCGCGCATCCGGGTGAAACTCTCCTACAACAGGGCCCGGTCCGTACTCGATATTCTCGTGGATGCCAAAAATATCGATCTGAGCCATCTGCAGGCCTATCCGTTCCTGGGCGAAGACCGGACAAGTATGAGGAAGGGCGCGGAGGCGCCTCTACTCCGCTATCTTGCGTCCTGGCGGACAGGTTTGAATTTCGGCAGGCTGAAGCTGCCGTCAATATCTTCCCAGACCAGGGTTACGGGCATGTCGCAATAAACTTCTTTCGGAAGACAACCGACGATGTTGGTCAGGAGATGCGGGCCTTCGGACAGGGCGACCACGGCCGTGACATAGGGTAGCTCATCAGCATAAGCTGGATGAAAGGCTTTATGATAGACGGCATACGTGTAGACCGTGCCCTGGCCCTCGGAAAGGATCCACCGGGCCTCTCTGCTGTAACACCTGGGGCAGAGGATCGAGGCCGGAAAACGCGTGTGTCCGCAGGCAAGGCATTTCTGAAACCTCAGTTCATGGCGGCGGCAGTAATCCCAGAACGGCTGGTTGTCCGGATTGATCCGGGGCAATGGTTTGCTGGCGGCTAATGGGTTCATAGTCTCCTCAAGATGGCCGTGGCGTGGGTCTGAAAAACACCGCCGTTGTCGCTGCACAGGATGATTTCAGGTGTTCTGGTTCCGGTTTCCGGTCCCAGTTGCCGCTTTCCGCAACGCCCCATGAGCTGCATGACGGCTTCGCTCAAGGGGGTCAGGCCCATGAAATATCCTTCCGAAAGCAATCCTCCCGAGGTGTTGACCGGCAGGCTGCCGCCCGGGGCGATGCGCCCGTGGTCGAACCAATCCTTGCCTTCACCCGGCCCGAAAAAGCCGTAATCCTGCAGCGTAAGCTCCACCGTGTAAGTGAAGCAGTCATAAATCTGGCAGGCATCCACATCCTCTTTAGCGATCCCAGCCATGCGGAAAGCCGTTTCGCCGGAAATTTTTGCACCGGACGGGCCATCCATGATGGTCGATGTCTGGATGTCGCGTGAAGAATTATGCTGCCCCAACCCCGTAATGGCAACCACCGGATGCTTGAGATCACGAGCCCTTTCCACCGATGTGATCACGCAGGCGCGGCCCCCGTCGTTCATCAGGCAGCAGTCCGGCAGTCGGAATGGTTCCACAATATAAGGGGCGTCGTCGTAATCCTTGTCGGTCATCGGACGCTGATGCATGATGGCCGCCGGATTCAAATGGGCCCATTTACGCTGGGAGACCGCGATTTTCCTCCAGGTCTCCGGTCCGGTACCCTGCGTGTGCATGGCTCTTTGGGCCGCCAGGGCGTATTCGCCAACGGTCGCGAGTTGTCCGAACACCGCCTTATCGTCGTAATACTGAAAAGCGGAATTCGTGCCCAGCAAGCTCGTGTCCGCATAACTCAAGACCACATACTTGCAAAGGCCGGCTTCCAGAGCGCCCAGCGCATGGTGCAGGTGAGAGCGGGCGCAGTTGGCTTCCTGGCTGAGCATGGTGGGAGTAAGCCCCAGGCGCTCGGCCACATCGTAGGGAGTGACTTCTTCTTCCCCCGGCTTGGGAGAAAATTGCCGGTAACACATCAGACCGTCAATATCCTTACGGTCCAATCCGGCGTCCATGATGGCATTGGCACTGGCTTCCACATGGAAGCTCATCGCCGTCCTGTCGACAAACCTGCCCTGGGGCGTATACCCGATGCCGACGATGGCATAGCGATCCTTAAAATTCATTGGAGTCACAGTTCTGGGGGTAAGTTGAATTCGACGCCAACAACGTTGATTACCCCATTCAACAGAGGCGTCGATAATGACGGGAGAATGAAGAGAGCAGAGGACCGGCGACCATCCCTTAGTCGACAATGAACAGCTTGGCGCCCTGCTGAGTCGACGAGCGATGACGCTCCGCATTGTCAGCGACCTGATAGCTGGCGCCGGGGCCAAGTACGAACCGGCGGCCATCTTCAAGCTCGGTATGAAGCTCACCTTCGAGACAGAGCAGTATATGGCCCTTGGCGCACCAGTGATCCGCTAAGTAACCAGAGCTGTACTCGACCATACGCACTCGAATGCCGCCAAAATTTTGCGTTTTCCAGTAGGCGACGCCTTGCTCCCCGGCATATTCAGTACGTTCGATTTGGGACCAGTCCGTAACCCCGAAGGGTAAATCTAAAATTTTCATCCTGGTTCTCCGATTTTGGTCCGCCTCCAGCGTTACTGCCTTTCTCACTCCTCCTTCCACACCTTACGGCTGTGGGCGATTTTTTTCTTTGCCTTTCCCCTCGCCGGGGCGGTGAGAAAAGATTCCCGCCAGCGGTCGAGCATCATCCGATACATCGCGAATGGGACCGTGAAGAACAATTCGTCCGTTTTCATAAAGGGTCGATCGGAAGGGTCGGCAATCTCGCAGGCTTGGGGGCGAAGCCCTCGGAGGGTTGGCGATCCGTGTAAAACATCCCCATGGGCTCTTCGAGATGACCCAAAGCTTCGAGAAACGATTTCAAATCGGAGCTTTGGTTTTCGCGCATGGATTTTCCTTCCTGACCGGGTCCGATCCCGGCATTCTGGTTCCCGGGGTTACAGGTCCTCAAATTGCGGCGCCCGGCGTTCGACGAAACTTTGCACGCCTTCCTTGAAATCAGCCGCCGAAAAACTTTTATGCATTTCCGCATCCGCAATGGCCAGCGACTGCGCAAAGCTCTGCGCATAGGATTGGCGGACTTGTCGTTTCATCACCGCGACCGAACGGGGCGAGACGTCGTTGGCCAGGGTATGCGCAACCTGCATGACGTGTTGCATGAGTTCATCGGTTGGCAAAGCTTTATTTACCAGGCCGAGCTGCGCCGACTCGGCGCCTGTAAATTTACGCGACGTCAGCAAGAGATCCAACGCGTTGGCTTCACCAATCAAACGCGGCAACAGCCAGGCGATACCATGCTCGGCAACCAGTCCCCGGGCCGCAAACGCCGTGGTCAGTTTCGCGTTTTCGTCCACGAAACGCAGATCGGCATAAAGCGCCATGATCAAACCGATACCCGCGCAGGGGCCATTGATCGCGGCGATAATCGGTTGGGGGCAGTGGTAAAAATAACCGAAATGCCCTGGATATTGATCCGCCAAATCCGGACCGGGGGCGTTTTGAAAAGAGGCCTCTACGCTCGCAGTCGAGCTGGTTGATCCTGTATCGGCCGTATCCTGCAAGCCGGCCATATCGAATCCGGCACAAAACCCCCGCCCCTCACCCGTTATGACGATACAACGACTTGCGGGATCATTGCCGGCGTTGGTCATCACCTGGTGAACTTCCTGAGCCATCAGGGACGTCCATGCATTCAGGCGATCGGGCCGGTTCAACGTGATGGTGGTTATCCGATGCGCTGTTTCAACCTTAATGTGTTTGTACTGTTGCATTGGCTCTCTCCTGTCGCGCTATATCAAAATCGCTTGAAATTATTTGGTTAGAATTCCGCCGAACCAAGAAGGGTGTTCCTGGGATTTCTCCGGATTAGTTCTCTTGGGTCGCCCAAAAATCAAATTCCAAGTTTCCTCCGGATGGAATTCCGGGGACATCATTGTTTCCATTAAAACACAATATCTATCGTTTTAATCGACTGATAGCAAAAAAAAAATTCAGATGGTGCAATCAAGCACGCCCTTGTCGATGCGCGCAGCCTCGCTTGACCGTGCAACAACATCTTTGAAGGACGTGTGATCGAGGATTGCGGGCGTTACTTTTCCTGTTGATTGTTTAGGGTTTTACAGCACAGGAGTCGCGGAGCAAAGTCTGTAATTCACCATGAGAGAGAGTCACATGGATAAAACGAAAGTCGGCACATAGTTATATATGACGGCTTCGTCAAGTATGACGGCTGCCGCTGTTGGACTTTCCTCCCTTCCGTCTTTTAACTTTCAGTTTTCCCCTGCATTTCCAACCTCTTGCCCTTGTAGCAGCCACGAGCCATATCTGGCCTGCTCTTTGCTGAACCCTTCTTGCCGCAACGTCTCTGAGCCAGACGTGCCGCCAATCGAGGATAGCTCCGAGCGCAAACAGCTGGAAGGTCTGCTGAGCCTGTGCGAAGAGCGCACAAATTGCCGAAAAGGAATTATGATGGCCCCAATACGGGTAATACCCACGAGTCTCCGGACTCTTTTCAACGCGCTCCTGCTACTGGCCCTGCTGATTCCGGTCTCTGGTTTTGCCGAGGACCCGAAGCTTGACAGCACGTCGCAGAAGATCGCTCCAACGGCATTTGCCGATGAAAATCCCAAGCCGGTATTACATTATGGAGAAGGAGACGGCAAGAGCTACCTTGTGCCGGCCCTGGATATTGCCGGCTTCTTATTTCTGCTGAATCAATACGACCGGTATTTTTTAGACGACGACGTCTTCCATTCAAATTTTTCTTCATTCAAGGAGAACCTGAGCGGGGGATGGGTCTCTGACAGTGATCCGTTTTCCATTAACCAGTTCATGCATCCCTATGCCGGGTCCATGTATCACGGCTTTGCGCGTTCCGCAGGCCTCGACTACTGGAGCTCGCTCGGCTATAGCGCCGCCGGAAGTCTCTTCTGGGAACTGGCGGGAGAGACCAGCCCCCCCTCGATTAACGATCAATTCACGACCGGTTTCGGCGGGACCATCCTGGGCGAGCCGCTGTATCGCATGGCGAGCCTTTTGCTTGAAAGCGGCCAGGGTAAGCCGGGATTCTGGCGCGAACTTGGCGCGGCCGCACTCTCGCCAGCGACCGGCTTTAACCGCCTCGCCTACGGGAAACGTTTCAAGGGCGTCTTCCGCAGTCACGACCCGGCCGTCTTCACGCGGTTGCAGCTCGGCGTGAACCTGACCAATTCGGTCACCTCGAACGTGAACCGCAACCCCAACACGGACGAAAAGGAGATCCCACAGAGCTACCAAAAAGGGGAGCCCATCGCGGATTTCACCATCAGCTACGGTCTTCCGGGCAAGTCTGGTTACACCTACACCCGCCCTTTCGACTATTTTAACTTCCAGTTCACCGCCGCCGGCAGCAACGTCTTTGAGAACATCATCAGCCGTGGCCTGCTCTATGGAACAGACTATTCCGTAGGCGACAACTATCGCGGCGTCTGGGGTCTTTATGGCATGTACGACTACATCGCGCCGCAGATCTTTCGCGTTTCCACCACGGCGGCAGGGCTCGGCAGCACGGCACAATGGTGGCTCTCAAAACGGGTGGCCCTGCAGGGTACGGCCCTGGCCGGAGTCGGCTATGGATCAGCCGGCACGATTGACGGCGTCGGCGAACGAGACTATCACAGCGGCATCACCCCCCAGGGCTTGCTGGCATCACGTCTCATCTTTGCTGATCGTGCCTCCTTAGACCTGGAGCTGCGCGATTACTACGTAAGCGGTCTGGCCGCCTCAGAAAGCAACGGGGCGGAAAATATTATCCGCGGGGTCGCCACACTCACCGTTCGCGTGTATAACCTCCACGGCATTACCCTCAGGCACACTGTTTCGCAACGGGATGCGCACTATAGCAACCTGGAAGACACACGCCAGACCGTGGGCGCCGTAAGTATTGGCTACACCTATCTTGGGCAGACCCGCTTCGGCGCCGTCGACTGGCGCTCCAAAAGCGCCGGAGGCCCTTAACCTTGAAGAGGATTTTTATCAACCGATATCTGGTTGCGTGCCTGATGGTCGCGACACTTGGTTTGAGTGCCACCACGGCAATAGCTGGGGGCGATTACGGAAATGACGAATTAGTGTCTGATGTCCTCACGGGCGTTGTTCCCCTCACCGGCTTGGCCGTTGCTTTTATCTGATTGTCCCGCCCTTCTCCGTCACATATGACAGGTTCGTCAAGTTTGGCGGCTTCCCCTGACAGTTCGATCCTCGCTATGGCTCTATCCTTCCTCAATTATCCTGAATATTCAAGCTGTTGCGCTTTTCATGAAAACAGTTCGCGGTTGGCTCGTTAGTTGCGATATCAGGAGATGATGGAATTTTCATCCGGCAAGTTTTGATGTTTACGACGATTTGGCCAAATACGGCCCGAAATACACAAGCAGCCGGTTGAAGCGACAAAATAATAGCGGACGGTGCTCCTTTATTAAGGAGCCACACCCATGAAAGCACTCGTGTACCGCGGTTCAGGAAAACTGGCCCTGGAGGACACGCCCAAGCCGGTCATCTCGGACCCGACCGACGCCAGCGTCAGGATCACCAAAATGACCATTTGCGGCACGGATCTGCATATCAAGAAAGGGGATGTGCCCAGGGTGACCGAAGGCCGCATTCTGGGCCACGAAGGTGTTGGTGTCATCGAGCAGGTCGGGCCAAGCGTTGCCAAAGTTTCGACATTTGCCAGGCCATCGTGACCGCCGGCGGCCATATCGCCAACATTGGCGTGCATGGCAGGCCGGTGCAACTGAATCTGGATCAACTCTGGTCCCACAACATCACCCTCCCCACCGGTCTGGTCGACACCGTGACGACGCCGGTGCTGCTGAAGACCGTGATTTCTGGTAAGGTTAAACTGGAGCAGCTGGTGACTCACCACTTTGCCTTGCAGGATGGCATGCAGGCGTACGAGACCTTTGGCAATGCCATGCAGGAGCAGGCACTCAACAATTATTACCAATGATTAGGACCAGTGGCGGAGGGGCATGGAGACCACCTTTTCGGTCAGTCTTCCGGTGGTTGCCAAAGCGTCTTGACAGGCATTTCAGCGTTTGCTGCAGCGCGGTATCGGTGAAAAACTGCTCGATGCCATCAACCGCAGGGGGGAAATGATCATGGAAAAGAACCTGAGGCAATCCCTGGAATTTGCCGAGAACATCATCAATACCGTGCGTGAACCCTTGATCGCTCTGGATCAGGATTTAAGGGTCGTCTCGGCCAGTCGTTCCTTCTATAAGGTTTTCCAGGTCAAGCCTGAGGAGACCGTCGGACAGCTGATCTATGACCTGGGCAACAAGCAGTGGGATATCCCCAGGCTGCGAGAATTGTTGGAAACTATTCTGCCTCAGAAAACCAGCTTTGACGGCTATGAGGTCGACCATGATTTTGCCGCCATCGGCAGGCGAACCATGCTCTTGAATGCCCGGCAGATTGAACAAGCGTGGGGCAAAGAGCGGATCATCCTCCTGGCCATCGAGGACATCACCGAGCGCAGGCGGGCGGCGGACTTGTTAGCGGATTCGGAAGAACGTTTCCGGCGCCTGTTTGAGACCGCCAGCGACGGGATCGTGCTTCTTGAAAAGAAGGAAGGACATGTCGCTCATGCCAATCCGGCCATCAAGAAAATATTGGGGTATTCCCAAGCGGAGTGCCTTGGAAAAAAACTCCATGATATCGGTGTTTCAATCGATACGCGTGATTTCTCCGCAACAATGCAGGATTTAGACAGGGAAGGCATCCTTTATTACGAAGATGTTCCGTTGAAAACCAGATCCGGGCAGGAAATCTACTCCGATATATATATGGTCGACCGGGCCAAGCTGGCTCAATGTAATATTCGCGATGTGAGTGAACGGAAAAAACTTCAAGCCCAACTCCTTCACTCCCAGAAGATGGAGGCCATCGGCACTCTGGCCGGAGGGATTGCCCATGACTTCAATAATATCCTCAATGTAATCCTGGGGTATGGCGACATGGTCATGGCCACCTTGGTGGGCGATAGCCGCGCAAGAGAAAATATGTCCGAGGTGCTTGTTGCCGCCGAGCGGGCCACGGATCTCATCAAGAGGCTGCTGGTCTTTAGCAGAAAAGTGGTCCCTGAAGTGACGCCCGTTCATATCAACGAACTTATCCTGAAACTGCAAAAAATGCTAATCCGGATTATCAGAGAGGATATTGAATTTAAATTGGATCTTACGGACACGCCCATGATTGTGTTGGTCGATACCGGGCAAATCGAGCAGGTTCTGATCAATCTGGTTTCCAACGCCCAGGACGCCATGTTCGAAGGGGGACGGTTAATGATCGCCACCAGCCTTGAGGAGATAGATGAAGAATATGTTGCCGCCTACGGATATGGCCGGCCCGGGGAATATGCGCTGATCACCGTTTCTGACACCGGGAAGGGAATGGATGCGGAAACACAGCAGAAGATATTCGAGCCTTTTTTCACCACCAAAGAGCCCGGAGAAGGGACCGGGCTTGGCCTCGCCATTTCCTACGGGATAATCAAACAACATAACGGCTATATCAAGGTCTACAGTGAACTAGGCGAAGGCACGGTGTTCAAAATATATCTGCCGCTCTGTGATGAAGCGGTGCTTGACAAAAAACCGGAGAGTACCGCTCCTGTCATGGGCGGGCAGGAGACGATCCTGTTGGCCGAAGACGACGCCGCGGTGATGAAATTATCACGGGTCGTGCTGGAGTCCTTCGGTTACACGATTATCACCGCGGAGGATGGCGAAGAGGCGATCGCAAAATTTTTGGAGAACCGGGACCGGATCAACCTCGTTCTGCTTGACATGGTCATGCCGAAGAAAAACAGCAAAGAGATCTGTGAGGCGATCCGCAATGTCAGTCCGAAGATGAAAATACTATTTACCAGCGGCTATACCATGGAAAGTGTCACCAACAAAGAAATGCTGGCGGGCGATGTTGACTTCATCCAAAAACCATGCCCGCCAAAGAACCTTTTGTCGAAGGTGCGGGAGGTCCTGGACAAATGAATGAGAAAATATTGCTGGTCGACGATGAGGAAGCGAATCTCCGGCTGCTGACCCAGTGGTTGGTTGAGTCGAACTACGATATCGAATATGCCTCAAACGGTAAAGAGGCGGTGCGGAAGGTCGGTGAGAGCCGACCGGACTTGATCCTCCTCGATGTCATGATGCCGGTCATGGATGGCCACGAGGCCTGCCGGATTTTAAAAGAAGACCCCAAAACCATGAATATACCCATAATCATGGTGACGGCGCTGCACGACCGGGAATCAAAATTGAGAGGCCTCTCTGGCTCCGCCAATGATTTTCTTACCAAACCCATCGATCAGGGCGAATTACTCATTCGAGTCAAAAACCTGCTGAAGATCAAGGCCTTTGAAGATTTTATGCTCAACCATAATCAGAGACTGGAAGAGAAGGTGCAGGCGAGGACCCTGGACATTAAGGACTTGAGCACCGAGATGATGCTGAAACTGACAGCGGTTGCGGAATTTCGGGATATGGACACTGGCGCCCATATCGCGAGGATCGGCAGTTATGCCGTCAAGATGGCAGAGGCCCTGAATCTGCCGTTGGATTTTATAGATCAGATTTCCTTTGCGAGCCCGTTGCATGACATCGGAAAGATCGGCATTTCTGACAGCATCCTCTTAAAGCCCGGTTCTTATACCCGTGAAGAATGGACGATCATGCAGACTCATGCGGCAATCGGGAACAGAATACTCTCGGGATCAAAGCATCCCAGTCTCCAGATGGCTGCCGTCATCGCCTTAACGCATCACGAACGGTGGGATGGCGGTGGTTATCCGAGTGGGCTCAAAGGAGAAGAAATCCCCATTGAAGGCAGGATCGTCATGCTCGTCGACCAATATGATGCGCTACGGAGTCAAAGGCCTTACAAACCGACTTTTGACCACCAAAAGGTATTCAAGATTATCACCGAGGGTGACGGCCGGACCATGCCGGAACATTTCGATCCGGTCGTTCTGAAGGCCTTCAAGGAAATCGCCCCGGTATTTCAAGATATATTCGACCACCAACAGTAGGGCCAAAGCATCCCGCGACAAAGGCGGGTGACAGAGCCAAAAGGAGAGCACGATGGATCGTTTGCCGATTTCAACTATGCTCTATGGCCGCGACCGAGAGATAAACCGGATGCTCGAGTCCCTTGAGCGCATAAGCAGCGGTCATGGCGAAATATTGTTGGTTCCGGGCTCTTCCGGGGTGGGAAAGACGGCTTTGGTGCATGAGCTTCGGAAGCCGGTCCTGGAGAAAAACGGCTTTTTCATAAGAGGCAAGTTCGAACAATACCAACAGGATGTCCCCTATTTCGCCATTCGACAGGCGCTGGCCGAACTCTGCCTGGAATTACAGACGAGTACGCTGCAAAGTACACGATTCAAAGACGATATCCTTCTGGCCATTGGCAACCTGGGGCAGGTGCTGGTTAATCTGGTCCCGGAATTCGAGTCATTTCTCGGAGAACAGCCTCCCCTGGAAAACATCAGCCCGCAGGAAGCCCGGCACCGCTTTGCCGGTGTCTTCCAGAAACTTCTCAAGGTCATCTGCCGGCCTGAACATCCCCTGGTGCTCTTCATTGATGACTGGCAATGGGCCGACACCGCATCGTGTGAGCTGCTCAGGCGGATACAGGTGGGGAGTACGCTACGCTATCTGCTGGTGATTGTTTCCTATCGCGACAACGAAGTGGACTCCGGCCACCCGTTGCTGGCCTCCATAAATGATCTACGGAGTCATGCTGTTGCCGTTGAAGTACTTCAGGTCAAAAATATCACCCCGGATGATGTCCTGGAGCTTGTGGCCGATACGCTGAAGTCGCCCACGGAAAACGTTGCGGAGCTGGCGGCGATCATCCACGGCAAGACCCTGGGGAATCCTTTCTTTGTGCGGTCGTTTCTCGGATTTCTCCACGAGGATAATCGAGTCTGGTTCGACAAGGACCGAAACTGCTGGCAATGGCGCCTGGAGAATATCGGTGGGGCGGATTTGCCCAAAAATCTGGTTGACCTGTTTGTCCAGAAACTTCGCCGTCTTGACAATGACCGCAGGAATATTTTCTCTTTGGCCGCCTGCCTTGGCAACCGCTTTGATCTGGAAACACTGAGTATTATCTCTGGGCGCGACCCGGGGGAATGTCGGGCGCTGCTCTTTTCCGATCCGGCCAAAGAGATGCTCCTGGTGTTTGAAGGTGTTGAATCCCCCCCGGGGTCGAAGGATTTTGTTCCTCGGTCGCGGGTCTGTACCTTTCTGCACGACAAGGTACAAAAAGCGGCCTTTTCGTTGATTGACCCCACGGAACTGCCGGCTATTCTGCTGAAAATCGGCAGACTGCTGCTCGCCAGTCTGCCCCCGGAACAACTTGACAACCGGTTGTTCGAGGTCGTGACCGACCTGAACGCCGGGCGCCATCTGATTCTGGATCCAGCGGAGCAGATTGAAGTGCTTGAGTTGAATATCGCCGCGGCACGTAAAGCGTATATGGCTTCCGCTTACCACTCAGCGCTTCAGTATTATCGGGCCGCGGGCCTTTTTCTGGAAGCACCGGGGTTTGCGGAAGACCTGTGGCGCGGCCGCCACGAATTGGCCATGCGTCTTTTCAAGGGGCGGGCGGAATGTGAATTCCTTGAAGGAGACCGAAACACGGCTGAAACCTGGATTCAACAATCCATAACGCATGCAGAAACAGCGCTCGAGAAGGCGGATGTCTTCACTATCCTGATCGTTCAATACACCTTGCTGGCCAGGTATCCCGAGGCTATTGCGGCAGGACGAGAGGCACTGGAGGCCTTGGGGATCAGCCTGCCCCGGGATGGCTACGAGGAGGCGCGCAATCTTGAGATTGCCCAGGTACGCCGGGAGCTCGCAGGCCGTTCGGTCCCGTCGCTCGTTGAACTCCCCCTTATGAGCAATCCCGAGATGCTCATGGCCTCGAAAATTCTGATCACGATCGGACCGCCTTGCTACCGTTCGGATCAAAGGCTTTGGAGTGTGATTGTCCCCAAGGCGATCAACCTGATTCTGCACTACGGCAACATTCCCCAGGTCGGGTACAGCCATACGGCATTTGGCGGCCTGTTGGGGTGGGTGGACAACGATTACGCCACGGCGAAGGAGTTCGGAGAGCTGGCGACTCGTCTGATGACCAGCACGTTCCAATCACCGGCTGACCAAAGCGTATTTTATCTGATGATCGGCAGTTCGATCCGGCACTGGTTCAAGCACCTCAGCCTTGGCACGCAAGACTATATGGAGGCCTACGATATCGGCCTGCGGTCCGGCAATCTGCAATACGCGGCGTATGCCTTCGGACACAACATGTACTGCCGGTTTTACCAGGGTGTGCCGCTGGAGGATCTGATAAAGGAGACGCAGCTTGCTCTTGAATTCAGCCGGACACGGTTTAATCAATGGGCCATTGACCTGCTGGAAGGAGGGTTGCATGTTTTCCAGGCATTATCAGGGGAACGCCCCGTCGCGAAGGGGAATGACACCTGGTCGGATGAGGCGTATTTCGAACGGCTCCAGGCTCACAATAATATCCAGGTCAGCTGTATTTACAAAATCCTTACGACCTTTGCCCTTCTCCTCTCCGGCAAACATGATGACGCCCTGATATTGTCGGACGAAACCGAACCTTTGATATACACGGTTGGGACCCAGGGGCTTTTACCCTGGCCCGAGCACCTGTTTGTGCGCCTGCTTATTCTCACCTCACTGTATGCAAAGGTGGATGGGAAGCGGCAAACCGAATGGCGCTCGGCCCTTACCCTGATGCTTGGCAAACTTCGCATCTGGGCGGACAACTGCCCCGAGAATTTCGAACATAAATATCTGCTGGCAGCGGCGGAACTGGCCAGGATTGACGGCCGGCCATTGGCCGCCATACAGCTTTATGATACGGCGATAGAGGCAGCTCAATCCGGTGCATTCCTGCAGTGGGAAGGCATGGCGAATGAACGGGCGCACCGTTTTTGGCTGGAATACGGGAATGAGCGTCTTGCGCATGTTTACTGGCACCAGGCCTATGTTTGTTACAGCCGATGGGGCGCCATTAGCAAGGTACGCTTGATGGAAGCAGAATACCGGACGTACCTTGCCGGATGTCTCCCCGGTTGTGAGGAAACCGGCAACCCGGTTGAGGAGTTTGAAACAAGGTCCGCAAATGTCCTGGCGGAGAGACATATTAAACTACTTCGCAATCATGTCCTGCAGATACAGCAAAGCAGACTGCGGATTGAAGCAGAAAAGGAGGCCAAGGAACTGGCCGAGGCTATGGAACGGGTGAGAACGGAAACCGCCGAGCGCAAGCATGCTGAAGAAGAATTACATCGATATTCTGGGGAACTCGAAAAGAAAAACAAGGAGCTCCAGGAAGCCCTTGCCAAGGTCAAGCAATTAACCGGCATGCTGCCGATATGCGCATCATGCAACAAAATACGGGAGGACAGTGGGTACTGGAGCGGCGTCGAGACGTATTTGAGCGAACATACGGATGCTGTGTTCAGCCATGGGCTTTGTCCTGAATGTGAGAAAAAAGGGCATGAGGATCTAGCTCAATTGATTCGGGAGAACAAATGACGAACCAGTCATCCAATTCTTTTTTGCGACGCCATCATCCATGCAACCGCCCTAACCCCGCATCCTGACGAGCAACGGCGGTTCGTCGAGAAGAGCATGAAAATATTCGAAATTACCGCCCTGTTGATGGTGCTGACGGCGCTGTTCAGCTTCATCAACTATCGTTTTCTGCGCATGCCGACCACCATTGGGGTGATGTTCATCGCCTTGGCGGCCTCGCTGGGGATTGTTGTCCTGGGTTGGCTCGGTGTCGATATCGGACAGTCCAACATTGCCCGGTTTTTAAACGCGGTCGATTTCAATCAGGCGCTGCTGCATGGCATGTTGTCGTTCCTGCTTTTTGCCGGGGCGATGCAGATCAAGTTTAAGGATCTGACCAGGCAGAAGTATCCGGATGTTCCGAGTCGTTCCAATGGAGTCCGACCGTGAAACAGGCAAGGCAGACCAGACATCGAGCGGTTGCCGCCGGCCTGTGACGGCAACTGCAGATGGCACTGCGGGCAGCGTTCAGGGTCTGGATTGGCCAGACACGGGAATACACAGCTTAACGAAAGGAGCTTTGTGATGAACAACAACATGATGAATGGCGGGATGAATGGGTGGATGAACGGCGGGATGTGGGTTTGGCCGGTGCTCGCCACCCTGGTGGCGGTCCTGATTGTCGTCGTGGTTATCAAGCTGATCAAAAAATAAGACGCGCCATGCCTGAATACGGTCGGGGCAAGAGCAAAAGATCGCCCGCAAAGTGAACTGGATGCTTGGCCGGCGGGATCGGGTAAGGAGGCGAGGTCAAACCCCTCCCTTACCCGCTCTGCCGACCGGCGACTGTGCACGTAGATGTTGCAGTCGTCGCCCTAACGGCAGAGGGCATGGTCGCGCCTCGCCAGTTCCTTGTCGAGTTCGTCGAGCAGGATGTTCGACAACAGGGGAGACAGAGGGCCGCCCTGCAGCGTCCCCTCCACCCGTGGCGAACAATTCCCCCATCGAGGACTGCGGCCCAGGTCAGGCGCTAGGCGCCATGCCTGGCGCACCAAAAAAAAACCGGGCTGAGAGCCCGGCTGAGTTAATTGGCTGCTGGATGCACCTGCTGGCGCACTCATTTCCTGGTTTTCTCCGGTTTCTGTTACTCTTCAGTGGTTATTTTTTTGCGGGTTCTGCTTTCACGGGTTCCGGCAGCTTTTCCGTGGTCTTGTTTTCTGGCTCGCTGTAGGCTGGCGATAAACCGAAAAATTCCTGTTTTTCGGTGGTTGGAGCCAAAGCTCTCAGGGTCGGGTCGTCAAACTTCCCGGTGACATCTAGTTTTTCCGACTTCTGGAAATCGCTTATGGCAGTCCGGGTCTGTTTACCGAGGATGCCGTCCTCCGCCCCGGCTTTGAGACCGCGTTCGTTGAGAAGTTTCTGTGCTTCACGGATTTGCTCTGGGTTCAAGTTCTGGGACATCATGCCGTGCTGCGTCGTCTCACCCATCGTGCCGTTGTGCTGCCCATCCCCCATCATGCCTTGCTGCTGCCCCTGGTTCATCATGCCGGGCGCCTGTTTCGAGTCTGATGTGCCCATCATGCCCGTGTTCTGATTCTCGGCACTCAGCGCCTGACCCGCAACAAACAGGCAGGCAAGAGTGGCTAGGGTGGAGATCAAAATAAGACGTTTCATGTTTTTTTCTCCTTAAATTTTATCGGCGAGGTCGCCAACCGCTGCCTTTATTATGTGATGTCCCGAAATGGGACCCGACGCTCAGCGAATCAGGGTCCGGAAAACCCTGTACAGTGCAAGAATTCAAAGGTCTGACGGGACGCAACCAAAAAAATTTAATGTTGGCGACATTTGCGCCCGTACTTATTAAATTAGCAATTAGCGCGCCAAAAAAGGCCACCGCTGCCAAGAGCATAAGTACTTGATCGCGCATGGGACAACACATGGGATGAAGCGCAGGAGGAAGTGAAGGCCGCAACAGAATCCGTCATATTTAATATATCCACCGCATATAACGGCCCGCCCCGGTAATCTTCGTTTCTCCCTACCGTTTCTCTGCCTTTTTCTTTCGTACAACCCAAACCTTTGCACTCACAGTATCCGAAGGCATTTTCTGGCTCGTAAGTTGCGAGATTTTTTGTTGGCGGAACATGCCCAGAGACATGTTTTCTGCTGAATTCCAATATTTCAAGGGAGATTATTATGAATAATCGAATGAAAGAGCTGCAACAACTTAACGGGATCGGGGAAGTCCTATCGCAGCGCTTGCTCGAATCCAGCTATGGTACAATTGCCAAAGTGGCTGCCGCAGAAGAAAAAGGATTGACGAGAATAGCCGGCATGAATCCCCAAAAGGTCCACTCGATCATAACCCAAGCCAGGAAGATGACGGGGGAAGCTGAGAAATATCGGC
This sequence comes from Desulfuromonadales bacterium, assembly GCA_024636295.1. Lineage (GTDB taxonomy): Bacteria > Desulfobacterota > Desulfuromonadia > Desulfuromonadales > JAGXHI01 > JAGXHI01. Next base: position 24,155 of record JAGXHI010000012.1, read on the forward strand.
ACACCTGGCTGGAGGACAGACACCGGGGGTAATGTCCAGCGAGCGTCAGGTCAGAGCGCGTGTCAGGGGTCGCGTCTACACACATTTCATATTTTCAACACTTCCCTTATCTTCCCCACCGCATCGCGTAGAGACTCATCGCCCTGCAACTTCAAGCAAAATCTGCGACTCGCTTCGGATATCGCAGACTCTCGAACATTGAAATGGGCTCCTAAATCCCGCAGTTTCAACCCGCTGAAGCGCTGGCAGAAATAGATACTCGCTCGGCGGGCCTGTTTTGCGTCGTCCCCGATGACGGCTTCTACTGCCCTGACAATCTGCTCCGGAGAAGGGCGCGCAACCAGTTCCCGCAAGGCGGGCACTTCCCTGTCGACTCTCTTCCCCTGCAGGTGACGCGCGGTGACTTCTTCGATAAAGCCGGGAGGGCCGAGAATGACTCCCACGGCACTCTCCAAAGGACTATCGCAGGTTTTTCCCAGCAGATCTTCCACAAACTTGCGATATCGCTGCTGAGCCGAAGTCACATTCGGGGCGAAATATCCGAGGATGAAATCTCTGCGCACCCACCCCGGAGTAGGGCCCTGTCCGATAAAAGCCCTGTAAGTTGACCACACATGCTCCTCAGGGCGGGCAACCATACCGGCTCGCACCGGATTGAGGTGGATATAGCGGGACAACTCCTTTGCATGCCGGTCGGCCTCGACCAGGATGGCCTTGTAACGGCCCTGGAATAAATGACCCACCCGCCGCCGCTTGACGTTGAAATAGGTCGTGTATGCTCCGTTGATGTGTCGCATGATTTGGGACAAGTTCCCTTCCGGCGTTTCCATGAGCAGGTGATAGTGGTTGCTCATCAGGCAATAGCAATGGATCCTTGCGCCATAGCGCTCCGTGGCCGATTCAAGGTACGAGAAAAATTTCTCCCGGTCCTTTCGGCTCTTGAACACGTCCTTTTGCTCATTACCCCGGGAGGTAACATGATAATACGCGCCGGGATACTGAATACGTAACGACCTAGCCACAACCTTCCCCCTCCTGGTCGGTCGGTCCGATGGTTAAAATCTTGTGAAATGTGTAGACACGACCCTTTGCCACGCGCGTACCGTAGAGGATGTCCGTGAAGCCGTGAAGACCTTGGTGGACCTTTATAACAACGAATGGCGAGTCGAGAAAAATGGCTTCAGGTCGCCCAGTGAAATTCGTCTGGCGGCATAATCTAAACTTGTGTCCAAGGAACCGGTTCCGCTCACTGCTGTCTCACAATTAGATCAATAAAAAGGA
>JAGXHI010000013.1 GCA_024636295.1 Desulfuromonadales bacterium
CGGTACTGTTGGCGATCGCAGTTGTGATTGTCGTCTACATTATCGTTGCTCTTGGTACGGTCATGCTGATCGGAGCGGATCAGGTCGTGCAGCACAAGGAGGTCGCGCTGGCCATAGCGGGGCGGAAGGCATTTGGAACAGTTGGCCTCATTATCGTCACTATTGCCGCGGCGTTCTCCACCGGGTCGGCCATCAACGCCACGCTCTTTGCCACGGCACGTCTCACGTACAGGGTGGCCGAGGATGGGGAGTTGCCGGCCGCGCTGGATCACAAAAACGCGGCGGGCATACCGGATAGGGCCGTGATCTTGCTAGGTACGGCGGCAGCGGTCCTTGCCGCTGTGGGAACGCTTACCACCCTTGTTGAGGCCGCCAGCCTCTCGTTTCTCTTTACCTTTGCCGTTGTTTGCGGGCTCGCTTTTCGTCAGCGGGCCGGCTTGCGCAGCATAACAGGATTTGGTGCGCTGGCGGCGGCCGCTGCTTCAGTTGCCCTTGTCGTTCGCTTGATCTCAACGAACCCGCTGGCGCTTGTTTTCCTCGGCCTACTGGTGCTCATGGCTATCTTCGGGCGTCCGCTGCTGCTCCGTCACGTAAAGACGGAAAGCCGTCCAAGCTGAACGGGCAGATATAGCTATTGCTGCATGACGGGGCATAACCCACAAGGATAGACACGACCTGAAAGGTCGTCTCAATCCATTGTTCAAGAAGCCCGTCAATTCGGGCATGGATCTTTGAAATAAGGGTATTGCTTTTTTTGAGCAGGGTGAATTGTGGCTCAAGGGGTGCGCCCGAGGCAGGCCTTGCACAGTATCCAGGTGCTGCACTCGGATAAACTACTCGCTATACTCATAATTTACCGGTGAGTAAAGCGTTAGGCCTACAGAGGTTATATGCGTAATTGCAGATCATGATTGCAATAGAAGGAGGCAAGTATGAGCTTTTGGCAACTCTATGGCGAAGCCGTTAAGACTGCATTTGGGTTTTTCTGGAAATCCGGCTGGGCTTTCGTATTGGGTTATTGGGTTAGTGCAATGATCCAGGCGTTCGTGCCGAAGGGCCGGCTGACGCCCTACATGGGCAAGGCTAACGTCACAAGTGTATCGCTCGCAACGCTCTTTGGCGCGGCTTCCTCATCTTGTTCGTTTGCGGCGCTTGCGGCAGCCCGCGCACTGGTGCTCAAGGGCGTCAACTTCGTGGCGGCGATTGCTTTCATGTTCGCTTCAACCAATCTGGTCATTGAGCTCGGAATTCTCATCCTGATCTTTTTGGGGTGGCAGTTCCTGGCCGCAGAGGTTATCGGCGGACTGATTCTCATCGGCATCAGCAGCGTTCTGATCAAACTGACCTACCCGAAACGCTGGCTCAAAGAAGCCCGCGAGAGGGTGGAGGATCAGGCTGACGACGAGGAATCCGACTTCGACTGGCGTCGCCGGATCCGTAGCCGTGAAGGTTGGAACCTCGTGGGTCACAGCTTCGTCTCAGACTGGAAAATGGTGTGGGAGGAGATACTCATTGGCTTCACTGTCGCCGGATTCGTGGCGGTGCTGGTTCCGACCGGGGTATGGGAAAGTATTTTCCTGATCGGTGCGCGCGGCGAACTGCCGGACTGGTTGATCGCGCTCGAGAATGCAGCAATAGCACCGTTTGTTGCGGCTATGACTTTCATCGGATCGATGGGCAACATTCCCATTGCCACGGTGCTCAACGCCAATGGCGTGTTGTTTGCCGGCATCATGGGCTTCATTTATTCGGATCTGATGGTGCCGCCGCTGGTGATGATCAATGCCAAGTACTACGGTTGGCGGGTAGCGCTCTACATCGCCGCCGTGATGTATGTGAGCATCGTTGCAACGGCGTTGATCCTTAATTACCTGTTCGGGGCGCTCGGGATTATACCGGAAAGCGGCCGTAAGGTCGAGGACGTCGCGCAGTTTTCCTTTGACTACACCTTCTATATGAACCTCGTGTTTATCGGTGTGGCAGCGGGCCTTTTTTGGCTGCACCGACGGCACCACCGCGAGGCGCACATGGATCACAAGATGAAAGAAGGGATCGGACCGAAGCGGATTATTGCTTTGTTGTTTCTGGCGGTATTGCTTGTCGGCCTGGTTGTATTTTTTGTTACCAAATAGGTAAGAATAAGCCTGGGTCGCGGCAGCTGCGAAGGACGCGGCGGGTTGCCCTGGACTTTCTGCAACTCCAGGCAGTCGTCATCGCTTCCAGTGAACTGTTTATTGAAACTTGATAAACTCTTTTCTGTTTCATTTGCCACCCCAGGTGTAGGGTAACCTTGCAAACTAAAGCTTTTACGACATGTGAGGAGAGAAGGCCCTGGCAGTAAGTCCTTTTGCTGGAAGGCTGGACGAGTTATCGATGCTCGTCAACGTGCCCAAAATGAAAAATTCGAAAGGAAGTGATTGCTCATGAAGGCTAAGCATTTTACAAAAGACTTTCCTGTCGTTTGCGTGGGCGGTTCGGCCGGTGGTCTCGAGGCGTATACCCGGTTACTACAGCATCTGCCGACCAATATGGGAGTCGCAATCGTCATCGTTAATCATCTGAGAACGGTAGCTACAACGCTTCACGAGATTCTCCCCCGCTACACAGAGATGCCGGTTGAACTGATCACGGAGAAATTAGACATCAAGCCCAACCATCTGTTCATCATCCCCGAAAAGCGGGATTTGCACGTTCTAAATGGCGAATTTCGCCTAAAGCCGATATCAAAGCCCCGGGGATGGCCCGACGTGATTACGGTTTTTATGCGTTCCCTAACGGAACACTGGGACGGCAAACTTATCGCCGTTATTGTCTCTGGCTTTGATGGCGACGGAGCAGCAGCACTGTGCGGCATAAAAGAAGTGGGGGGCATTACGATTGCCCAGAAGCCCGATACAGCCGCGCAGCCAGATATGCCTGAGAGCGCCATAGCAAGCGGATGTATAGATTTTGTTCTTGCCCCTGAGGATATCGCTCTGGAAATAGTGCGAATTGCGCGCGCGGACCAAGAGCAGAATGAAGAGGGCCATTGATTAAGATGCAGGAAGCACAAGATTCTTAATAATGATCAAGACACGAGAAGGGAATTATAAAGCCCGATACCCTCTTTTTTTTCGCGTCCAGTTTTCCGGATCCATTATAAGGTTAGTCGTGCAATCAGTTCTCAGTTTCAATCCATAGCATCCGCCTAACAATTCGCCAGACTTGTGTAAAAACGGTGGGGTATGCCAGCGTATTCGGTGCCGACAAAAATCTTTTGGACATTCGAGCAGGAGCTGGCAGAAGATGGCAATATTTGCGCTTGCATCGAAACCCTGGTGGAGCAACTTTCAATATTCAACGGGCCGACCCTATAATTCTGCTGATAAGTCCGTCTACGCCAGGCGGGGGCGAAGTGGATTTCGGATCGAGTTTTTCAGTGAAAAAAGGAGTAGGGACAGTCATGCATGACCTGTTGCCGGATGGAGAAGACTTGAGACGTGCCGTCAAGTGGGTATCGGGAAATATTCAGGAAAATCCCGATCGGCCGGTTCAGCCGCTCGTTCAAGAGGCGATCTTCAGATTCGATCTGTCGCCGAAAGATGCCGAATTTCTAATCGGGTTTTTCAGAGAGCGGAAGAATATTGAATAAACCCGATGCCTCGTGGTGGTTTAATAATTTCGTTTTAAAAAACGTGTTTGAGGCATGACATGAAAAAATATGGATCAATTGCAGTAATACTTATTTTATTGTTGTTGAATATATCCGATATTATTGATGACGCGGGACATGAATATTTTAATAAAGCAATAAAAAATGCAGGAACGACATATTTGATAGCAAGAGGTATAAACGGCGTCATTTCAGTAATTCAAGATGGCGAAATAATGGTATCTCCTGCTGGAGTCGGAGCCTCGATATCCCCGGGAGAAATCCTTGATCCATTAAACGATCTGATAGAACAATTCTCGGACATCATGTTGCTTGCGACAGCATCCCTGGGTATCCAGAAATTACTTTTAGTTTTTTCAGCATGGTGGTTATTTAAATCAGCTGTTCTTTTGTCCCTTATCGCGGTACTGGCTGGATTTTTTTTGAAGTCAAGACATTTTGCTTCAAAACTGAATAATCCAATATTTTATAAAATATTAATTATTCTGCTTTCGATAAGATTTATCATTCCCTTTATCGTCGTATCAAATGGAATATTTGAGTCGATATTCCTTAGTGACAGATTAAATGATAAGATCGAAAAAATACAGTTGGTTGAAAATTTGGCAGCCGAAATAGATGGTAATGAAGAGGAGGGGTGGTTCAGAAATTTAGTAAATAAAACGCAAATAAAAGAGAAAACTACTCTTATTAAAGAAAAACTATCTAACTCAGTCGATAATATAATCGATCTCATTGCACTTTTTATGATTCAAACAGTATTATTCCCCATTTCATTTTTATATCTTGCTCTCAAACTGGCAAAATTCCTATTTGTTTACGATTTTTCACAAGCCATGTTGGGGAATCCCCGGGGAACTTTCAGGGAAACGGACCTGCGATAGGCGATACCTGCGTTTACTCCTCCGCACGCAATATCATCCGACACTTCCCCCTGGGTCCAATCCACGGGAATTTTTTGCCTGCCAAATCTGCGGTGCCGATCCCGGATCAAAAAAATCTGGATTAAAGGACTCGAATCGATTATTCTCGAACCTTGTTTTAAATCAGTCCTGATTTCTTCAGTCCTGATTTCTTCCCAAGACACAGGAGAGCATAACCATGGACCTGACATTTCGTTCGGCCGGCGACCTTCTTCGCATGATCCGCGACGGCGAAATCAGCGCAAGAGCCCTGCTGGAACACTATATCGAGAGAATCGAGCGACTGAATCCATCCATCAACGCCGTGGTCGTGAAGGATTTCGAGCGTGCCAGAAAGCGCGCTGACGAAGCCGATGCGGCACTGTCCCGCGGTGAGAACTGGGGGCCGCTGCACGGCCTTCCCATGACGGTCAAGGAGACCTACGAGGTCGCGGGACTGTTGACCACGGCCGGAGCGCCGGAGCTCAAGGATTACCGATCCTCCACCAATGCCGTGGCCGTTCAGCGGCTCATCGATGCCGGCGCGGTGATCTTCGGGAAAACCAACGTGCCCCTTTATGCCGGCGACCTGCAGAGTTATAACGAGATCTATGGGACCACCAACAATCCCTGGGATCTGAAGCGCACTCCCGGAGGCTCATCCGGTGGAGCCGCGGCGGCCCTTGCGGCGGGCTTTACGCCCCTGGAGCTTGGCAGCGACATCGGAGGTTCCATCCGCACGCCCGCCGCTTTCTGCGGGGTCTGCGGTCATAAACCGAGCTGGGGCCTGATTCCCCATCGCGGGCATATCCCCGGTCCGCCCGGTTCCCTGATGCATAGGGATATCGCCGTCATGGGCCCGCTGGCTCGAACCGCGGGAGACCTCGAGATGGCGATGGACCTGCTGGTCGGGCCGGATTCCGACGAGGCGGTGGCATGGGAGGCCAAGCTGCCTCCGGCCCGATGGGGGAAACTCTCGGAATACCGGGTCGCCGCCTGGCTGAATGATGAGGCCTGCCCGGTGGAGAGCGAGGTGGTGGAAACTCTTGAAGGCCTGGTCGGAGAGCTCCGCCGGGAAGGTGTTTCCGTAGACGAGACGGCCCGCCCCGAGGGAATCGAATTGGGCTCTTCTTACGATATCTACTATAGGCTTCTCACGTCCGCCATGAGCGCCGGCCTCCCCCGAAAGGTGTTCGACCGGATGCTGGATCTGGCCCACAAAGCTCCGGAGGAGGATTGCAACTATTCGGTCCGTTTCGCTCGTGGGGCCACCATAATGCATTCCGAATGGCTCAAGCTCAATGAAAAGCGCCTCCATTTGCGCAAGGCCTGGGAGACCTTCTTCGAGAATTTCGATGTCATGATCTGCCCGGTGGTTCACACTCTGCCTTTTCTCCACGACCATAGCCATCCGGTTTACGATCGAACGCTTACCGTCAATGGGAAGAAGCTGCCGTATATGGACATTCTCACCTGGGTGGGATTTGGTGGAGTGGTCCACCTGCCTGCGACGGTGATCCCGGTGGGGAGGACCCGGTCCGGACTGCCCGTGGCCGTGCAGATCATCGGCCCCTATCTGGAAGACCGGACCCCCCTGGATTTCGCCCGTCATCTGGAAAAACTTACTGGGGGCTTTGTTCCGCCGCCGGGATATTAATGTCTGATGCGCGGCCGGGCCGCGCTGAAAAGGAGAGAAAAAACGTATGGAAGAGAAGAACCAATGGCTGGACTTGACGCAGGAAGAAGTGCTGGAGCCGGAACTCCCCATCTGTGATCCTCATCATCACTTGTGGGATTACAAGCGGCCGACCAACCCGGCCGGCAGTCGATATCTGATGGACGAACTGATGGAGGACATCGCCGGCGGCCACAATATTGTCTCAACCGTATTCATCGAATGCGGCTCCATGTTCCGCGCCGGCGGACCCGAGGCCATGAGGCCTGTCGGGGAGACCGAATTCGTTAACGGCATCGCGGCCATGAGCGCATCGGGCACCTACGGTCCCACGCGAGTCGCCGCTGGCATCGTTGGATTTGCCGATCTCACTCTTGGTGACGATGTCGTTCCGGTCCTGGAGGCCCATATCCGTGCGGGAGGAGGTCGCTTCCGAGGGATCCGCTACGCTGCCGGGTGGGACGCCAGCAGAGAAGTGCGAAATTCTCATTTCAACCCGCCCCAGAGTCTGTACCTGCAGGAAGATTTCCGCAAGGGCTTCGCCAGACTGGCTCCTCTGAATCTCAGCTTCGATGCCTGGTTGTACCATCCCCAGATCCCGGAACTCACCGATCTCGCCCGGGCCTATCCGGATACCACCATTATTCTCGATCATTTTGGAGGGCCTCTGGGCGTCGGTCCTTATGCCGATCGTCGCGAAGAAGTTTTCGAACAGTGGAAAGCCGATATCGCCGGACTGGCCGACTGCCCGAATGTGATGGCCAAACTGGGCGGCGTCAACATGAAGGTGAACGGGTTCGACTGGCACAAGCGGGAACGTCCGCCGACTTCACAGGAGCTTCTGGAGGCAACGGGGCGTTACTACACCTATTGTATCGAACAGTTCGGGACCGAACGCTGCATGTTCGAATCGAACTTCCCGGTCGATAAGGAATCCTGCAGCTACAATGTCATCTGGAACATGTTCAAGAAATTGACCGCCGATTTTTCAAAGGATGAAAGGGCGCGTCTTTTCCACGACAACGCGGCCCGGGTCTACCGGATCGACTAAAAAGCTGGTTTCGCCGCGGCGCACTCAGAACGTGGAGAAAACCTGAATCCAAAGGATCTCACGCGAAGGCGCGAAGGCGCGAAGAACACTATAAAGGTTTTTTGGGGGCCTTTGCGGCTTGAGTGAACTCAGCGAACGGGCGTGAGGTGGGGTTCGCAATTTCAAGAAGGGAAAAAACACAATGGCAGAAAAAAGCCTGGGTCAGTTCCGGTCAGGAAAGGGAAACTCCTACGAGGTGAAATGGGACGCGGAAAGCAAGGAAGTCCAGGTCTCCTATCAAGGATGGGCCTATATCGGAAAGGCCCCCACGGAGGAGGAAGCGAGAACGAAGAGCATGGGCTGGCTGTTCAACAAATAACAAACCAGTGTGCGGACCGGGTTTCATGCCCGGTCTTTTTTTGATGTGCGCTTGATGAACAGATGAAACATTCCTGGCCTTCGCTCTCCTTGGCCCTTTCCCCTCGGGACTCGGGAGAAACCGTTTGATTTTGTCTGCGAAGATCTGAAATATAGATTCTGGTATATTAACGATTCGCAAACGGAGGAATAAGAGATGAGCGAGCCCCTGGATGAAGGCGTCCGGCTGCTTCAGGATTTAAGCAAGGAGCAGCTGATCGAGATTATCCTGGACAGCGCCAAGAACTGGCTGGCCCATGACGGCCTCTGGTTTCAGGCGGTGGAAAGGGAATCCGGACTTGAGAAAGCTATCGCTCTCGACCGGGAGACATGGCAGACCTTTTCCGCTATCGAGGCCAAAAGGATCATGGCGAGGATGAATATGGAACCCGGCGGCGGAATACCGGCTCTTGTCGAATGTCTCAAACATCGCCTCTATGCTCGGCTCAATCTGCAGGAATCCCTTGAAGTGACCGGAAACCGGGCCGTGTTCCGTATGGTCGATTGCAGGGTGCAATCGGCACGGAAGCGAAAAGGCCTTCCGGATTTTCCGTGCAAAACCGTGGGTGAGATTGAATATGCCGTATTCGCCCGTACGGTGGATCCGCGCATTGAAACACGCTGCATCGGCTGTCCCCCCGATCCCCATCCCGACGATTTCTGGTGCGCCTGGGAGTTCACGATTCCCGGCAAGGCCGACTGAGGAAATCGACCATTTGGCCAGTTTGCAGGAATGATTAAAAACAGAGGGAAAATCCAGGTTTAAACAACTAAATTATTCTAACATCGTTTTATATATTGACACACGATGGGGGAAACAGATATTTTATTTAAATATTTTCAGGAAAAACGAGGAAAGATCTGATTTCGGGACAGGTCCTCGAAAAACGTCGTAACGCCGTAGGGCGGACTTTTGTGAAGACATCAATGGATAGGTGATAAAATATGAATGCTCGAAGAAAAGTCTCTCTGGATGATAAGTACACTCTCCAGACCGGTCGAATTCTCCTCACCGGGACTCAGGCTCTGGTCCGCCTGCCCATGGTCCAGAAAGAGCGTGACGCCAAGGCCGGTCTCAATACGGGGGGCTTTATCTCAGGGTATCGGGGTTCGCCCATCGGAACCTACGACACCGCCCTGTGGCGCGCAGAAAAACAACTGCAGAAGAACGGGATCAAGTTCGTTCCCGGGGTCAACGAGGATCTGGCGGCCACCGCCTGCTGGGGAACCCAGCAGCTGGCCAATTATGGTGAAGCCGAGGTCGACGGAGTTTTCGCCATCTGGTACGGAAAAGGTCCTGGCGTAGACCGCTCGGGTGATGCGATCAAGCACGGCAATTATTCCGGGACCCATCCCAATGGCGGGGTACTTGCCGTTTTCGGAGACGACCATCCAGGCAAATCCTCGACTATCGCGCACCAGAGCGAGATGGCGATGGCGGCCAATTCCCTTCCTGTTCTTTATCCTGCGACAGTCAACGATTTTCTGCGCTTCGGGCTGATCGGCTGGGCCATGTCCCGTCACAGCGGCCTCTGGACCTCCTTCAAGGCGGTCAACGAGACCCTCGAGCGCACCGAGACCGTGGACCTGGAAGATCTTGAAATCGTCATCCCCGAAGGCGATCCGATGCCTCCGGAGGGGGTGCATTTCACCGCGGAGAGGCTCGGTCCGGTTGTCATGGAAAAGCTGGTAAAGCGTTTCCGTCTGCCCAGGGCCGTTTCCCTGGCCAGGGCCAACAAAGTGGACGAGGTCATCGTGCATGGCGCCCCAAGGCGGCTGGGGATTGTCACGGCGGGTAAATCCTATCTAGATGTCCGACGGGCGCTATCTCTTCTAGGTCTGGACCTGCAGAAGGCCGAAGCCCTGGGAATCGGACTCTACAAGGTGGGGATGATCTGGCCTCTGGAGCCCGAAGGCCTGCGGGAATTCGCCGCGGGATATGACGAGTTGCTCTTCGTCGAAGAGAAGGCAGCCTTCATGGAACAGCAGGCGGGCCGCATCCTTTACGATCTGAAGGACCGTCCCGCCATCAGCGGCAAGGAAACTCCCCAAGGAGAATCCCTGCTGCCGGTGGATATCAACCTGGAGGCCATCGACATCGCCCGGGTGATCGCTGGGCGAGCCGAGGCGCTCGGCCTGGAAACCGAAGATTTTTTCGAGCGGCTGAAAACGCAGTGCCCCCGGGCGGGCCAGCAGGAAGAGGCCCCTGCAATGTCCGCCCGCACGCCTTTTTTCTGTGCAGGGTGCCCTCACAATACATCGACCCGAGTTCCCGAGGGCAGCGTCGCCCTGGCGGGAATCGGTTGTCATGCGATCGCCTCCTACTACCGCACGGATACCCGCCGGCCGACTCACATGGGCGGCGAGGGCGCCAACTGGATAGGTACGGCGCCTTTCACCAAGACGAAACATGTATTTCAGAATGTCGGCGACGGGACTTACTACCACTCGGGTCATATGGCCATACGGGCGGCCGTTGCTGCCGGCGTCAATATTACATTCAAGATCCTGTTCAACGATGCGGTAGCCATGACCGGAGGTCAGCCGGTGGACGGCCCTATGTCCGTGGGCGCCATCACTCACCTCATGAAGGCCGAAGGCGCCAGGGAAATAGCCGTGGTCAGCGACAACCCCAAGGCTGTCAAAGCGAACAATAATCTGGCGGCGGGGGTCACCGTTCATCATCGCAATCATCTCGATTCCGTGCAGCAGCGGATGCGGGAGATCGAGGGCGTCACCGTCATCATCTACGAGCAGACCTGCGCGGCGGAAAAAAGGCGCAGACGCAGAAGAGGAACGATTGAGGATCCGAAAAAGAGGGTCTTCATCCATCCTGAGATCTGCGAAGGCTGCGGTGACTGCTCGGTGGAGTCCAATTGTCTTGCCGTCGCCCCTTTGGAGACCGAGAGGGGCGAGAAGCGTCGAATCGATCAGTCCGCGTGCAACAAGGATTACAGTTGCGTTAACGGCCTGTGCCCCTCATTTGTCAGCGTTTCGGATGCCGATCTGAAACTGCCCCAGGCGGCGGATCTGACCGATGAAGTTTTTGCCGGCATTCCCTTGCCCTCTACGGCCCTTAAAGGTCGGAGTCATGCGGTCATGATCACCGGGGTCGGCGGAACGGGCGTGGTGACCATAGGAGCGGTTCTGTCCATGGCCGCCCTGGTGGACGGCAACTACGCGACCTGCTACGACATGACCGGCCTTTCACAGAAGGGCGGTGCGGTGTACAGCCATCTGCGCATCGCACGGGAGAAGGATGAACTGCTGTCCTCCAAGCTGGGAGCCGGGGATGCCGACCTGCTGCTGGCCTTCGATCTGCTGGCGGCGCAGGCTCAGGAGGCTTTCCAGACAGTTCGGAAGGGACGGACGCAGCTTGTCGGGAACTCCACCATTATGCCCACGGCGCTGCATACCCTGATCGCGGGACTCAAGCTGGATGCCTCCGGTCCCGCGCAAGAACTTGCCGAGGCGGTGGGCGGCGACAAAATCCACCTTGTAAATGCCGGGGGCGTTGCCGTACAGATCATGGGTGACAGCATCGGAGGGAACATGTTCCTTCTCGGCTATGCCGCCCAGCTTGGACTGCTGCCCGTCTCCGTGGAAGCGCTGCGTGAGGCGATCCGGCTCAACGGAACGGCGGTCGATTTCAATATGCGCGCCCTGGACCTGGGGAGACTGTACGCCCACGATCCCCAACGCCTCCAGCCCTACCTTTCGGACGAGAAGAAGGTGGAGACCTCGGAGAAGACCCTGGACGACGTCCTTGCCCGCGAAATGGAGTGGCTGACCGCCTATCAGAACCGCGCCTATGCGGAACGCTATCGCAATCTGGTTGATCTGGCCCGGAAGGCAGACAAGGGCGCCGAACAGGGTCGACCGGAATTCGCTCTGGCCGTTGCGGAAACCTTCTCTCAATTAATGGCCTACAAAGATGAATACGAGGTCGCCCGCCTTTATACGGAGACGGATTTTCTTGATGATATAAAAGCGAAATTCCAGGGAAATCCCAAAGTCCGTCTGCACCTGGCCCCGCCGATTCTTGGACGCAAGGACAGTGTCACCGGAAAACCCGTGAAGACCGAATTCGGTGAGTGGATCCTGCCGTACCTGAAAATTATCGCGCGAATGCGAACCCTTCGCGGCACCCGACTGGATATTTTCGGTCGCACGGAGGAACGAAAGATGGAACGTCAACTCATCGACGAGTACGAGAGCATGATTAAGGATTTGAGCCGCAAGCTCAATGTCGAAAATTATGCCGAAGCCGTGGAAGCGGCCGTATCCTACGGCAACATCAAGGGGTTCGGCCGCGTGAAACAGGAGAAGTTCAACGAGGTCCAGGAGAGCCGTCAGCAATTGACGGCATAGATGCCCCCCGGAAAATATCCGGTGGAGTGATTCCCCGAGGCAAACCAAAAAGCAGCCGGGCCAAGAGGCCCGGCTGCTTTTTTTTCATCCTGAAACGTTTTTTCCGCCCCCGCCATTCCCCGAAAGCACAATAACGTTTTCGATCTGGAAACGAGTCATTTTTCGCAAGATCAAGGAAATCAAGGATTTGAGCGGAGGCGTAGTACTTTACGCCGCACAATCAAATCCGCGGGCTGACGCAGAGATTGCGGAAAAGGGCCGTTTCCGGACGAAAACTAGCTCAAGGTAATCGCCATCTCCGGACAAACTTCCTGGCAGCAGAAACAGACGATGCAGGCTTCCTTGTCGACATGGGGCAGGCCGTCTTTCATCGAAATGGCCGACACGGGGCATTGCTCGACGCAATGACTGCAGGCGGTGCATTTCTCGGGGTCCACCTGCGGGCGCATCCGTGTGCGGCTTTTGAAGAATTTCATGGATTGCTCGGAAGTCGGCGCGGTCTTGTTCACCTCGGGAGGAAGCTTGAATTCCGGAATCACCGCGAAATCTCCCCGTACGTTGATGGCCTCATCCCGGAAATCTCCCAGACCCCGCTCCTTTGCGGTTTCCAGAAAGGGGAGAGCTGCAGGGTCGAGTCCCATCATCCGCGCCATAACCGCATCCAGGGCGACGGCGTTATCGGCGCCCAGAATTTTTCCGATTTCCCGCAAGTCGGGTGAGGCGGGGCCGTTGCCTTCCATTCCGATGACGGCATCCATAATGAAGAGATCAGGGACGCGGAGGTTGAATATCTCTACGATCAGTTCATGGAATCGCTGTGCGTTTCCAGATCTGGCATGCAGCTCCGCCTTGAGAGCGCCGGGAATAATCCCATAGCTGTTCTTGATGGCGCCGCTGATCACCGTAAGCCCATGGGTCTTGAACTTCGGGACCGAAATGAAATAGTCTGCCTCCAGAATGGAACGGGAAACATTGACCTTGTCCGCGAATCCAGGCAGGAAATCGACCGCCACCGAGTCCAAGCCGATATTCCGGAAATAGCCCTTTGCGGCTTCCATCAGGCCGCTCTCCTGGAAAGTCTGCTCATTTGCGCCGTAGCTGAACATTCCCGGATTGTCGCCGACGATGATCTCTGCCGGGGAGAGTTCCTCCAATTTGTCCACAATGGCCGCCACAACCGCCGGGTTGGTCACGATTCCCTGGTTTGTTTTCGAAGCGCGAAGAGCGTTAGGCTTCACCAGTACTTTTTTTCCTCTGACATCCACCTGAAAGAAATCAAAAATACGATCAACCGCTTCTCTGCAATTCTCGTAGCTTGAGGATTGGACGATGACGTCATGCATGTGGATTCTCCTTACTGGGGGCCTGGAAAGATTTCCAGGCGCTTCCGTCTGAACCCCTTTTCCCAAACAAACTATTGACAGGGGGCGCCGAGCCCAGGGTCTGGTTTTTAGATCAGATGTTCATCCGCCTCTGCGTTCCATTAAAGGTTTTACCCCGTTTCTGCGCGTTTTTGAATCAACTTTTCTGAAACCGGAGATATTCCCTGCCGAGGTCGGGATTGACAACGCATTCCATGGGTTTGTTCCGGCTGCGATTCCCGTAGCAGAGGGCATTGCAGGAATCACATTCGACGACCTCCGCCTCACGGTTTTCCTGTAATTTCAGCGGCCAGTCGGGATCGGCAAGGAGTTGCCGACCCACGGCAATCAGATCCGCTTTCCCCTGGGACAGGGCATTTTCACATACCTCGAACGTATTGAATCTTCCTACCGCAACGACTGGAATTCCGACCACCTGCTTAATGGCTCCGGCCAGATCCGCATGGGTGCCGAGGGGCAGATCGGGCCCGGGAATGCTCAGGTTGACCGGATCGCCGGGCTGACCGGCCGATACATCCAGAATATCCACCCCGGCAGACTCCAGCTCCCGGGCAAAAACCAGGGAGTCATCCAGGGTGATCCCTCCCGGTGCGCCCTCCATGGCGCTGAAACGGTACATGATCGGATAATCCTTCCCTACTTCTTCCCGGACCGCCCGAGCGCAAGACAGGGGGAAGGCGATGCGGTTTTGCAGACTTCCTCCGAACAGGTCCGTTCTCCGGTTTGTGAGAGGAGAGAAGAATTGATGCAGAAAATAGCCGTGCGCTCCGTGGAGATCCACCGTATCGAATCCGATGTCCCTGGCGTTTCTGGCAGCCCTGGCAAATCTTTCGGTCATTGAATTCAGCTCAGATGCGGTGATCTCCCGGTGTCCCTCGCGAGGGGAGGGAGCGACCTGTTCTCCCCCGGGCAGCTGGTTTCCCATCCAGAGCTGAATCCCGATTGCGGCGCCGAGTTCATGGATCGAATCCACTACCGGTTTCAAACCGGCCGTCCACTCATCGGAGATCAGCATATCGACAGGCGTACCCTGGAGAATGATCAATCCCGCGCCGCCCCTGGCTCTTTCGGCACAGTAATATCTGGCCCGATCATTGCGCAGACCGTAGCTGGTTGCAATCGGAGGGAAAACCACCCGGTTTTTCAAGGTCATGTTTTTGATGGAAATCGGCGAGAATAAAAGGGACATCCGGGATCCTTTTCTGAAAGTGTAAAACCAAAATTTACCACGGATGCCTCAGAAATCCCAAGCCAAAATAAACCGCCATTATATTTGGAGGATTAAAATGACGGTCTAACCAGACAAAAAGGAAAAGGGGCGGAAATTTCCGTCCCTTTCCAGCAGTCGTGGGATTGTCGATCTTTACTTTTCGTTGTAGTCGTACCAGCCTTTGCCGGTTTTCTGCCCGTATTCTCCTTTGATATAGTGCTCGACCAGGCTGGGAATGGGAAGCATGGATCGGTCTCCGGTTGCCCTGAAGGCTTCGATGCCCATGGTGTAGGAGAGATCGATGCCGGTGAGATCGTTCAGACGGAAAGGGCCCATGGGATGCCCGGCGCCATAGACGCAGGCCTTGTCGATATCTTCATGGGTGGCGACGCCCATTTCGAGTATCCACTGCGCTTCGCGGCCGATCGCCCTGAAAATCCGGTTGAGCAGGAAACCATCCACTTCCTTGCGCAGGCGCACCGGCACCTTATCGATCTTCTCGCAGAAGGCCATGGCGATATCGGCCGTTTCATCGGAAACATGTTCCCCCTGGACCACCTCGACCAGCTTCATCACCAGGGCCGGGTTGAAAAAGTGAACATTGCATACTTTTTCGGGACGGGAGGTGGCATCGGCAATTTTGGAGCTGACGATGTAGGAACTGTTGGTGGCCAGAATGGCATGAGCGGGTGCAAACTTGTCCAGATCGGCAAAAATTTTCCGCTTGACGTCCAGGACTTCGACGGCCGCTTCAATCACGAAATCCGCATTCTTCACCGCATCTTCAAGGCTGGAGGTGAATCGCAGGTTTTCCCGCGCCGTCTTGGCCTGATCTTCCGTCAGTTTTCCCTTTTCCACGCGACCGGGTAGATATTTTTCGACGAAGGCTTCCGCTTTTTTCAGGGTTTCCTCACTGATATCCGTGCAGGTTGTTTTGAACCCGTGGATTGCGCACAGGGTGGCGATCTGGTGGCCCATGTTGCCTGCACCGATTATTGCAATGTTTTTAACGTTCTCAAATTTCATGCTACCTCCTTTTGGGTTGACAGATGGCCCTGGAAAGGGCGGATTTCGCTTGGCGAAAGAAAATGAAGAGATCTGTAAAAAGGCCTTTCCATTTCTGAAAATTTCCGGTTATCGTTATTAAATATTCATGATTATGTCAAACAAAAAAACGCACACGGTTGTATCCTGTAAGAAGCGGATGCGTAAAATCCCGCTCCGGAAAAAAGTGTTTGCGATCACGAGGGAACGAGAAAAGATGCCGTTTGTTAAACTGAAAAATAATGCCGGTCGGGCCATCCAATCCTTTTTTGAAGAAAGGAGGATCAGCCGTCCGGTCCGGATCGATTTGCGCTCCACCGGATGCTGCGACCCTTCGCTGGGGCTCTGGCTGGACGTCGACCGATCATCCGATATGAAAGAAGTTTCTGAAGAAGGGCTGACCTTCGTCATCAGTCCAGATCTTTACCAGATGACCGGAGAGGTGACCATCTCCTACGATGACACCCGGCGGGGCTTCATCCTCAATCCAGAACGAGCGATCAGCGAATGGGATGGTTTCGGCGTCTGCACTATTAAAATCGAAGAGGAATCTCAGGGATAAAAGAGATAATAAATGAAAATGAACAGGATGGAGGAGAGAAAGGGTGCGTGATGAATTGCAGATTCGAAGTTTGTATCCGTCAGATGCTGTTCTTTCTGGCCGCGGCTTTCCTCCTGTCGGGATGCGCCGCCAAAGAGGCCCCGCCTTCCGCGGAATCCGTCTTTGGGGGGAGGAGCATACGGCAGATCGCTCTTTTTCCGGTGACAGTCGAAAAGAACCAGGGCTTTTTCTCCGTTCCTTACGGCGTCGATATCGAAAAGGAATTCAGACTGAAATTAGCGGAGGTGCTCAGGGCGAAGGGATACGAAGTGACCATGGTTCCCGAAGGGGATTCGGCATCCGACGCCGATGCCATGATGTCGGTGCATATCAAGGAGCTGTTCTATGATGTTTACGACAGCCGCTCTATTCACTCCATCAGTATTTTTGCCGTGGCGGAGCTGAAATCCCCTTCGGCCGAAAGTCTCTGGCAGGATGAGGCCATTGCGTGGGTGGAAGGGATCGGTTATGAATTCCCCGAGCGCCTTCGGCTTCTGACCATCCTGTCAGAGAGATTGTTCGACACTCTTCCCGATGCAGAAAGGAGGGCCTCCGGAAATTGATCCGGAGGCCCGAAAAAACGAAGCGGGTCCCTAGGAGGCTGTCGGAATATCCATGAGACGGCTGCAAATCCGGCTGCTTGGCCCATATTTCGGCTCCTTTTCGGCCCATAGTTTAGCTATGAGCTCTCAAACGAGCCAAAATCTGTTCTCAAGCATCCAAGTTTTCGCTTCGCCCCGGATAGTCCGACAGCCTCCTAATCCAAAACTTCAGAAGTGATGGGTCCACCGCAGGTTCAGGCGCCATCCCTCCGAATGATTCTCGGATGCCGTTTCGAAATAGCTGTTGAAGAACAGGTGATCATCCTGGGAAAAATGATAGACCGCGCCGGGACCGATTCCGAACAATTCTTCCTTTCGGCCTTCGACCTCCTCACCGTTTATTTCCGTATCCGAAATCTGCTTCAGGTAATAGCCGTTGACGCCCAGGCGCAGCTTTTGGGGAATGAGTTCATAGGCGCTCGCGAAATTGGCATGAACCGTCTGCCCGGCCTGGATATCCTCCAGCCCGGCGCCGGGGTCATCGTTCTTGGCGTTCCACAGGTAGTGCAGTCTCCAGGAGGCGGTCCAGCGGGGCTGCAGAAAGAGGGTTGCCGCCCAGTACGGATTGAAGGAAAAGAAGTTGCTTCCTGGATTGATCTGTTTGTCGTTGTCGTATTTGCCGGTGGGGAAGATCATCTGAAGCTCGACCCGGTGCATGAAGATCGGCCCGTTTTTGCCCATGATCGGATCCCACTGAAGATAGGGACCGACCAACAGGTCGCCGATGCCCGTGCCGTTGTCCGTCAGCCCGAGGGCGTTTTCGTCCATATCCAGGGAAACGACTGGAAGAATCACGTCCAGGCCCCATTTGCCGCCGAAGAGGACGGGTGTGTCCGATTGATAGATGAGCTGGGACAGGCTGATCCAGGCATTCAGTTCGACATCGTCCCCAAGGGGAAGTTCCCGTCCCTGCCGGTCGGTCAATTCGTCGGCGCTATAGTACTGGAGATATTGCTGGAAATAAACTCCGGGGCCGGCGGGAGCGCCGCCGTCCAGAAAACTGGTAAACCCCAGATTCAGGGCGGGGAGGTCATAGGCCCAGACTGATCCGGCAAACAACAGACCTGATAAGACAGCGCATGCGATGGAGACGATTTTGCGGCATTTCATTGCATATCCTCCTCTGAAATTGGAATGAACAAAGCTTGATGGCGTCGCAAAAAGTCCGCCCTACGGCGTTACGGCGCTTTTTCAGGACCTCGACATACCTGATGTATGCCTTCCCCCCTGAAAAACCACCAGGCCTTGTAGGACGAAATTTTTGCTTAGCCATCCAATGAGTTTTTGCGAAAGCATCAAGCTTATTTCACCACGGTCCCCGGAGTCATGGAGTTTGTAAAATAAGGAATCCTGTGACTTCATAGCCTGTGCTCTGGCCGTTTCACCCATGTTTCAGGATTGATGTGAGTGATGAATCCGTGACTTGATTTCTAATGAAAATGAAGGTTACACCAAATCAGGCCTGAACAGGAAGTAAATTCATGCGGATTGCGGGGTGCGAAGGGTTTTTCGCGAGGAATGTCCAGCGGAACTGCGGCAGGAGAGGGTTCAGCACGTGGCCAGGGTTAGAAGGAGGATGAAATCGACCCAAGATTATACTGACTTTTTCAGAGAATCCTCTTCCGGTTTGGCGTCCAGGAATTTTACCACACCGCTTGCCATTCCTCTTACGACAAGAAGTCGTGCGACTCCTACGGCCGCTCCGGTCAGGGCGGTGAAAAGCACGGCATCTCCCCAGGTGACATCCAGGGATTCGGCATCGAGAGGCGGGTCGGATTTTCTTGCAAGGCGCCATCCTTTTTTTATGGCTGCCCGTGTGGCCATCGCCGCCAGAATTGCGGCGCCCCCTGCAAGCATGTTCAACATCATAGGATTTTTTCTCGGAGCCATGCCTCTCTCACTTTCAGGACAGCTGATTTTCATCCGGAACAGCATTTCCCCGCAATTCGGGGTCAATCTGCTGCCATTCGCCATCCGTAGCGTCCGGATGGAATCTCGCAGGTGAATTTATAAGACTCCTACACGTTTTAACATAGATTTTCATTTGTGCCAGCAATCGATGTCCGCTGAAGCGGTCGGCTGCGTAACTCCTGACGGTAATCCTTCAAGAAAAAACACTATTCGAACTGCTCCCGAAACATTGAAAATTCTTTTCGAAGATCCGCCAGCTCTCGTTTAAGTGCGGCAATCTCTTCTTCCACCACTGAAATCCGGGTCTCTTCCTGTCTCGGATAAAGGTTTTCTTCCGAAGTCGGAATTTCGTCTGTTTCCGGCGTCCCGGACATCAGGTGCATGAAACGGTGCTCTTTTCGCCCCGGTTGACGGGGAAGGCGGATCGCCAGAGGCTCTTCGCTCGTCATCAGTTCCTCCAGGACCCGTTCCACCTCACCGAGATCCTCAAAGGAAACCATCCGCTGGGCTCGGCCGCGCAGTTCACCCGGGGTCTGCGGACCACGCAGCAGCAATTCTCCAAGAACCGCCAGCTCCGGAGGATCCAGATAGAGCTTCCCCTCCAGGGAGTGTTTGTACTTCGCGACCCGGCTTCCTTCCCCATGGGCCTGCATGGCCAGTCCCTTGCGGCGCAGGGAATCCAGACCCCGGACCACCGCTTCTTCGTCATATTCCGTGACGGGGTTGCGGTTCGATTTCTGATTGCAGGCGTTTATGAGTGCATTGAGGGTCAGGGGGTAGTATTCCGGGGTGGCCAGTTCCTTCTCAATCAGACATCCCAGCACACGCGTCTCGACTGCATCCAGTTTAAACTCCATAGAAAAGCTCCTCGTTTATTTCCGGTTCTTCAGTCGCGGAAACGCTTTGTCAGATCCTGGTAGGCGTCGATGCGCCGGTCGCGCAGAAACGGCCAGATGCGCCTCACCGCCTCGGTGCGTTCCCGATCGATCTTTGCGACAAACACCTCCTCCTCTTCTCCCGCCTCCGCCAGGCATTCTCCCTGGCATCCCGCGACGAAGCTATGCCCCCAGAAAAGAGCGCCGGGGCCGCCGCCGGGATCTTCTTCAAATCCGACGCGGTTGACGCTGATCACCGGCAGACCATTGGCGATGGCGTGGGAGCGCTGGATGGTCATCCAGGCATCGAGCTGACGTTTTTTTTCCTCCTCGCCGTCGTGCGGGTCCCAGCCGATGGCCGTTGGATAAATGAGCGCTTCGGCGCCTGCCAGGGCCATAAGCCGCGCCGCCTCGGGATACCATTGATCCCAGCAGACCAGCACTCCCAGGCGACCGACGGAGGTGTCGATCGGGGTGAAGCCCAGGTCCCCCGGGGTAAAGTAGAACTTCTCGTAGTAACCCGGATCATCGGGGATATGCATTTTGCGATATCTCCCGGCGATCGAACCGTCCTTCTCCAGTACCACTGCCGTATTGTGGTAGATGCCTGGCGTCCTCTTTTCGAAGAGGGAGGCTACGATCACGATCTCGAGCTCCCGGGCCAGGGCGCCGAGCCTCTCCGTGGAAGGGCCGGGGACGGGCTCGGCCTGGTCGAAGCAGTGTGGATCTTCCTGCTGGCAGAAATAAAGCCCCGGATGAAGCTCCTGGAGCACCGCCAGCCGGGCGCCCCCTTCCGCGGCCCGGCGGATGCCCGACAGGCTTTTTTCTAAATTGGCGTCGCGATCCGGTGTGCATCTCTGCTGGATCAGGCCGACGGTCAGAGGATTCATTTCAGCACTCCCTTCGGCAGCTGCATCGTCACGCAATGCAGGGATCCGTGTTGAAGAATCAGGGCGGAGCAGTCAACCCCAATGATATCACGATCGGGAAAAGCCTCGCCAATCGCCTCCAGGGCCTCTTCATCCCGAGGATCCCCGTAGACCGGCGCCAGCACCGCTCCGTTGATCACCAGGAAATTGGCGAAGGTGGCGGGAAGGCGTTGTCCCTCCTCGTCATGTCGCGCCGAGGGCCAGGGGAGGGGAATCAACCGAAAAGGTTTTCCCTCCCGGGTACGGAATGCCTCCAGCTCCTCCCGCATTGTTTTCAGAGCCTCGAAATGCTCGTCTTCCCCATCCTCGCAGGTGACGTAAAGGAGGGTGTCCTCGGGGGCGAGGCGGACCAGGGTGTCGATGTGGGAGTCGGTGTCATCTCCGGCGAGGTAGCCGTTTTCCAGCCAGAGAAAATGGTCCGCCCCCAGCCGGAGTGAAAGCTGCTCCTCGATTTCCTTCCGGTTCATGTGGGGATTTCGATTGGGGTTCAGCAGGCACTCGGCTGTGGTCAGGAGGGTTCCCCTTCCGTCGCTCTCGATGCTTCCTCCCTCCAGAATCAGACCCGGGGTTCTCAGCGGATTTGCGTCGAAAGCGCCCGCGTGGTGGAGTTGCCGGTTGACCTGGTTGTCCCGATCGGCCGGGAACTTGAGCCCCCAGCCGTGGAAGCCGAAATCGAGAAGGACGGGGCGGTCATTCTCCAGAATGGTGATCGGGCCAAAGTCCCGGGTCCATGTGTCATTGACGGGGATCTCCAGGACAGTCACTTTTTCAAGGCAAACCCCGGCGTCTTTCAGTCGTCCCAGGAGAGATTTTCGGTCCGGGGCAAGTATGAGGACCCTCTCGAATTCACAGATTCGTCGAACCAACTCGAAATAGACGGGCTCCACGACATCCAGATAGGGCATCCAGTCGGATTCTTCGTGCGGCCAGGCGAGCAGGATGCCGTCCTGCTCCTCCCATTCCGCAGGCAGGCGAATGGTCATTTTTTTAAAACGTCCTTTCGAAGAAATTACGGCAAATCTAAAGAAAACCGGTTATGTTTGCAAGACAAAGACGCTATGAGCGGTGAGCGGTGAATGTGACGGGCTCCAGGCTC
>JAGXHI010000014.1 GCA_024636295.1 Desulfuromonadales bacterium
CCCATGATCATGGGAAACTGAATCAATCCGGCCTCTGCGAGCTCCTCGGGTACCAGTGGCGCATCGGAGGCCCCGAAATCCACCGTGTTGGCCTTGATCTGCTTGATCCCTCCGCCGGAACCGATGGACTGATAGTTGATCCGGACTCCCGTCTCCTTCTGGTAAAAATATGCCCATTGAGAATAGACGGGGTAGGGGAAGGTCGCCCCGGCGCCGTCAAGGCGGATCGACTTGGCCATGGCTGGACCTCCAGCGATCAGGCCGACGACAATCGACGCGATGCTCAGGAGATGGGGCATTTTTCGCGATTTAAAAATGGTCATTTCGTGCTCCTTTTCGTCATCGAACAGGCCTCAGGTTCAGTTCAGAATCAGAGGCCATTTTACAGGGAATAAGACTGTCGGATCTTGAATGCGTTCATTGGACCCAATTATCCCTCCGTCGTGTTAGCCGCACGTTAGGTTTTCGTCAGAAAAGGGCTAAAAAGGCGAGATGCAAAACGGGGAAGCGAGGACGAACCAGGAACCAGGGACCAGGAACCAGGAACCAGGGACCAGGAACCAGGGACCAGGAACCAGGGACCAGGAACCAGGGACCAGGAACCAGGAACCAGGAACCAGGAACCAGGAACCAGGAACCAGGGACCAGGAACCAGGAACCAGGAACCAGGAACCAGGAACCAGGAACCAGGAACCAGGAACCAGGAACCAGCTCAATCGCGGGTGGGGAGTCGAAGGAGATAAAGCGACACCCCCGCGCCGATTGCGATCAGCAGCACCCGGAGCGGAAGGATGGGAACCAGGAAGAGGGCCGAAGTGAGAATCGAGACCCATATGAGAATCAGGGCAACGATCCGCGCCCGACGGGGGATGCCGGCGCCTTCGAGATAGTCGCCGATCATAGGGCCCAGCCGAGGATGGTCAATGAGCCAGCGGTGAAACCGCTCGGAACTCCGGGCGAAGCAGGCCGCGGCCAGCAGAAGCAGGGGGATGGTCGGCAGCAGGGGAAGAAAAATGCCCAGGATGGCGAGACCGATGCACAGAAAGCCGGCAGTCAGCAGGAACCATCTAATAAAGCCGCAGTCGGCCGTCGTTTTCTGCTCCACTTCTTTCATGGGCGATCCGGGAAGAGAATTTCCATATCACCAGTATAGACGATTCCGGAGGTCGATCCTTGATGAAAATCAAGGGAGAACAAGGCGGATGGTAAACGTACTCCCCTTTCCAGGGGTGCTCGCCACTTCGACGCTTCCCCCATGGGCCTGGGCGATGTGCTTGACGATGGCAAGGCCCAGCCCGGTTCCTCCCTCTTTGCGGCTTCGCGCCTTGTCCGCCCGATAGAAGCGCTCGAAAAGCCGGGAAAGATGCTTCTGTTCGATGCCCCGTCCCCAGTCTCGGACACTGACGCGGACCTCCTGATTTTCCTTCGCAGCCTCCACCTGCACCCGGCTTTCCGGCGGACTGTATTTGACGGCATTGTCGATCAGATTGACCACCGCCTGCTCGAGTAGAGGTGGATTGATCCTGGCCTTCAAATCCCGGGGGCAGAACAGTTCAATGCGAATCGATTTCGCCTCCGCGGCGGGGATGCAGGCGTGGACCGCGGATCTCAAAACCTCCCCAATCGCATAGTCCTCCAGGGAAATACCCTTCTCGTCATCTTCCTGTTCAAGACGCGAGAGAGCAAGGAGATCCTCGATAATGGCGTTCAGGCGATCGGACTGACGATGAACGATTTCGAGAAAACGCCTCGCGGCGGCGGGGTCTTCGACAGCGCCATCGAGCAGTGTCTCCACCGATCCCTTTATGGCGGTAATGGGAGTTTTCAGCTCGTGGGAGACATTGGCGACGAAATCCCTCCGCACGTTTTCAAGTCTCCGCAGCCGGGTCACGTCGTTGAGCACCACCAGCACGCCGATCTCCTGCCCGTGCGCTCCCCGCAAAGGAGTTCCGTGCGCCTGGAGAAAGTGCTCGGAGCGACTGTCCCGCAGGACGAGATCGCCTTCCAGAGGTTTCCGGCCGTCCAGCACCCTGGCAATGAAACGCTGCAGGTCGGCCTTGCGGAGGACCTCCTGGATGCGGCGCCCCTGGACCGCCTCCGGATTCAGACGGAGAAGACGGGCCGCGGCCCGGTTTATCCGGAGGATGCGGCCTTCGCTGTCAACGGCGAGAACCCCTTCCACCATGCTGGAGAGTACGGCTTCCTGTTCGTTTCGCTGCCGCAGGACCGTGCGGATCCGGTCGTCGAGATGAGCGGCCATCCGGTTCATGGTGTCGGCGAGGCTGCGGATCTCCGCCGAACCTCGCACCTCCAGCTTCTTTCCGAGATCGCCCCGTGCGAACAGTTCCGCTCCCCGTTTCACCTTCTCGAGCGGCAGGCTGATTCGGCGAGTCACGAACAGGCTGAGCAGCGCGGACAGGACCACGGCCGCCAGGCTTCCCGCGGCCATTTTGAAGAAGATCTCCCGCAGGGTGCTATCGATTCGGGTTGTCGGTACCGCCGCCCGCACCGCTCCGGAAGGGGTTCCGGATGTCTCGATCGGAATGGCGACATACATCATCTCCTTCTGCAGTGTTCCGCTGAACCGGACGGCGGTTCCCACCTGTCCCTTCAGTGCGGCGGCGACCTCGGGGCGATCTGCATGATTATCCATCCGCGAAGGGTCTTCCCGGGTATCGCCCAGAACCCGACCGTCCTTCGCTACGAGTGTATAGCGGGTTTCCGTCTGGAGGCCCAGGTTTCGGGCCATGCGGTTCAGTTCCTCACCTTGAAGATCGGTCAGTCGGGAGCGGACCAGGATGGCGCGGGATTTGAGATCGGCGGCGGTCTGGGTGAGGAAAAAATCCCTCAGGGCATCCGAGAAAATCAGTGTCACCACCAGCAAGGTCAGAAGGATGATTCCCAGGAAGGCGGGATAAATCTGCCAGAAAAGACGATAGGG
Source organism: Desulfuromonadales bacterium (assembly GCA_024636295.1). GTDB lineage: Bacteria > Desulfobacterota > Desulfuromonadia > Desulfuromonadales > JAGXHI01 > JAGXHI01. The sequence goes on from JAGXHI010000014.1 coordinate 2,942, forward strand.
TCTCATGATTCAGCCCCTGAAGCGATAACCCACGCCCCGCACGGTTTCAACATACTTTCCGCAGGGCCCGAGTTTTTTCCGCAAGCCGACGATCTGCACATCCACGGCCCGGTCGGTCACGGCATACCCGTCTCCCCGAACGGCGCTGACGATCTGATCGCGTGTGAATACCCAGCCCAGCCGGGAGGCGAGATAATGGAGAACATGGAATTCCGTATAGGTCAGATCCACCGGTCGGTCCCGGACGAGAACCTCGTTGCGTCCCGGATGGATGAGAAGATCCTCGAATCTCAGTACGGCGGATTCGTTATCCTCGAGGCCTTCGGAGAAGCGGCGCAGAACCGCCCGAATACGGGAAACCAGAACGCGGGGGCTGAAGGGTTTTGTCACGTAGTCATCGGCGCCCAGCTCGAGTCCCGTCACGATGTCGGCCTCCTCCCCCCGTGCCGTGAGCATGAGAATGGGTATGCGCCGGGTTTTTTCTCCTCGTTTCAGAGTTCGGCAGACCTCGAGTCCATCGATCCCCGGGAGCATCAGGTCCAGCACGATCACATCGGGCGAGCGCTCCCGCGCGGCATCGATTCCGTCCTCGCCGGAGGTCACGCAGACGACTTCGTAGCCTTCCTTTGCCAGGTTGTAATGAACCAGGGCGAGAATATCCTCCTCGTCCTCGACCACCAGAATGCGCTTTTTTTGCACTTTCACCTCTTAAGAAAATAATCAAATGCTCCCTCTCCCTTGATGGGAGAGGGCTGGGATGAGGGTGAATGGCGAGGACCCCCCTCCCCTCAATCCCCTCCCACGAGGGGAGGGGAGGCTTTGCCGACATTAAATCAGATCATAAGGATTTGATGTTAGGTTTTTATTAGATGCATAATCCAGTGTGCGGAAAATGTCTTCTCCCGATGGGAGGGGAAAAGGCTCACACATAAATCATCTTCCGGGTCATTCCCCCGTCGACGGTAAAGGTCTGCCCCCTCACGAAGCCGCTTTCCTCACCGGAAGCGAGATAGACTGCGAGGGCGGCGACATCCTCCGGGATTCCCACCCGTCCCGCGGGATGCTGGAGGTGATCCTCCTCCGAGAGATCATCCTGTGCGGCCGCGCCTCCTTTCTTCCAGCCGCTGACGTCGATCCAACCCGGACTGATGCAGTTCACCCGCACTTCGGGGCCCAGGCTCAGGGCGAGAGCGTGGGTGAGGGATGCGATTCCGCCCTTGGAGGCCGAATAGCTTTCCGTATGGGGCTCCGACATCATAGCCCGGGTGGAGCCGATGTTGATCACCGCGCCCCCGTTTCGGCGCAGCTGCGGGGCAAAAGCCTTCGCGCAGAGGAAGGCGCCCGTCAGGTTTACCGCAAGAACCCGGTTCCATTCCTTCAGCGAGAGTTCTTCCAGCGGCCTTCGAATCATAATTCCTGCGTTGTTGACCAGGATATCGGCGCCCTCGCCTTTTTCACCCACTCTATCGGCAAGTATCCGCACCGATTCTTCGCTGGAGACATCGGTGCGGATGAATTCCACCCGGCCCGATTCCGCCAACTCCGATTCCGCCCGACGCCCTGCTTCTTCATCAATTTCGGCGAGAAATACACGGGCGCCTTCGGAGAGAAATCCCCGGGCTATACCCTTTCCAATCCCCTGTCCGCTCCCGGTCACCACGGCCGATTTGCCCCGAAGCCGCATGATTGATCTCCTTTCCTGAGGTCGCCCCGTGATGTTTTGCGAGGGCACTGTTCTTTCGCCAGTCGAAACGTCGATTTAAAGATTCCGTAACTACTATACAATTTTTCTGTTCCGGATATACTGTTAAAAAATTTTCATATTACTTCTGTAGGCGCGATCATTATCCTTTCAGTCAGGAGTTTGTCATGGATGGAAACTTCGTGCGTAAATCGCCGGAGCCGATGGACGAAAAAGCAGGCGTGTCCGCAGTCAGACCGGTCGCACCGAGAACGGTGGAGGAGACGGGGCTCAGTTTCACTTTCATCACTGATCTCATCCTGAAGCAGGTTCTCCAGATGGGGGAGTTCCAACTCTCCGATGCGGAGAAAAACACGCGCCTTCCCCAGGCGATTGTGGAGGAAGCTATCGAATTCCTTCGCAAGGAAAAGCTGGTGGAGGTCCGGAGCGCCGGCGGTTTCTTGAAGTCTTCCTATAAATTCGTCATCACCGAACAGGGGAAACGACTCGGGGGCGACCTCCTGGAGATCTGCCGCTACACCGGTCCGGCGCCGGTGACCCTGGAAAGCTACAAGGAGATGATCGGGCGGCAGTCCATCCGGAATATCACTGTGCGGGAGGCGCCCTTCCGTGAGGCTTTCTCGCATCTGACCCTGAATGAAAAGATCCTCGGCCGACTAGGTCCCGCGGTGAGCGCCGGCAGGCCGATTTTTATCTACGGACCACCGGGAAACGGCAAGACAAGTATCGCCGAGGCGATCGGCAGGGTTCTGCCGGACCGGATCCTCATCCCCCACGCCCTTCTCGTGGAGGGGCAGATCATCTCAGTGTTCGATCCGGTCAACCACTTTCCCATGCAGGATGACGAGGGGGAAAAAGGGGACCGTCGCTGGCTGGTTATACGACGGCCCGTGGTTTTCACCGGCGGCGAACTGACCCTGAAAATGCTGGAGCTGGAGTTCAACCCCATCGCCAGGTTCTACGAGGCGCCCCTGCAGATCAAGGCCAACAACGGTCTTTTCATCGTGGACGATTTCGGTCGGCAGCAGATGGATCCCCAGGACCTGCTGAACCGCTGGATCATCACCCTGGACCGGGAGATTGATTACCTCGCTCTTCATACCGGGATGAAATTCGACGTGCCCTTCGATCAGCTCGTTCTTTTCTGCACCAACCTCGAACCCAAGAACCTGGTGGACGAGGCCTTTCTGCGGCGAATGCGGTACAAGATCAAAATCGACTGCCCCTCGGAGCGGGAATTCCGGGAGATCTTCGAGAAGGAATGTGAAAGAAAAGGCGTTCCCTTCAGAGCGGACGCCTTCGCCTACCTGACGGAGCACTACTATGCTCGATTGAATGTCCAGCATAACGCCTGTCATCCCCGGGACATACTCGATCAGATTCTCGATGACGCCCGGTTCTACGACAAGCCCCCCGAAATGACCCCGGCGAACATCGACGCGGCCTGGACGAATTACTTCGTGGATTGAATGCGTCGGGCGGTTTCACGCGAAGCCGCGCAGAACGTGAAGGGAACCGTCCTGAAGACTTAAGACACGATTTTGTTGTGAACCTCTGATTATCGGGAGATGAAATTGAGTTCCTGGCTCTGATTAATTTCGCGGCTTTTGCGTTCTCGCGTGTGAAAGAATTGCCTCGTTCGTTGTTTTCTGTCCAAACCACCGTTTTGCCCAGATTTGACATCCCTTCCCGATCTTGTTATATCTGGGCGCACACCCGGCGTCACATTTTCGCGCAGTTGCGTGAATTTCTTTCAACCGATAAAAAGGAAAAGGGATCCCCAATGCGCTTTTTACTTACGCTTTCAGCTTTTGCCTTTCTTGTCTTTCCCTCGATATCTCTGGCGGGCGATCTGGACAAAATCCGCGAACAGGGATATGTACAATTCGCCATGAGCGGGCAGTATCCACCCTTTAATTTCGTCGACGAAAAAAATGATCTCAACGGCTTCGACGTGGAGGTCTGCTCGGAAATTTCCCGCCGGATCGGCGTGGCGCCAAAGCCCGTCTCCCTTGCCTGGGACGGTATTATCGCGGGGCTGCTCGCCGACAAGTACGAACTGATCTGCGGCAGCATGGCCATCACCCCCAAGCGTCTCGAGGCCATCGACTTCTCCGAGCCCTATTATCGCTCCGGGGCTCAGCTATTCACCATGAAATCCTCGCCGGCCGAGAATGCCAAGGAGCTCGCGGGAAAAACCCTGGGGGTGACTCTGGGCACCACCTATGAGGAGTGGGTCCGGAAGAATCTGCCCGACGCTGTCGTCCGGACCTACAAGGGAGTTCCCGAAATGGTCCTCGAGACGGTCAACGGCCGCATCGACGGCTTCATTACGGACAAGATCGTGGGCGCCATGGCCATCGACAAACAGGGAGCGCCGCTGAAACTGGCCGGACCCCTGCTTTACGAGGAGAAAATGGGCATCGCCCTGCGCAAGGGAAATCCCGAACTGAAGAAGATCATCAACGCCAAGCTCGAGGAAATCAAGGAAGACGGCACCTATCGAGACATCAGCATGAAATGGCTGAAGGTGGACGCCCGATAACAGCCGAATTCGGCGCGGCGGCCGGGCCGCCGGAATCCGGAGATTCGAGGTAACGCATGCTCGACTGGGGAACCATCCTTCATTATTTTCCGTTTCTCCTCAAGGGCGCTGTCCTGACCCTGGAGATCTCCGTAATTTCATTGGCTGTGGGGCTTGTTTTCGGGTTGATCGCCGCTCTGGGCAAGCTGGCCCGCAATCCCCTATTTCGCTGGCCGGCGGCCTTTTATGTCTGGATTGTCCGTTCGACCCCTCTGCTGGTGCAGCTCTTCATTATCTATTTCGGGCTGCCGCAACTCGGAATCCGCCTGAGTCCCTTCGCCTCGGGCGTTCTGGGGCTGGCCCTGAACACCGGAGCCTACAACGCCGAGACGATCCGCGGAGGAATCGAAGCCGTCTCCCGCGGACAGATCGAAGCGGCCCGCTCCCTCGGAATGAGCGGCGCCCTGACCATGCGTCGGATCATACTCCCCCAGGCCATGCGGCTGATCATCCCGCCCCTGGGCAACAATTTCATCATCCTGATCAAGGATACCTCCCTCGTCTCGACCATCACCCTGGTGGAGCTGACCCTCACCGCCCAGCGCCTGATCGGCTCTACCTACAAACCTTTTGAAATGTACCTCATGGCGGCCGTTCTCTATGCGATCCTGACAACCGCCTCCAGCGTCTGTCTGAGCCTGTTCGAGCGAAAGGCGCTCAAGGGATACGGAATATGACGCGTCCAATGAATCCGGAACAGGATCCGCCGATGATTCGGATAAGCGACCTGCATAAAAATTTCGGCTCTCTGGAGGTTCTTCGGGGCATCGACCTGGAGGTTTCCCGCCGCGAAGTGATGGCGATCATCGGTCCGAGCGGCTCGGGAAAGAGCACCCTGCTCCGCTGCATAAACTACCTGGAGATACCGACTTCCGGGGAAATCGTGGTGGACGGAGTTCGCGTCAATCGTGAGGATCTGTCCCGAAAGGCGTTTCAGAAGCACCTGAACGAGGTCCGAACCCGCCTGGGTATGGTTTTTCAGCAGTTCAACCTTTTTCCCCACAAAACGGCCCTGGAGAACGTCACCGAGGGCCCCGTCCAGGTGTTGAAGCTGGACAAAAAGGACGCCGAGGCCCGCGGGCGGGAGATTCTCGAACGGGTGGGCCTGGCGGATAAGGCCGACACGTACCCGGCGCATCTTTCCGGAGGCCAGCAGCAGAGGGTCGCCATTGCGCGCGCCCTTGCCATGGAGCCCGCGGCGATTCTCTTTGACGAGGCCACATCGGCCCTGGACCCGGAGCTGGTGGGAGAAGTGCTGAAGGTAATGGAGGATCTCGCGCGGGGGGGAATGACGATGCTGGTCGTGACCCACGAGATGGGTTTTGCGGAGCGCGTCGCGGACCAGGTGGTCTTCATGAGCGAAGGGCGCATCGTCGAAAGCGCTCCTCCCGCAGAGCTTTTTTCAAATCCACGGGAGGAGAGAACACGCCAGTTTCTCGCCGATGTTCTGGATCGCCGCTAACGCGATGATGAAAAACCAATACTGCGCCATGCTTCGACTGACAGACCCCCATCCGTGGCCTTTCCCATCTCCTCGTCATCACGTGACTTTCGGGTAAGCCTTTTCCCTTGGGAATTCAGCCGTTTTGCATCTCACGGAAGCATGTCGCCGAAATCCGGGAGTTCGCAGGGCAGAAGAGGACGAGGCGTTGCATAATCCTCCGGACGCAGGATCGTGACTCCCGAAGGGGGATTCAACTCTTCGAATAACCGTTCGCTGCAGCTCAGGTAGTTTTTTGAAAGGTGCATCGGGAGCAGATACCGTGGACGGATCCGGCGACTAAGAAAGTTGAGATCGTCCGTGCAGAGGTGGAATGAACTCCTGGCTTTTTCAAGACCCTCCTTCAGATAGGCGCACTCGCAGGCCAGCACCGTCACACCGTGCATCAGCGAAATCAACTTCTTCGCATTTTCTTCACTGAAACCAACATCGGTAACGTATCCAAGGCTCCCGGGGGTCCGCTCCTTTCGAATCCTGTCATACAGCACACCGGCGTCGGGAAAGGTCCTCTCTTCCTCGCCTTCTTCTTTCCGCACGGGAACCGCAATCGGTTTTTCCGCGAGTTCCTCGGCATAGAACATCTTCTTCAATCGTTTCAGCCACGGGCCTCTGACCAGGTTCATTCCGGCGACTTTTTCCTCGTCGATGAGAAAGGTGGAGTTCTCGGTAATCCTGAAGATCAATACGGGAATCCGGTGATCACAGATTTCAGCCTCCATCCGGAGATAGCGGTTGCGGTAAATGGTTCTGTCCTGCCGGGGTTTCTCATGTTCGAAGCGGCAGGAAAAACCTTCGGGCCCCGAAAGAAAATAAGTGCGGATCTTCTCCGGGTGAACTTCCCGCACGCGAAAAGAGCACCAGTGATCCTCGGCGAGATTCCAGTTGTACCCTTTGAGCTTGTGCTCCAGTTTTCCCGCCAGGCCTTCCGGCCCGAAGAGCTCAAGCGTTTTAGGAGAAACATGAACCATCCGGATCACCGTGTCGATTCCCATGAAATGATCCATATGGGCATGAGTGATGAAAATAGCGTCGAGTGATTTGACCACCCGTTTCGCCAGATGATGGATCTGCCCGCAGTCCACCAGCAGGCTGCGTCCGAGGGGGCGGATGGGAATCAGCATAAGGGGGTCGTCGAAGAGACCCGAAAAAAATCGGGGTTGGATGGTGCGAAACGGAATCTTCATGGCATCCGGGAGGAAATCGTCAGATGAAGGACAGCTCTCCATAAATTTTAGAACGTTTTTATTTTTCATTCTTGAAGATATTCTTATTTTTCCATAGTATCAGAAGACCAGCTTTTCTCCCTATAGTTCGAAGGGAAAACGTGGAACGAAAAAAAAAGTCCCAACATGCTCCGGAGAGGGAATGTTTTTCCGACGGGCCGGAAATCTCAGTCGCCGTGCTGAAGGATTCCCTTGACAGACAGCGCGAAATTCTGGAGGCCTTCGGCGGTATGGTTTTCGTGTGCTCGCAGGATCGTCGCATCGAATTCATGAGCGGCAGGATAATCCGGAGGATCGGAGGCGACGCTACGGGGGATTATTGCGATCACCTTCCTCCGGAATGGAGATATGCCTGTACCGATTGCCCCGCGGGGGAAGGAGGTGTGCCCGAGAAATACGTTTGCGGAGAATTCAGGGATCCGGTGGATAATCGCTGGTATACCATTGTCAACAACCCGATCCTCCGCGCGGACGGCTCCGTTTCCAGACTGATCCTGATACAGGACGTCACCGATCGCAAAACGGCGCAGGAGGCTCTCCGGGAAAGCGAAGAGCGCTTTCGCGCCACGTTCGAGCAGGCCGCCGTGGGGATGGTCCACATGGCGCCCGGCGGAAAATGGATCCGGGTGAATGACAAGTTGTGCGATATTCTTGGCTACAGTCGTGAAGAGCTTTTTCGACTGACCGTCGATTCTCTGATTCATCCTGATGATTTCCAGGAGTACCTCGGGAAAATGAAACTTCTGCTCAAAGGGAGCGTCCCGCATATTTACTCTGACAAGCGCTGTTTTCGAAAAGGGGGCGATATCGTCTGGACTCATTCCACCGTCTCACTGCTCCGGGACGACGCGGGCGCTCCGAAATATTTCTTCAGCGTGATCGAGGATATTTCCCGGCGAAGGGAGGCTGAAAAGGAACTCGAACGCGCGCTGGTGGAGATGGATGCGATATTCGCCGCCATGGCCGAAGGGGTGGTGATCTACGGTTCCACCCGGGAGATTCTTCGTATGAATCCGGCCGCCCGCAGGGTCCTGGGCTATCCGAAAGACAACCTGGGAAAACCCTTTGATGAGCGAATCAGCCGTCTTCGCCCCAGAACCCCTGAAGGCAGACTGCACACCTCCGAAACGTTCCCGGTTGCGCGGGTTCTGGCCGGGAAAATTGTCCGCGGTGAAGTGGTTCTGATGGACCGGGCGGACGGAAAGGAAATATGGACTTCCGTAAGCGGAGCGCCTCTTTACCTGGATAATCAGGTTGCGGGCGCGGTTCTTATCTTCACCGATGTCACCAGGCTTCAAAGCCTCCAGCAGGAGAGGGAAGACTATTTCCAGATGATTTCCCACGATCTCAGCTCTCCCCTGACTCTCATACAGGGTCATGCCGAACTTCTCGGGATCGAAATGGAAAAAAAAGGTCTGAACGAAGGGAATCCCGCTCTGCATATCCATTCCATCCTTGCAAGCGCCCGGGGAATGTCCGTCATGATGGAGGATCTCCTCGATCTGGCCCGCATTGGTAAAAAGGAGATGATCCTGCGCCATGAGCCGGTCGATATCGCCGGGTTCGTCGATGATTTTCTGAAGCGATTTTTGGTGGCGGCCGAAGGGCGCCGCATCTCTTCCGAAATTTCAGACGGACTGCGGCCGGTGAACGCCGATCCCGAACGGGTGGAGCGGTTTTTCACCAATCTTCTGACCAACGCCCTGAAATATTCCCCTGCCGGCAAGCCGATAACCATCCGGGCGGAGGAAAAAAATGGTGAAATGCTCATTTCGATCGAGGACCGTGGTCGCGGAATTGCCCGAAAAGATCTGTCGCGAATCTTCGACCGCTTTTACCGTGCTTCGAAGTCGTCCGGTTCAGCCGGGCTGGGACTTGGACTCTATATCACCCGAAAGCTGGTCGAGGCGCATGGCGGGCGAATCTGGGCGGAGAGCCAACCGGGGAAGGGGAGCACCTTTCGTTTTACGCTCCCTCTGACGAAAGACAATGGTTAAGCGGAAAGTAATTCCTGACAGGAAGTGAAGGAGAAGGCGGGATGAAAGCGGAGCGCATGGAAATCATGCAGGGCGATATCGTCCGAATGGAAGTGGATGCGGTGGTCAACGCAGCCAATCGCTCCCTGCTCGGGGGCGGCGGCGTCGACGGAGCCATTCATCGGGCCGCCGGACCGCGGCTTCTGGAGGAGTGTCGGACTCTGGAGGGGTGCGAGACGGGCGAGGCGAAGTTGACCCGAGGGTATGATCTGCCCGCCCGCTACGTCATCCATACCGTGGGCCCAATCTGGCAAGGCGGAGACAGGGACGAAGAGGAACTGCTGGCTCGGTGCTATCGGAATTCCATGGATCTCGCCGCCCGGGAGGGAATCCGAACTCTGGCCTTTCCCTCCATCAGCACTGGCGCTTACCGGTTTCCGTTGGAGAGGGCGTGCCGGATCGCGTTGCGGGAGGTAAGAGATTCCCTTCGGGACCATCCGGAGATCGAAAAAGTTTTCTTCGTCTGCTTTGGCGAGGACGACCGGAAGGAATACGAGAAGGTCTTCCGGGAGATGGATGACGAAAAAAGCTGATCGTCCGGATCAGAACAGTCCCTTCCGCTTCAGTTCCTGCAGCAGGAATTCGCCCTGATAGAGACTGTCGAAGATCATGGCCGAGCTAATGGTGGCGGAAGAGACGGCGTCCACCCGTGCATCGAAAAGGAACGACTCACCGAGGGGCCGCCCCACCACGCGCTCCCTCATTCGGTCTATGTCCGAGGCGCTCCAGTTTTTGTTCCCGTACTTGGCCAACTTCAGGGGAACGAAATGCAGCACTTCCCCCGAAGCGTCGAAAAAGTAAATGAAATGGACATCGTGGCAGACGTCGCAGATCGACGGACGGCTTACGACTTCGGCAAAATACCGCCTCTTCTGTTCCCCATCCTGCATCAGAGCAGTATAGACCTTTCGCCCGCTCGGAACGGAAACCCTCTCGAAATCGATCAAATCTCCGGACAATTTCTGAAATCCCTCCTTGGCTCTGGCCGCCAGGGCGGCGGGAGGGAGAATGGGTTCCACTTCGGGAGGGGACGCTTTTTCCCGCCACTCTCCGGCGCGGACCGTCTCCGGGTCGGCGCGCATCAACCGGCGCAGCCGGGCAAAGAGTGCTTCATGATCGAAATCGGTTCCGAGATGAGTGTCCGCCACGATGCCGGGCCCTCCTCCCGGAGCCTGCCGCACGAAGATGGTAAAAGGAGTGGCGCTTCCGCCCACGGCCTGATGCACCTGAAAACGGGGATCGGCAATCATGGGGAAGGGCACCTCATACTTCTTGCGAAATATCTTCACCTCTCGCTGGTCATTGGCAACGGCCACTCCCAGCATCCGAATGCGCCCCCGGGTTTCCGGATCCTCGGAAATCAGTTGAAAGAGGCGGTTGTAGGGGTCGGTCTGTGCCTGGCAATGGGGGCAGTAGACGTTCAGTATCTCGACCAGGACAACATCGCCGTTGACGTCCGTCAGGGAGAAGAGCCCGGTTTTCCCTTCCAGGCCGAGATAAATGCGGTCAGAGGGATTTTCGGGCACGGGCATTTCAACGGGTGGAAAGACATCTCCCGCGGCGAGGGGAGTCTCCCTGGAAAGACCATCCCGGGGATGAAGGAGAAGAGTCAGCAAAGCCAGCACGCAGGTGAAGCGGAAAATAAATGACATGACCCTTTCCCTGGCGCTTCAGAAAGTCACCCCAGTCGTCTTCAGTCAAAATGGCTACCAGGGCCTTTCCTGTCCCCGATAGTCAAAAAAGCGGCCATTGTCCTTGGGGCCGACGCCCAGCAGCACCTGTTTCAGTCCTTTGGCGCTCTCTTCGACGGTGATATCCGCTCCCGGTCCGCCCATATCCGTTTTTACCCAGCCCGGGTGGAGAACCACCGAGGTGATTCCCCGGCTCTTAAGATCGAGGGCCATGCTCCGCACCACCATATGCACCGCAGCCTTTGATGAGCGGTAGATGTAGAATCCTCCCGACGTGTTGTCGGAGAGGCTTCCCATGATGCTGCCGATGGTGGCAATGATTTTCCGGTCTCCAGAGGCAACGTTTTCGGCCAGCGCCTCCGTCACCTTCATGGGGCCGAAGACATTCACCCGAAAGACGTTCATCCAGGTCTCCTCGTCCGTTTCCCCGAAACTCTGTTGGCGGCCCCCGCCAACGCCCGCGTTGTTCAGCAGGATATCAATGGCCCTTCCCTTCAGGGATCGAGCCAGCTCCTGAATCTGACCGGCATCGGTGACGTCGAGCCGGTGAACGGTCAGTTTCCCGGCGTTTTCTTTCTCCAACGCGGTGAGTTCGTCCGCCTCTTCGGGCCTGCGGCAGCAGGCGATCACTCCCCATCCGTCGTTGGTAAATTGTCGAGCAAGTTCAAGGCCAATGCCCCGGTTGGCCCCGGTGATCAGAATGGTTTCCGCCATTTTTTCCTCCTTGATTAAAAGTATGCAGGAGGAAGTCTATCAGATTTTATCGTCCTTGGAAGGTGAGAGCTTGCTGGTGACGTTGTTGTGGATCCAGCTTCCGTCCCACCATTCGATCGGATTGACCGGAAGGCCCGAAACAAGGACCGCATAATGGAGGTGATCTCCTCCGGCCAGTCCCGTGGCTCCGGATCGCCCGATCTCGGCGCCCTTTTTCACTTCATCGCCCTGGCGGACGGAAATCTTGCTCAAATGACCGTACAGGGTTTGCAGGCCCAGGCCGTGATCGATGATCACGCACTGTCCGTAAATCCCGAAAGTATCCGCATATATGACTTTCCCCTGATTTGCCGCCATCACAGGCGCCTGGGCGACGGAGGCCAGGTCGATGCCAAGATGGGTCTGACGATCGATCTCTTTTCCATTGGAGTAATAGATCCGTTGATCGGCGAAATGGCCCATGGGCGCGGCATTGGGCTGGCGAAGGAATGTTCCTTCCCAGAGAGGAGTGGAGGCGGTTTGAAGACCGTATTCCTTGAGAGTCTGGCGGTTTTGAACCCGCAGTTCGCCGTTCACTTTCAGGAAAAGGGCAAGGAGATCCTTCTCCTGGGGGAAAAAGGATTCGAATTCGGGCATATTGGCTTCGAGAAACCTGGAGGTGACATTGATTTTTCCCCGGGGTAGTTTCCGGGGATTGGCGTGGTGGTAGAAACCGGTCTGCCGCTCGTTGCCAGCGGCATCCACTGCGACTAGTCTGGGTGAGAAGTCGGAGACCTCCATGAACCAGGGAAAGGCGAAAAACACGGCATATAGATCGCCCTCCAGGTTGTAGCCCGGGAAGAAGAGATCTCCCACCGCCACCCCGGTGCGTTCTGGTTTCTCCGAGATATTGTAGACCACCAGCCCGGCTCCCCCCCGATTGAGATTATGGGCGGTGCTGAGGGTGGAAATCATCGGGGCGCGGCTGTCGTAGTCGAAAGTGAAAACCTGCTCTGTGGTGTTTCCGCTGCCGAAATGATAGGGGGATCGGTCAGTCGCAGTCACCTGCAGCGCCATCTTTCCTTCCTTGAGCCCGGCCTCCCTAAGATCGATTTCCTGGACCTGGGACGAGGTTTTCAGATCGAATTTGCGATCGAGGATCACCACCGACCCTTCACCCTGCGAAACGGAAATGGTGAGCTTCTCCAGGCCCGATTCCCCGTCCTCCAGCTGAAGAGACAATGGATTCTCCGGGGATATGGCCCCGGAGGCTGGAGTCAGGACGAGTATCGGACCATCAGTATCCCGGAAATAGAAATAACCGCCGGCCACAGCGGCTGATAGCAGAAGAACGATAACAATAGTGGAAAATCTCACAACAGCACCTCTTTCCAGCAGCGATTAGAAAACAGAATCAAGGAAGGAAAAGTAATTTGAAATCAGGAATAAGGAAAAATAAATAAGAACGATGGATTCTTTTCCGTCGGAAAAGCAGGGATTAAGTTATCAGAAAATCGAAGGAAAAATAAAGGATAAAATTGGAGAACAGAAAAGCGGGAGGGAAAATTGATCGGACCTTTCAGCTCCTGGTCCTGTGGTTTTCCGGAAGACTTTCATCAGAGCCCTCTTCCTGCCCCACCCTGTCTTTTTCCGGAAGGATCAGGCGCATTGCGCCTTATCCGTGCGCCGGGTCGGGAGTGGCGTCCAGATCATCGATCTTCTCTTCCTCCACGACCACTGCCTTCCTCTTTCGGGCGATCAGCAGATAGACGGTGGGCACTACGAAAAGAGTGAGAACGGTGCCCAGGGACATTCCTCCAACGATAACCCATCCGATCGCCTGGCGGCTTTCGGCGCCGGCGCCGTCGGCCAGGGCCAGGGGGACGGCGCCCAGCACCATGGCGCCGGTCGTCATGAGGATGGGACGCAGACGCAGGGAGGCCGATTCCATCACCGCGTCAAACTTGTTGCGCCCCTCCTCCTGAAGCTGATTGGCGAACTCGACGATGAGGATGCCGTGCTTGGTGATCAGGCCCACCAGGGTCACCAGTCCGATCTGGCTGTAAACGTTCAGGGTGTTGCCGGTGAGATTGAGGGCCAGCAGTGCGCCGGTGACGCTCAGGGGAACGGAGAGCATGATGATGAGGGGATCGACAAAACTCTCGAACTGGGCCGCCAGCACAAGGTAGATGAAGCCCAGGGCAAGCAGGAAGGTCACATACAGGCTGGCGCTCGACTCCTTGAATTCCCGGGAAGGACCGTCATAGTCGATCACGGCGTTTGCGGGCAGTACACGGGCGGCGATTTCCTCGATCTTCGCCAGACCGTCGGAGAGGGCGAAGCCGGGCGCCAGGCTGGCGGTGATCTTGGCGGCGCGCAGCTGGCTGAAGTGGTTGAGCTCCTTGGGGGCGACCGTTTCCTCAACGCTCACAAGGTTGGAGAGCTGGACCATCTCTGTTCCCTTGCCGCGCACGTAGATGGACGAGAGATCTGAAGGTGTGACCCTTTCGGCTTCCTCGATCTGGACCACGACATCGTACTGTTTGCCGTCCCGCTTGAAGCGGGTCACCTGACGGCCGCCGAGCATCGTCTCCAGGGTCCGGCCGACGGTGGCGATATCCGCGCCGACGTCCACCGTCTTCTCCCGGTCGACCTTTACGGAGAGCTGGGGTTTGTTCAGCCTCAGATCGGTATCGAGGTTCTGAAAGCCCGGCCATTTCCGGGCCTCTTCCAGGACCGCCTCGCTCATTTCCTGCAGCTCCTCGTAAGGGGCGCTGGTTTGAATGACGAGCTGCACCGGCTTGGCCAGAGAACTTTGCCCCAGGGACGCAGGATTCAGGGGAAAGGCCATGAGACCGGGAATGCCGTTGTAGAGCCGGGGCTGCATTTCCTTCACAATCTCCTGTTGTTTGCGGGTACGGTCCTCCCATTTCTTCAGGGGCGCGAAGGAGACGATCTGCGAAACCACGGGCCGACCGGTGATAATTAAATATTTATCGACTTCCGGGATGGAGGCGTACACCTCCTCGATCATCCGGGCGTACCGGTCCGTGTAGTCGATCGTCGAACCCTCCGGGGCGATTCCGACGCTGAGGACGAAGCCGCGGTCCTCCGTGGGGGTGAGCTCGGATTTGAGCGTTCCGAAGAGAAACCAGGCCGCTCCGGCCACCATCAGCGCAACGGCCACAACGACCATGTTGGCCCTCAATGCCAGGCGCAGCATCTTTTTGTATCCGCTGGTCGCCGTTTCCATCGCCCTCTCGATGATATTGTAGATTTTCGAGTGGCTGGGCTGGTGGCGAAGGAGTTTTGAACACATCATGGGCGAGAGGGTCAGGGCCACGAATCCCGACACCATGACCGCGCCGGCCAGGGTCAGTGCGAATTCGGTGAACAGGCGGCCCGTACGCCCCTCCATGAAGCCGACGGGGGCGTAGACCGCGGCCAGTGTCAGAGTCATTGCCATGATCGCGAATGCGATCTCCCGGCTTCCCTTGAACGCCGCCTGAAGGGGGGACAGCCCATTCTCGATATGACGGTGGATGTTCTCCAGCATGACGATGGCGTCATCGACCACCAGTCCGATGGCCAGCACCATGGCGAGAAGAGTGATGTTGTTGATGGAAAAGCCAAAGGCGTACATGAGGCCGAAGGCCCCGACCAGTGAGACCGGAATGGTGACCAGGGGGATCAATGTCGCTCGCAGGGAGCGGAGAAAGATGAAGATGACCAGGATGACCAGGATCACCGCCTCGCCTATGGTCTTGTATACGTTTTCGATCGAGCGTTCAATGAACACGGCGCGGTCATAGGCGACCGCGACCTTCATTCCCTCGGGAAGCGAACTTTCAATGGCCGGCAGCGCGGCCCGAACCCCCTCGGAGATGTCCAGGGGGTTGGCTGTGGCTTGCTTCACGACCCCCAGCGTCACCGCCGGCTTGCCCATGAAACGCACCACTGTGCGCTCGTCCCTGGCGCCCAGTTCGGCCCGGCCGATGTCCCGGAGGCGAACGAGATAACCCTCCGAATCGCGGATGATCATCTTCTCGAACTCTTCGGGTGTGCGGAGGTCCGTTTCGGAGAGGACCGTGAATTCCCGCTCGGAAGATTCGATCCTCCCGGAAGGAATTTCCACGTTCTGCTGCCGGAGCGCAATCTCCACGTCCTGGGGCGTGACACCGAAAGCCGCAAGGCGCGCGCGGTCGAGCCAGATCCGCATGGCGTAGCGCCTTTCTCCTAAAATCGACACGCCGGACACGCCATTGATGTTCTGCAGGCGGTCCTTGACGTATCGGTCGGCATAGTCGGTGATCTCAAGCGCCGCGTGCCTGTCAGAGGAAAACGAAAGGTAGATGGTCGGCAGGGCGTCCGCCTCCACCTTGGTGATGATCGGCTCCTCGATCTCATCGGGAAGTCGGCCGCGTACCCGCGAAACGCGATCCCGCACATCGTTGGCTGCTTCATCGGGATTGCGACTGAGGCGGAACTTGACGGTGATCTGGCTCTTTTCGGAGCGGGAAATGGAGGTAAGCAGATCGACTCCGTCGATTCCGGCCAGGCTCTCCTCCAGCGGCTGGGTGATCTGCGACTCGATGATCTCGGCAGTGGCGCCGGGATAGGCGGTTTCGACCGTCACCACCGGTTCGTCGATATTGGGGTATTCGCGCACCGAGAGACGCTGGTAGCTGATCAGGCCCACGAGGATGATCACCAGGCTCAATACCGTCGCAAGTACGGGGCGTTTTATCGATAGATCGGAAATAACCATGTTATCCTTCGTTCTTCATCGGTTGCGTTGTGGCCACAACAGGGAGAACGGTGACGCTCATTCCGGGCCGTACTTTGAGATGACCTGCTGTGATGATCGTATCCCCCTCCTGAACCCCTTCGAGAATCTCCACCCTGCCTTTCTGACGGATGCCCAGTTTCACCGGAGCCTTTTCCACCTTGCCGTCCACCACTTTGTAGACGAACTGCTGATCCCCCTGGGCGAACAGCGCCTCCTCGGGAACCATCATGGCATCGGCACGCTGCTCCAGGACCAGGGAAACACGGGCGAACATGCCAGGGCTCAGAAGCTTCTCCCTGTTGGCCAGGCGGGCTCGCAGCAGCATGCTTCGCCCCTGGGCGTCGAGCTGGGGTGCGATCGCCGTCACTGCGCCGGAAAAAGCGCCCACGGGAACGGCATCGACCGTTACCTGGAGCGCCTGCCCGACCTTCACCTGGGAAGCAAAGGCTTCCGGCACGCGGAAATCAACCTTGATCGGATCGATCGCATCGAGGGTGACGATGGGATCGCCGGGACGCAGGTAGCTGCCGGGACTCACGTTTCGCAGCCCCAATCGGCCGGCAAAGGGAGCGCGGATGACGGTCTTATCCAGGTTTGCCCTGGCAAGACGCAGCGTGGCCTCGTCCAGCTGCCATTTGAAATAGGCTTCGTCCTTCTCGCGCTCTGAAATGGCGCGATCTTTGAGAAGGATGTCGGCCCGCTTGAAATTGGCCCTGCTGAGACCCAGGCTGGCAGCGGCACGATCGACCTCCGCCTTCAGAACTGAATCATCGAGTCGCAACAGGACCTGGCCTGATTTTACCTTCTCACCCTCGGAAAAAGAGATTTCCGTCACCCGACCGGCTATTTCGGTGCTGATCACCACCGATTCGTCCGACTCCAGGGTCCCTATCGCACTCAGCTCCCGGCTCAGGGACGCCACGGATACCTGTACCGCCTCCACCGGAAGTCCCTGCGGCGGTCCCGCCGGGGCAGCGTCCTTCTTCTCTGCCTCGGCAATGGAAGAATCAAGGGAGAAAACCAGCAGACCCACCATCAGGAGGCCCATTATCCCGGCCGGCCAGAGGAACTTGATCCAGCGTTTATGCGGCATGTTCTTCCTTGACGGTTCCTTCTGCTCGCGAAGTTCGGTCATATTAATCATTCACTTTCCATGGCGTGAAAATCCACGCTATCAGTTTTTTATCGTTTCAAACCGTTCCAGGAGCCCTCGACGGTAAGACGGATCATCTCTTCATCCACCACCAGATTGCGATAGATATTCTCTCTGGCCAGGGCGACAATCGGGCCGATCGCCAGTGCATGGAGAACGGAGATGTCCACATCCCTGACCATCTGCTCGGCCCGGGCCGTCGCAAGGAGTTGTCGGACGGTTTCATTCTCCTCCGGAGCGGCGGAATCGTCCTCCACGGAAAAGGGAGAGAAATAATATTGCTCCATGAATCTGAATTCCAGAGGGTTGTCGAGAAACAGGCGGAGCAGCTGCGACATCACCCGCATGAAGCGTTCGCGCACCGGCAGCTCGGCTGGCGCATCGGCGAAGACCAGGGCTTTTGTTCGCTCGCTCACCTCTCGGTAGAGTTCGCGGATAAGTTCATCCTTGTCCTTGAAATAACGGTAGATGGAACCTACCCCGACGCCCGCCTGCCGGGCAATGAGCGAGGTGGGCGCGCCATGAAATCCATTTTCGGCCATCAGCTCCAGGGCTGCCTTGAAGAGGGCGGAACGTTTGTCCAAAGTACGGTTTGCCATGATTCTCCACGGAGTGAGCGTTCAGTCCGAAACTATGTTTGAAAATCGTCAATATGTCAAGAGGGAACAGAGAGAAAATGAAAGGGGGAGGCGCAGAATACGTCCTCCGAAAGGGGGGGGCGGGCGGGTGGTTGCCGCTCTATCTCAAAGACATTTACCCGAGCGCCTTCGGTCCCAGCATGAAGAGATCGCAGGGCAGGCTCAAGGGATTATTACAAAACCGTGTTCTCCATTTTTTTCAGCCTGGCTTCAGTGCGTGCCAGGGCGCGGTCAAGAAGCTCCAGCAGTTCCTTGATCTCCTTCCGGGTGACGATCAGGGGCGGGGCCACCATGATGTGATCCCCCCGGAGGCCTTTTATCGGACGGCGGGGATAGACGATCAGCCCTTCGTCGTAAGCTTCATCGGTCAGAATAAAGTGCGCGTTCCAGGCGGGGGGAAAGGGTTCGCGAGTTTTGCGGTCGCTCACCAGTTCAATAGCCTGAAGCAGTCCCTTCCCTCTGACCTGGCCGATAATTTCATATTTTTTCTTCAATCGTTCCAGACCGTTTTTCAGGGTCTGTCCCATGATGGCGGCGTTTTCAGGAAGCCGGTTCTCCACGATGACGTCGAGTACCTCAAGACCCACGGCGCAGCCCATTGGGTTGCCCGCCAAAGTATGTCCATGGGAAAATCCTCCGTTTTCGAGCATTTCCTCCACGTACTCGGTGCGGGCGGCAATGCCTCCCAGAGGATAATATCCGGATGTCATTCCCTTGGACATCACCACGATATCGGCTTCCACATTCCAGTGTTCGCAGGCAAAGAGGCTTCCGGTGCGGCCAAAACCTGTCATGACCTCATCGAGGATGAGGAAAACCCCGTACTTTCGGCAGATGTGCTGGATAATGCTGAAGTAGTCCTTTGGCGGCACCAGCGCCCCTGTGCTGGCGCCGCCGATCGGCTCGACGACAAAGCCGGCGATGCTGTCGGGACCTTCCTCCTGAATGGTTTTTTCCAACGCCCAGGCGCATTCCAGGTTGCAGGTCGAACGGTGGTGGTAGGGACAGCGGTAACAGTACGGAGAAGGTATTTTGGGACGGGAGTGGATCATGGGCCGGAAGGGGATTTCCAGCGGAGAATAGGAGGTCAGCGAAAGCGCGCCCAAGGTCGAGCCGTGGTAGGACGGGGTCCGGCTTATGAACTGGTGACGGGATTTTTCGCCTCGGTTGAAGAAGTACTGCCGACACAGCTTCATTGCCGATTCCACCGCCTCGGAGCCGCTTGAAACGAAGAAGATCCTCTGCAGGTGAGGGGGGAGATGCTCCGCGAGGCTGGCGGCATACCGGTGGGCGGGCTCGTTTTCGAACTGGGTGCGATAGGCGAAAACCGCCCGACGCGCCTGGTCGGCGAGACGGTTCGCCACCCGGAAATTGCCATGGCCGATATTGCAGTTGACCGCCCCGGAGCTTCCGTCGAGGTATTTCTTTCCGGTATGATCCCAGATGTAAATGCCTTCGGCCCTATCGATAAACGGCAGTTTCCTGCGCGTCTGATAAAATAGATAATCGGTATGAAACGCTTCAAGTTTTTCCATCGGTACGGATTCGTATTTCATGCGTCCGCTCCACTGTTTGGCGGTTGATCGGCTCCCGGTAAAATGTTTTCAGGAATTATCGTTGTACTTTTCGCGAACTGTCATTTTTCAGGCGATCCGATTTGTGTAAAAAATAATCGTTATCCACCTGGCTCAAGTAAGCCATTAATGGAGAACTCTTTGGTCTAATGAAGCCAGCTAGCAGCCCGATAAAATATTCTTTTGAAAATACGTCCGGATGGTTCTGACGCGATAGATTGTCGTATATATTTCGCGTGGAGAATTCCTCTGGGATTATTTGGATGAAGGGGTAAAGGTCAAATAATCATAACCCGAAGCTAACAGAATTTAAGAAGAATTCAAACGAAAAAGGTAAAATACCCCGCATCTGCTTTACATACCCTTCAGCTCTTGGGAAATTCGGATTTTTCTGGCATATTGGTTAATGAGGTTGATGAATTTATACGGACTACGTCTCAAGAGGTTGAGATTTCTATAAAGGCTGCCAGTGGCACAGAAATCGGAAAATAATCATCATATTCTTCCGGCACCGATCCCCGATCTGGTGGTTGAAAATCGTACAGGCGAATGGCGTGTTCTGCGACTGGCCCCCCGACTCGCCCATCTTGCCGGGGTGTCTCCGGAGGACGCCCGGGGGCGCAGCCTGGATCGGGTGTTCCGTGGTACCGCTCCGCCGTTGTCAGAGCTGGCTTCCGAGGTCGACTCGCGCGAAAGATCCCTGGATGGGATTCATGTGCGGTTTCCCGGAGAGGAGAGGCGCCTTCTGTATGCGGAAATTCGTCCAGGCGGACTCACGGAAGATTATAAGGGACGGATGGTGACCTTTGTCTTCCGCGCACGGGAGGCGACGGCGGAGAAGGTGTCTTTCAGGGGAATCGTGGGAGTCGGACCCGGCATCCGCGAAGTTTTCAGGAAGATCACCCTTTACGCCCCATCCGATGCTTCGGTAGTGATTACAGGGGAAACCGGCGCCGGCAAGGAACTGGTGGCCCGGGCTCTGCATGAAGGCAGTCCTCGAAATCGTTTTCCTTTCGTGGCTGTGAACTGTTCCGCAATTTCGGAGGAGCTTCTGGAGTCGGAGCTGTTCGGTCATGAAAAGGGAGCCTTCACCGGGGCGGTGAGGACCCACCGCGGCCGTTTTGAACGCGCGAACCTGGGGACCTTGTTTCTTGATGAGATCGGCGATATGCCTCTTTATACACAGTCAAAGCTTCTGCGGGTGCTGGAGGAAGGACGAATAGAGCGGGTTGGCGCCGAAGAGGAGCATCGGGTGGATGTCCGAGTGGTCTGCGCCACGAATATTCCCCTTGAGCAGGCAGTGGGCCGGGGAAGATTCAGGGCCGATCTCTATCACCGCCTGTCCGTCCTGCGCATTCATATCCCTCCCCTTCGGGAACGGCCGGAGGACATTCCCCTGCTCGTAGAGCATTTTCTGGCTCATTTCAGCCGAAAATACAGTCGGCGTATCGAGCGTCTGACACCGGAGGCGCTCTCGCTCCTTCAATCTTACCTGTGGCCGGGCAATGTCCGGGAGCTGCGCAACGTCCTTGAGCGAGTTTACATAGAAACCCAGGCCGAGGTCATCGGCGCCCGGGCGTTTACCGAGTGGATTCGCGAACGGCAGGATTTTACGCCCGGGGACTGGGGGCTCGAGTCCCTGGAGAGACGGCGGGTCGAACCCGTGGTTCCGCCTTATCCGCTCTATTCCGCATCCCTCCTGAACAGTGGAAAGGGCATTCTCGAGATCGAAACTCTGTCCGGCAAAAGCCGCTCCACCCGCCCTGCCGGACTGAACAAGGAGAAGATCCGCCGTGCCTATGATGCCGCCGGAGGCAATATCGCAGGCGCCGCGCGCCTGTTGGGTGTGCATCGAGCAACTTTGTACCGTTATCTGGAAAAGCTGGGACTGAGCCGCGAAGACCTGAGGAAAGGCTTATGAAAGAAATTTTTTCTGCGTGTCGATTTTTGCTTGTGTTTTTTTTCTTGGGATGATAAAAGCGATGGAACATAAAGAGCGTTTGTGCAGAACAATTTAGTTGCCGGACAGTTACACTGCCAGTCAGTTAGAGAGAACCGCACAGACCAATGAGGCTGAGCGGTTTTTTTGTTGGACGTCCGGCTCTGCCAAACAACACAAGTCCCGAAAGGGAGCGCAAAAGGAGCAAAGCACATGGCAAAAGGTACAGTTAAATGGTTTAATGACGCCAAAGGTTTCGGGTTCATCCAGCAGGATGACGGTCCGGACGTATTCGTCCATTTTTCGGCAATTCAGGGCGACGGTTTCAAGTCCCTTGCCGAAGGAGACCGGGTCGAGTTTGATGTAACCCAAGGACAGAAGGGCCCTCAGTCCTCCAACGTTCGCAGGATCTGAGGTTAATTCGCTGTAGATTCAAAAAGCTCCGGAGATTTCTCCGGGGCTTTTTTTCTGCCCCCTCAATTATCCCTTCTTTTCCGCTTCTTCCTTTTCTCCGGTCGTGGTGTTTGCGACACTTTCTCTTCTTCTCCTGATGATTTCGCGACGTCACAAGGAGGTTTTTCCGACGAGATGGTGACGTCGCAGGCCGTGATCTTGTCTTCTCTCTTCTCTAAGATATCGAAATTAAGACATATTTTTTTTGAAGCCATTGGTATGGCTTTTGTAGGGGAAGTGTGTCGTGGGCAAGAAAATACTTGAAATTTCCTTATAATGGGAGAAGAAGGATTCAACCTCCTCCCCCGTTGGAAAAATCGCAAGAGAGGAAAAAAGGACAACCTATGGATATCAACAAATTTACACAGAAGACACAAGAAGCCATTCAGAATGCCCAGGACCGGGCAATCCGGGCAGGGCACATCGAAGTGGATGGAGAGCACCTGCTTGCCTCCCTCCTGGAGCAGGAGGGAGGACTTGTTCCCAGGATTCTTGAGAAGGTGGACGTGCCGATGGAAAGCTTGCGGGCGGCTGTCCGTCAGGAACTGGATCGCCGACCGAGCGTCTCGGGACCGGGAGCCGAAGCAGGCAAGATCTATGTCACTCAGCGCTTCAACCGGCTGATGATCAAAGCTGAGGAGGAGGCCCGGCATCTCAAGGACGAATTCATCAGTGTCGAGCATCTTCTGCTGGCGCTTGCCGAGGAAGGGGATAAGACTGCTTCCGGCCGTATCTTCAGGGAGTTCAATATCAACCGAGACCGCATCCTCCAGGCGCTGACAGCCATCAGAGGGCATCAACGTGTGACAAGCGCCGATCCGGAGGGCACTTACGAAGCCCTTGAAAAGTACGGTCGCGATCTGGTTCAGGAGGTGCGGAAAGGCAAACTGGATCCTGTGATCGGAAGGGATGGAGAAATCAGAAGGGTAATCCGGATTCTCTCCAGGAAAACCAAGAACAACCCGGTGCTTATCGGCGAACCCGGCGTGGGAAAAACGGCCATTGTGGAAGGTCTTGCGCATCGTATCGTTCGCGGTGATGTTCCGGAGGGACTGAAGGACAAAACCATTTTCGCTCTAGATATGGGATCTCTCGTTGCGGGAGCAAAGTACCGGGGCGAATTCGAGGAGCGGCTCAAGGCCGTGCTGAATGAAATCAGGGAGAGCGCCGGACGCATCCTGCTCTTCATCGATGAGCTGCATACCATTGTCGGAGCGGGAAAGGCCGAAGGGGCCATTGATGCGGGCAACATGCTCAAGCCGATGCTCGCCCGGGGCGAACTTCACTGTATCGGGGCGACCACTCTGGATGAATACCGCAAGTACATCGAAAAGGATGCAGCCCTGGAGCGGCGCTTCCAGCCGGTGCTGGTGGATCAGCCGACGGTCGAGGATACGGTCAGTATTCTGCGGGGACTCAAGGAGCGCTTCGAGGTGCACCACGGCGTACGGATTCAGGACAACGCCCTGGTTGCGGCCGCGACACTCAGTCACCGCTATATCTCCGATCGTTTCCTCCCCGACAAGGCCATCGACCTGGTGGACGAAGCCTGCGCCATGATCCGCACCGAAATCGATTCGATGCCGCAGGAGCTCGATGAGGTTACCAGGCGTGTGATGCAGCTGGAGATCGAAGAGGCGGCCCTGAAGAAGGAAAAGGATCGAGCCAGCCGGGAGCGCCTGGAGGCTCTCCGCAGGGAACTGGCCGATCTCAAGAACCAGTCGGATGGCCTGCGCGCCCAGTGGGAGTCCGAAAAGGGCGGAATCAAAAAGCTGCAGGGACTGCGCGAGGAAATCGAAAAAGTGCGGCAGGAGATCGCCGTTGCCGAACGAAACTACGATCTGAATCGCGCCGCCGAGCTTAAGCATGGCCGTCTGCCGCAGCTGGAATCCGAGTTGAAGAAACTGGAGGAGCAGACCGACGGAGGAGGCGCGCGACTGCTGCGGGAGGAAGTGACGGAGGAGGAGATCGCCGACATCGTCTCCCGCTGGACGGGAATCCCCGTTACCCGGCTGGTGGAGGGAGAGCGGGAGAAGCTGCTCAAGCTCGACCAGGTCCTCCACAAGCGCGTTGTGGGCCAGGACGAAGCGGTCCAGCTTGTCGCCGATGCGGTGATCCGCGCCCGCGCCGGAATCAAGGATCCCCGCCGTCCCATCGGGTCCTTCATTTTTCTTGGTCCTACAGGAGTTGGAAAGACGGAACTCGCCCGCACCCTGGCCGAGGCCCTCTTCGATTCAGAGGAGAATATCGTTCGCATCGATATGTCCGAGTACATGGAGAGGCACAACGTCAGTCGCCTGATCGGCGCTCCTCCAGGTTACGTCGGCTATGAAGAGGGAGGGCAGCTCACCGAGGCTGTCCGCCGCAAGCCCTACTCGGTCATTCTTTTTGACGAAATCGAAAAGGCGCATCACGACGTCTTCAACGTTCTGCTGCAGATTCTGGATGATGGCCGGGTCACCGACGCCCAGGGACGCACAGTGGACTTCAAAAATACGGTCATCATCATGACAAGCAACATCGGCTCCCAGTTTCTCCTGGAGGGCGCGACCTCCGAGGGCGAAATCAAGGAAGGCCCGCGGCAGCAGGTCATGCAGGAGCTCCGGATGAATTTCCGACCCGAATTTCTCAACCGGGAGGACGACATCGTCCTTTTCAAACCCCTGACCCGGGAGGAAATCAAGCAGATCATCGACCTGCTCACCCAGGATCTTCGCCGCCGCCTGGAAGGACGCCGTATCGGACTGGAAATTTCCGAAAGTGCACGGATCCATATCGCCGAACGCGGCTACGATCCGGTTTACGGAGCGCGTCCTTTGAAGCGATTTCTCCAGCACACGCTGGAGACCCGCATCGGCAGGGCTCTCATTGGTGGTGACATCCTGGAAGGAGCCGTCATCTTTGTGGATGCCGCCGATGGGGATCTGGAAATTACAATCAAAAACCCGCAGATTGAAGCCCCTTCAGACCCACGGGAGAGGGGAATGGAAGCAGGCTGATCCGGGCGCGTAATCTTTTGCCTCACAGGGATCTTCCTTTGGGGAGGACCTGTTTTTGTTGAGTTTCAGTTGATGGGGAAAAACTTGGTATTTCATGGAGATTTGTGATTTAATCGGAAATAATGTGAAGAATTGCAGAGGAAGGATGAAATGAAAAAGCGGAAGCGGATGGGGGAGATTCTCGTAGAAGCCGGGGTGGTCCGTGAAGAGGACCTGAGGAGGGCCCTGGATGCGCAGAAGATTTCCGGAAAGAGATTGGGGCGAGTGCTCGAGGAAATGGGCATCGTCACTGAAAAAGACATCGCGCTGGTTCTGGCGCGGCAGTTTGGTTTGAAGCCGATCTGGAATATTTCCCGCTATGCCTTTCCCCCGGAGGTGCTTAGCCTTATAAAGGGAGAAGAGGCTCTGAAAAAGGGGATTTTTCCCCTGAAAAGAGAAAATCGTATCCTCTACCTGGCCATGGTCAATCCCCTCGATATGACCACTCTTGACGAACTGACTTTCAGAACCGGCCTGAAGGTTATCCCCTGTGTGACCACCGTCAGTGAAATCCAACAGGCGGTGAAGAAACATTTCCTTGCCCCCAAGCCAGCCGAGCGCGAGGAGACGGAGGAAAAAGAAAATTGGTGGACCATTCTGGTGGTGGATGATCAGGAAATGGTCCGTGCCGCTGTCGCGGCGGCTCTGAAAAGACAAGGATTCATTGTCCATCAGGCCGCCAACGGCGCCGAAGCCCTCAAGGCCCTTCATCGCAACCTGCCCCACCTCATCATTCTGGACATCGTCATGCCCCGAATGGATGGCTATGAAATGTTCCGGGCTTTGAAGCCGGACCCGAGGGCGGGGAGCATCCCGGTCATTGCGCTCACCGCCAAATCCTCCCCCGAGGAGGAGGCAAAGCTTCTCGAGATGGGATTTTTCGATTTCATCCCCAAACCGATAAATCCCATACGTCTTTCCGCCCGGGTGAAACGGGCTCTCTTATTCGTTTACGGAGAAAATCCACCGCCCGACGCAGGAGATTCCCCCGATTGAAAATTAACCATGGAAGGCTGAAAAAGCTTGCCTTTCATTTTTGTAGAGGTATAATAATTACCGAAAAGGTGATAAATAACTCCAATGGAAGGAGGGTCCATATGCGTATAGACATCCTGTGTAAGCCGGAAAGCGGCTCCCGATGCGATAGAGCCCTTGAAAACGTGCGGGCGGCCCTGGAGGAGATGGGCGTCCAGGCCGAAGTGCATCTTTACAAGGATCGCCGGAAAATGATCGATCACCGGGTCTACGTTGCTCCCGCCCTCGTTATTGACGACCATGTGCGGGTCGCTGGAAGAATTCCCGAGGTACATGAAATAAAGAGTTTCTTAACGGAACGGCCGCGTTACCTCAAGAGACTGCAGAAGGTGGCGTAACCAGGTCCTAAAAAAAAGAATAAGCCCCTTTCCCGGACAATACGGAAAAGGGGCTTTTTTTGAATGCTCTTTGTCGAAATCGACGACCCTCCCCATCGTTTCCAAAAGGCTTCCTGTTGAACGGGCCGGTATCAACGGGCCGGTATCAATAATCCCTCCGCCAGGGCGAATTCCACGACTTCCTCTCCCAGCCGTGTTGAAATACTTCCCCCGAAGATTTCGCGGGGGGTTTTGTTTCCGTCGCAGCCCTCCAGCAGCTTACTGAAATCTTCCTCCAGGGATTCGCAGAAGACTTCCCCCCCACGTCGGAGAAAAAGGGCCGTGGAGCCCACGGGACGGAACATGGTGACGAACTCCTCCAGGTCCACCTCTTCCATTTGCAGAAGATCGAAAATCTCATAGGTGAAGGAGACCAACTTCAGCCCCGGGGCCGTCCTCCAGGGGGTATCCCACAATTTCTCCCGGGAAACCTGCTCCGAGTGCGGCAGGACCTCTGCTCCCAGGAGGGTTTCCGCGTAATGGAAATGATAATCGATCAGGTCTCTCGCGGCGGAAAGCAGATCGAGGCGGTCCCGGCTCTTCAGCAGCCATGAAATAAAATCCTGCTGAAGCGAACGGATTTCCAGAGACGTCCAATTTTCCACGAGAAGGAAGCGATCTCGTTCAATCTCTGCATATTCAAGGGACCACCGGGTGAACTCTTCCAGGAAATCGACGGGATCCAGTTTGACGATTTTCACCAGGGCGGGGAAAAAGGCCACTGCCCTTCCGCCGTTGTAGAACAGGTCGACTGCTCCGGACAGAAGGCGGCTTCGTTCCAGGTCCTCCGCGCTGTATGTGGCGCTTCGCTGGATCTCATAGGGAGGACTGCGCTGGGCTTCAACCCCGAACTCGGAACGATTCCGGTCAAGTAAGGTGCCTGGCAATACGGCCAGGGGAAAAATGTCCAGAGTGTTGGGATTCATGCGCAGGGCCGTATCCAGGCTGCGGCGGAATCCCTGGTGGTCGTCACCCGGCAGGCCGTAGATGAGATCGAACCCGAAGGTCACTCCTTCCGATTCGAGCAGATGAACCTTTTGGAGGAAAAGATCCAGGTCCAGTGTGCGATGCACGTGCCGAAGAATGTGGGGATCGGCGGATTGCAGGCCCAACTGAACGGAACAGGGAATTTTTGCGAGCAGGCGAGCCGTCTCGGCATCCAGAAAATCCGCCTTGGCCTCAAAGTGAAAATGGATGGGGGGGTTGCGCCGAGCGATCAGCCTGAGAAGTTCCTTTCCGCGCTCGGGAGGGAAATTGAACGTAGAATCCAGTACCCAGACCTGCGAGGCGCCGGCCCGGATGAAAAGGTCGAGCTCAGATTCCAGCCGCTCCCGCGAGATGTGCCGGATTTTTCGGCTGCCCCGGGCATCGTAACAGAAATCGCAGTTGAAGGGGCATCCCCGGGTGATTTCCCATAGGACGCCCTCGCCTGGAGACAGGACGCCGGAGAGCCAGGGAGAAGGAAAGTCTCCGGGCGTCTCCTCGGGAGGCAGCTCACCAGAACCCGATTCCTCTATGCTCCGAAGGACCAGCCCCGGAATGGAAGGAAGCGGCCCCCCTTTGGAGAGATGACTTGCCAGCCGCGCAAAGGAGGATTCCCCCTCTCCTCGAATGACTGCGTCCAGGTCGCCTTCATTCATGACCTCCCGTGGCTGTGCGGAAGCCTCCGGGCCACCGGCAAGCAGAAAAACGCGAGAATCCTTCCGTCGCAATTCCCGGGTGACTCTCAGGAGACGGGTGCGGTTCCAGCTGTAGAGGGGTAGGGCCACCATATTCGGACGGCACGCAATGATGGCATCGAGAATTTCCGCGTCGTCCTGTTCAGGAAAGAAATCGAGCAGGCGCACTTTTCCTCGTAAGGCATTGGGAAGTGCGGAAGCCAGAGAAGCAGCCGCCAGAGAAACGGCCTGTGCCGATCGACGGACGTGGAGTGTGGCAAGAACGATATTCATTCGATCCTCATTTTCAGGGCCGAAGGGAGATTCTCGGTAATCATGCGAGATTCCGAATGGTCATTATCTTATCAGACCGCGGAAAATCTCTCGGCCTGTTCCAGGTCCGGGGAATGCATTTCAAGGCGCTTTTTGTCGATTCGGATTCCGTGACGTCCGAATACCTCACGCAGTTCCGCAAATCGATCCTGCAGCTGTCCAACGGTCAGGTTGTAGCCATAATGCATGATCTGATTTCGGGCTGCATTGCTCATCGGGCTTTGAAAAAACAACAGGGACTCCTCCCGCCCGGGTTCAACGATCACGATATCGACCTCGGGATGATGGCGGCGATAAATTTCAAGGGCCATATCCAGTTTTGTTTTTGTTTCGATTCTCTGGGACTGCTCCCAGGCGAAAGAGAGACCGAGCTCGGCGATGCTGGAGCACTCACCCGTCGAAAGAGCCGGAAGGCAGGAGTGTTCAAGATCGTTTTTCATCGGGACACGGGGATTGATCAGGATCACCAGTTTGGCGCCCCTTTCGATGGCGATGTCGATATGGGAGACGCGCCCCGTCGATCCGTCGATATAGAAATGGTTTCCGACCTTGTGCGGACGGAAAAAATAGGGGATGGCGCAGGAGGCCGTAATCGCCTGACACAGATGGGGCTCACGGAAGCCGGGAGCGCCGAAGATCACCCGGGTCCCCAGATCCAGATCGTAAGCCGGAATGAAGAGGTCCTTTTTCAGGTCATCGAAATGGTCCGCGATTCCCTCGTTCCGAAAAGAGGTGCAGAGGTAGTCCTGCATCGGCCCCAGGGAAAAGAGCCCCGACGGGAACTGCTCCTGGAGCAGGTAGATAAAATCGTTGAGGGAAAAGCTCCAGCCGGCCTTCCTGGAATTACGGAAGATGCGGAAGGAATTTCGTATCAGTGTGACGAAGGAGGAGAGGATTTCCCGGGAATCGACGCGGTAGATATCAGAGCGTCGCCAGTTGAAGACGCTTCTCTCGTTGTCCGAGATTGATTGGAACAGGGCCGCCGGAGAAATTCGATTGGCGAGCATGGCGGCGATTACGGAGCCTGCGCTGATTCCGACATACATGTCGAACCGCCGGGTGCTGAACCCGGGGGAAAAAAGCTTGTCCAGAGCGGTTAAACAGCCAATTTCATACGCGGCCCCCATGATTCCCCCTCCCGCCAGCACCAGGGCAGTTTTGTCGGAAGTGCGGGAAGTGGAGGGGTTTTCCTCTGGAGCGGATTGGTCGTCGGTCAGGGACATAAATTCAATCGTCCGGAAATAAGGGAATTACCTTCGTCGGCGGACTTTGATCTTCGTCTTGCCGTTTTCGTTCACAATCCGGAACTCGATCGCCCCACCCCCTGTTTTCTGTTGCATTTTCTCACGCTGCTGCTCTATCAGGGTTGCAAATTTGCCGCGATCCGGGAGGGTTCCCGAGTTCCCGCCCTCCCGATGGGCGGCGATCAGATCGCGGTAGAGTTTATCGATTTCGGATTCCTGAGGCTGGGAGTTCTGCCTGTGGGGAACCGCTCCGGCGGTGTTCTTCCTGACATATTTCCCCTCGTCCATGAGACGCAGGATGCGATCCCAATATCCCATATAGGAGTGAAAACGCGCGGCGATAGATTGGGATCGGAATCGCAGATCGGTCTGAATGATGGTGCGGCTGGAAAGGGCGCGTATCTTTTTCGCCAGGCCTTCTCTTTTTTGGAAGGGTTCCCTTTTTTCCACTCCGGCGAAATACTGCTCGTAAAGAATCTGAAGTTCCTTCAGGTTGGTCTCCAGTCTCTCCAGATAAAGCACGATTTTATTCCGCTGATCCATTTGACTCCCTTTCACGCCTCACTATACTGAAAACTTTAAGGGAATTGCAAGAAAATGGCTGCCTCCCACCGTTTGGATTATGAAAACTATCTTTCTTGACTCATCCTTCAGCTTTGGCGATAATCAAGCATTTTTTCGATCTTTTTTGCGAGGAATGTTCTTATGGACAAGAATCCGCCTTTGGCAGCGGTCATTCTGGCCGCCGGACAGGGGACCCGCATGAAGTCCGATTTCCCCAAAGTCGCCCACCGGATCGGAGGGCGTCCCCTGGTCGCTTATCCAGCCCGAATGGCCCGGGACCTCGGGTGCAGTCCGACTGTCCTGGTCGTTGGACACGGTGCGGAAGAGGTGAAAAGCGCCGTCGGTGAACCCGATCTCCGGTACGCTCTTCAAAGCGAACAGCTCGGTACGGGGCATGCCCTGATGGCGGCCAGAGAGACGCTGGACGATTTTTCGGGAGATCTGCTGCTGCTCTGCGGGGATGTCCCCCTGCTGCGCGCTTCGACCCTTGAGCGGCTGATCCGCTACCACGCCGAACAGGTGGCGGCGCTGACCGTCCTGACCGCGGAAGTTTCCGATCCCCACGGCTACGGGCGGATTGTTCGTGAGGGGGAGGAGATTCTGCGAATCGTCGAGGAAAAGGACGCAAGCGCTTCGGAAAAGACGATCCGGGAAATCAATACGGGAATTTACGTATTCCGGGCGCCGCTGGTTTTCGAGCTTCTCGAATCCATCGGCAGGGACAATTCCCAGGGGGAATACTACCTGACGGATGTTGTAGAGGCCGCCCGCGCAAGAGGTCACAATGTTCGGGCTCTGCCCGCGGCCGATGAGGAGGAAATCCTGGGAATCAATGATCGGGTTCAGCTGGCCCGCGCCGCCGATATTCTTCGGGGCAGGATCAATGAAGAGCTGATGCGCTCCGGTGTGACGCTGGAGGACCCATCGGCGTCCTATATCGAGGCCGGAGTGCGGATCGGTCGGGACACGGTGGTGCAGCCGGGTGTGCACCTTCGAGGGAAAACCACGATCGGCGAAGGATGCCTTATCGAGCCGGGTGTGGTCGTTACGGACTGCATCATCGGCAACAGCGTTCACCTGAAGGCCGGGTCAGTGCTTCAGGGGGCGGAAGTCGGAGAATCCTCCATGGTCGGTCCCATGGCCCACCTGAGGCCCGGGACGGTGCTGAAGGGGCGCAACAAGGTGGGGAATTTTGTGGAGACCAAAAAGGCGATCATTGGACTTGGCTCCAAATCGAGCCACCTGACCTATATCGGCGACGCCGAAGTCGGCGCGGACGTCAATATCGGCTGCGGCACCATCACCTGCAATTACGACGGCGTCAACAAGCATAAAACGATCATCGAGGACGGTGTTTTCGTGGGGAGCGACACCCAGTTTGTGGCCCCCGTGCGCATCGGCCGCAACAGCCTGATCGGCGCGGGCTCCACCATCACCAAGGATGTGCCCCCCGATTCCCTGGCCGTCTCCCGCTCTCCACAAGTCGTGCGGGAAGGGTGGACGCTGAGGAAGAAGAAAAAATAAACAGGGAATCTGTTCAAAGTTCGGTGTTCAATGTTCAACGTTAAAATCTTCCCGAACCTCGAACCTCGAACCTCGAACCTCGAACCTCGAACCTCGAACCTCGAACCTCGAACCTCGAACC
>JAGXHI010000015.1 GCA_024636295.1 Desulfuromonadales bacterium
AGGGTTTGAACCTCAAGGCAAAACTCACTATGAGAAAAGCCTACGGTTTCAAGACCCTTAAATGCCTGGAAATTGCATTATTTCATGAACTTGGCAAATTGCCGGAACCGGAGTACCACCACAGATTCTGCTGACGAGCCTTAAATTTTTCAGGTTTTAAATTACCAGTGGCTTGCAATTTACATCTGTGCATCTAAATCAGCATCTGTGCATCTCAAATCAGGATACTCCCACTGATTTTTTCCAACGCTTCCCCGAGCGCCATCCGCGCCTCCGGCTCCCCATGAACCAGGCGTATCTCCGCCGGTTTATAGCGCATGCGGCGAACGAAGTCGACCAGATTTTTCTTGTCGGCGTGAGCCGAGTAGCCTCCGATTGTATGTATCCGGGCACGAATGTCGTAGCGTCGGCCTTCGAGGACCACATAACCTCCCCGGGGGCCGAACTCCTGGATAGCGCGGCCCGGAGTGCCTCGGGCCTGATACCCGATAAAGAGAACATCGGTGCGCGGGTCTCCAAGGAGCGCCTTGAGATAATTAACGATCCGACCGCCGCTGCACATTCCCCCGGCTGCGATGACGATGCAGGGACGGCCGTGTTTTTGCAGATGGAGCACGGCAGACTCGTGATCGGCATGGGATTCGACAACCGTCATCTGTTCAAATCCAAGGGGCCTGCGACCACTACCAACCCGTTTCCGCGCTTCCGCATCCCAGAAGGGGCGCAGCTGTCGGTATGCCTCAGTCAACCGGTTTGCCAGCGGCGAGTCCACGATGATTTCCAGATCGTCCCAGGGAACCCCTTTTGCCGCCGGATGTTCGCGGTAACGATGAATGATCTCCTCCAGTTCATACAGCAGCTCCTGAGTGCGGCCCAGAGCGAAGGCAGGAATGAGAACCGCTCCCCGGTCGACAAGGGCATGCTCGATGACACCCAGCAACCTCTCCCGCCGGGCTTTCCGGTTCTCGTGCAGCCGGTCGCCATAAGTCGATTCCAGCACCAGGACGTCAGCTCTGTAGGGAGATTTCGGCGCCGGCAGCAACGGCGCATAGGGAGCTCCCAGGTCGCCGGAGAAGATTATCCGCAAATCTCGGGCTGCGTCCTTTTTCATCAGATCCTTGCCCTGAGTTTCAGAAAAAGGAACATTGACCCGTGACAACGGACGAATTCTGCATTCCACGTATGCAGAGCCGAGGATGTGTCCCGCCGGCTTCAGCTTGATATCCAGCTTTGCTTTATCCCCGGAATCGACCCGGTGCCAGATGCCGTAGGGCAGTGCATGCGTTTGTTTCTTAATCCTCCCGAGGAATTCTTCTATCAACCTGCGGTCCCGGCTGATGCCCACCTTGAAAGCATCCTCCAGCATCAGGGATAGAAGTATCGCCGAGGGCTCGGAACAAAAGATCGGCCCTGTGAAGCCTGCTGCCAGCAGGTAGGGGATACGTCCAATATGATCGATATGAACATGGGTGACGACCAGCGCGCGGATATGCTCGACGGGAAAATCGACGGGAAGCCGGGACTCGGGACTCGCACCTGTTGACTGTTCTGGACCTTGGGCTGCAGACCTTTGACTTTCCGTCCCCTGAAAAAGTCCGCAGTCGATCAGGATACCGGCATCGGGCGACACCCTCAATTCGTGACATGAACCGGTGACCCCTTCCTTGCCGCCATGATGAAGAATGAATGGAAAATCCGACATGTTCCCCTCCTTGATTTGAATCCGGATTGCTCACGGTTTGCAGTCCGACACCAGAATAAATTGCCTTTTGGAAAAAGTCCTCGTGAGAAATCGGGAATTCAATGACCCGGGGCCTTAATTTGCCATGAACGGGCGCGAATTTCACGATTTTTTTAACAATGAATTCACAGGTTGGATAGTGTCGACACATTAAATTTAATGTCACCCGCTGGAGATCACGCAATAATCACCGCTCCAGCGCTACTTTTAAGGCAAAAAGCCATCACCTCAGGAGGGGTGCTCATCTCCATCCACTCTGTCCACAGGAACAGGTCCGGTTATCCAGAAAAGTTGTGGATAAAATTGTACCGAAAAGCAGACAAAACATGAATCCAGGGAAAACGATCTTACCTGCACATGACAAGAGAGATGACTTCCCTGACAACAGCATCCAGCAACACCCTTTTTAGAAGGACACCCTCTTACCGGATTATCCGACATGGTGCGGATTCCGAGTCAGCCATGTCGATCGCCGAGAACCGGCCGAGAAAAAAGGGGCGCCTCAGGCGCAAGCAAAAGCAATGAGAAATCTTTTATTGACGAAATCATGATGTCCTGCGACTATTTACAGGTAATTGAAACGATGTTTTGCCAGGACAGGTTTGCGTGTGGGCATATACGGCTATTATTCCTGCACAGGAAAACCTGTCTGATATGGGACCCGGCGCGCCTTTAGTTTCATGATGAAAGGACACAACGACATGTCGATTTTCTTCCAGGAAAACTATCTGGGGAGACTGGCCCTGGCAGGCAGTGCCGATGCCTTTGTCCGGCAGCACAGTACGCTTGCGCAACTCACGGCAGGTTTCCGCGACACGACAAGCGGCGCCAGCGCCTGGATTTCTGTCGTGGGCAACCAGGTGCATGCAGGAACAGGCAATAAAAACGATGAGTTGTTCTGTTTTGAAGGCGATACCGGCAGCTTTGAAGACCTCCGCAGGGGATTTCCTTTAAACCGCCTGGTGCGGCAGCACCGCCTGACGGTAACGGGAGACCTTCGCGCCTGCGTGCAGAACTGGCTGCTGCTGTACGCGATCACACGATTAACCGCCACCCTGGAGAATTGATATGGCCTACGTCACAACCGCCGACGGCATTCGGGCCAGCTATGACATGTCCGGAAAAGGACCCGCGCTCATCATGGTGCACGGCGCCAGCCAGGATAATCTCTCATGGCAGTACAACATCGACTTTTTCTCCAGCCACTACACGGTTTACGCACTCGACCTGCCAGGCCACGGCAAGAGCGGTATGCCGGGAAACGGCCCTCACCGGCGCACCGAGGACAACGCGCACTACGTTCTGCAATTCATGGATGCCCAGCATCTGGATGAATCCGTACTGATGGGCCACTCCATGGGCGGCGGAATCGTCGCCCAGGCGGCAGCGACAGCCCTGGAAAGGATAAAAGGGGTGATCCTGGTGGATGGCGCCTCTGTGAATGTCGTCAAATCCTCAGGCTACAACTCCTCGATCATGGAGATGGCAAGTATCAACCCGGGGGACTGGTTCGAGGTCACTTTCCGGACATTGATGGGCAGCGCTACGGATCCCGGCCGCGCCGAGGAAATCGTCACCGATGCCAGGCGCTGCATACCGGCTGTCGCCTTCGCGGACATCTGCGCCTTCGGGGGGTTCAGGATGGAAAAGATACTGGATGCCGTCACATGCCCGGTCGTGATTACCGAAGGTGCGGAGGACTGGTCCGTTCCTCCGACCTCCGCCCGGGAAGTGGAAAGCCGCCTTCGAAGGCAAGGCGTCCCCGTGGAATACCTGGAATGGAATGGAACAGGGCATTCCCCCCAAAGTGAATGCCCTCACATCTTCAACCCTGAAACGCTGGCCGCCATGCAGCGTCTGGGCATGTAATTGGTTGTGCAAAAAAGCGCATTCCGGGCGCGTCCGGCGAAAAACGACACCGGACACTGGGTTGAACCCTCTCTCCCAAAGGACTCTCATTCATGGAACATCAGTATGGAAAAAGCGTAACGGTAGAAATAGAAGACCAGCATGCGCTTGTCCGTTTCGACAGGGGAGTCAACCGCAATGCTCTTGATCAGGACACAATTCTCGCGCTGACTCAGGTCGCCCGTGATCTGACCGATTCACTGGAAGTTCACACTGTTGTACTTACCGGCGCTCGCGATATCTTTTCGGCGGGGATCGACCTGAAAGATCCCGAGAAATGGAATGAAGCCGACCTGAGTCTGATTAAACGCCGCGACATCGCGCAGCGCGGGGCCCGTCTGTGCCGCACATGGGAAGAGATGCCTCAGCTTACGATTGCTGCGATCGAAGGGTTTGCCGTCGGAGGCGCCGCAGCGCTGGCGGTGACATGCGACTGGCGCGTGGCCGCCGCCGATGCCGTCTTCTACATTCCCGAAGTCAAGGTGGGGTTGAATCTGGGCTGGGGCGCCATCCCCCGCCTGACATCCATCATCGGAGCGGCGCGCACCAAACGAGCTATTTTGCTGGGCGAAAAACTGCCCATGAAGCTCGCCCGCGACTGGGGCCTGGTGGACGAAATTGCGGAAAAAGGCCAGGCGATACGTGTTGCCACAGACCTGGCCCGCCGGGCGGGGACGACACCACCCGCGCTGCTGCGCATGACCAAAGAGGCGGTGAACGCGTCAGCGACCGCCTTGAATAAACTAACCACCTACATGGATGCAGACCAGGCTCTGGTCTGCCGGGACAGCGTCGAAGGGAAGCAAGCCCGGGGGTCGGTGCTTTCCGACTGAATCATCGGCTTCTTGCCATGGTTTCCTATACTTCCAGCAGCACTCTGCCCATGGAACGCCTTTCCATTATGGAGTCGATCGCCTCAACGAATCGCTCCAGCGGGTAACGCCTGGAAACCGCCGGTCTTATGCTGCCGGCCAGAACGGCGGCGGACAGCTCGCACATCATGGCCCGGTTCCTCTCTCCGTATCGTTTTCGCTCGTCTGTCAATCCCCAGCCGACGTAATAGCCGAAGTTGTACCCGATCAGCTCCACATTCTTCACCAGCAGGATATTGGTGGTCACCTGCGGAATGCGGCCGCCGGCGAAGCCGACGATGAGGATCTTCCCTTCCGGCGCGACGCAGCGGAGGGACGCCTCGAAGAGATCCCCTCCGACCGGGTCGAAAATCACGTTTGCTCCGTATCCTCCGGTCAGCTCTTTCACCTGCCTTATCAGATCGCTTCTTCCGGAGAGGATCGTATGCTCCGCACCCCGCTCCCGTGCCATATCCAGTTTCGCTTCGGTGCTTGCGGTGGCTATCACCCTGGCGCCGGCCAGCCGCCCCAGCTCCACGGCTGCGAGGCCTACTCCCCCTGCAGCTCCGTGCACCAGCAGTGTCTGGTCGGGGATGATTCGGGCCCGCCAGTGCAGCGCCCCGTACGAGGTGCCGTAGGTTAAAGGGAGTGGAACCGCGGTGGCGAGATCGATTTCCTTCGGTATGGGGTAAACGGTTTCGGCCGTGACCACCGCCTCTTCCGCGAACCCACCCCAGTCAAGGACCGCAACGACATGATCGCCCTTCCTGATGCGCCGGACGTCAGGCGCGACCTCGCTCACCACTCCGGCGGCCTCGATCCCCGGCACGAAAGGCAGCGGGGGTTTGCGCTGGTATTTGCCGGCCACAAACAGGCTGACGGCAAAGCCGACGGCCGCGTACCTGATCTTGATCCGCACGCAGCCTTCCTTCATTTGCGGTGGGTCGATTTCCTTGAACTTGAGATCATGATAATCGCACCATTCCTCACAAACAACTGCACGCATATGCCTGACCTTTTAATGGTATGGGTGAAAATCCGATGCACCGCGGGTGACAGGTTCTAATTAGTATCCATCCGGAAACCCCGGTAAGCATTAATGCAGTTTTCGATCTGGAAACGAGCAATTTTTACCAAAATCAAGGAAATCAAGGATTTGAGCGGAGGCGTAGTACTTTACGCCGCACAATCAAATCCGCGGATTGACGCAGAGATTGCGGAAAAGGGCCGTTTCCGGACAAAAACTAATTACAACCTGGAAACGGCATATTTCAATGCATTCTCGGCCAGGGCGCGTACGCGGAGGTGAAAATTGCTGAACCGCTCGTCCCTGGTCTGTCCAGCGATATACCGGGAGTAGATCTGCTGGAGGATGACCGCGACCTTGAACATGCCGAAGACCTCGTACCAGCGGATGTAGGTGAGATCCCGGCCGGTCTGCTGTTGATAGCGGGACAGGAATTCCTCCCGCGAAAACCACCCGGGGGAGGCGTAAATATTTTCATTTGCATCATCCGCCCCCCGCTCCAGCCAGTAGCAGAGGGTCATCCCGAGATCCATCAGCGGATCGCCGACCGTCGCCATCTCCCAGTCCAGCACCGCCGTAACCCGCTCCGGATCCGCGGGATCGAACATCATGTTGTCGAACTTGAAATCATTGTGGACGATCGCCGGCGGACCGGACGGGGGGAGGTTTTCCGTCAGCCAGCCGATGGTCTGATCCATGGCCGGAAGCTCATCGGTCCGGGCCCGGGACCAGCGATCCGTCCAGCCGTGAAGCTGCCGGGCGATGAAGCCCTCCGGCTTGCCGATCGCGATCAGATCGGTGGCGAAAATATCGATCGAATGCAGGGCGGCCAGGCAGTCGATGAACGCCCGACTGAGGCGCTCCCGGACCTTCGGCATTGCCGCGAAGGAAGCGGGAAGCTCCTTGCGCAGGATGCCCCCCTGGCGGCGCTCCATTACATGAAATACGGCGCCGATAACGTCTGGGTCCTCGCACAGGAGGATCGGTTTTGGTGCAAGGGGAAAAAGCGGATGCAGCTTCGTCAGCAGAGCGAATTCGCGCGCCATGTCGTGGGCTCTGGGAGGAAGAGGGCCAAGCGGCGCCCGCCTCAGGACGTATTCGACTCCGCCGGAGCGCAGCAGGTACGTCAGATTGGAGTGGCCCTCGGGGAATTGGGTGATCTCCAGTTTCCCCTCCACCCCGGCAAGTTTCCCCTGAAGGTACCTGGCGAGAGAAAGCTGGTCGAAATTCTCCAATGCACGCACGGCAGCGGTGTCCCGGATCATTTTTTTCTCCGTTGATTAGAAATGGCGGAGCGCAGCAATTGTCCAGTTCAAGAGACCGCGATTGACTGCGGTATTTACTTTTTCACCTTTTCAAATTCCATTATCATCGGTTGAATAAATATACCGGTGTTCTATCTTTTTTTCAAAGAAACTCTTCTCCGGCACCTTCCCAACCAGACTCCGGCCCTGAAGAAAAGCCTTCTACAGTTTCATTCCAGAATCCTGGCTTTGGTACTTCTCCTGGATGCAGAGCTCAGAAAGTGGGGGCGGGACTTCGGTGGCTTGACGACATTTCGATGGGTGTTTGTTTGTTACACGCTGGCCTTGCAGTCACAGAATCCAGTGGATCAATTTTTCGATCTCATCCGGAAAAATTACGCGGCGATTTTTATGGCAATTGAAAATTTAGAGCCAGGATCGACGGCTCAAAGGCAGCAGAGTCTGCAAAAGCTCGAAGCCCTGCTGATCGCCCACCTGGAGGGGGAGGAGGTTACTTTTTATCCGGCGCTGGCGCGGTCATCCGCGGACCTGACCAAACAGGCGACAATCCAGCATCAGGATGCGGCTGAGGTTTTGAGAGAGCTCATGCGAATGGCTCCTGACGAACCAGATCTTCCCGGTCAGGTTGCCCGGCTGAAAGAGATGCTGCAGAACCATATCAAGCTGGAGGAAAAGATCATCTTTAAGCAGGCGCAGAATACATTCAATGACCAGCAGATGCAGAGGATTCCAGTGGATTTTCAGGTGGCGAAAAAGTATTTGAAACGAGTTTACGGATGGGAGTAAATAACTTTGACACCAGGTGGTCGATGCCTGTCCAGTATACGAAAGGTGAAAATAGGCGGTAAGAATAATAGAAAGAGCGGGCAGATAACGAAATCTTGGGTGTAACCGCGAAAACTTTCTCCAAAAAATTCAACGGTGACAGATAGCGCCCTGGGATCTTTCCGGATTGTGTTTCTTTTCCGGATCTTCGAGCTTTTTCAACAGGAACTTTACTCCTGCCTCGTTCGCTCTACTTGCCCTATTGGCGTTTCCGTCACCGTTTGATTCCAATCTATGGCGGAATGGAAACTTGTCAAATAATTTTTACACTAAAAAACAATTACTTACAACTGTCCGGAAATACTAGGCCTCTTCCCCTCTGCTGGAAAACAGCCTTTTGAAAACCCGGAATCCGGTGGTAAGTGCATAAGGCAAAATCCATCCCCCTTTGCTCAGAGCTCAATTCATTTAGGATCTCGTTAATGGCTGAGGTACGGAATCATGGGAATCAGCCGTTGATAATCCTGATATGTCAGGGATGTCTCCCAATGTCCGGTGGCCATGCCGATGAAAATGCCCCCGGCATAAATCGACAGTGCGAGGACGGGAAAGACCCAGGAGGGAGCGAATTTCCCGTGAAAGGGCGTGTTCATCGCCAGCGCCTCTTCCGGACAGGCCCCGACACAACTAAGACATCCCGTGCACTCGGGGCTGCGGATCGAACCCCGACGATGGACAGGCATCCGAGCGGGGCAGGTTCTGCTGCAGAGGCGGCAGTCGGTGCAGAACTCCTCACGGCGGCGGATTTTCATCGGGCTCATCAGGCTGACCAGCCCCAGCAGGGCGCCGTAGGGGCACAGATACCGGCACCAGGCATTCCGGTATAGAAGAGACAGCGCCGCCGTGACCGCGATGAACGTCATGACGGTCGCCGACATCCCGGTGAAAAAATGCAGCATCTTGATGTCACTGACCGCCCAGTAAGGAGCCTTCAGAAAGGATCCCATGGCGATGGCGGGCATATCGAGCAGAATGATTTTGACGAAAAAGAAGAGCAGCAGGTACTTTATCCCGCGAAGTCCGACATCGAGCCAGGTCCAGGGATGAAAATTGCGGCCGAAGAGCCGCCGGCCGATTTTCCAGAGACCTTCCGAGAGAGTCCCTACCGGGCACAGCCAGGAGCAGAAAGATTTTTTGGCCAGCAGACTCATGGCCATAAATGTCAGAAAAAGGACGAGGGCCGCCGGATGAATCGTATCGAAAATCCCCGTCGCCATCCAGTGTTTCAGACTGACCAGCGCCCCGATAGGAAGAAATCCTTCCACCCCCTGCGGCCGGCTGTGGTACGGCGCGGCCCCTCCCGACTCGAAGTGATGCACGAACAGGCCGAACTTCAGGCCGATATATAAAACCCAGAAGAAAAATCCCCATTGAACGGCCGAGCGCCAGAAAGCCGTTCGGGCAATTGCTCCGCGAAGATCCATACTATTACCCTTTTGCCCACTGCTGTCTCACAATTAGATCAATAAAAAGGATGGCTTAGAACCTGCCTGTGTTATAATGATTTCGCCAAAAACACATTAAATACAGGAGGTTCCAAGCCATGGCACATTGTAGCACTGTTCTTTCTCAAATAGTAC
>JAGXHI010000016.1 GCA_024636295.1 Desulfuromonadales bacterium
CGGACCTGCTTGACGTCGACCTTCTCCGGGGTAAAAAGCCGAACGCCGGTTTTCTCCCCTTTCTGATGCGCGACTGCCTCTTCGAGCCCGCGCTTGATGCTGCTAAAGAGATCACTCATGTGCTTCTCCGTTGTTATCGTTTTCTCGCCGCTTGCAGGAGCAGCTTCACCAGCTTGGACAGCTCGTTGCGCTCTGCGGAAGACAGGTTGTCTTTCTCGTTCTTGCCGTAAAGCGTCAGCAGATAAAGCGGCATTCCTTGGTTGTGGTAGAAATAAACAACCCGGACGCCGCCGCTTTTTCCTCTGCCTTCTCGCGCCCAGCGCACCTTGCGCACCCCGCCTGTCCCTTCCATGACATCCCCGGCATCCGGATGAGCAGCGAGATAGGAGATCAGATCCGTCCTCTCTTTCTCGGAGAGTAGTTTCCTGGCACGTTTGGCATATTCGCTTGTTTCGGCAACGGTGATCATCCCCCCTCCTCAGAAAGTAATCCAATGGATTACTCAAGTCAAGCATTCTATTGGTGCACGCTGAGAGACTTTCCAGAGATCCTGACAAAATGCGCTGATCTCGGTAATCTCCCACCTCGGCGGCGCGATGCTGCTTCTGTAGGTGGCCCTGGCGCGGGTCTTGAACAGCCGGGAGCCAGAGCGAATGTCGTCGACGGTGGCGGTTGCGACAACCCTCTTCCCCTCGCTGCTTTTGGCGCTGATCGAGAGCCTGAGAAACTGGCAGTCGGGACCGGCGACCCGGCCCGAGAGGAGCATCTCGTCGCGGTCTTTCTGAAAGGCGCTGGTGACCGAAAAGGTATAGTTTCGCCGAGATGAGCGCGCCCTGGCACTGTTTCGGACACTAGCTTGCGCCTGCGGCGCGGCGACGGAAGACCTTCTTTCCGGAACGAAGGTTTTTCTCCTGGAATCGACGTGAATCTCTTCCGGCGGGGAAGGCGGCTCTGGAAGGGGGCGGGGCAGAGTCTCCTGCAGGTGCGAAGGCTTCTCCTTGCCAAGCGCGATAATTTTTCCCCCCTTCTCCAGGGTCTGCCAGAAGCTGTAAACGATCCCGCCGCAAACGATGAACAAAAGAAGAAGTTTTAATTTTCCCTCCAAATCGTGCATGCGCCCCCCCTTGATTTCAGTTCTCGTGTGAAGACGAGAAGTTCGCGAAAAAAATCAAAAACCGAATTCTCGATTTTTCCTTGAATTTAGGTCTTCCACGCGTCCTTCGCGGCTTCGCGTGAGACAAAAAAACCGCCCGCGCCATATCTCTTCGGCGCAAAAGCGGTTTTTAATTTCGGTATTTTCTCCTCATGGATTCCCCCTCGAATCGATGAACCACGCCACATTAGTTCAGTTCGGAGGGCATGTCAAAGGGAACGGTCAGAACCCAAGCTAAGGGCCGCTTTCCGGGAGGAAAGGGAGTTGACTCTGCCTTAGATCCGGTTTAGATTCGACCTGATCCCTGTCACCCGCCTGACTAGGCCTGTCGCTATTCTGGAGAAATGAGTTTTTCCATGTCCGATCTCGTGATGCAGCACAACATCAATCCTCTGCCTTCGGGAATCCCATCATGAATATATTGATCACCGGCGCCAGCTCCGGCCTGGGGCTTGGAATGGCCCGGGAATTCGCCGCACGGGGGCATTCCCTGGCGCTTTGCGCGCGGCGCGTCGATGGCCTTGAGCAGTTAAAAAATGAACTGCTCACCGCGTATCCGGATATTCGGGTAAACGTTCAGGTGCTGGACGTCAACGACCATGACCGGGTTTTCAACGTCTTCGAAGAGTTCCAGGAAGAGTTCGGCACCATCGATCGGATCATCGTCAATGCAGGCATCGGCAAGGGTCAACCGATTGGAACCGGACGGTTCGACGCCAACCTGGCGACGGCGCAGACCAACTTCGTTGCAGCGCTCGCCCAATGTGAGGCGGCCATGCAGATATTCAGGTCCCAGAACGCGGGGCATCTGGTCACCATCTCCTCCGTCAGCGCCTTGCGCGGCATGCCCAAATACCAGGCAGTTTATGCCGCCACCAAAGCCGCCCTGGCTTCACTGTCGGAAGGTTTGCGTCTTGAGATGATGGGGACCCCCATCAGGGTCACGACCATCTATCCGGGATACATACGGACGGAACTCAACCAGTCCGCCGGCAGATTGCCCTTCGAGGTCGATCAGGCGACTGGCAGCAAGGCCATCGTGGAAGCCATCGAGAGGGGCAGGCAAGAAGCCTTCGTACCCGCCTGGCCCTGGTCTCTTGTGGGCCGAATCCTGAATTACGCACCACTGTGGCTGGTCAAGCGCATGGTGTGAAAAACCCTCCGGATTTTTTTGATTCTTTCCATGATCCCCCCTCCTTCGCGCTTTTCGCGGCTTCGCGTGAGACAAAATCCACCGCTCCATCCTGTGGCGAACATAAAACAGCGGCCCTTTTCCTGGCGGAAAAGGGCCGCTGAGTGTATCTCGCCCGGAAGCCGGGTGGGATGGAAACCTCTTCGTTACAGGATCGTGATCACCGAATACCCCTGCGCCTCGTATCCCGAAACGGAAATAAATCCGTTGCCCACCTTGTCGATCTCGGGCAGGATGGTTTCGGGGTCGACCCCCATGACCTGGACGGCATACATGCAGACTTCCATCTTGACCCCCTCTTTTTTAAACTGGCGGATCATTTCAGCGACCTGATCCAGGGCCTGCTGATCTTTCGCATCTCCCTGGCGGTCGGTGGAGATGAGTTTGACGGCCGCGCCGCGAAACACGATGACCGTTCTGGGCGGATTGGGAAGGGATGTTACGCTCTCGTCCTGGTAAACGCCCCGGATGGCGGGAAAGACAACAGTGGCTATCTGAGGCGATCCCTGACTGAAATCAAAGACCGTGTGGAGGCTCTTGAGACCATTCAGCGCATCATATTCCTCCGCGTGGATCGAGGCGGACCCGAAAACGAGCAGGATAAAGGTCAGGACAAGAATTTTCATACCGTGGAAAATTGTATTTTTGGATTCTCTCATGTCGTTTCTCCTCGACAGACCAGGCAGGGGGCCAGGTCTGCGGCAAAATGCGCGGTTTGTTCTATTGCCACTATACTGCTGAC
Source organism: Desulfuromonadales bacterium (assembly GCA_024636295.1). Lineage (GTDB taxonomy): Bacteria > Desulfobacterota > Desulfuromonadia > Desulfuromonadales > JAGXHI01 > JAGXHI01. Next base: position 3,088 of record JAGXHI010000016.1, read on the forward strand.
GGGAGGAATGACAATGGGTCTGCTGTAATGACCGTAGGAAGACCCATTTCATCGCGACCATTCTGATCCTGATGCTGACCTGCCTTCCTGCTTCTTCCCGGGCCGTGGACTGGCAGTGCACTCCGACCTACCCGGACATGAAGGGCCCCTTTTACAAGGAAGGCGCGCCTGTGCGGAACCAGGTCAGCCGAGGGTATCTGCTGATGAGGCAGGTCAAGTCGGGGAAGGACGCTACTATTATCGGACCGATTTTCCTGGCCCCTACGGCGCCCGCCCTCCGCACATTCACATGCGGGCCACATTAATGAGCAATATTCATTACAAAAAAAACCGCGGGTGGGGCCGCGGCTGGAAAATAAAGCAAAACACCCCCGGCCGCTTCCGGCAGGGGGTGTTTTCTTGACGGATATTTTTCAGAGAGGTCAGAAGATCGCCAGTTTGGCCATCTCCATAACCGCCCCGGGGATGATTCCCATGTAGAAGACCCCGATTATGGCCAGAACAATGGAAACCACGGCGCCGGCATGCATCTTCACCCAGGCGAAGTCCTCGGAGGGCTCGCGGAAGTACATGGTGACCATGACCCGAAGATAATAATAAAGGGACAGAGCGGAGTTCAGCACCCCGATGACGACCAGCCAGACGTACCCGGCCTTGAGGGCGCCTGCAAAGATGTAGAACTTGCCGGCAAACCCTGCTGTAGGTGGAATCCCCATGAGGGAGAAGAGGAAAATGGTCATGGCGATACCCAGAAAGGGGCGCTTGAAACCGAAACCCGCAAAGCCCTCCAGGGTGAGATTCTCCTCGCCCTCCCGGCCTGCAAGTACAAGAATGGCGAAAGCTCCCAGGTTCATGAAGGTATAGGCCAGCATGTAGAAAAGGATCCCGGAGAGACCGATTTCGTTGGCGGCCACCATGCCCACCATGGCGTAGCCGGCATGGGCGATGGAGGAGTAAGCGAGCATCCTCTTGATGTTGGTCTGGTATATGGCCATCAGGTTCCCAACGGTCATGGTCAGAACCGCAAGGACCCAGAGAAGGCTGGTCCATTCGGCCTGAAGGCCGGCCAGGCCGAAAACAAACACCCGTATAAAGGCGGCAAATGCGGCAGCTTTGGGACCGGCGCTCATGAAAGCCGTCACCGGCGTAGGCGCTCCCTGATAGACATCCGGCGTCCACATGTGGAAGGGGACGGCGGCGATCTTGAAAAGGAATCCGGTCGCGAGAAGCAGCATCCCAGCAATGGTCATCGGGTTGCCAAGAATGGCCGAATTCTTGGCGAAGTACAGTCCCATTTCGGCCACGTTGGTTGTCCCCGCAACCCCGTAGAGGAGCGCGATTCCGTAAAGGAGGAACGCCGTGGAAAAGGCGCCCAGGAGAAAATATTTGAGCCCTGCCTCATTGGAGCGCACCTGTCCACGAAAAAAACCAGCCAGAACGTACAGCGAGATGGAAAGGACTTCCAGGCCAAGGAAGATGGTCATCAGGTCGATTCCCGAAGCCATCCACATAGCCCCTGCGGTCGTGAAGAGAATCAGCGGGTAATACTCGCCGATCGGGTAGCCTTCCCGCTTCAGGTATTCGTCCGACATCAGAATCGTCAGCCCGGCGGCCAGCAGGAAGGTGATATTGAAAAAGGTGGCGAAATTATCCAGAGCCACGGCGCCGGCAAATCCGAACTGGGTGTTCCCCGCTCCCGCCGGAGTGCCAGCCGGAGTCCATGCACTCAGGGACACAATGCCGGAAATCACCAGGGCGATAATGCTGATCCAGGCGACATGCGTCGTTTTTCCCCTGGGCGAGAAAACATTGACCAGCAGCAGAAACATGCCGAAGCAGACCAGAACGAGGGATGGCATGATCGCCCCGAAATTGACGCTCTGCATGGCGAGTTGCACAAGGGTGTTGTCCATGAAAATGCTCCTCCGGAAGCCGTTTTAAACGTTCAACGCTTATCGTATATCAGTGCCCGTGCAGCTGCCGGGGCTCGACTTTCTCCACAACGGCCACCTGCTGTTGCCCCTTGACCTGATCGAGGAGCTGCTGCATCGATGGATTCATCTTTTCGAAAAAGGTGTTCGGATAAAGGCCGATCCAGAAGACGAAAAGCAACAGGGGCAGCATCATGACGATCTCTCGGGCCGAGAGGTCCTTGAGCTTTTCGTTTGCAGGGTTCTTGACCTCACCGAACATGACGCGTTGGAACATCCAGAGCATGTAAACCGCGGCGAAAATGACCCCCGTCGTAGCGAAGACCGCGAACCAGCGGAGTTCGCTCTGGAAGGCGCCCATCAGGATCAGAAATTCTCCCACGAACCCGTTCGTCCCGGGAAGACCGATGGAGGAAAATGTAATGATCATGAAGATGGTGGCGAAGATCGGCATCGTCTTGGCAAGCCCGCCGAATTCCTTGATCTCCCGGGTATGTCGGCGTTCATAAATGAACCCGACGATAAGGAAGAGCGCGCCGGTGGATATGCCGTGATTAACCATCTGGATCATCCCGCCGGCCATCCCCTGCATATTGAGGGCGAAAATGCCTAGCATGACGAAACCCAGGTGGGAGACCGAGGAATAGGCCACCAGCTTTTTGACGTCATCCTGCATCATGGCCACCAGGGCGCCGTAGATGATCCCGATCACCGCCAGAACCGAGAGAAAGGGGATGAATTGCTGGGTAGCGTCCGGGAAAAGTGGCATGGCGAAACGGACGTAGCCGTAAGTTCCCATCTTCAGGAGAATGGCTGCCAGTATGACGGAGCCTGCGGTCGGCGCTTCGGTGTGGGCGTCGGGCAGCCAGGTGTGCAGGGGAAACATCGGCACCTTGATGGCAAAGCTGAAGGCGAATGCCAGGAAGAGCCATGTCTGGATATGGGGAGGAATCCCCATCTGGTAGAACTCGGTAATATTGAAACCGTTGAGGGCGACGCCCGACCGCACGCCGTAATAATAGATGAAGATGATTGCCACCAGCATCAGCAGGGAACCGACGGCGGTGTAGATGAAGAATTTGACCGCGGCATAAATGCGGTTGCCGCCCCCCCAGATTCCGATCAGGAAGTACATCGGGATCAGCATCAATTCCCAGAAGATGTAGAAGAGGAACAGATCCAGGGAAACAAAGGCTCCGAGCATGGCAGTCTCGAGGAGCAGGCAGAGAGCCATGAATGCCTTGACGTTCTTATCAACAGCCTTCCAGGTGGACAGGATGGCGATCGGCATGATGAACGTGGTGAGAAGGACCAGCCAGAGACTGATGCCGTCCACACCCACGTGATAGTTCATCTGGAAGTAGTCGCCAATGGTGATCCATTGGGCGAACTCCTTGTAGTGCATGGCCGCCGAGGTCTTGAAACTGTCGTTGAAGGCCAGGGGCAGGCTGATGACGAAGGTGATCAGAGTGACCACCAGAGCAAAGCCCTTCAGCAGCCCTTCATTTTCTTTAGGGATGAACAGGATGACAAGCAGTCCCAGTATGGGGAAGAAAGTCATCAGGCTGAGAAGATGTTCGGTCATGGGAAATCGCTCCTTCTTTCTCTATCGCAGGCTGCAGCGCATTTTACCTGAGGACATAAAATCCGACGATCACCACCACCCCCAGCACCATGACCAGAGCGTAGTTGTGGACAAGACCCGACTGAAGGAATCTCAGTGCCCGGGAGGAGGCGTGGGCCGTCTTTCCGAATCCATTGACGATCCCGTCCACGACCACCACATCGAAGCCTTTCCAGAGGAAAGTGCCCAGGCGCTTGGTGGCGTCGACAAAAGTCGCATCGTAGATTTCATCCACATACCATTTGTTGTGAATGACCCTGTAGGCCCCCTGAAGGCTTCCGGCGAGTTTTCCAGGAAGTTCGGGATTCTTGATGTACATGACCCATGCGACGAAGATGCCGACAAAGGCGATGCCGACCGAGATTCCCATGAGACTCCACTCGAGCGCGTGGGTTCCGTGGGCAACCGCCTGGGTTCCACCGAAGACGGGCTCCAGGAAATGTTCGAAGCTGTTGGCCATTCCGACGATTTCGCCGATCAGTGGCGGAACGCCGAGCCAGCCGCCGACAAGCGCCAGGAGAGCCAGCACCACAAGAGGCACGGTAATGACCCAGGGGGATTCGTGGAGGTGTTTTCGGGCTTTTTCAGTTGTTTTCTGCTTCCCGTGAAAAGTCATGAAGACCAGACGGAACATGTAGAAGGCTGTCAGACCGGCCGCCAGTGCGCCGACAATCCAAAGCAGAGGACTGCCCTGGGGCGAAGCGAAGGCAAACCAGAGGATCTCGTCCTTGGAGAAAAAGCCGGAGAGCAGGGGAAAGCCGGCGATCGCAAGGGTGGAAATCCAGAAGGTTGTCGCGGTAATCGGCATCTTCCTGAACAGCCCTCCCATGTTGCGCATATCCTGCGGGTCGTCATGGGAGTGGGCTTCGTGCAGGGCATGGTGCATGGCATGGATCACCGATCCGGATCCCAGGAAGAGACAGGCCTTGAAAAAGGCGTGGGTCATCAGGTGGAAAATCCCGGCTGTGAAAGCTCCGACTCCCATGGCCAGGAACATATAGCCGAGCTGGGAAACGGTCGAGTAGGCAAGAACTCTCTTGATGTCGTTCTGGGCCAGGCCGATGGTCGCAGCGAAAATGGCCGTAGCGGCGCCGACGATGGCGACCACCATCATGGTATCCGGCGCCATGGCAAACAGGGGGTTCAGGCGCCCGATCATGTAGACGCCGGCTGTAACCATGGTGGCTGCATGGATCAGGGCCGATACGGGGGTCGGGCCTTCCATGGCATCCGGAAGCCAGGTATACAGGGGAATCTGTGCGGACTTGCCGGTGGCGCCAAGGAAAAAGCAGAGGGTAATTACGGTCACGACAATGCCGCCCGCTTCAAGAAGATGGGCGTTCTGAGCGATTTCCATGAAATTGATGCTGCGGCTTCCGACGGGAAGCGACCAGTACAGGAGAAAGAGCCCGATGAGGAAGCCGAAGTCGCCGATGCGATTGACCACAAACGCCTTCTTGGCCGCGTCGGATGCGCTCTTCTTGTGGAAGTAGTAGCCGATCAGCAGATAGGAGCAGAGGCCGACGCCTTCCCAGCCGACGAACATGACAAGAGCGTTGTTCCCCAGAACCAGCATCAGCATGGAGAAAACGAAGAGGTTCAGATAGGAGAAGTACCGATAGAACCCCTCCTCCCCGTGCATGTACCCGATGGAGTAGAGATGAATCAGGGATCCGACCCCGGTGACCACCAGAAGCATGATCGCTGAGAGGGGATCGAGGAGAAAACCCCACTCAATCTGCAGATCCCCTACAGACATCCAGGTGGCGACGATGTTTTCGGCGTAATGCTGCCCGCCATTCGCTCCCGGCATATTGAAGAAATAGTAGCAGGAGACCCCGAAGGAAGCGGCCACCGCCAGGGTCGCTATGGCGCCGATCACCTTCTCGTTCTTGATCTTCTTTCCCAGCAATCCGTTGATCACAGCCCCCAGCAGGGGAAAGAACGGAATAAGCCACAATTTGTCGTACATCTATATCTCCTCTTAACGGAATGAGCCTCGGGTCCGCCGGATTGCAACTACCATTTCAGCATGTTTATGTCATCGACCTCGATCGATTCCCTGTTCCGGTAGAAGGTGATCATCAAGGCCAGCCCGACCGCCGCTTCCGCTGCAGCCACGGCCATTACGAAGAAGACGAAGATCTGCCCGTCCATGCTTCCCAGGTGATGGGAAAGAGCGATAAAGGAAAGATTGACGGAATTGAGCATCAACTCGATGCACATGAAGATCACAATGGCGTTTCTTCGGATGAGCACACCGACAGTTCCGAGGGAAAAGAGGATCGCGCTGAGCATCAGATATTCGTGAATGGAAACCATCTTTCTTTCTCCTGTCGGCTAGACTTCCTTTTTGGCCAGAATGACCGCCCCGACGATCGCCACCAGCAGCAGGATGGAGGTGATCTCGAAGGGTAGGAGGAATTCTGTGAATAGCGTCCTGCCCATCAGTTCGGTGTGACCTATCTTATCCACAAGACCATCAGTGATGTTCCCTCGCATTCCGGTGGGCTCGCCTCGATTCACGAAGAAAAACACCAGAAAAAGCATCAGAACACCCATTATGCTTCCGCCAATCAGGCTGTGAGTGAACCGTTTGTGGGCCTCGGAGCCCAGGTTGAGCAGCATGATAACGAACAGAATCAGCACCATGATGGCCCCTGCGTACACCAGAACCTGAATGGCCGCCATGAAAGGCGCATGGAGCATGACATAGAATATCGCCAGGCAGAAGAAGGTATTCACCAGTGCGAGGGCGCTGTTGACGGGGTTTCGGCATTTGACGACCAGAAAACCCGAACCGACCGCTACCAGGGCGACCAGATAAAAAAACAGTTTTTCCATGGGTCCGTTACTCCTGAATGATTTACCTGAGAAGGCGCTCTTTGGCGAATTCGAAATCCTCGCGATTATAATTGGCCAGCTCAAAATCCCCGGTCATCTCCAGGGCCTCCACAGGGCAGGCCTCGACGCAGTAGCCACAGAAAATGCATCGCAGCATATCGATCTTGTACACGCGAGGGTACTTCTCCCCCTTGGCGTTCTCGGCCGATTCCACCGTGATGCACTTGGCGGGACAGACTGTGGGACAGAGATAACATGCCACGCACTTCTCACGGTCATGGGCCGGTACAAGTCTGTGGAGCCCGCGGAAGCGATCGGAAATCTCCAGCCTCTCTTTGGGGTACTGAACCGTGGTCGAGTGCCCCGGGAGCATATGCTTGAAGGTGATGCTCAGACCTTTTAAAAATTCCTTGAACATGGTCTTTTCCTCTTGATCTTGAGAGTTACGACTGGACCAGGACGACGACGATTCCGGTGATAACCACATTGGCCAGGGCGAGAGGAAGGAAGACCTTCCAGCCCATAAACATGAGCTGATCGTACCGGACCCGCGGGAAGGTTGCCCGCAGCCAGATGAAGAAGAACATGAAGGCAAAGATCTTCAGCAGGAGATTAATGGCGCCCAGGCCTGGGAAAGGCCCGTACCAGCCCCCCAGAAACAGAGTGGCGGCAATGGCGGCGATCACCACCATGTTGGCATATTCCGCCATGAAGAACAGTGCGTATTTCATGGAGGAGTACTCGGTACAGAATCCGGAGACGAGCTCCGTTTCAGCCTCGGGCAGGTCGAAAGGCGTCCGGTTGATTTCGGCAAGGCCGCAAATCACGAAGAGGCCGAAAGCCAGCGGCTGATAGAAGATATACCAGTCAGGCAGGAAAGGAATGACTCCATAGAGCGCCCCCTGCTGGGCCTGCACAATTCCTCGCATGCTGAGGGTTTCACTGAGCATGAACACCGCGACGATCGTCAGGCCGGCAGCCAGCTCATAGGACACCATCTGGGCGGAGGAGCGGATTCCCCCGAGAAGCGAGTACTTGCTGTTGGAGGCCCATCCGGCCAGAACAATCCCGTAGACGCCCAGTCCCGCCATGGCGAGGATGTAGAGGATCCCGATATTCAGATCGGTGATCTGCAGAGGGATGGTATAGCCCCCGATGGTAATGTCCGGACCGAAAGGTATCACAGCCACGGTAATGAAGGCTGGGACGAGGATCATCATGGGTGCCAGGAGAAAAGGTACTTTGGCTGCCTGGGAAGGGACGATGTCTTCTTTGAAGAAGAGCTTCAGGCCATCGGCGATCGGCTGCAGGAGCCCGTGCCACCCGGTATTCATGGGACCGAGCCTTGTCTGCATGTGGCCGATGACTTTGCGTTCCACCCAGGTGGCGTATGCCACGATGAGCAGCACCACCACAAAAACCAGTACAATCTTCACCAGCATGGAAATGACGAACCAGAGCGGTGCGTTCGAGAGACTTAGCGTCATGATCAATCCTCTTCCTTCCGGAATTAATCCTGAATCGATAGTGTTCAGAAACCAGGTTTATGGGGAGTTGTCATCTCATTCAAATGCTTCAGCAGGTACTGCGCCTCCCGGTGTTCCGGATTGAGGGCCAGCGCTTTGTTCAGAGCCTCGCGCGCACCATCCAGAAAGTCGAGCTGCATATTGCACTCGGCCAGCCTCAGGTAGGCTTCCACATCCCGGGGGTTGAGCTTCAGCGCTTCCTGGTAGGCGCCGATTGCATCCGCGAACTCCCCCATTCTGCGATAGGCTTCCCCCAGCATGTAGCGGGCGGGAGCAAAGCGGGGATTCGTTTCGACGGCCTTTTCAAATTGTTCGGCCGCCCCCTTCATGTCGCCGCTCTTTGAGAGCCCGATGCCGAGTTCAAAGTAGGCGGCGGTATAAGAGGGGCTGATTTCTTCCACTTTTCGAAAACAGCGGATCGCCTCCTCGTTCTCTCCTTTCTGGGAGAAAACCGTACCAAGCATGTAGAGCGCTCGGGTATATTCGGAGTTGATCCGGACCGCACCTTCAAGAGCCTCCTGGGCGCGGTCCAGGTTGGAGTTCCGCAGATGCGCAAGCCCCAGCCGATAGTGGGTTTCAGCGCTGCCCGGGTTGATCTCCAGGGCCTTGCTGAAAGATTCGACGCTTTCGCATAGATTTCCCAATCCATACTGAGCCATCCCCAGTTTGAAGTAGGAGCGGAACAGGTCTTTTTCCCCCTCGAGCGCCTTGCGGAAGGCTCCAATCGCCGAGTGCAGCTCTCCACGATCGTAAAGAGCAAGGCCCTTGTAATAGTGACCCTTGCTGAATCCGGGGTTCAGGGCGATCGCCTCTTCCCAGAGCCGGATGGACTCTTCTATAAGTCCGCGATGATAGTGATCGAGGGCTTTCTGGTGGAGAAATTCCACATTCTTCCCCAGATTGGCGCCGCACTGATCACAGAATTTTGCCCGCGCCGACACCTCGGAATGGCACTTGGGGCACTCCATAATCTCTCCTTCAGATGCTCACTTGACCAATTCCACCGCAATCGCAGCCTCGCCTTTGTAGAGACGATTCAACTGGGCGGAGGGAAAATGATAAGGCGCAAAGACGACTCCCCTGGGCATGCGTCGGTCAACCTTGGCTGAGAGGCGGATCTCAGTCCCATTGCTCTTCAGGGTGACCATATCCCCTTCCTTGATACCCAGGCTTTGGGCGTCCTCCTGCCCAAATTCGAGAAAGGGATCGGGTATAACGGCAAGGGGGCCTTTTGCACGGGTGGAAATGGTGCCGCTGTGATACAGCGTGCTTCCGGTGATCAATTGAATCGGGGAATCCACGGGATTTCCGCCCTTTACAAAAACGACCTTTCTGGCGGAGATGTCAAGGCTCTTTCCTCCCCAGACGATTCCCTGTGGGCCTATTTCCCGATATTCAATTCCGGCATATTGCGGAACCTCTTTGGCTATCTCAGCAAATACAGCCTCAGGGCCGGTATAGGTGAGTTGCCCGCCAAGACGCGAGGAAATCATTTCGAAAATGGAAAGATCGGTTTTCGCCTCTCCGGGGATAACGATTCCCCTCCTGACGCGCTGAATCCGGCGCTCGGCATTGGTAAAGGTTCCCTCCTTCTCCGCGAAGGACGCCGCGGGCAGAACGACATCAGCCTTTTGCGCGGTGGGCGAGAGGAAGATGTCCTGTACCACCAGGAAGGGAGCTTTTTCCAGAGCTGCCTCTACCTTCGCCCTGTCGGGGTAGGAGCTGAGGGGATCTTCCGCAACTACGTACAGCGCGGAGAGATCGCCGGCTGCGGCAGCCCGGAGCATCTCCCGTGCGCCCATGGCGCCCTCGGCGGGAAGAATGCCGAGATCGACGGCGCCCTGGCTGTTGGCTTTTTCACCACAGAGGTAGAGTCCGCTGCCTTCCCTCCCGGCGGCGCCGGTGAGTATGGCCAGGTTGGCCGCGGCGGCCCCGAGTTCACGGCTGTGAGCCGAGTAGGGAAGCCCATAGGCGAGGAGAATGGCGCTATTCTTTGCAGCAGCCAGCTTTCGAGCGGCATCGCGGATCGAATCAGCGGAAACTCCGGTCTGGTCGGCCACCTTCTCGGGAGTGTAATCGGCCAGCCCCTTTTTCAGCTCTTCGATGCCTTCGACATCCTTGGTGACTGCCAGCCCCTCATCGAGGAGGACACCGGCCATGGCGTTGAGAACGTTGACTTCAAGGCCGGGCCTGGACAGAAGGGTTTCCGCCCCGGGAAGCTTGGTGAACTTTCCTTTTTTATCGGAGAGCACCAGCAGCTTTGATCCGTGGCGCTTTACCGCCTGGTTGACTACCATCCCGAAAACGGGATGCGTTTCATAGAAATCCGAGCGGATGGAAAGAATGACGTCGCAATCCTCGACCTGAGGGAAGTCTCCTGTGGAGGCCTGCACACCCAGAGTCTCCCTGAATCCTTCGGTCAAACCTTTGTAGCACTCGCCGCCGGAGTGGTCCAGGTTGCCTGTGCCAAGCTGTCCGGCCAGTTTCTTGAGCAGAAACAGCTCTTCATTGGTCAGCCGCGCACCGGCAAGCACACCCAGGCCCTTGCCGCTCTGCGCTTTCTGGAACCCCTCGGCGACTGCATCCAGAGCCTCTTTCCACTCGACCTCCACCAGGTTGCCGTCCTTGCGCAGGAGAGGTTTCTGGAGGCGTTCATCACTGTTCACGTAGGAGTAGCCAAAGCGCCCTCGAACGCAGAGGTTTCCGTTGTTCACTCCTATTTTGTCGTTGAAGCGAATCGTCTCCACCTTTTCGTTCAGCACTCCGAGGGTCACCGTACAGCCGTTGCCGCAGTAGCCGCAAACTGTGTCGACTTCCTTAAGCTGCCAGGGGCGCGCCTTGAATTTGAAGGGTCGGGGCAGTATTGCGCCAACCGGACACATGGAGACGCACTGTCCGCAAAATTCGCAGTTGAGTCCTCGGTCGTAAGCGGTAGCGATTTTTGTTTCGAATCCGCGGTTGATGAATGAGTAGGAACCGTAGGCCACGATTTCGTCGCATACCCTGGCGCATTTGCCGCAGAGCACGCATCGGTTCATGTTGCGCTCGATCAGGGGATTGACCTCGTCGGTAGGCAGATCGAATTTCTCCCCGGTGAAACGGTTGGGATAGACTTCATAATCAAAGGTGAGGTCCTGGAGGTCGCATTCCCCTCCCTTGTCGCAGACAGGACATTCGATGACGTGGTTGACCAGAAGAAACTCCAGTACCGTCTTGCGGACCTTTCGAATCTCCTCGGACGTCGTCGTCACCGCCATCCCCTCCGTCACCGGAGTGGTGCAGGCAGGAATGAGGCGCCCCTTCATCTGCTCCACCTCGACCAGACACACCCGGCAGGCCCCGTAGGGAAGAAGTTTCTTAGCGTAGCAGAGCACCGGAATGAAGACGCCGGCTTCCTGCGCCGCTTCGTAAATCGTCGCGGTTTTCTGGACCGTGATCTGCTTGCCGTCAATCGTAAGATTTACCATCGTAACCTCGTATCAGTTCCACCGGAATCCGGCTATTCGATCGCCATGAAGCGGCAGGCGTCGTAACAGGAGGTGCATTTGGTGCATTTGCTTTTGTCGATGACCGCGAGCTGTCCTTTTTCCCACCTGATGGCGTCCACCGGACAGATCCGGAAGCAGAGCCCGCATTTCTTGCAGGCGGATTCGACCACCTCGAACTTGAGAAGTTCCTTGCAGGAGTTGGAGGGACAGCGTTTTTCGTTAATGTGCGCTTCGTATTCGTCCCGAAAGTACCGGATGGTGGAGAGAACCGGATTGGGAGCCGTCTGTCCGAGACCGCACAGGGAGCTTTTCTTGATGTCGTATGCCATGTCCTGCAGAAGCTCGATGTCGCCTTCCTGTCCATGGCCGTGAGTGATGCGCTCAAGGATTTCGAGCATGATTTTCAGCCCGATGCGGCAGGGAATGCACTTTCCGCATGATTCGACCCGGGTAAAATTGAGAAAGAAGCGGGCGATGTCGACCATGCAGGTGGTTTCGTCCATGACCACAAGACCGCCCGAACCCATCATGGCTCCGGCCTTGATCAGCGAATCGTAATCAACCTCAGCATCCAGAGCCTCCGCGGGAAGACATCCTCCGGAGGGGCCGCCCGCCTGAACCGCCTTGAACTTGCGGTTGTTCAGGATGCCGCCGCAGACATCGTAAATGACTTCCTTCATGGTGGTCCCGGCGGGAACCTCGACAAGACCGGTATGCTTGACCTTTCCGGTAAGAGCGAAAATCTTGGTGCCCTTGGTGCCCTCGGTTCCGATAGAGGAAAACCACTCCGCGCCATTATAGAAAATATAGGAGACGTTGGCGAAGGTCTCCACGTTGTTGATGTTGGTCGGTTTGCCCCAGAGGCCTCGCACGGCCGGAAAGGGCGGACGGGGACGGGACATTCCGCGGTGGCCTTCGATGCTGGCCATCAGGGCGGTTTCCTCGCCGCAGACAAAAGCCCCGGCGCCTGCCTTGATCCGCAGATTGAACTCAAATCCCAGGCCCATGCAGTCCTTGCCGAGGATCCCCTTCTCGTAACAGGTGTCGATCGCTTTCTGAAGTCGCTTGATAGCCAGGGGATATTCGGCGCGGCAGTAGACGTATCCATTTTTGCAACCGATGGCATAAGACGCAATCATCATTCCTTCGATGACGCCGTACGGGTCGCCTTCGAGAACCGAGCGGTCCATGAAGGCCCCGGGGTCCCCCTCGTCCGCATTGCAGATGAGGTATTTGTCCTCTCCGGGTGAGGCTGCACAGAAGGACCATTTAACGCCTGTGGGAAATCCGCCGCCGCCGCGCCCGCGCAGGCCGGAGCGCTTGACCTCCTCGATCACTTCTTCGGGCTTCATCTTCACGGCTTTCTCCACGCCGGTGAAGCCTTTGTGTGCGATGAAATCCTCGATGCTTTCCGCGTTGATGGTCCCGCAGCGTGAAAAAATCACGCGCATCTGCTTCTCGAGGAACTTGGCATAATAGGGTCCGGCCACCTTCTTGGGCACCGGGGTATTCCCGAGCACATGCTCTTCGACTATCTGCGGGACCAGTTCCGGCTTGACGAAATCATACGTCACCGCCTCGTGACCGGGAATTTCGATATCCACGAGCACGTCGTTGGCGCAAAGCCCCCGGCAGCCGGTTCCGACCACTTCGCAGCGCTTGCCGATCTTGGCCTGGACCCCTTGTCTGGAGAATTCCTCCTCGAAGGCGTCGGCAACAGCCTGGGCGCCGGATGCCATTCCGCCCGTACCCTGACAGATGAGAACTTTTATTTGCTCAGCGTTCGCGGCCATTGATTACGTCTCCGCTTTCCGAAGGTTGAAAAAGGTTGACCTATTCCATTTCGCGGTATTTGGCGAGAACCTCGTCGATCTTCTGCACCGACATGCTGCCGTAGGTCCCCTCGTTGACCATGATGACCGGCGCCATGCCGCAAGCCCCGATGCAGGCCACATGCTCGACGGTGAACTTCAGATCTTCGGTGGTCTCTGCGTGGCCGATTCCAAGCCGCTCGTGAATCGTATCCCCGATCCGTCCGGCGCCTTTCACGTGGCAGGCCGTTCCCATGCAGACGCGGACGATATAACGACCTCTGGGCTCCATGTGAAATTGTGCATAAAAGGTCAGCACACCGTAAATCTGGCTTGGATAAACATTGAGCCGCTCCGCCGTCAGGTGCACCGTCGGCTCCGGAATATAGCCGTAGCTCTCCTGAATCTCCTGGAGAACCGGCATCAGAGCCCCTTTCATGTTCAGATATTTGTCGATCACCTGGTTTGCCGCGGTCAGATCGACTTCCTCCTCCTGAACATTTTCCACTGTGCTACTCATCGAACACCTCGTTTCTCTAGTGAGGGTATTAGCGATCGATTTCGCCGAGGACGATATCGAGCGTACCGATGACCGCCACGACGTCGGCCAGCAATCTGCCTTTCACCATCTGGGGCAGGGCCTGCAGATTGACGAAAGAGGGCGGACGGATTTTCATTCGATAAGGATGAGAGGATCCGTCGGAGACGATGTAAAAGCCCAGCTCTCCTTTGGGGTTTTCCACTCCGACGTAAACTTCGCCGGGCTCGGCCTTGAATCCCTCGCTGATGATCTTGAAGTGATGAATCAGCCCCTCGATGGAGTTGACTACATCCTTCTTGGGAGGAAGAGAGACCTTCGGAGCATCGGCCATGATTGGTCCGGGCTTCAGCCGATCGAGGGCCTGGCGGATAATCTTGCAGGCCTCGAGCATTTCATCCAGCCGCGCGCGATAACGACTCCAGGTATCTCCCTCTCCCGTGCCTAGAGGCACTTTGAAATCGTAGTTTTCGTAACCGCTGTACGGATTATCCCTGCGCAGGTCCCAGTCCACGCCCGATCCGCGCAGGGAAGGACCGCTCAGACCGATGTCGATGGCCGCCTCGGCGCCGATCACTCCGACGCCCTGGATTCGCTTCTGCCAGATCTTGTTCCCGGTGAGCAAACCCTCGTAGGTCTGGACATGCCTAGGCATTTCATCCACGAAGGCGCGGATCTCCTGCTCCATGCCATCGGGCAGGTCCGCCATCAGTCCGCCGACGCGAATATAGTTGGAGGTCATGCGGGCGCCGGAAACCTTCTCGTACATATCCATGATCCGCTCCCGCTCACGGAAGCAGTAGATGAACACGGTCATCGCCCCGATATCCAGGGCGTGAGTGGCCAGCCAGACCAGATGGCTCTTGAGCCGGGTCAGCTCGGCCATCATCACGCGAATCACCTGGGCGCGCTCCGGAATCAGATCGCTGATGCCCAGAAGCTTCTCCACGGCCAGTGCGTAGCCGAAATTGTTGTGCATGGGAGCCAGATAATCGAGCCGGTCGGTCAGAGGAAGAGTCTGATGGTAGGTGCGATACTCAGATAACTTTTCCACTCCGCGGTGAAGATAGCCGATATGCGGGGTGACTCCCACCACAATTTCGCCATCCAGCTCGAGGACCAGCCGCAACACCCCATGGGTGGAGGGATGCTGGGGTCCCATATTTACGGTCATGATTTCCTTTGATGCCATCACATGCCTCGTCTATCGAAAGTGGAATTCGAATCGTCGGTCAGGAAACACGCCCCTGATAGGGCTGGCGGTCGGGACCCTGCACAGGATAGTCCTTGCGCAGGGGATGCCCTTCCCAGTCATCCGGCATGAGAATCCGTCGCAGGTCGGGATGGTTGTTGAAGGAGATTCCCATGAGGTCCCAGCATTCTCTTTCGTGCCAGTTGGCCGTCGCCCAGACGCCGCTTACGGTGTCGATGCTGGGCGCCTTTTCGTCCTCCACCGGCGCCTTTATCCTCAGCCGCTCCTTGGTGGAGAGGTTGTAGAGATGATAGACCACCATGAACCGGGGAGTGCGTCCCAGGTAATCAACCCCGCAGACATCGGTCAAAAAGTTGTATCCCACCTCCGCCTTCAGAAAAGAACAGATGGCGACGATGTCCTCCTTCTTCACCGTGATAGTGGTTTCATCCCGAAATTCGGCAATCTCCAGAACACCGTCCGGGAATTTCGCCTTCAGCTTCTCCACTGCCGCATGTTCGCTCATAACTCAACCTTATCCTTATGCCGGTCCGCTCGGACGGCGATTACGCCTCATTGACCCTGTCGCCCACACCGATCACGGCGCCGAAGGAGTTGCGCTCCTTCATGATCTTCTCCTGAAGCTTGTTGATGCCGTACAGAAGACCTTCCGGGCGGGGCGGGCAACCGGGGACATAAACGTCGACCGGGAGATATTCGTCAATACCCTGCACAACACTGTAGGTGTCGAAGACGCCACCGGAACAGGCGCAGGCGCCCATGGCGATCACGTATTTGGGTTCGGGCATCTGCTCGTAAACGGTCTGGATAACCGGCATCATTTTCTTTGTTACGGTGCCGGCGATGATGATGACGTCCGCCTGGCGCGGCGAGGCGCGAAAGAGAACTCCGAGCCGGTCCAGGTCGAAGCGGGCGGCGCCGGTCGCCATCATTTCGATCGCGCAGCAGGCCAGTCCGAACGTCATCGGCCAAAGGGATTTCGCGCGGGACCAGTTAACAAGTTTATCCAGGCTGGTGGTGATTACGTTGTTGCCGAGGGTGTTTTCTACTCCTCCCATTCCAGCGCTCCTTTTTTCCAGACGTAGACGTATCCGACGAGAAGAATGGCGATGAAGACGCCCATCTCGACAAAACCGAAAAGGCCGAGCTTTTTGAACATCACCGCCCAGGGATAGAGAAAGACCACCTCGATATCGAAGACGATGAAGAGCATGGTGATGATGTAGAACTTGACTGAGACCCGTTCGCGAGCACTGCCCACCAGCGGCATTCCGCATTCGTAGGGGGCCAGCTTGACGGCACTCGGCTTCTTCTGGCCGATAAGCCAGGAGAACACCACGGAACCCATGGCAAAGGCCAGGGCTACGGCGATGATCACAAGAATCGGCAAATAACTGTCCAGCATGAGACGGCTCCTCCCAGCGCTGTTTTGATACCTTATATTGCAAGCGGAAATTTATATCTTTCGGCGTTCGGCCGCTGTGCACGTTAGGATAAAACCTTATCCTTGTCAAGGAAAAAATACAGTATACTGTATGCAGTTTTCCAAGTCAGAACGGGGGTTTAACCACGCCTTAAACGGTCGGTTTCACTGGCAAAGGAGCCAGTCCGCCAAAGGGGCATGGAAGCTTTCACACCCCGATCGTCCTGTCTCCGGGACGCTGTTTGCGGAGGGCCTCCAGACGGTTCATGCCGCCCACCAGAATCCCCAGTGCAATGAACGCCCCGGGCGGTAGAATCATGAGAAGAAAGGGGGTGAAACCGGCGCCGAAAAGGCCCAATCCGAAGAGAGTTCCGGATCCGAAGATCTCCCGGACCGCTCCCAGTATAAAGAGAGCCAGAGTAAAACCAAACCCCATTCCGGCACCGTCGACCACCGAGGGTACGAAGGAATTTCTGGAGGCGAACGCCTCTGCGCGCCCCAGAATCAGGCAGTTGACCACAATCAAGGGGATGAAGATTCCCAGAGCCTTGTACAGATCATACATGTAACCTTCCATGACCAGCTGCACTACAGTCACGAAAGAGGCAATGATGACAATAAAGGCAGGGATGCGCACCTGTCCGGGAATCAGCTTCCGAAGGAGGGAAACGACAATATTGGAGCACAGCAGAACGAAAGTGGTGGCCAGCCCCATGCCAAGGCCGTTGATCGCGCTGGTGGTCACCGCCAGGGTGGGGCACAACCCCAGCATCAGGCGAAAGACCGCGTTTTCCCGCCAAATTCCTTTATTGAATTCCCGGGCCAGGTTCATTCCGAACTCCCTTCGGCCGCCGTGATTTCCTTACGGTTCTTCTGATAAAAGGCCAGCCCCTTGCTTACAGCGCTGACCACCGCCCTGGGGCTGATGGTTGCGCCGGTGATCTGGTCAAATTCCCCGCCGTCCTTTTTCACACGCCAGTCGGCGCTCTCCAGGGTTTTGCCCTTGAACTGCCTTGTGAACTCTTCCTGTTCGATTTTGTCCCCCAGTCCGGGGGTTTCGGAGTGGGAGAGGATTTCGATTCCCGTAACCGTCCCCCCAGGGGTCACGCCCACCATGATATCGATATTTCCGCTGTAGCCCTCGGGAGAGGTCACCTTGAAGGCAACCCCTGCCAGCGCTCCGTTGCTGCGCCCCCGATAGAAGGTTCGCAGGACGTCCTGTCCTTTCCTGTCCTTGCCGACCGGAAGGGACACCGTATCGGCATCGGGCGAATTGTCCACTTCTGGAAGGACGGCCTGGAGCGCTCGAAGCGTCTCCAGACGGCGCTGCTCCGCTATCGGCTCGCGGGTCACCGCCTCCACCAGGGAAAGCACGAGTCCTGCGCCGGCAGTGATCAGGGTCAGAACGAGCGCCAGTTGAGTGATAGTTTTTTTCATAGCAGCTGCCTAGGCCTCCTGCGGCATCCGGCCAAATGTCTTTGGCCGGATGAACCGGTCGATCAGGGGGGTGACCGCATTCATAAGCAGAATGGCAAAGGAGACCCCTTCAGGATATCCGCCGAACAGCCTTATCAGCACGGTGACAATCCCGCAGCCGGCGCCGAATATCAGCATCCCCCGGGTGGTGATGGGGGACGTCACCATATCCGTGGCCATGTAAAGGGCGCCGAGCATGAGCCCACCGGTCAGGAGATGGAAAAGAGGACTGGGATATCGCGCCGGATTGATCAGCCAGAAAATCCCGGAGAACAGCACGGTTATCACCAGATAGGAAACGGGAACATGCCAGGTGATCACTTTTTTCCAGAGAAGATAGGCGCCCCCCAGCAGCAGCGCAAGGGCGGATACCTCCCCAAGGGAGCCGGACATATATCCGGTGAAATATCCCAGCATGTCTGCGTTCAGGCCCTCGGGAAGATTGCCAGTAAGCATGACCGCCGTCTTCATCTCCCCCAGGGGAGTGGCGGCGGTCACGACATCTGCTCCCGAGCCCAGGGGAACGGGAGCATACCAAGTGGTCATCTGAACCGGAAAGGAAATCAGCAGGGCCACGCGGGCCGTAAGAACAGGATTGAACGGGTTGTGACCGAGGCCGCCATAGACCTGTTTTCCGATGGAGATGGCGAAGACGGCACCGATTATGGCCAGCCACCATGCGCTGTAGGGCGGCAGGTTAAGCGCCAGCAGAATGCCGGTGACCGCAGCACTTCCATCTGCAATGGTCACTTCGCGCCCCATGAGGCGCTGACAAACCGCTTCGGTCGCCATGCACCCCAGCACACAGATCAGGAGCAGGAGAAGAGCCGGAATTCCGAAAAAATAGACGGAGACGGCGCAGGCGGGCAGAAGGCTGTAAATAACCGCCCGCATGATTTTCGCGGTCGTATCCTCGGACCTGATGTGGGGCGAGGATGAAAGATAGAGCTGTGCTTCCACGTCAGATCTTCCTTTTTCTGGCCATAATGCCGGCCTTGGCATGGCGTATAGCCTGGACCAGTGGTATCGCGGCGGGACAGGTGTAGGCGCAGCAACCGCATTCTATGCAATCCATGGCATGGAATTCTTCGGCCTCCGCCACCATGTCGCGCCGTGCATAGGCCGCGATGGTTGTCGGCAGGATTCTCGCCGGGCACACCTGGACGCATCTGGCGCAGCGGACGCACGGTCCTTCGGGAACCAGGAAGAGGTCCTTCTCCCCGAACAGGAGGATACCCGAAGTCCCCCTGGTGACGGGCACACTCAAAGAGAGCTGGGCGATGCCCATCATGGGGCCGCCTGCAATGACCTTGGCCGGGTCCCCCTTCAATCCCCCACAGTGATTCACCAGGTGCTGCACACTGGCGCCGATACGCACCCGGAGGTTTTTCGGCTCCCGGATTTCCGATCCCGTCACGGTGACCACCCGTTCGATGAGCGGCCGCCCGTGCCGAAGGGCGACGGCGACGGCGACGGCGGTTCCGACATTCTGCACCACCACTCCGATGTCCATGGGAAGCCCTCCCGATGGGACTTCGCGGCCGGTCACAGCCAGGACCAGCTGCTTTTCCGCCCCCTGGGGGTATTTCACTTTCAGCGGCACAACCTCAACACCCCGGGAGGCGCCGGCTTTTTCCATCACCTCAATCGCATCGGATTTATTGGCCTCGATGCCGACCAGCACGCGGCCCACACCGAGAATCCGCCGCAGAAACGCGATGCCGTCCAGAACACGCCCAGACTCCTCCAGCATCAAGCGGTGGTCGGCCGTCAAATACGGCTCGCACTCCACGCCATTGAGAATCAGGGTATCGATCTTCTTTCCCTCCGGGGGGCTGAGCTTGACGTGCGTGGGAAATGCGGCTCCCCCCATCCCAACGATACCGGCGGCACGTATCCGGTCCCGCAGCTCATCGATCGAGAGGCTGTCCGGATCGTGCTCCGCCACCTCTTCGGCCCAGGAATCCTCCCCGTC
>JAGXHI010000017.1 GCA_024636295.1 Desulfuromonadales bacterium
AAAGTCCGCCCTACGGCGTTACGGCGTTTTTTCAGGACCTCGACATACCTGATGTATGCCTTCGCCCCTGAAAAACCACCAGGCCTTGTAGGACGAAATTTTTGCTTAGCCATCCTCTGAGTTTTTGCGAAGGCATCAATCATGTCTTCAGAACTTTACTCGGGGGGCTTTTTCCGCACCGGCCTCCGCCTCAAAGGGCTCTTTTCTTTCCAGGTGCAGGAGAAATCTGTTGGTCAGATTGTTTGGAAAGGTTCGGATGCTGGTATTGAATGTCCGGACCGCTTCGTTGTATCGCTGGCGGGCCACGTTTATACGGTTCTCGGTCCCTTCCAGCTGATGCTGGAGATCAAGAAAATTCTGACTGGCTTTCAGGTCCGGGTAGCGCTCGGATACGGCCAGGAGACGGGAGAGCGCCGACGAGAGCTCGCCCTGGGCCTGCTGGAATTTCTGGAAGGTGGATGGGTCGGTAAGTTTATCAGAAGAGATATTGATACTGCTGACCCGCGAACGGGCGACAGTCACCGCTTCCAGGACTTCACGTTCGTGGGCGGCATAGGCTTTTACCGTTTCAACCAGGTTTGGAATCAGGTCGGCTCTTCGTTGATAGGTGGCCTCCACATCCGCCCAGGCAGAAAAAACCGACTCTTCATTCCTCTGGATCTGATTGTATCCGCACCCCGAGATGAAGGAGGTGGTGATCATGGCAAGTGAAAAAACAAGCAGAAAAAAGGGGCGCATCGAAAGGGGCTCCTTCGGAGAATAATCAGGTCCGTGTGTGTATTGATTCAAAAAGCCCTTCTGAGGCTTCGATCAACAGGATTATTCCTTCTTCGGGTCTTCGGTTCTTTCCGGCCGGCTCCTGGCGCCTTTTCCCCTGCGTTTTTCAGAATAAGGCTCGGGGCCGAAAGCCTCCCGGACAGTCCGGGAGAAGATATCCGCCAGTTCGGCAAGAGGGGTCAAAAAGGGATAATCCCGGTTCATCGGATAGCCGCATCTCGGACATGCTGTGGCTTTGTCGGAAATTTTTTCTTCACACTCTGGACAATGGATCAGGGCCATTTTCGCCTCCAGTCCTGGATTTGGTGATGCCCAGGTTGATGTCTTTCGATAAAAAGGAATTCTAACTATCTTTTCATCTTCCAGGCAAGATTGCAAGCAGAGCTTTTTCTGATATTCTCCATTAAAGATCATAAATTATTAGCGGCTTTCTTAAATGACGAACGCTTCTGCAGGTCGGCGGTCTCGCAGAAAGAAGGACGGACGAAATGAATAACAAGCAGCGGGAAATGATCTTTGAACTATTGACGGGTATTCTTCTGTCCCAGGAAATTATCGTGCAGACCCTGAATAAAAGCGGAGCGATCCGGAAGCAGGACGTCATGGAGGGGCTTGACTATTTTATCGACCATTTTGAAAAAAGGGGCGCCCGGCAGAAAATAACAATGCCGATGCGGTATTTGCGCAAAAACCTTGAAAAACCCTATCCCGAGTTTCATGCCTCGCCTAAGATACGTCCCGCCCAATCCTATCCACACTGGTTCCAGGGCGTCATTCAGGGCGGAGTGCCAAGAAGCTCAGAGTCTAAAAAAAAGGAATAACGTTTTCCCAGGGCATTTCTCCTGTAAAGAAGCTCAGACGCCACCGGTCTCTTCCGCCGCCAGAAAACTCCGGGCGCTATCCTTCCGGAGTCCCCTTCGGTTTTTTTTCAGTGACAACAAAATTTTCCTGCCGGTGAATGCGATATGTCTCGGCACTCGAGAGAAGGAGCACGACCTGGTCGGGAAATCCTGCGCCTGGGGCCAGGATTGGTTCCCTTATGGGCAAAGGCAAAGAAAATTATTGAGAATTTTTTTAAAATATCTCATGCCAAGCTGTTCGAGATCCCAGGTCGACAAGGAATTTTCGCCTTCTTTTCACCTCTTGGAAGTTTTGTTTAACATATGCTAGGATTACAAAGAGCGATGAACCGACGGGAGGTATAAAGGTTGAGCAGGCAGGGACCCTCTGGAGAGGCTGGCACGAAGGAGAAAAGCGGCAGCAAAACCGCCTTGCCTCCACAGTTCAAAGTTCTCATGCATAATGACGATTACACCACGATGGATTTTGTCGTACAGATGCTGGAGGGAATCTTCCGCAAATCATCGACGGAGGCTCACCAGATCATGCTCAATATACATTTTAACGGTATCGGAATATGTGGAACTTATCCCTGTGAAATCGCTGAAACCAAAGTAGAGCGGGTGCATTCCAGCGCCAGAGAGGCGGGTTTTCCCCTCAAGTGCAGCCTGGAAGAAGCCTGAAGAAGGAATCCAATGTTCAGTCAGGAAGTTCAGATCACATTTACGCTGGCCGTTCGTGAAGCTCAACGCCGGCAGCATGAATATTTAACGACGGAACACGTCCTTTACGCCATTCTTTTCGAGGAATCGGGGCAGGACATTATCCGCAACTGCGGAGGAGATCTTGCCAATTTGCGGGAAATGCTGGAGGATTTTTTCACCCACCAGCTGGAGACCCTTCCCGCAGAAGAGGATTATGTCCCCGAGCAGACCGTCGGGCTTCAGCGGGTCCTTCAGCGCACGGTCATCCATCTGCATGCCGCCGGGAAGAAAGAGATCACCGTAGGGGATATGCTCTCGGCCATACTGGAAGAGAAAAATTCCCACGCCGCCCACTTCCTCCAGAGCCAGGGCATCAATCGGCTTGACGTTCTGAACTTCATTTCACATGGGGTGACGAAGGTCTCGAAAGAGAAAGAGCCGCAATCCCCTCCGGCTCAGGAAGAGGCGCCCGGAAGGGCGGCCCCAGGACGGGGAGACCCCCTGACTTCCTTCACCGTGAATCTGCTGGAGAGGGCGAAGGAAGGGAAGATCGACCCTCTGATAGGCCGCGCCCAGGAACTGGAGAGGACCATTCAGGTGCTCTGCCGCCGGCGAAAAAATAATCCCATTTACGTGGGCGATCCTGGTGTGGGCAAGACGGCATTGGCCGAGGGGCTGGCTCTGATGATTTATCAGGAAGAGGTTCCGGAAATCCTTCGGGACTTCGAGATCTACACCCTGGACATGGGGCTGCTGCTGGCGGGAACCAAATTCCGTGGTGATTTCGAGGAACGTCTGAAGGGGATTCTGGCCTCTCTGGCCAAGCGGCCCAAATCAATTCTCTTCATTGACGAGATCCACACCATTATCGGTGCGGGCGCCACCAGCGGAGGGTCCCTGGACGCCTCCAATATTCTTAAACCGGTTCTCGCCTCGGGAGATATGCGTTGTATCGGATCCACGACTTTTGAGGAATACAAGAATCTTTTTGAAAAAGATCGCGCCCTTTCCCGCCGCTTTCAGAAAATCGACGTTCTCGAGCCGAGCGTGGAAGAGACGGTTGAAATACTCCGAGGACTGAAAAAACATTACGAAGAACATCACGATGTGGAATACACCAGTGAAGCGTTGACCGCCGCGGCCACCCTGTCAGCGCGGCATATCAACTTCCGTCATCTCCCGGACAAGGCCATTGATGTCATAGATGAGGCCGGCGCCAGGTACCGGATCCGTCCTGGCGCCACCAAAGTCATCGATGTGGATGTGGTGGAGCAGGTGGTTGCGGGAATAGCCAGAATCCCGGCGCGCAGCGTTTCCAGTTCGGACCGGAAGCGACTTAAGGATCTCGACCACCGCCTCAAGCGCGTGGTATACGGGCAGGATGGGGCGATCGACGCCCTGTGCCGTTCCATTCTGCGGGCCAGGGCAGGACTCGGTCACCCGGAGAGACCGGTAGGGTCCTTCCTCTTTACCGGTCCGACAGGAGTTGGGAAAACCGAAGTGGCCCGCCAGTTGGCCGTTCAACTCGGGGTGGAATTCCTGCGGTTTGACATGAGTGAGTATATGGAGAAGCATTCCGTCTCCCGGCTGATCGGCGCGCCTCCAGGGTACGTCGGCTTCGATCAGGGGGGCCTGCTTACCGACGGGGTGGTCAAGAATCCTTATGCCGTTCTGTTGCTCGACGAGATCGAAAAAGCCCATCCGGATCTTTTCAGCATTCTGCTCCAGGTCATGGATCATGGAACCCTGACCGACAACAACGGCAAAAAAGCGGATTTCCGCAATGTGGTCCTGATCATGACCAGCAATGCGGGGGCGCGTGAAATGAGCATCAATCCTATCGGATTCAGCAAACAGGAGGTCGGTTCTCCTCGGCAGGCGGTGGAAAAAACCTTTTCCCCCGAGTTTCGAAACCGCCTGGATGCCGTCATCCCTTTCCGCGCGTTGACCGAGGAGGTCATGCGGCGGGTGGTCGACAAATTCATCATGGAACTGCAGCTGAGGATGGTGGAAAAGAATGCCACCTTATCGGTGTCCCCTGCTGCGAGAGCCTGTCTGTCCCGCCGCGGCTATGATCCCCTGTTTGGCGCCCGACCACTGGGCAGATTGATCCAGACGGAAATCAGCGACGTGATCGCCTCTGAGATTCTGTTCGGAAAGCTGAGCAAAGGCGGAAAAATCAAGGTCGGAGTGAAGGGGGACAAATTGACCTTCACCTATTCCTGACCGACAACTGATGCGCCGACGTGCCTGTTTACCGCCTGATCAAGAACCTGGTTTTCCCGCCCCCCGAATTCGCAGGGCCCGAAGGGCTTCTGGCTGTGGGGGGCGACCTTTCTCCCGAGCGGCTGCTCCTCGCCTATTCCATGGGGATCTTCCCCTGGTTCAATGATGGGGACCCTGTCCTGTGGTGGTCTCCGGATCCGCGCTGCATTCTGGAGCCTCGGAAACTGAAGGTATCAAGAAGCCTTTCCAAGACCCTTCGCAAGGGAAAATTCTCCATTACTTTCGACCGGGCGTTCAGGGACGTGATCACCTCATGCGCAGACGTGTGCCTGCGCTCGGAGGAGGGGACATGGATTACGCGGGAACTGCTGGATGCCTACTGCGTGCTGCACGAGAGAGGGTTCGCGCATTCCGTGGAGGCGTGGCAGGATGGGGAGCTTGCGGGGGGATTGTACGGAATCACCCTTGGAAGGTGTTTTTTTGGAGAATCCATGTTTCATCGCCGCACCGATGCCTCAAAAGCCGCTTTCGTCACCCTGGTTCGGCATCTGCAGAGTTTGGGGGTCGAACTCATCGACTGTCAGCTTCCCTCGCATCACCTGGCTTCACTCGGCGCTGGTTTGATCTCCAGAGAGGAGTTTCTGGCCCGTCTGCGTGAAAGTGGCATCCTGCCTTCCCCATATCCCGAACCGGGGGTCTTCCGATGAGATTCCGATATCGTTGAGGATTTCCGGGAGCCGATTTCGTCTTTATGGGCATGCTTAAAAAGTAGGCAGAATGCTGGAAGGGACCGTCCCATGCGAAGGCGGGGAGATTAATCAGGAGTTTCCCCACAGGGTTTTCCACGAAACTGTGGATGAATTGAAAAACATAAAATTTTTCAGTCATTTATGGATTTTATGGCGATCTCCTGAAAACTCATGAAAGCTCGGATTCCTTTCTTTTTAGAAACTTTACGATTCGTTCTTTGTCGGATTCCAGGATTTGGAGAAACTGCATACCCACCATAATGCGACCGTTGTCTTCAGTTTCATCCGCCCAGACCACTTCGGCAAGGATGCAGAGGGGAGGAGCATTTTCCTCAATCTGAAGAAGGAGCAGGAGAAGGTCCGCCGCCCTCACGGGAGCTTTGATGGCGACACGGATTCCGCCGGCGCTCAGATTGGCAATGCAGCGAGGAAACTCGGGAAGATTAAGCGGGTTGCCGCTTTTCAGAATCCGGGTATTTTTCTCCCATTGTTCCTTGAAGGATCGGAGCGTGCCACGGCCCTTGGTGTATCGTAATCCCACCGAAAGATCGAAACGAGGATTATACCTCCGGCGAAAAATCTGAAGATCGTCATTGATCTTGACTCGAATCGTTTCCCCGCTCAATTGACTGTGAAAGGACCCGGTCATGCGCACTCCGAGACCCATGGCGTCTGAAAGTATCTCAACGGGCATATTCATGGAAAAGGGATATCTCTCCTCTTCGCTGGAGCCGTAGGGAAGAGTAAGGTCGAAATGATCCGTCCCGATGTCCTTGAGATACACGGAGATCGCCTCCATGCGATCGAGGGCCACGGAGGGATCGAGGGTGCGAAGAAGGATTTTCTGGCCGAGTCGGAAGTAATTGGAGAATTGCATAAATCCTGCTATGTTCGGGTGCCCGCGGCCGCTGAAATGAGGGTGACCTCTGCGATCGAATTTTGCCTGTCGTCAGGAAAAATGTCAAGTGTGCCGGGAAGGAAGCTGTGGATAAGAAGGCGAAACGGAAGGAAGGTCTATTTGCGGTCGTATCTCCAGGGATGGAGGGTATCTGTGCCCGAGAGCTGCTCCGGCTGAAGGCCGAAGAGGTGCGCCCGGTTCCCGGTGGGGTGGAATTTTCCGGCGATTCGGATGTTCTTTACCGCTCAAACCTGTGGTTGCGCAGCGCCGGCCGAATTCTGGTTCGCATGGCGAAGATGCGATGTACCGATTTTCCAGAGCTTTACCGAAAGACGGTTCGCCTGCCCTGGGGCCGCTTCATGCGCCCCTCCACTCCCGTCCGTGTCCGTGCGGTCAGCCGCCGGTCACGTCTCGTTCACACCGGGCGCATCGCCGAGACAGTTGCCGAAGCGATCCGTCACTCCCTCGGCTCTTCCGCGGATCAGGCGGGAGGCGGCGAACAACTGGTGCTGATCCGGTTTGAGGAGGATAATGCCCTCCTTTCGGTCGACAGCTCCGGTGAGCTTCTCCACCGACGCGGCTATAGAGAGGATGTCGGCCGGGCGCCCCTGAGGGAGACGCTCGCCGCTGGTGTGCTTGGTCTCCTGGATTGGGACGGATCCGCGCCCCTCATGGATCCCATGTGCGGATCGGGGACCTTCCTTATCGAGGCGGCGCTGATGGCCGGAGGAATGGCGCCGGGGGCGAGGCGCTCCTTTGCTTTTATGCAATGGCCCGGATTCCGACCTGGCCGCTGGGAAATCCTGTTGGCCGAGGGCGCCGGCGAATCGCGGCTTCATGTCCCCTTGTGGGGCGCCGATCGACACCCGGGGGCGATTCGGGCCGCCTGTGCCAATGCCGCCCGCGCCGGGGTGGAGACGATGGTGACTTTCCGAAATGAGGCGATTGGGAAAATGCACCGTCCCGTCTTCGGTCCCGGCCTGATTCTTTGTAATCCCCCCTATGGAGAACGGCTGGGCGGGGGGAGCGATCTCGTTCCCCTTTATGCGGAACTCGGCCATGCCTGGCGAACCCGATTCTCCGGGTGGCGGTGCGCATTTCTCTGTACGGACACCCGGCTCGCCGATGCGACCGGTCTATCGCCGGTCCCCATAGCCGAACTGGATAACGGGGGAATCCGGGTCCTGCTTTTCAGGGCAAATCTCTGATTTTTTCTCTTGATTTCCACCGCGGATGATACTATAGTTTATGATTCTTGGATGAAGTTAGAAATAAAGCGAAAGCGAGGTGAAGGGATTCCGTGGAAATTCAGGTTGTCGACAACAACGTGGAAAAGGCGATTCGGGTGCTCAAACGCAAGCTTCAGCAGGAAGGCCTGTTTCGGGAAATGAAGCAGCGCAAATTCTATGAGAAGCCGAGCGTCAAGCGCAAGCGCAAAGAGAAGGAAGCCCAGCGGCGTCTGCGTAAGAAATTGCGCCTCATGAAAACTTTTTGACACCTCGCTTACCTCAATTTAAGAAAAGGGCCGGTCACTTGATCGGCCCTTTTCTTTTTTTGACCGAGGATCCAATTTGGACTGGACGTGCTTCAAGTGAGCTGTTATTAATACCTCTTGCCCACCGCAAATTCCATCGTCACAGGAGGTCATTCATGGGAGACAGTGTTCATTTTACCGAACTCGGCCTGGCGAATACCCGGGAGATGTTCAAGAAAGCCGTCAATGGCGGGTATGCCGTTCCGGCTTATAATTTCAACAATCTCGAACAACTCCAGGCGATCGTCACCGGCTGCGCCGAGACGAATTCGCCGGTGATCATCCAGGTCAGCAAAGGCGCCCGCGACTACGCCGACCAGACCATGTTGCGGTATATGGCCATGGGCGCAGTCCAGATGGCGCAAGGAATGGGGGCGCAGATCCCGATCTGCCTGCATCTCGATCACGGCGATTCGTTCGAGCTGTGCAAAGCCTGCGTAGATTCGGGATTTTCTTCGGTGATGATCGACGGCTCACATCTCCCTTATGAAGAAAATGTCGCCCTGACTAAAAAAGTTGTGGAATACGCCCACGGGTACGATGTTTCCGTGGAAGGGGAGCTGGGCGTCCTCGCGGGGATCGAGGATGAAGTCTCCGCCGAAACCTCCACCTACACTCGGCCCGAGGAAGTGGAAGATTTCGTTAAAAAGACGGGAGTGGATTCCCTGGCCATTTCCATCGGTACCAGTCATGGCGCCTACAAATTCAAGCTGAAGGACGGAGAAGAGGTCCCGGAACTTCGTTTCGACATTCTGAATGAAGTCGAACGAAGAATTCCCGGCTTTCCAATTGTCTTGCATGGAGCCTCAAGCGTCATTCCCGAATACGTGCAGATCATCAACAAATACGGCGGAAAGATGGAAGGGGCTGTCGGGATTCCCGAGGCGCAACTCCGTCGAGCCGCCTCGGGCGCCGTGTGCAAGATCAACATCGATTCCGACGGACGGCTGGCCGTTACGGCCAAAATCCGCGAATACATGGCGGAGCATCCGGAAGAATTCGATCCCCGGAAATATCTCGGATACGCCCGAAAAGAGCTGATCAAGCTGATCAAGCACAAGAATGAAGCCGTGCTCGGCAGCGCTGGAAGGGTCTGAAAGGTCGAGAAGGGGAACCTTGCTCCCGATTAAAAAGTCATAGGGGCGCAGCATGCTGCGCCCCTGCCTTTTAAACGGTCAAACGGATTTCCTGACCCCATTTCTTTCCTTAAGAAAATCCGCCAGGAATTGCGCCGTATAGGATCCCTTGCGGATTTTCGTCACGAATTCGGGGGGGCCCTGTGCAACAATTTCTCCTCCACCGTCTCCTCCCTCTGGTCCCAGGTCGATAATCCAGTCGGCTTCGGCGATCACATCGAGATTGTGCTCGATGACCACCACCGTATTTCCTTCCTCTGTCAGCCGGTATAGAACGCGAATAAGCTTTTCCACGTCGGCCATATGCAGTCCGATGGTGGGTTCGTCCAGGATATAAAGAGATTTGCCGGCAGCGCTCCCGTTTTTTCTTGCCAGTTCCGTCACCAGCTTGATGCGTTGGGCCTCTCCGCCCGAAAGGGTGGGGCTGGGTTGACCAAGGGTCAGATAACCGAGTCCCACATCCTGCAGCAGAGTCAGAGCCTGGTGGATTCTGGAGTGGGCTGCAAAGAACTCAGTTGCCTGGTTGATGGTCATGGCGAGCACGTCCGCGATGCTTTTCCCCTTGTACAGAACGAGGAGGGTTTCGGGGCTGAAGCGGGCTCCTCTGCAGGAGTCGCATAGGACAGCGACATCCGGAAGAAAGCTCATTTCAATCTTGCGAATTCCCTGCCCCTCGCATTCGGGACAACGTCCTTCCTTGACATTGAAGGAGAAACGTCCCGGTCCGTAACCTCGAACCTTCGCTTCGGGCGTCCCTGCGAAGAGCTTGCGGACGGTATCCCAGAACCCCACGTAGGTCGCAGGGCAGGAACGGGGGGTTTTCCCGATGGGGGACTGATCCACTTCCAGAACCCGCAGGAGCTGCTCTGCTCCGGTGAGGTCGGTGCAGCCGCGCAGAGTGTTTTCGGCTTTGGTTTTCCTTCCCAGGAGACGCGACAGGTTTTCACTGAGGACCTGTCGTACCAGGGTGCTCTTGCCGCTGCCCGAGACTCCCGTAACACAAACCAGTCGCCCCAGGGGGATACTCACGTTCAGTGCTTTCAGGTTGTGAAGGTCCGCGCCGAGAATCTCCAGAGCAGGTGTTTCGCCAAAGGCGATGGGACGGCGCTCGAAAAGGGGGTGCCGAAGGGGCCGGGCGAGGAACTTCCCCGTCACTGATTCCGGGTTTCGCATCAGATCATCCAGGGTTCCTTCCGCCACCACCCTGCCACCGTTTTTCCCGGCGCCGGGGCCGAGGTCGATCAGGTGCTCGGCGCTGCGGATCGTATCTTCATCGTGCTCGACGACAACAATGGTATTTCCCTTTTTCCCGAGGTTCTCCAGGGTGGTCAACAGCTTCCGGTTGTCCCGGGGGTGAAGCCCGATGGTTGGTTCATCCAGAATGTAGCAGACACCCCGCAGGTTTGAGCCAAGCTGGGCTGCAAGGCGAATGCGCTGAGCCTCTCCGCCGCTCAGGGTGGGAGCGGCCCTGTCCAGCGACAGGTATCCGAGCCCCACTTCCTCGAGAAAGTGAAGTCGCGATCTGATCTCAGGGAGAATGTCCCGGGCGATGCGGGATTGTCGGTTCTTCAACTGGAGATCGGAAAAAAGAAGCGCCGCCTCCGTTACAGGAAGAGCGGTCCATTCGGCGATGTTGCGCTCCTGAAAACGAACGGCAAGCGCCTCCGGTCGCAGTCTTGCCCCTCCACAGTCGGGGCACTCAGTCTCGGGTCCTTCCCACCAGGCATTCCACCAGATCTCCTCCCCCGTCTGATCTTCGCCGAATCCCGACAGTAGGACTCCTGTCCCGAAACAACGCGGGCACCAGCCGTGCTTCGAGTTGAACGAGAAGAGCCGCGGATCGGGTTCAGCGAAACTTCGGCCGCACCCCGGGCAGGCCCGCCGTATGGAGAAAACCGTCTCTTCTCCTTTCGGGACAGCCTCAGGAGAAGCGATGCGGACCGACCCCTTTCCGAAATCGAGAGCCCGGGTGAGGAGCGATCGGAGTTCTTCCGTTGAATTCTCGGAAATCGTGATCTCTCCCACGGGAAGTTCAATCGTGTGCTCCCGGTATCGGTCGAGCTTTGGCCAGGGATCGGTGGGCAGCCAGGCGCCGTCCACGCGGAGATGGGAAAATCCCTTTCCCGCTGTCCAGCGGGCAAGATCGTTGTAGATTCCCTTCCGCGCGGATACAAGAGGAGCGAGCAGGGCGACACGGCGGCCCTTCCAGGTTTCCAGCAGCCGCTCCAGGATCGCCTCGGGGGTCTGCTGTTCAATGGGGATGCTGCAATCGTGGCAGTATTGAGAGCCCAGCTTGACAAAAAGCAGTCGGAGAAAATGATAGATCTCCGTCAGGGTGGCCACCGTGCTCTTGCGCCCGCCGCGGCTGGTGCGCTGTTCGATGGCCACCGTGGGTGGAATGCCCGTGATGGCGTCCACATCGGGGCGAGCGGAAGGCTGCACGAACTGGCGGGCATAGGCGTTGAGGGACTCCAGGTAGCGGCGCTGTCCTTCGTTGAACAGGATATCGAAAGCCAAGGTGCTCTTCCCGCTTCCTGAAATCCCGGTGATCACGGTGAACCGGTCGCGGGGGATGGAAATATCGATGCCCTGGAGATTGTGTTCGCGGGCGTTGCGAATATCTATCTGATCGCCGGATATGCGTCGCCCGACCGGGACCTGAAGAGGGACGAAGCTTTTGACGAGATCCGAGGGAGCTCCCCTGGAAGAGCTTTCTTTTCCGAACCCTCCGGAATACTCCCGCAGCGCTTTTCCGGTGTGGCTTCCGGGGCAATCCATCACTTCCCCGGGCGATCCCTGCACGACGATCTCTCCACCCGCATCACCCCCTTCCGGCCCCAGGTCTATGATCCAGTCGGCCGCCCGGATGATATCCAGGTTATGTTCGATCACCACCAGCGAATGGCCCTCATGGAGCAGTTTTCGGAAAGCCTTCAGCAAAACGGCGATATCCTCGAAATGCAGTCCGGTGGTCGGTTCATCGAAGAGAAAGAGCGAACCTTTCAACTGTTTCTTTCCGCCGCGGGATTTCGCCAGATGGCCGGCCAGCTTAAGGCGCTGGGCCTCTCCGCCGCTCAGCGTGGTGACGGGTTGGCCCAGGTTCAGGTATCCGAGGCCGACCGCCCGCAGGGGTTCAAGGCCCCGCAATACTTCGGGGCGGTCACCAAAGACCACGGCGGCTTCCTCCACCGTAAGTTCAAGAATATCGGCTATCGACCGGGCCGGGCCGCCACCCGTGGGATGGATTTTGACCTCCAGTACCTCCGAGCGGTACCGGCGACCTCCACATTCTGGGCAGCGCAGGTAGATGTCCGAAAGGAACTGCATCTCGACGTGCTCGAACCCGCTCCCCCCGCAGGCGTGACAGCGGCCCTTGCCCGCATTGAAGCTGAAGGTCCCTGCCGTGTAGCCCCTCTCCCGAGCCAGAGGTTCTTCCGCAAAGATTTTACGGATAGGGTCGAAGGCCCCGACATAGCTGGCCGGATTTGACCGGGTGGTGCGCCCGATGGGCGACTGATCCACTAGAACCACTTCGCCGATGAGTTCTTCACCCCGCAAGGCTGTGTGCCGGCCTGCGGGCTCCGAAGGCTGCCCCCTCAGCTTCCGGATCGCATTGAACATAGTGTCCTGCACAAGGGAAGATTTTCCCGAGCCGCTGACGCCGGTGATGCAAACCAGGCGATTGAGGGGGAGGCGAACGTCAATCCCCTTCAGATTGTTCTGGGATGCGCCGAGGACCTCCAGGAAGATATCGGGAGGGGCGGTCGCCGTACTGGTCTTCTCTACCGATTTACGGCCGAGGAGGTAATCGGCGGTCAGTGATTCCTTTGCCAGCGGAAGATCGTCCGGTCGGCCAAAAAAAACGATATCCCCCCCACGCTCCCCCGGCCCCGGTCCCAGGTCCAGAATGCGGTCGGCGGTCTCCATCACCTGGGGATCGTGCTCGACCACCAGGAGGGAATTTCCTGCATCCCGAAGCCGCAGAAGGATGTCGATCATCCTGCGCATGTCCCTTGGGTGAAGACCGATACTCGGCTCGTCCAGTATGAAGAGGGTGTTTACCAGCGAAGTTCCCAGTGCGGTGGTCAGGTTGATCCGCTGGACCTCTCCTCCAGAGAGGGTGCGGGATTGTCGGTCAAGTGTCAGATAACCGAGGCCCACCTCCGTCAGGTATCGCAGCCGCGCCCTGATCTCGCCCAGCAGGATTTCCGTCGCCTCATCCAGCGGAGCGGGAAGCTGGACGGTTTCGAAAAATTCCCGGCAGCGCACAATGGGAAGGAGCATCAGATCATGGAGACTCAATCCGGAATGTCCCCTTCTCGTCTTTTCCTCCGGGAGAACGGCCTCCGCATCTTTTCGGCTCCCCAATCGCCATAAGAGGGCTTCGGGTTTGAGACGGGCGCCCAGACAGTCCGGGCAGAGGTCATAGGAGCGGTATTTGGAGAGCAGAACCCGAATGTGCATCTTGTAGTTTTTTGTTTCCAGCCAGCCGAAGAATCGCCGTACGCCGTACCATACGCCGTCATCCCACGATCCCTCCCCTTCCAGGACCCAGGTTTTCTGCTCAGGGGTCAGATTTTTCCATGGAATATCCACCGGAATGTCGTGCTTCTCAGCGAATCCGATCAGGTCCTCCCGGCACTCGCGGTAGCTTTCGGTCTGCCAGGGTTTTATGGCTCCGTCTGCCAGCGTCAGTGATTCGTCCGGGACGATCAGACCGAAATCGATGCCGATGGTACGGCCGAAACCGCGGCAGGTGTCGCAGGCTCCCATCGGGGAGTTGAAGGAAAAAAAGCTCGGTGTGGGATCACGGAAGGAAAGATCGCAATCCGGACAGTGCAGATCGGCGGAAAAGTGGCGTCGGATTTCGGGATTTCCATCCGCCTCCGGCAGAACGGCGGTGACGCGGCCGCGGCCTGGTTTCATGGCGGCCTCAAGGGCCTCCACCAGGCGCTCGCGGCGGCCCGGCGCCAAGCGCAGACGATCCTGAACCACCTTGAGGACGCTTCCATCCCGACGATGAACGCGGGTATAGCCCTGTCCGGCCAGGAAGTCCCGGATTTCCTCTTCGGAGAAATTATCGGGGATTGAAACCGGGAAGATGATCAGCGCCCGGGGAGATTCGCTCCCGAATTCGTCCAGCAGTCGGCCTGCGATGCTTCCTGGGGTGTCCCGTTCGATCTTCTGATCGCACTTCGGACAGAAAAGCCCGGCAGCCCGGGCAAACAGGAGTTTGAGGTGATCGTTGAGTTCCGTCATGGTGCCCACCGTGGAGCGGGAGGTGCGCACCGGGTTGGTCTGGTCGATGGCAATGGCAGGGGGAATCCCCTCGATTCGGTCCACCTGCGGTTTGTCCATGCGGTCGAGGAACTGACGGGCGTAGGGGGAGAAGGTCTCCACGTAGCGGCGCTGTCCCTCGGCGTAAACCGTGTCGAAGGCCAGGGACGACTTGCCCGAGCCGCTCACACCCGTGACGACGATAAGCTCGTTCAGGGGAAGGCGAAAGCTCAGATTTTTGAGATTGTTCTGCCGCGCTCCTTCAACGCGAATACACTTCTTTTTTTCGATCATTCCTCTCAAAAGCCTCTCACGGACCAGGAGCATCCTGTATATGGGTACACAATAAGGAAGAGCAAGCAAAACACTAGGATAAATCAGGTGGGCGGATTTCCGCAAGCCGACTCCGTTTTCGCTTTGTTTAACCAATCACTCCGGAGAAGAATCGAAAAGGTTGAAATTTTTAATGCCAGGATGTATAAGCAAGAGTGCTCAGCTCATTCCGCTCCCGGAGAGATGATCGTATCCGGGGCGCTGCATATGAATTTTGAAGCGGATTTACCGTTTTGTCATCTCTGATTGTCCAATACCGACGGAAGCTCATAAACACGCACTGAAAGTGAGGAGAGAAGATGCCAGACCTGGAAAAATTTCGGGCGGAAACCCGTGCATGGCTGGAAGCCAACTGTCCCGAGTCCATGCGTCAGCCGGCCAGATCGAGCGAGGAGTACTACTGGGGCGGCCGCAACGGCAAATTTGCAAGTGAGGACCAGAAAATCTGGTTTGAGCGGATGCTGGAGAAGCGATGGATCGCTCCCCACTGGCCCTCGGAGTATGGCGGCGGAGGCCTGAGCAAGGACGAAAACAAGATTCTGCTGGAAGAAATGCGCCGACTCGGTTGCCGCCCGCCCCATACCAACTTCGGCATCACCATGCTGGGTCCCGTCCTTCTGAAATACGGAAGCGAAGAGCAGAAGCGTGAACATATTCCGAAGATCCTCCGGGGCGAGATCCGGTGGTGCCAGGGCTACAGCGAACCGGGCGCCGGTTCCGACCTGGCGGGCCTGAGTTGCAAGGCCGAACCGGACGGAGACGACTACATCATCAACGGGCAGAAGATCTGGACCTCCTATGCGGAAAAAGCCGACTGGATCTTCAATCTCGTACGTACCGATACCACGGTCCAGAAGCAGAAGGGAATCAGCTTTGTTCTGATCGATATGGCCACGCCCGGAGTGAGCACCCGGCCCATCAAGCTGATCAGCGGCAACTCTCCTTTCTGTGAAACTTTTTTCGACAATGTACGGGTTCCTAAATCCAATCTTCTCGGCAAGGAAAATGAGGGCTGGACTTATGCCAAGTACCTCCTTTCCCATGAGCGGGAGATGATCAGCGGCATTGGCGATCAGGGCGTTACAAAAACTCTCGGGGAATTGGCAGTTGAGCGCATTGGAAAACAGGACGGGAAACTGGCCGATTCGGTTCTGCGTCCGGAAATAGCCAAGCTGGAAATGAATGCTCTGGCATTCCAGTTGACGGTTGAGCGTGCGAAGGATCAAGCGAAGGCAGGCCAGGGACTCGGCGACGTGGCTTCGATGTTCAAATATTACGGAACGGAACTCAACAAGAACCGTCATGAATTGATCATCTCCGTCGCGGGGATGGAAGGCCTGGTCTGGGAAGGCGAAGAATACAACGAGGGGTATACCGCCCGCACCTGGCTTCGCACCAAAGGGAACTCCATCGAAGGCGGGACTTCCGAGATCCAACTCAATGTGATCGCCAAGCGCGTTCTGGGGCTGCCGAGCTGACGGCATCGTTAAATTCGAACTTTTTATTTTTGATATAGAGAGGACTTAAAAATGGCACTCGTCCTTAACGAAGAGCAGAATTTGCTCCAACAGACGGCCAGAAGCTTTGTGCAGGGAAAAGCCCCGGTCGAGGCTCTGCGAAAATTGCGCGATGAACGGGATGAAACCGGATTTTCCCGTGAACTCTGGAAAGAAATGACTGACCTTGGCTGGGCTGGAGTCGCCGTCCCCGAAGAATACGGTGGCTTCGAGCTCGGGTATGTGGGACTGGGTCTCATTCTGGAGGAATGCGGCCGCATGCTGACCGCGTCGCCTCTGGTCTCCACCGTACTTCTGGGCGCGACCGCGGTCGCTCTCGGAGGAAGCGAAGAACAGAAAAATTCCATCCTTCCGGCCATCATCGGCGGGGAGCAGATTCTGACTCTGGCGCTGGATGAAACCCCCCATCACGCCCCGACAAAAATTTCAATGACAGCGGAAAAAAGCGCAGAGGGCTTTGTCCTGAACGGAAAGAAGGAATTCGTAATGGACGGGCACGTCGCCGATAAATTCATCGTCGCGGCGCGCACCTCCGGCAAAAGCGGCGAGGAGAAGGGCATCAGCCTCTTCCTGGTCGATGCCGATAACCCCGGTGTTGCCGCTGAGCGGTTGAGCATGGTGGACAGCCGAAACGCGGCGAAGGTGACTTTTAAAAATGTGAAGGTTTCTTCCGGCGCGCTGCTCGGTGAGCTGGACAAGGGCTTTCCCCTTCTGGAGAAGGTCATGGATATCGGCCGGATCGGGCTGGCTGCGGAGATGCTGGGCATGGCGCAGGAGGCCTTTCAGCGGACCCTCGAGTATCTCAAGGAGCGCAAGCAGTTCGGAGTGCTGATCGGAAGCTTTCAGGCATTGCAGCACCGCGCCGTGGTCATGTTCTGCGAAATCGAACTTTGCAAGTCCATGGTTCTGAAAGCTCTTTCCGCCATTGACGAGAAGGATGAAAAGAATCTGCCGATATTGGCTTCCGCAACCAAGGCAAAGATGGGGGAAACTCTGAAGCTGGTGTCGAACGAAGCGATCCAGATGTTCGCTGGGATTGGAATGACGGACGAACACGAGATCGGATTTTTTCT
This sequence comes from Desulfuromonadales bacterium, assembly GCA_024636295.1. GTDB lineage: Bacteria > Desulfobacterota > Desulfuromonadia > Desulfuromonadales > JAGXHI01 > JAGXHI01. The sequence continues at coordinate 17,065 of JAGXHI010000017.1, forward strand.
GAAACGTGCCCGCGTGGCGCAGCAGATATTCGGCGATCAGAGCTATCATCTTGACAGATTTGCATCCTTGAACGGGTACTGACGCGGTTTGCGGGGGGCAGCCTCGCCTTCTTTGCAGGAATGAATACGGGCGACTTTTCGAATGGGAAAAGTCGCCTTTTCTTGTTAATCGCCGGAGAATTCTTGCCGGGCAAGGAAACAGGTTGCCTGGACGTCACAAGTCCGCACTGGTATGATCGTAAGCAGTCATTTCTCAGGAAGAAAGGATCGTTTCCATGCAAAAATATGTCGGGCTATGCATTTTGATGGCTCTGTTGCTTCTGGCTCTCGGCGGGTGTGCGAGCACCGCGCAGCGTACGCAGGAGCTTCTGGATAAGAATCACGTGGCCATGTCCGATGACGAACTGCTGCAGTATAATTTTCAGCTCAATGATCAGATCGCCCGGGAAGAGCGCGATGCACGGGGGACCTCGGTGGGAGTCGGCCTCGGCCGAGGTCCGGTCGGCGTGGGGGTTTCGACAGGTGTCACCACACGGCCCCTTGCCGGAGATCTTCGGGACCGGAGGAACGAAGTGCGCGCGGAGCTCAGCCGACGTGGATTGCGTCCTTAAGTCTTTCGGAACTGTCGGCCTTCTTTACAGGGTACAGACTGTGCTTGAATCCGGTACTCTTTTCAAGTATTTGAAAAATAGGAACAAATTATGCAATGTTATGCAAAGTTATGTCCCTGATGTGAACTGCTGATCTTTCCGGCCCGGCAGGAATCGGCGGATGAAATCCGCTTTTCAAACTTGAAAGGAGAGCCGTGGCCTATGCATTTTCCCGCCATTGAAGGCGGGCGCACAATCTTTGATAGAGGGGAAAGGCCGCTGTCCCGATGACCATGGCCCATGTGAGCGCTTTAAGGAAGGGGCCGAGGATCGAATAGACCAGGAAGATATAGAGAAGCAGGAGCCCGAAGGCGGCGAGGGCGAAAAAAAAATCTCCTGTCGATCATAGTCAGGCCCCCGGGGGAGGAATGAAATTAGAATTTCATTATACTCTATTTTCCTTCTTTTCCATGGCGAGGCCCCCCGTGGTTGGTATCTTCAAGCAGTTCAACAGCCGTGCGCAGCGGGTTGCCATCACGTTCGATCTCCAGAACTGCAGTCTCGCCGGCGCTTTTCTGCTTGACGGCATACACGATGTCGAAGACATCCTGGACCGATTCTTCATCAAAGCGAATAACGATATCGCCTTTCTGAAGTCCTGCACGTGCGGCGTTGGAATCGGGAAGAACACTCTGGATGAGCACATTTCCATCCTCTTCGGCCAGCATGACTCCGAGTTTCACCCCCTTCTTTTCGAGATCCTCGTAGGCGATGAAATTGATGAAGTGGTAGGGGGGCATGGGGAACTCGGGCTTCTCGATATCCATCAGCCGATCCCGCTTGTCCTCGGGAACCTCGATTTCGCGCGAACCGATCAGGACATAGGAGGTGGGCAGACGACGGAACACCCGCCGGGGTATGCCGAAGCCGTAACGGATATGATTCCCTCCAGCCACCACCAGCATGTGCCGGTCCTCTCCTTCGGGACTCGTAAGATAGTGGGCGACGCTTTGCGCCATCGTCTCATCCCAGAGGGTCTGAACCCGCTGGAAGCTTTCCAGCTGACCGTTACCATGTGCGTGGTCGCCGAAAACAGCTTCGGTCATGGCGCGTTGGTAGGGGTCGGAGAGTTCCATATCGGGGACTTTTTTCCGCTGCTCCTCGGGAAGTTCCGCAAGTTCCGAAGCGCTGACCGCACGCACCATGTCTTTTCCGGCATTCAGGCCGATGACTGGAATTCCATGGTCCCGGGCGAAAACCAGCAGGTCCCGGTAGAAATCGAAATCCATGCGCCAGACGTTGAACCATCCTGATTTCCGCAGAAAATCCTTCTCATTGAGCTCACCTGCAATCCAACTGTCGAGAACTTCCTGCTGCTCGGGGGTGAACATCTCCATTCCCAAGGCAACTCGGCCGGGGTAGCGCTTCGCCATTGCCCGGAGCAGAGACAGCTCGAGCCGGTGGGAGGCGGGGTTGTCATGGGTCTCGCCGAGGTAGACAATCCGGGCGTCCAGAGCCGTCTCCAGCATCTGCTCCTCAGTGACGAAAAATCCCGTGGGAAGATGGAGAATATCTCCGATCCGGGGAGCCCTGGCAGGGGGATACGGTGTTTCAGGATCCGGGGCGGACATCGAGACGGGAACCGATGCAGCGCAGCCGGTCAGAAGCACAAAAGACAGAAAAAAAAAGAGCCTGATAAATCGGCGACACAACATGGCGTTCTCCTGCAACAGGCTAAAAAATATTTTTTGAATAGAAGATCTCGGTCATTTCCTGTTTCAGTCTTTTCTTTACGCGCTCACTTTCGACCTCGTTCAGGTCGGAGGCGGCCGAGGCGAACAGATAATTGTCGAGATCGAGATCGCTCAACACCATCTTGGTGTGAAAAAGATTCTCCTGGTAGATGTTGATGTCCACGCACTGGTAAAGCTCTAAAATGCTCCGGTCGATGAACTGCTGAATGGAATGAATCCTGTTGTCCATATAGACCTTTTTGCCCTTCACGTCCCGGGTGAATCCTCGGACCTTGTAATCCATCAGCACGATATCCGATTCGAAGGAGCGGACCAGGTGGTTGAGCGCTTTCAGCGGACTGATCCGGCCGCAGGTCGAGACGTCAACGTCCACACGGAAGGTGGAAATTCCCGTTCTGGAATCAGTCTCAGGATATGTGTGAATGCAGAGATGGCTTTTGTCCAGATGGGCCAGCACCTGCTCCGGCTTGGAATCAACGGGCTCCTCGGCAATGAGAATCGTCACGCTGGCGCCCATGGGATCGTAATCCTGGCTGGAAATATTGAGGATGTTCGCCCCGATGATCTCCGCCACTTCCTGAAGAATCCGCACCAGACGTTCGGAATTGTATTCCTCGTCGATGTAGGCCAGGTATTCCTTCCTGTCCTGCGGGGTTTTGGCGTAACAGATATCGTAGATGTTGAAGGACAGAGTCTTCGTCAGATTGTTGAAGCCACGCAGCTTGAGCTTTTTTGAGCTTCGTTTGCGCCGGGTGCTCTTTTTGGTGATCCCGCTTTTTTTAGAGGATGTCGTTTTTTTGGTGGCTGCGTTTTTTTTTGCAGTCGAATTTTTCTTTGTGGCCATACGCCCCGACCTCCTTCCTTGGAGACTGGAATTGAAGTTCTCCGAATAAACCCGCCCATTAAACCACAGGCCGGAACCAGACGGCAAGAGCGTGCGAAATCTTTTTTTCGTGGGACGTTTTACCTCGTCACTGTTGCGACTCAGTCCCCTTGGCCGCACGGCCGGTGATTTTCAGACGCAGATCCATAAGCAGGCTGAAAAGAGCGGGAACAAGAAGAAGGGTGAATACCGTGGACAGCGTGAGGCCGCCGATCACAACACTTCCCAGCCCCCGGTAGAGTTCGCTCCCCGCTCCGGGAAAAAGAACCAGCGGAAGCATGGCGAATGCCGAGGTGCCGACCGACATGAATATGGGCCGGATTCGAGAGCGAACAGATTCGCGCAGGGCTTCACGGCTCTCCATTTCCTCGCTCCGCATGAAATTCAGAGTCTGATGCACGATGAGAATGGCGTTGTTCACCACGGTTCCCACCAGGATAATGAAGCCGAGCATGGTCAGCACGTCCAGCGCCTGATAGGCCACCAGGGCGTTCACCAGCCAGAGCCCCAGAAAGCCTCCTCCCATGGCCAGGGGGATCGAGAACATGATGACAAAGGGATAAAAAAAGCTCTCGAACAGGGCCGCCATGAGCAGATAGGTGATGATCAGGGCGAGAACGAAGTTCCACTTGAGCACATCGAAAGTAATTCGGAGCTTGTCGGCCGTCCCGGCCAGCCGGACCCGCACATCCTTGCCCAGGACGCCCTGCTCACGGAAGGGTTCCAGAACCTCGCGCTCGATCGTATCCATGGCTGCGTCCAGAGGAATGTTCTCGGGCGGCCGGACCTGAATCGTAATGGTGCGCTGGCGTTCGACCCGGTTGATCTGCTCCGGTCCCGCGATGAGCTCCACCCGGGCCACGGAACCAAGGGGAAGACTGTCGCCTGAAGGGGTGCGAAGCAGCAGCCCGGCAACGTCCTGGGTGCGCGAGGCGAATCGCGTCTCACCTATTACTTTCAGGTCGAGTTCATTCCCTTCCACGTTCACGGTGCTTGCGATGGCGCCGTCGATCAGGGCGTCCACGACAATTCCGAGTTCCCGGGCGGACAGTCCCGCATCCGCCAGCCGCACCCGGTCCGGAATGACCCGGATCTCGGGGTTTCCCAGATCAAGGCTCGGGATAGGGCGAAGCTGCGCTTCGGGCAGAACTTCCCTGATGGCGCCGAAAGCACGTCCACCGATCTCCACCAGGCGCTCCAGTTCGGGTCCGGAAAATTCAACGTCGATGCTCCTGCCTCCCGAGAGACCCCGCTCGAAAAGGGAGGACTGGGTGACGATGGCGATCATTCCCGGCACTTTCGAAAGCTCCTGTTGAAGGAACGGAATCAGCTCCCGGACACGGGAGGGCTCGACGGAGCGAACGCCCATGAAAATCTGCCTTCCGGAGGCCACATAGAAAAAATTTTGTATCCGGGGCAGTCCTTGGAGCGGTTCCGAGTCCTCTTCCCACATCGGTCTGAGGTCGGATTCCAGTTCCTGGCCGATGCGGGTGAATTCATCCACATTGTATCCCGGGGGCGGAATCAGGAGACTGATCAGAAGGTTCCGGTTGCCTGTGGGAAGGTATTCGGGTTTGGGCGCCAGGAACCAGGCGAGGCTCAGGGAAGCCGCGGTGAGGAGGACTACCACCAGCAGGCGGGCGACCACCGAGCCGCTGATGCGGTAGTTTAATTCGGCGATGGAATCGGCGAATTGTTCCGCGAGAATCGTCAGGCCGAAAAGATTGTGGAACCCGTGCCGCCGCCGATGACGCTTCTCCAGTGATTTTCCGCCGAGGATACGGGCGGCATAGGAAGGAATCACGGAAATCGACACCACCAGCGAAAGGGCCACTGCTCCGCAGATGGCCAGGGCGATATCGCGGAAAAGCTGCCCCACCTCCTCGACGATGAAAAGAATCGGCAGGAAAACGGCAATCGTGGTCAGGGTCGAGGAGAGCACGGCGCCCCAGACCTCGCGGGTGCCGTTGAGGGCCGCGGGCCCTCTCTCCTCTCCCATCTGCCGATGCCGATATATGTTTTCCAGCACGACGATGGCATTGTCCACCACGATTCCCACGGCGAAGGCGAGTCCGGCAAGAGATATGACATTGATCGTGCGGCCGAACAGGTTCATGACGATGAAGGTGCCGATAATGGAAATGGGAATGGCCGTGGAGACGATCAGGACCGAAGAGAAGGAGCGCAGAAAAAGCGTCAGGATCAGGATGGCGAGCGTTCCCCCGACCCACAGGTTCTGCAGGACGAGATCGATGGCGGAATGAATGTAATCCGTCTCGTCATAGACCTGGGTGAGAACCAGTCCGTTGTCCTTTAGAACCCCCTCGTTCAGTTCCCGCAGAGCCTCCTTCAGCATTTCCATCACTTCAAGGACGTTCGAATCGCTTTCGCGCTGGACATTGATCGCCATGGCCGGCTCCCCGTTCTGGCGAACCGAAACGGTGGCGCGCTCGTATCCGAACCGCGCCCTGGCGATGTCCCCCACGAAAATACGCTCGCCTGAAGCGGTTCTCAGAGCGACCTTCTCCACCTCGGCCGGATTTTCGAATTCGGCCAGCGTTCGAACGATGTATCGGCGTTTGCCCTCGTCGAAGCTGCCGGCGGAGATGTTGACGTTCTGCAGATCGAGAGTAAGGATGAGATCCTGGAGGGTGAGACCGTAGCCGGAGAGACGCTCTGGATCGACGACGACATGGAGCTCGCGTTCGCGCCCACCGCGGATATTGCTGCGCGCAACCCCCGGCACCCGCTCAAAGCGAGCCTTGATGTTGTCCTCCGCGAAGATCAGATAGGAATCTATAGGACGATCGTTTTCCGGCAGGGGCTTGAGAATAAACCAGGCAACAGGCTGGTCCTCGGTGTTCACCGCCGAAATCACTGGTTTGTCGGCGTCAGGCGGGATATCCCGAACCTGATCGAGGGCGTTGCTCACCTTGAGGAGAGCGGCATCCATGTCCGTGCCGGGCAGGAAGGTCAGGAGGATGCGCCCCCCGCTGTCGCGGGACTCGGATTCCATCTCAACGATGCCCTCCACGCCCTTGAGCATATCCTCCTGGCGCTGGACGATTTCCTTCTCCACGTCCTCGGGACTGGCGCCTGGCCAGGTGGTGGAAACGGTGATTTCGGGACGAGCCACTTCGGGGGTGAGCTGAACAGGGGTTCGGAGAAGGGAAATGAATCCGAAGAGGAGGACCAGCAGGACTCCGACCGTCACGCCGACCTGCCTGTGAATGGACGTATCGATCAGACCCATATGATCTCGCCTCATTTATTCGGCGACCGGTTTCCAAAGGCCGGTTCCGGCGCCCTCAGGGAGAAACTTCTATTGATCTTTTTATTCGGGGCGCTTCGCCTCCCGGATGTTCTGGCCCGGGCGCAGGCGTTCATTCCCCCGGATCACGACCCGGTCCCCGGCGGACAATCCGTTTTCGCCGAGCGGTTCCACCGCATAATGATCCCCGTGGGTTCCAAGGATATTAACCGGAACAAGAATCGCTTGTCCCTCCTCGACTTTAACGATATGTCCGCCTCCTCCGGGCTGGGGAACAAAGGCATCCTTGGGGAGGAGTAATGCAGTATCGGGGATGTCGGTGAAGAAGGTGACCCGAGACAGCATGCCGGACATTATACGGTTGTCGGGATTTTTAACGGAGATCTGCACAGGGAATGTACGGGAGGCGGTGTCCGCTCGGGGAACAATGGCCGTTACCTCTCCGGAAAAGGTCTCGCCGGGGAGAGCATCGAAGCCCACCTCGGCCGTATCTCCGACGGAAATTCCGGAAATCCGCCGTTCGGGCACCGGAACCATGATATGCATGACGGAAAGATCGGCCAGGAGAACGACCGGATCCCCCTCGCTCAGCCATTGACCCGTTTCTGTCCGCTCCTCCACCACCCGTCCGGCAAAGGGCGCTTCGACCGTCATTCGCTGCAGCCGGTCCTTCTGAATGCGGATGCGTGCCTGAATTTGTTGGGCCTGGCGCCGGAGGGCGTCGACTTCCGTACGTCGAGACTGCAGTTCTTCCTCCGAAATAAATTTTTGAGCGAAAAGGCCTTCCGCCCGCTTCAGGTCGGATTCGGCCTTTTCGATCCGGGCCTGAACTTCCTTCAGCCGGGACCGACTTTCCTGGAGCTCGAGTTCCGCCGGAAGAGTCCGCAATGTAACGATTTCGGCGCCTTTGGGTACATGCTCTCCTTTGCGGACCTTCAATTGCGTCACAAGTCCTTCCATCTCAGCCGCGATGGCGGCCTGATAGCGGGGCTCTGAGGTTCCAATCAACGTTTGGGGAGACTGTACCCTTTCTTCAACGACGGGAGCTGTAACCACCAGAGCGGGAGGCGGCCCCTGTGGCCCGGGATCTTTTTTATTCTGCGCGGCGGCGGGGAAAAGGAATGCCAGAGAAAAAAAGATGAGAACCAACAGGAAAACGGCGCGCATGGGGATACCCTTCCCGTCGAACATTCCCGTTCCCGGGATTTCGATGAAAAATATCAATCAAAATAATAATAATTCATGAAAACGGAAAGCTGTCAAGGGGGGTGCGCCGGATTCCGCAGGGGTCAGTCGCCTGCGATGATTTCGGCTGACTTGTTCATGACCTTGTAGGCGCAGAATTCACCGCACATCGTGCAGGCGCCATGGGCTTCGTCCACTCCCGATTCGGCCCGCAGACGACGGGCCCTGGCAGGATCCAGTGCGTGGGAAAATTGTCCTTCCCAATCGAGTTTCTTGCGGCAGCGGGACATGGCCGCATCCTTTTCCATCGCTCCGGGAATCCCTTTGGCGATATCGGCGGCATGGGCAGCGATACGGCTGGCGATCACTCCTTCGTGAACGTCCTCCACCGTCGGCAGACGCAGATGTTCGCTCGGTGTGACGTAACAGAGAAAATCGGCTCCCGCTGCGGCGGCAATGGCTCCTCCGATGGCGCAGGTGATGTGATCGTAGCCCGGGGCGATGTCGGTGACCAGGGGACCCAGAACATAGAAGGGAGCGCCGTGGCAGAGGCGTTTCTGCAACTGAATATTGGCCTGGATCTGGTGCAGAGGCACATGGCCCGGACCCTCGATCATGACCTGGACGCCTGCATTCCAAGCCCGCTGGGTCAGTTCGCCCAGGACGATCAATTCCTGAATCTGCGCCCGGTCGGTGGCATCGGCAATGCACCCGGGGCGGAACCCGTCCCCCAGTGAAAGCACTGCGTCATAGGGTCGGACGATCTCCAGGAGTCGATCGAAATGCTCGAAAAGAGGGTTTTCCGCCTCATTGTGCAGCATCCATTCAATGGTGAAAGAGCCCCCCCGGGAAACGACGTCCATGATGCGGCCTTCGTTCCTCATCCGCTCGAAGGTGCCGCGGGTCACCCCGCAGTGGACGGTGATGAAATCAACTCCGTCATCAAGGTGCTTCACCACCCCTTCGAAGATGTCCTCCACGGTCATATCCACAATGGCTTTTTTCTTCTTCAGGACCGCGTCCAGAGCCGCCTGGTAGAGAGGAACGCTGCCGATGCAGGCCTCCGTTTCGGCAATGACTGCCTGGCGGATGTCATCGACCGGACCGCCGGTGGATAAATCCATGAGGGCGTCGGCGCCCGCGGAGACGGCGACCCGAGCCTTCTCCAGTTCCTTGTCGACACTGGTGTCGTCCTTGCTGGTTCCGATGTTGGCGTTGACTTTGGTACGCAGACCGTGACCGACCGCCAGAGCAATGCCTCCGGAACGGCGAGTGTTATGGCAGATGATCACCCTGCCTTCCGCAATGCGCTCGCGGAGGATTTCCGCATTGATGCCCTCGGCCTCGGCAGCCTTCCGCATGAGATCTGTAACGACGCCCCTGCGGGCGGATTCGAGCTGGGTCATGATAATCCTCTTGAAAGAAAAAAGTGAGCAGTGATCAGTGAGCAGTAATGCTTTTTCCGCTCACTGTCGGCCGCTTGCTGCGGGGGTTATTCAGGCTGGAGCAGCCTCCGTTTTGATTTCGTCGCACGGGCCCAGGGGGCGGATTGTGGGCGGGGGAGGCGGTTTTCCCGCTCACCGCTCACGGGTTTAATGCTTTTGCCGCCTCCCAATGATTGACCGGTCCATGTCCCCCGCCCATGGGGAGGGCGGTGCGGATGGCTTCGGAAATGAAAATTTTCGCCTGTCCGACCGCTTCTCGAAGCGGCAGGCCCTGAGCCAGAAAGGAAGCGATCGCCGCGGCGAAAGTACAGCCGGTGCCATGGGTATTCAATATATTGAACCGCGACCCGGGAAAACGCAGGAACTTCCCTTCTGCGAGCAGAAGCAGATCGATCGCCTCCCCCTGAAGGTGACCTCCCTTGACGAGAACATTTCGCGCGCCCATCTCCCGCAGGCGCAGGGCGGCCTCTTCCATCGTCTTTTCCGAAGAGATCTGAATTCCGGTCAAAGCCTCGGCCTCATGAAGATTCGGAGTGAGCAGGTAACTGACCGGGAGAAGTTTTTTCCTTACGGCCTCCACCGCCTCCGACTGGAGAAGCGGTGATCCTCCCTTTGCAATCATGACGGGGTCCACCACCGCCGGTAGGGCATGCACCTCGATTTCATGTGCAACTACCTCGACGATTTCCGCGGTGTTCAGCATGCCCGTCTTGATTATGTCCGCGCCCAGATCGGAGAGAACCGCCTCGATCTGCTCACGAACGAATTCCGCCGGGACGCGATGAATGCCACGGACGCCCAGGGTGTTCTGTGCCGTCAGGGCCGTCAGGGCGCTCATTCCGTAGGACCCCAGAAGCGTTGCCGTCTTGAGGTCCGCCTGAATGCCGGCGCCGCCTCCCGAATCGGAGCCCGCGATCGTCAGGACCCTTCCCCGGGGAAACGGATTCCGCCTGTTGAACTGCAGGGCGATCTCCCGCGCCGCAATCGCGGGGGAGGAATCGCCCATGACGGCGGAGACGACCGCCAGAGCATCCGCGCCCGCATCGATGACCTCTGCCGCACGATCCCGGGTGATTCCGCCGATGGCGACGATGGGGATTCCCACTTCCTTCCTTACCCTTCTCAGTGTTTCCGGACCGATGAGGAGGTGATCGGGTTTGGTATCTGTGGGATACATGCTGCCGAGGCCGATATAATCGGCGCCATCGCTCTCGGCTCTCTTTGCCTGCTCCAATGTCCGGGCGGAGAGGCCGACGATTTTCGCCGGCCCCAGAATTCTGCGAGCCTCTGTCGCGGATCCGTCGCCCTGGCCCAGGTGCACTCCGTCCGCACCGCACTGGAGAGCGATTTCCGGAGAATCGTTGACCAGGAAGATCACTTTATGGCTGCGGCAGAGTTCTTTCAGCTGCCGGCCCAGGGTAATCTGTTGGGCGGAGGAAAGGCTCTTGTCCCGGTATTGCAGAACTCGAACGCCTCCCCGCAGAGCGTCCCGGACCCGGTCGATCAACCTGCCGTCCCGGTCATCGTCGGTAATGAGATAAAGCCCTTTTATCAATTCCTATTCTCCAAATAAAAAGCCGCGGCCCGTAAAAGGCGCGGCGGAGGGGACGATTCAGCTCTTCGTCGCTTCCCTACGCCGGTATGACCCGGATCAGGTTCAAAGGGTCGCTTCGCCGTCAGCGAAACTCTCAGTGCGAGGCACTCCCCCAGCGTTCTGGTACTTAGTGAAAATTAAGAAAAAGCCTATAGTATTCGTGCATTGCTGTCAACTGAATTGTCCCTGAGCGGGCCCGGCCTCAGGGACTTTATCCTTTACAGGCTCCTTTGTGGCATGGTAAAAAACACCTTTCATTATATTGATTGCGCGAAGGAATTTCCGGATCATGCTTGGTCGTCGGCCTACCTATGTAGAAATCGATCTCGGCGCCCTGCGGCACAACCTGCGGCAGGTTCGAACGAAGGCGGCGAAAGCAAAGGTTCTGGCCGTGGTCAAGGCCGACGCCTACGGACATGGTGCGGCAAAAGTTGCCCCCGCCCTCCAGGATGCCGGAGCTGACCTGTTCGGCGTGGCCATCGTGGAGGAAGGGATTGAACTTCGGCGGGCGGGTATATTAAAGCCGATTCTGGTGCTCGGGGGAATTTATCCCGACCAGGAGAGAGATCTGTTCAATCATGATCTGACCCCGACGCTCTATAGTCTGGAAACAGCGTGCCGACTGGACCGTTACGCTCGAGAGGCCGGTCGGACATGTCCCTATCACCTGAAGATCGATACGGGAATGGGCCGGTTGGGGTTCCGCCCGGAAGAGCTTCCAGGGGTGCTTGACGCATTGAGTGGAAAGAAGAATCTGGTTCTGGAAGGGGTCATCTCGCACTTGGCGGTCGCCGACGATCCTCACCATTCCTTTACAGGGGAACAGACCCATCTCTTCCGCGAGATGTTAGGAAAGATTCGCGAGGCGGGATTCGACCCCGGATATGTTCACATCAGTAACAGTTCAGCTCTTTTCTCCTGCGATCCGCTGGAGTGCAATCTCGTGCGGCCGGGAATCGTACTCTACGGAAGTCTGCCTTCCTCCTGGTTCGCGGGTAAAATCGATCTCAAACCGGTGATGAGTCTCCGAACATCCGTGGTGCAGATCAAAAAGGTTCCCGCCGGCACCGGGATTTCATACGGGCATCGGTTCGTGACGGAACGCCCTTCGGTTCTGGCCGCGATTCCGGTGGGATACGCCGACGGGTACAGCCGCCACCTCACCGGCTGCGGCGAAGCCCTGGTCAGGGGGCGTCGTGTTCCCGTGGCCGGAACGGTGTGCATGGACTGGACCATGCTGGACATCACCGATGTCCCGGACGTCCAGGTGGGAGACGAGGTGACACTGCTGGGTCGGGACAACGGACAGATGATCTCCGCCGAAGAATGGGCTGAGTGGATCGGGACAATTCCTTATGAGGTTTTTTGCCAGATCAGCAAGCGGGTACCCCGGATTTACCGGGACTCGGACCTGGAGGTCCAGGAATCGGCCTGACCGGGCATTCGGCTCAAACCCAAGATCCGAGGTGTCATGAGCCATTCCAATCTGTCCCTCGCGCTGGATGTGGGAACGACCACGCTGGGCGGCCGTCTCCTCGGGCCCAAAGGAGATGTGCTGGCGGAGGCGCGTCGAATCAATCCCCAGTGCTCGGTTGCGGCGGATGTCATCCGACGCCTGGAGGCCGCCCATGAAGGAGAGGGTGAGCTCCTGCAGCGGCTGCTGGTCCAGGGACTGAACGATCTGATCGACCTTCTTCTCTCCCGATCCGGCAGAACCCGTGCCGAAATCGCGGCCGGGGTCATCGCCGGGAATCCTGCCATGTGCCATCTGCTGCGGCGCCAGCCGGTCGACTCTCTGCTTTTTCCCCCACATCGGCCCGCCGAAAAGGATCTGTCCTCCCTCCATTCGGTTGAACACGGCCTTCATTTTGCGGCTCCATTGCAGATCTTTCCTTTGGTCAGTGGGTATGTGGGAGGAGACCTTGTGGCGTTTCTCTTCTCCTTTGAATCCTATTCAAAACCTTCCCTGTATCTCGATATCGGCACCAACGGCGAAATGGCCTTGTATTCCGGTAACCGCTGGGACGTGACCTCGGTGGCGGCAGGACCCGCGTTCGAGGGTGGCGAGATCTCCTGTGGTCTTCCCGAGGGGCCGGGAGCCGTTATCGGCGTCCGGCTGCTGGGGGATTCCTGGCATCTGGAGACGACCGACGGCGCCCCCCCCCGAGGCCTGTGCGGCAGCGGTCTTGTGGAGGCGGTAGCCGCCGCCCGGGAGTCGGGGCTGATCGATCGGGCGGGAACGATACCGGATCCGCTGAAGGTGCCGGGGCTGCTGTCGCGTTATATTGTGCAGTGCAATTCGGAAAGGGCGCTGCGTTTGTATCGAGACGCTTCTATCGATCTGCTTATCACCCAGGAGGATATCCGCAGTTTCCAGCTGGCAAAAGGGGCCGTGCGTGCCGGAGTCGAGTGCCTGCTGGGCAGGGGCGGGATCGAGGCTGGAGATTTGAAGGAGGTGGTTCTCACCGGCGCTCTTGGCGTCTCTCTCTCTCCATCGGCTTTGAAAAGGGTTGCTATGCTTCCAGAAATCATGATAGAAAAAGTGCGCTTTATCCCGGGAGGGGTGCTCTCTGGTCTCGCCCGTTTTTTGTTTGACGCGAACGGTCCGGAAAAAGTTCGGGATCTGGCGGGGCAGTTGCACCCATACCCCTTGTCCGGGGTCCCGGCATTTGAAAAAATCTTCATCAGATCTCTGGATTTTTGAAACCGCCATCGACGGAAAATCCTGAACCATATTGGTTCTGTGGTAGATTTCGAGTTTTGCGATTTCGTCAATCTTGAATTGTATATCTGCAACCGGAAAGGATGATTTCATGGCCGTGGTAAGAAGAGCCCTTATAAGCGTTTCAGACAAAACGGGAATCGTGGAATTCGCCCGTGATCTGCGGGATTTTGACGTCGAAATCCTCTCGACCGGGGGAACGGCCGCTCTATTGCGCCGGGAAGGTCTTCCCGTGCGGGATGTTTCTGATTTCACCGGCTTTCCTGAAATGCTCGACGGCCGCGTGAAGACCCTTCATCCCAAAGTCCACGGAGGTCTTCTGGGAATCAGGGAAAATCCCGAACACCATGCCCAGATGGAGAAACACGGCATACAACCCATCGATCTGGTGGTGGTGAACCTCTATCCCTTCGAAGCCACCGTGGCCCGTCCGGATTGCACTCTGGAGGAGGCGATCGAGAATATCGACATCGGCGGCCCCACCATGCTTCGCAGTGCCGCAAAGAACAACCGCGATGTGACCGTGATTGTAGATCCCGTGGATTATTCGAAAGTTCTTGCTGAAATGAAGGAGAATGACGGGGCGGTCTCCCGGGAGACGAATTTCCGGCTGGCGGTGAAGGTTTACCAGCATACCGCCGGCTACGACGGGGCAATCTCCAACTGGCTCGGCCGAAGACTGGACGAGGAATCGGCCGATTTCCCCCCGGCTCTTTCGCTTCAGTATCGGCGGGCTGATACCATGCGCTATGGAGAAAATCCTCACCAGAAGGCAGCCTTTTTCGTGGAGCGCGATCTTCAGGAATCCTGTATCGCCACGGCCCGGCAACTGCAGGGCAAGAAGCTTTCCTATAACAACATTGCCGATACGGATGCCGCACTCGAATGCGTCAAGCAATTCGGTGAAGCTCCGGCCTGCGTAATCGTCAAGCACGCCAACCCATGTGGTGTCGCCTTCGGGAGCACCCTGCGCGAGGCGTACGAGAGGGCCTTCTCCACCGATCCCGAATCAGCTTTCGGAGGGATCGTCGCCTTCAACCGGGAGTTGGACGCGGAAACGGCCCGACTCATCGTGGATCGCCAATTCGTGGAGGTGATCATTGCCCCCGAAATTTCCCCGGAGGCCGCCGAGGCGGTCTCCTCAAAGAAAAATGTCCGTCTTCTGGTCTGCGGCGCCTGGCCGGAGAGCCCCCGGCCCCGATGGGACTTCAAACGGGTCCACGGAGGAATATTGGTGCAGGAGGCGGACCTGGACCTGATTGCCGAAACGCGTGTCGTCACCAAGCGTCAGCCTACGGCAAAAGAGATGGAGGACCTGCTGTTCACCTGGCGGGTGGCCAAGTTCGTCAAATCCAACGCCATCGTCTACGGTAAGGACGGAATGACCACAGGCGTTGGGGCCGGCCAGATGAGTCGGGTCAATTCAGCCCGTATCGCCTCCATCAAGGCGGAACATGCAGGACTTCCGGTGCTGGGGGCGGTGATGGCCTCCGACGCCTTCTTTCCCTTCCGGGACGGGATCGACAACGCTGCAGCAGCGGGGATCTCTGCCGTTATCCAGCCCGGCGGATCGATCCGTGACGATGAAGTCATCGCCGCCGCGGATGAGCAGGGGATGGCGATGGTGTTCACGGGAATGCGTCACTTCCGCCACTGATCGCGAAGGCTGATGAAAAGCGCCCACCTGCGGCGTTGGCTTCATCCTTCGTCAAAGACGGGAAATTCCCGTTATGGTATATCCTGCTGTTCATAGCACCAAAATAGAGAACCGAAGAAACGGGAAGAATTGACCATGAAAATTCTGGTTGTCGGCGGCGGGGGCCGCGAACACGCCCTGGTCTGGAAAATTGCTCAATCTCCCTTCGTGGAGAAGCTTTACTGCGCACCCGGAAATCCGGGCATTGCGCAACACGCTGAGTGTGTGGACATCGCCGTAGACGATATTGAGGGCCTGCTCGGATTCGTAAGGACGAAGGAAATCGACCTGACGGTGGTCGGCCCCGAACTTCCCCTGACTCTGGGGATCGTGGACACGTTCACGAAGGAGGGATTCGCCGCCTTCGGTCCGACTCGATCCGCGGCCCGTATCGAAGGAAGCAAGGAATTCGCCAAAGACCTGATGGCCAGATACGGAATTCCCACCGCCGCATATCGGACCTTCTCCGATCGGGACGCGGCCGTGGCCTACATTCGGGAACAGGGCGCCCCCATCGTGGTAAAAGCCGACGGTCTGGCTGCCGGAAAAGGAGTGGCTGTCGCCGAAACTGTAGAAGAAGCAGTGGCTGCCGTGGATCAGATGATGGTTGAAGGGGTGTTCGGGGACGCCGGCAGCCGAATCGTCGTGGAGGAATTCATGTTCGGAGAGGAGGCCTCTTTCTTCGCCTTTACGGATGGAAAGAATATACTGCCTCTGGCATCCTCCCAGGATCACAAAAGAATATTCGATGGCGATCGGGGTCCAAATACCGGCGGGATGGGGGCATACTCCCCGGCTCCGGTAATTACAGAACCCCTCCACGACGAAATCGTGGAGACCATCGTCCGTCCCACGGTCGAGGGCATGGCCGGCGAAGGTTGTCCTTATGCGGGGATCCTCTATATCGGCCTCATGATCTCTGAGGGGAAGGCCCGTGTGGTGGAGTTCAACGCCCGCTTCGGTGACCCCGAGGCCCAGCCGCTGCTGGTGCGGCTCAAGTCCGACATCGTTCCGGTTCTGATGGCCTGCGCCCGGGGAGAGCTGAAGGAAGACGCCCTGCAGTGGCATGACAAATCGGCGGTCTGCGTGGTCATGGCCTCCGCGGGCTATCCGGGTGATTATGAAAAGGGAAGGGAGATCCGGGGGCTCGAGGAAGCCGCCGCCCTTGAGGATCTCGTCGTCTTTCATGCCGGAACAGAGGAAAAAGAGGGAAGGGTGGTGACCTCCGGCGGCCGCGTCCTTGGCGTCACCGGTCTCGGCGTCTCCGTCGCGGAAGCGATAGACCAGGCTTACAAGGGTGTCGACAGGATTTCCTGGGAGGGGGTTGTATATAGAAAGGATATCGGGCAAAAAGCCCTGAACCGAAGCTGAAATTTTCTTCCGCAACGAAAAGGAAACAGGACAATGGATAAGCCACTGGTCGGCATCCTGATGGGAAGCGACAACGATTATGACATCATGGTAGAGGCGGCAAAAGCTCTGAAAGAATTCGGGATTCCTTTTGAGATGACCGTCTCCAGCGCCCACCGCTCTCCCCGAAGGACGTCGGCTTACGTCCAGGGGGCGAGGGACCGCGGAATCCGGGTCCTGATCGCGGGGGCCGGCGCCGCGGCTCACCTTGCCGGCGTTGTTGCCGCCGAAACCATCCTTCCGGTGGTTGCCGTCCCTATCGACTCCTCGGCCCTGAAAGGGCTGGACGCTCTTCTGGCCACCGTGCAGATGCCGGCCGGCATTCCGGTGGCGACCATGGCCATCGGAAAGGCGGGCGCACGCAACGCGGGTATTTTCACGGCCCAGATTCTGGCCCAGGCCGACGAAGATCTTGCGAAACGACTGTTTCAGTTCAAGGAGGGCCTGGCTTCTGGCGTGGAATCCAAGGCCGATTCTCTTCGGAAAAAAATGGAGAAGGATAACCTCTGAATAACCGGATGAGAAGTCTGGTGCCGGAGCCCATTCGATTTTCCTTGACAGGCCGAATGTCCTGTAATTATCCTAGGGGTTTGAATTGCCTCAACAATCGCTAGGTTACTCTTTTCCGGAGGGCCCTATGGCCTGTCCGCATCATCTTCATAGCATACCCCTTCAGCCGCAGGGCCCCAGATTGGCCCCACCGGCTTAATTGGAATCCGGAAAAATTAAATACATTTTCAGGAGAAGCGATTTTGAACGCCAAGGAACGTAATGGTCTAACCGCAGTGTGGGATTTTTTCTGCTCTCTGAAGTTGACCATCATTCTTCTGATTCTGTTAGCCGTTTTCTCCATTTTCGGAACGGTCATTCAACAGAATCTTCAACCCGCCCAATATCGTGAAATTTACGGTGAAACCACATATCAATTTCTCAATTCCCTGCAGTTTTTCGATATGTACCATTCCTGGTGGTTCTTCGGTCTGCTGGGATTTTTCTCGATCAACCTGATCTCCTGTTCCATCAAAAGGTTGCCGCGAGTCTTGAAAATAGTCAAAAATCCCGTTCTGACCCCGGATGATACCCTGTACAGGACCTTCTCAAATCTGGAGGAGGCCCTGGTGAAGACTCCGGCTCCGGAAGTGCGGGATCGTACGGCCGCCCTTCTGAAACGTGAATTTTCCGCTCCGGTGATCACAGAGAAAGACGGGAAGATCCACCTTTTCGCCCAGAAGGGCGCCTACGCCCGCTTCGGGGTTTACGTGACCCATCTTTCCATCCTCATCATCTTCATCGGCGCCATTATCGGAAGTCTCTGGGGCTTCAAGGCCTTCGTCAATATCCCCGAGGGGAAGGCCGCCAACAAGGTCTTGCTGAGAAGCGGCGCCACGGAGTTGCCGCTTGATTTCGCGGTGCGGTGCGATGATTTTTCCGTCACTTACTATCCCGGGACAAACCGGCCCAAAGAATTCAAAAGTCTTCTGACCATTCTTGAGAATGGTCAGCCGGTTTCGGAGCAACTTACACAGCGGCCCATCATAGTGAACGATCCTCTGACCTATAAGGGAATCACCTTTTATCAATCGAGCTACGGTCCGGCAGGGGATCCCGTTTTCAATGTACGGGTACGGGTCCGGGAAACCGGCGAGACCCGGACCTACAACATCCGACAGGGGCAACGGGTGGAGCTTCCAGGTGGGGACTTCTTTCGCGTTGCAGCTTTTACTCCTTCATTCCAGGAATTCGGACCGGCCGCGCGCTTGGAGGTTTTCCCCTCATCCGGACCGCCGCGCGCCTTCAACGTCCTGCAGGCTCATCCGGAATTCGATGCCCGACGCCGCGGAGAATTCATCTTCAGCCTCCTTGATTACCAGCAGAGTTATTACACCGGACTTCAGGTCAACAAAGATCCCGGGGTCTGGGTTGTCTGGGCCGGCTGCACCCTGCTGATACTCGGTTCTCTTATCGCGTTTTTCCTCTCCCATCGCAGAATCTGGATCACCATACAACCCGTGGGGGAGAAGACGGGAATCAAGTTCGGAGGCACGGCGCACCGAAATCAGCCGGGATTCGAACTGTTTTTTGACGATTTTAAAAAGAAACTGAAAAAGGAAATTTCTTCCTGACTCATAGGTCTATTTGCCGGGAGATCGAATCATGACCAGTGCTCAACTCTTCAATTTCGTGACCGTCGCCTATTTCGGCGCCATGGTCCTGTTTGTCGTTTTCCTACCAACCCGCAGCAAACAGATCGCCCTGGGGGCGACTTTCCTGGCGTATGTCGGGTTTGCTATTCATACCGTTGCAATCGGCCTGCGCTGGTACGAGTCCTACCAGCTGCCGGGCGGTGTCGGACGCGCCCCCCTTTCCAATCTCTACGAATCGGTCGTTTTCTTCGCCTGGACCATCCTTCTGGTTTACCTTCTGATCGATCTGAAATACAAGCAGCGTGCGGTCGGGGCGTTTGTTATCCCTTTTGCTTTTCTGGGAATGACATGGGGGCAGCTGAGGCTGGACCAGAGCATTGATCCCCTGGTGCCGGCACTGCAGAGCAACTGGCTTACTTATCACGTGATCACCTGCTTTTTAGGTTATGCCGCCTTCGCCGTCGCCTGCGGAGTCTCTATCATGTATCTGATCAAGGAGGGAAAAGATGGGGGAGAGTCCCGCAGCGATTCTCCCGCCGGCGGGGTCCTCAGTCTTTTCCCCAGCACCAGAATTCTGGACGATATCAACTACAAGGCGATCATGATCGGATTTCCCATGCTCACCTTGGGAATCGTCACCGGAGCGGCCTGGGCCAATTACGCATGGGGCACCTATTGGAGCTGGGACCCAAAAGAGACCTGGAGCCTGATTGTCTGGTTCATCTACGCAGCATTTCTTCATGCCCGCTTCACCCGAGGCTGGGTTGGACGAAAGGCCGCCTGGCTTTCGATCGTGGGTTTCGGCGCCACAATTTTCTGCTACCTGGGCGTGAACCTGGTTCTTTCCGGACTTCATTCCTACGGAGGAAGTTGATCAGAACTTGCATGGAAGATATAAAACAAAGGGGCGAAATTTTCGCCCCTTTGTTTTTGAATAATGATCAGAGCCCGAAAGATGGATCCCGCACGGAAACACGGCGATTCACCAGGTGAGAATATCTGTTCTCGGGTGACTTCCATGGTAAATCTCAGCCAATCTGGGGAGTTGAATTGTCAGGCGAAAATCCTGCGGATATCCCGCTGCATCCCGATGAGACGCTGGATGAGCTGCGACTGGGCGGATTGAGAATCATCCAGAAGAAGAATGGTTATCGTTTTTCCGTCGATCCGGTTCTTCTCTGTGCATTCGGACATCTGCGCCGGGGCGAGACAGTGGCCGACCTGGGAACAGGCTCAGGTGTTCTGCCCCTGCTGTTGGCCGAAAGGTCTGCTGCAGGAGGAATTACCGGAATTGAACTTCAGCCGTCCCTTGCAGACTGCGCCCGTCGAAATGTGCGGTTGAACGGGATGGAAAACCGGGTTCGAATTCTCGAAGGAGATCTGCGCCGCCTCAACCTGGAACTCTATCAGAGGTTCGATGCGGTTTTCGCCAACCCACCGTTCCGAAAACCGGAAACCGGACGGAAATCTCCGGATCCACAGAGGGCCGGCGCTCGTCATGAACTGTCCGGATGCCTGGAGGACTTTCTCAAGACAGCTTTTCTGCTGCTGAAAGACGGCGGGAGGTTCTATCTGGTTTTTCCGGCGGAGCGGTTGGCTGAGCTGCTGGAGGAAGTGCGCCGCGAGCGGCTTGAGCCGAAGAGGCTGCGCTGCGTTCATTCACGTCAGGGAGAATCGGCAAAACTGGTGTTGGTGGAGGGACGAAAAAGAGGGCGGACAGGAATGGTGGTGGATTCTCCTCTCGTTCTGTATGAGGGAGCCGTTTATTCGCCCGAAGTGTTGGCCATCTACGGAGAAGGCCGGCCGGGGTGATTGTCAGGAAGAATCGGAACGGGCCTTGGAGAGCCTGAGCTGCAGAGAAAAGAAGAGTTTCAGGTCCCGCTGCAGATCGGCGTCGGGAATGTCCCTGACCGTATTTTCGATTCGCTTTTGCTCCTCGGGTGTTAACTTCGTCTGTCGAAAGCGGGCGGAGGGCGTATTTTTCTCCGTAACCGTTTCCTGAGCCTTTTCCGTTTTTCCCCGCAGGAGATAGATGTCTTTGATTCCTTCTCCTCCAGATTCCCGCAGTTTAGACAGGATCTTGGGTTTCAGAAGCTGAAGCTGCTGCATCCAGGTGGCTCGGTCCACTCTGACCTCGAGGACCCCTTCCCGGATGCGCGCCGGCCTCGCACGAGCAGCAATCTGTGGGCCGACGGTCTCATCCCAGATCCTCCAGATGCGGTAATCGCGAAGCTTCTCATCCAGTCCCTGCCGCTGGAGCAGATCTTGAAGTTCCCGAGCGATGGAAGTGATTCCCGTGCCTGCGTCCGTGCGCTTGCCGGTCATGATCTGTTACGCCGTTTAAATCTGCCCCCCAGAAGTTGGCCGGCCACGGCGCAGCCAATGGAAAAGGGGACGATGGCCCAGCCGAAGTCATAGAACACGCGCAGGGCGACTAAAAAAGGAATGGACAGATGAATATAGATGAACCATCGGAGGGAGTATTTGCTCGAGGATTCCCGCAGATATCCCAAGGGTAGATTGCCGAGAAAGGCGAGAAAAAGATAATTGATCATGTTAAGCGACTGGTGGAGGGTCAAAGTGAATCCTTTAGGGGAACCCGAAACGGCAGGGCTGAAAGTGACACAGTTTACTTCTCCCCTTTCCCTTCTGTCAACGGAAGAGGACGCTTGCGCCGGGGAAACAGACGTGTCATAGTTCTTGGTATAGGTGAATTCATGGTGAGGAAAAACGATCTGGTGGCAATTTTCAACTCCGTGCACCGGGTTATGCAAGCCGAAAAGGCTCTCAAAAACGCGGGCGTTGAATTTCTTCTGATTCCTGCCCCCCGGCAGCTCACAGCCGATTGTGGTCTTGCCATCCGTTTTTCGCCCGAAGAACAAAATCGGATCGAGGAGATTCTTGAAAAAGAAGGCCTCCGTCCGATTGAGCTGTACCTTCGGGGGGAGGTCGAGTACAGCAAGGTCGAGCATTGACCGTTCCCCGGGCTTCTGAATTTTCCTTGACAATAAACCGAGCCTTCAATATAGTGTCCTTTTTGCAAAACCCAGGCAACTAGCCTGTACAAATATGCGGTTTTCCAGTGTTTGATAATCTGACGGAAAAATTCGACGCCGTTTTCAAGAAGCTTCGCGGGCATGGCCGCCTGAGCGAGGAAAACATACAGGAAGCCTTGCGCGAAGTTCGCCTGGTTCTCCTTGAGGCGGATGTCAATTTTCGGGTGGTCAAGGATTTTGTCGAGGCCGTTCGGGCGCGGGCGGTGGGGCAGGATGTTCTGAAAAGCCTCACTCCGGCACAGCAGGTCATCAAGATTGTGCGCGACGAACTGGCCCGGCTGATGGGAGAAGGGGAAGATTACGATCTTCATCTTTCGGCGAAACCCCCAGTTCCGATCATGCTCTGCGGTCTTCAGGGGTCGGGTAAAACCACCACCTGCGGAAAGCTCGCACTGAAATTGCGCCGGGAGAAGCGCAATCCCCTTCTGGTTCCGGCGGATGTGTACCGCCCGGCGGCTATCGAACAGCTGAAGACGGTGGGCCGGCAATTAGGTGTCGATGTTTTCGATTCCCACCCGGGGCAGGATCCGGTGGAAATATGCCAACAAGCCCATCGTTATGCCGAGCTCAATGGATATGACACTCTTATCCTTGATACGGCGGGGCGGCTGCACATCGATACGGGGTTGATGGCGGAACTGGAGAGGATCAAGAATTCTCTGGCGCCTCGGGAAATTTTGTTCGTGGCCGATGCGATGACCGGGCAGGATGCGGTGAATGTCGCCAAGAGCTTCAATGAACAGCTCGATATTACAGGAGTGATCCTCACGAAACTGGATGGCGATGCCCGGGGCGGAGCGGCGCTCTCCATTCGCGCAGTCACCGGCAAGCCTATCAAGCTGGTAGGCCTCGGAGAGAAACTCGATGCACTGGAAGTCTTCCATCCCGATCGAATGGCCCAGCGCATTCTCGGCATGGGCGATGTTCTTTCCCTGATCGAGAAGGCTGAGGCAGCCATTGACAAGGAGGAAGCCGCCGGCCTGGAGCAGCGACTTCGCAAAGAGGGGTTCACGCTTGAGACCTTTCGGGATCAGTTGCAGACCATCAAAAAAATGGGCTCACTCGATTCGATCCTCAAGATGATCCCCGGAGCCGGCAAGGCATTGAAACAGGCCAAAGGCATGCAGCTGCCGGAAAAGGAACTCAAAAAAATCGAGGCGATCATCAACTCCATGACTCCGGCGGAGCGACGAAACCACCGTATTCTAAACGGGTCTCGCCGCCAACGTATTGCGAGGGGGAGCGGAACGGCGGTTCAGGATATAAACCAGCTTCTGAAACGGTTCACGGAAGCCCAGAAGATGATGAAGAAAATGCAGCAGATGGGTCCAAAGGGGATCAAGAACCTCATGGGCCGAGGCGGCGGTTTCCCAATGTAGTTCGCAGCCGGTTTTCGTTGGAAAGGAATCCGGTTCAGTCAAGAATTATCCAAAAATTACCCGAAAAAGTTCGAGTATCATCCAGGAGGAACAAATTCATGTCCGTAAAAATCAGACTCGCCCGCGGCGGCACTAAAAAGAAGCCTTTTTATCAGGTGGTTATTGCCGATGAACGTTTCCCGCGCGACGGTCGTTTTATTGAAAAACTTGGACAATATGATCCCAAGCAGGATCCACCGATGGTTTCCCTGAGGGAGGAGCGGACTCTGGAATGGCTGCAAAAGGGCGCCCAGCCAACTGATACCGTCCGGCAACTACTGCGCCGACAGGGCGTCTGGTCCAGATTCAAGCAGCCTGCAAAGTCCTGATCGACTTCTCTTCCGGGCAGACCATTTCCAGCCTCCGAAGGATGGTCTCCATGAAAGAACTGATCGAATTCATTGCAAAATCTCTTGTGGAACAGCCCGAAGCCATTTCTGTTTCCGAAGAGCAGGGCGACGACGGCACCGCTCTGATCAAATTGGCGGCGGCACAAATGGACATGGGCCGTATAATTGGCAAGCAGGGACGTACTGCCAAGGCTATGCGGACCCTTCTGAATGCCAAGGCCACCCGGGAGAACAGAAAAGCTTCGCTTCAGATCCTGGAGTGATGAACGATTTTAAGGACGAGTGGTTGATTGTAGGAAAGGTGATCGGTACGCACGGATTACGTGGCGATTTAAAGATCAAACCGTTTTCCGGGATCTCATCCGTCCTGCTCGAGGCACAGCGGGTGCTTTTTCAGCGAAAATTCGAGACGCCCATTTCCCGTCTTCCGACCAGGGCGACTTTTCACAAGGGGACCGTTCTGATGCATCTGTCGGGACTGGACCACATCGATGCCGCCCAGGCCATGGTTGGTTGCGATGTCCTTATGTCTCCGGATGAATTTCCACAACTGCCGGAAGATGAATTCTACTGGTTCGAACTTGAGGGGATCGTCGTCGAGGACAGGACGCGTGGACACCTCGGAATCCTGGAAGATCTGCTGACTACCGGAGCTCATGACATTTACGTTGTAAACGGACCTTTCGGAGAGGTTCTGATCCCTGCGGTGGAAGAGTTCGTGATCCGTATCGACATGGAAAACCGCCGGATGACGGTTGATCTCCCTGAAGGACTTGTGCCCGAACCAGATGAACTTTGATATTCTGACCCTCTTTCCCGATATGTTCGGATCTCCTTTTTCCGGGAGCATTCTGGGCAAGGCCGCGGATCGAGGTCTTTTTCGCATACGGCCTCATAACCTCCGGGACTGGGCCGAGGGAAAACATAAGGTCACGGATGATACGCCCTACGGTGGCGGCGATGGGATGGTCATGAAGCCTGAGCCGGTGGCGGCGGCCCTTACCGATCTGAAACGCGGCTCGCCTCGTTCCAGGACCCTGCTGATGACTCCGCAGGGAACGATCTTTCGCCAGGAGCATGCCCGGGCCCTGGCTGCAGAAGAAAAATTGATTTTTATTTGCGGCCGATACGAAGGCGTGGACGAGCGCATCCGTGCCATGGTGGATGACGAATTCTCTATAGGGGATTTCGTCCTCACCGGGGGGGAGCTGGCCGCCATGGTGATTATCGATGCGACCGCCCGGCTGATTCCCGGAGTTCTCGGGAACCGGGGCAGTTCGGAAACGGATTCTTTCTCTGATGGTCTGCTGGAGTATCCCCAGTACACCCGGCCCGTGGAATTCGGAGGCGACCGGGTTCCCGACGTTCTTCTTTCCGGGAATCATGCCGAGATCGCCCGCTGGCGAAGGTGCCAGCAGTTAAACAGAACACTGCAGCGGCGGCCCGATCTTCTGAGGAGTGCCGAACTCTCCCCGGCGGACGAAGTCGTCCTCGATGAAATCCGACGGGATCTGGCAGGGGTGAAAGAGTGAATCGACGGTCCGCGGCTCTGGCCCTGGTCCATGATCCGGTTCTTGATCGCCGTGGCGACGTGGTCACCTCGGCGGTGACCAACCTGGATCTTCACGACATTGCCCGGACCTCCCGCACTTACGGGTTGAAGAGCTTTTACGTGGTCACGCCTCTACAGGAGCAGCGGAAGCTGGTAGAGCGCATACTCGGCCATTGGGAGGGTTACGGACGGACCTATAACCCGATCCGTTCGGAAGCACTTCAGATGGTGAGAACGGTCGATTCCCTCGATGAGGCGATCAGCCACCGACGAAAGGAAGCAGGGGAAGACCCTTTGCCCGTACTCACCGGCGCCGGTCGAAAGGACGGCATTTCCTTCGGGCAATGCAGATCCCTTTCGAATGAATACCCGCTTCTGCTTGTTTTCGGCACCGGCTGGGGGCTGGCCCCTTCTGTTTTCGAGCGTGGCTGGCCCGTCCTTGAGCCGGTAAAGGGGGCGGGAGACTACAATCATCTCCCTGTGAGGGCTGCGGCGGCAATCGTTCTGGATCGGCTGTTCGGAAGAGATTGACTTGAATCAAGGATCGGATCCAAATTCACATTAAAAGTTCTAAAATTCAGGGCATCGAGATAGAGGAGGAATCAGATGAACATCATCAACCGTCTGGAACTTGAACAGATGAAGAAGAATATCCCGCCTTTTAAGGCAGGCGATACCCTTCGTGTTCACGTGAAAATCGTGGAAGGAGACAAGCAGCGCATCCAGGTTTATCAGGGTGTGTGCATCAAACGGACTAATAATGGTCTCGGATCGACCTTTACGGTGCGTAAAATTTCCGGAGGCATGGGCGTCGAAAGAGTTTTCCCCCTGCATTCACCCACTGTGGAAAAAATCGAAAACCTTATGGTCGGCCGGGTGCGTCGGGCAAAGCTCTATTACCTGCGGAATCTGCAGGGCAAGGCCGCCCGAATCCGTGAAAAGCGCACCGCCTGATTCGCAAAAAAAGAAAGGCCCCGTTATCGTCGGGGCCTTTTCTTTTGAAGCAGGTAAGCTGGAGAGATCAGTGCTGTCCGCCCGAGGAAACCACGACATCGGGCGTGGCCAGAACGGTGACGATAAGGACAGCCACCACTGCGTAAACCACCAGCGCCGCCCATCCACCCTGGCGGAGGACATTTCGCAGGTCCTTCCAGTTGACAAGAAATGCCAGGTAGAAAATCAGACCCAGAATCAGAAAAACGCCACCCATGCTATCTCTCCTTTCATGAACGAATGCCAAATGGATGCGGTATATTAACGCAGGAGAAGATTTAAATCCAGTCCATTGTGATATCGGGAGGAATCGTTGAACCTGGAGTTGTTCCCGCTGCCGGAATTATCGCCACGGCATTTCGAGGAGCGGGCCCGAAAAAGGGGATTCAGAATCATTGCCGGAGTGGATGAGGCCGGCCGTGGTCCCCTGGCGGGGCCAGTGGTCGCTGCTGCTGTGATTCTTCCCGAGAAGTACAACCTGCCGGGACTGACAGATTCAAAACAGGTTTCTCTGTCAGACCGTGAACGCCTGTTCCGCCTGATTCGGATCCAGGCCCGCGCCGTCGGGGTCGGAATCGTCTCTCCTGCGGAAATTGACTACCTTAACGTTTTGCAGGCCACCTTAAAGGGAATGGCCCTGTCCGTGCAGAGACTGAGGATCGTCCCGGATTTTCTCCTGGTTGACGGCATTTCAGCGATCCCTCTCCCCTTTTTCCAAAAAACATTAAAAAAAGGCGATGCCCTTTCTCCATCCATTGCGGCTGCCTCCATTGTGGCCAAAGTGGTTCGCGACCATATGATGGAAGGCTATGATCGCCGATTTCCGGGCTATGGGTTCGCCCGTCACAAGGGTTACGGCTGTGTCCAGCACCGGGAGTCGATTGTACGCCTCGGACCTTGCAGTCTTCATCGACGCACCTTCCGGGGGGTCAGGGAATTTCTGGAGGGCGAATGACGGAAGAGCGGCTCTCTCTGGGAAAATGGGGGGAAGAAGAGGCCGTTCGATACCTGCGACGGTTGGGAATGAAGATCCTCGAGCGCAATGCTCGAACACCCGTGGGAGAAATAGATATTGTAGCTAAACAGGGAAGATGCCTTGTTTTTGTGGAGGTGAAAACCCGTCGCAGCAGAAATTTCGGCTTGCCGCAGGAGGCGGTCGGCCCTTTCAAGCAGCGCCAGATTCTTCGTGCCGCCCAGTGGTATCTTGGCGATGTGAGAAACCGGAAATGGAATAGTCTTCAACCACGATTCGATGTCGTTGCCGTTTATTCCGAAACGTCCGGCGCCCGCATGGAGCATATCCCCGACGCGTTCGGCCTCTGATCAATTTGCCTTTTGCACCTTGCCCATTTAGAATACCAGGGCAAAAGACGAACGACGGCCACCTCCCACAACCGAAACGGAATTGATCTCATGATTTCACTCTCTTCCTTGGGCATGTTGCGTATCGGCGTGGTCTCCCCGGAGCTGCGGGTCGCCGATGTGGCTTTCAACTGTGAACGGATAAAACAGGCAGCCATTCAGGCGGAAGCCGCCGATTGCCGATTCCTGCTTTTCCCCGAACTGTGCGTCACCGCCTACACCTGCGGCGATCTGTTCTTTCAGCCGCACCTGATCGCGCGAGCCCAAGAGGCCCTTTTTGACCTGGCCGATTTCAGCGGGTCCAAGGGTCTCACTCTGGTGGTGGGCGCCCCCGTCGCCCAGAGAGGACGGCTTTTCAATTGCGCCGTATTCATCTCCCGGGGGGCCATCATCGGCGTCGTGCCCAAAACCTACCTCCCCAATACCTATGAATATTACGAAGAGAGGTGGTTTTCATCGTCCCTTGACCGAACGGCTGACGAACTGCAATGGAGAGGTGAGCGGGTTCCTTTCGGAGCCGACCTCCTGTTCCAGGCCGAATCCCTGCCCGATTGTCTCATTGGGGTGGAAATCTGCGAGGATCTCTGGGTGGCCAATCCGCCAAGCGGGCAGATGGCGGTGCAGGGTGCGACCGTACTTCTGAATCTCTCCGCCAGCCCCGAATTACTAGGCAAGGAAGCCTATCGGCGCGATCTGGTCCGTTCACAGTCGGCACGCTGTCTTGCTGCGTATGCATACGCCTCGGCGGGTCCCGGCGAGTCGAGCACCGATCTGGTTTTTTCCGGCCATTCCCTGATCGCCGAAAACGGGGTCGTCCTGACGGAGACGCCTCGCTTTCAATTCGAAACCCGGATGACGCTGGCCGACATCGATATCGAGCGACTGCATAACGAGCGTCTGAAGAACAACAGCTTCGCCGCTTCACGGGAAGACCGGAAATATCGGATTCTTCCCTTTTCTCTCGCAGACGCTCCGGCGACCGAACTGCACCGCAACATTCCCGCTACGCCCTTCGTGCCGGTCGGGGAAGAGGAACAGGCCGCCCGCTGCCGGGAGATCTTCGCCCTGCAGACCACCGGACTGGCCAAGAGGCTGAGGCATCTCAATCTCTCCCGGGCCGTTCTCGGACTTTCGGGAGGTCTTGATTCGACTCTGGCCCTGCTCGTTCTGGTCAAGGCTTTCGAGACGCTTGAACTCGACCCGAAGGGCATTGTCGCCATCACCATGCCCGGTTTCGGCACCTCCGACCGCACCCGCTCCAATGCGGAACGGCTCGCCGGACGCCTCGGGATCACTCTTCGGGTTATTCCCATCGGTGATTCGGTGCGCCTGCATTTCCGGGACATCGGACACGATGAAGAGATTCAAGACATCACCTACGAGAATGCTCAGGCCCGTGAGCGGACCCAGATCCTGATGGATGTCGCGAATCAGGTGGGAGGGTTGGTGATCGGCACGGGAGATCTCTCCGAACTGGCCCTTGGCTGGTGCACCTACAATGCCGATCACATGTCCATGTACGGAGTGAATGCCGGGGTTCCCAAGACTCTGGTGCGTTATCTCGTTTCCTGGTGCGCCGAAGACGAGTATTCCGGGGAAACTTCGGATATCCTGATCGACATCTGTAATACGCCATTCTCTCCCGAGTTGCTCCCTCCGGATGAGAAGGGGAAGATCCTGCAGGTCACCGAGGACCAGATTGGTCCCTATCTGTTGCACGATTTTTTTCTCTATCATGTCGTCCGCCTGCAGTTTTCTCCCCGCAAGATTGTTTTTCTGGCGGAAAAAGCCTTCGGCACCCAGTTCTCGGAGGAGGATATCCTTCTCTGGCTCCGGAATTTTTACCGGCGGTTCTTTTCGCAACAGTTCAAGCGATCGTGCCTGCCGGACGGTCCCAAGGTGGGAAGCGTGGTCCTCTCTCCCCGGGGGGACTGGCGGATGCCGAGCGATGCCTGCGCCGATGTCTGGCTCTCAGAACTGGATGAGTTGGGGAAAATGAAAAAAGACGGAAAGTGAAAGAGTCGGAAACAGCCATCCCTTCACCGCCAATCACGACCTGTAGAGAAACCATGCCTGGAATTCTTTATCTTGTCGCCACACCCATCGGGAATCTGGAGGATATCACGCTGCGAGCCCTGCGGATCCTCAAAGAGGCGGATCTGGTTGCCGCCGAGGATACCCGGCACAGCAGCAAGCTCTTTCGGCACTTCGGAATCGAAACTCCCTTGACTTCCTTTTTCGAGCACAATGAGGCTGAAAAAGGGGAACAACTCCTCACCGCCCTTCGGGAAGGACGTGCGGTGGCCCTGATTTCCGACGCGGGGACTCCGGCCATTGCCGATCCCGGATTCATTCTGGTGCGTCGCTGCCGTGAGGAGGGGATTCCAGTAATTGCCGTTCCGGGTCCTTCTGCCGTGATTACCGCACTTTCTTCCTCGGGGCTGCCCACCGATCGTTTTGCTTTTGAAGGGTTTCTTCCCTCACGTCCGGCCGCCCGACGTAAAATTCTGAACGCGCTGGCGGGGGAGAGCCGCACATTGATCTTTTACGAGACCCCACACCGCCTGCTTTCAGCTTTAAGGGATATGTCGGAAATTTTCGGAGAGGAGCGGCTTGTCGCGGTGGCAAGGGAGCTGACGAAACTGCACGAAGAGCTTTTCCTGGGAACCGCCGGGGAGGCTCTGGAGCATTTCGGAAAAGATAAAATCCGGGGGGAAATCGTACTGCTGGCCGCCCCCGCCCCCCCGACAAAGCCGACCGGATCGGTTCGGGACGCCCTGAGGAAATGGAAGCGGGAAACGGAACTGCCCATGCGGGACATTGTCAAGCAGGTGGCCCGGGAATATGGCGTCCCCGGCAGCGAAGTTTATCGGGAGAGTCTCGCCATCAAGGAAGACGAGGAGAAAAGCGGGAATACTCAGGGGAGAACGTCGAAAGAAGAGAATTCGCCCTGATAGTCTTCCCGGTCGATCAGCACATCATCGACCCTTGCGGACTGCGGTCCCTTGCGGCACCGGTCTATCACCTCCAGGACGTCTGATTCCGATCCCTCGAAGACGGCCTTCACATCTCCATCGGGAAGATTTTTCACCCAGCCGGTAACGTCATGCCGTTTTGCGTTCTGAAGGGTGAAATAACGAAAGTTGACCCCTTGGACCCTGCCCTTGATTCGGATTTCGGCTCTGACCATTTTGTCATTCATTGTTCTTCCACCTCATCCATCATCTTGAGGAATTCCTCTTCGTTCAGGATCTTGACTCCCAGTTCCCGGGCCCGCGCGAGTTTGCTTCCGGCATCCTCGCCGGCAACCACATAATCGGTTTTTTTGCTTACAGAGCCCGCCGCCCTGGCGCCCAGCTTTTCCACCCTCTCCTGGGCCTCTTTGCGGGTGAGGCGTTCCAGGCTTCCTGTAAATACGAAGCTCTGTCCCGATAGCGGTCCCCCGGCCCGACGGGCTTCGATGCGCGGCATCACCCCCGCCTTTTCCATTTGTCCGAGCGTTTTCCGATTTTCCTCCGAGCGGAAGAAGTTGACCACACTGTCGGCAACCTGGGGACCCACCTCGTGAATGGCAAGAAGCTCCTCATGCGAGGCGCGCGCGAGCTGCTCCAGTGAACCGAACTGCCTGGCCAGAACCCGTGCCAGATGCTGACCCACGTGCCGGATTCCCAGTGCGTAGAGAAATCGCGAAAGAGGGCGCTTTTTGCTCTCCTCGATGGCCGACAGGAGGTTCTCCGCAAGCTTGTCACCCATTCTCTCGAAGCGGAAGAGATCTTCTTTCGAGAGACGGTAGAGATCCGCCACATTCTCCACCAGGTCCAGACGCAGCAGCTGATCGACATACCGATCCCCGAGACCCTCGATATCCATGCCCGCGCGGGAGGCGAAATGTTTTATAGACTCTTTGAGACGGGCGGGGCAGGAGAGCCCCTGGCAACGGGGGACCACCTCACCTTCGATGCGGGCCGCAGGGGCGCCGCATTCGGGACAGCTCTCAGGAAATGGAATCGGGTGTTCCTGCCCGCTTCTTTTCTCTTTCAGAACCTTCACCACGTCAGGAATAACATCTCCCGCACGCTCCACAACCACGTGGTCGCCCTTCAGAACATCAAGGCGGGCTATTTCATCCCAGTTGTGCAGGCTGGCCCGGGAGACGGTCACGCCGCTAACCTCCACCGGCCGGAGACGGGCTACCGGAGTGATGGCGCCGGTGCGTCCCACCTGAAGCTGAACATCCTCGATCACTGTTTCCGCCTGGCGCGGAGGGAATTTAAATGCCACGGCCCAGCGGGGCGTGCGGGTCTTTTCTCCCAGTTCCCTCTGCAGATTCCGGTCATTGACCTTGACCACCAGCCCGTCGATTTCATAGGGAAGGGCTTCCCGACGCCCGGCCATCTCCTCGAAAAAATCGATTACCCGCCTCACTCCCCGGACGACTCGGGTCTCCTCCTGGTTGGTGCGCAGCCCCAGACTACGGAACATCTCCAGCAGAGCGAAATGGGTCGGGGGGTCCTCTCCGTCAAAAGCCCCCACGCCGAAGCAGAAGATCTTGAGCGGCCTTCGGGCGGTGACTGCCGGGTCAAGCTGCCGCAGGCTTCCTGCAGTGGCGTTGCGGGGGTTTGCGAAGACAGTTTCCGCCTTTTCCTCCCGTTCACGGTTGAAGGCGCGAAAATCCTCCAGATCCATGTAGATCTCCCCCCGTACCTCCAGGAGGCCCGGATGCGCATCTTTCAGTACCAGGGGAATGGAGGGTATCGTCCGCAGGTTCGACGTGACGTTTTCTCCCGTTACTCCGTCCCCCCGTGTGGAGCCGATTTCAAATCGGCCGTCGCGGTAGACGAGCTCCACGGCGACTCCGTCCATCTTCAGTTCGCAGAGGTAATCCACATCCTGGGTGGAACCGAGAAAGCGCTTGACTCGGCTGTCGAATTCAACCATGTCGTCTCTGGTGAATACGTTTTCCAGCGAAAGCATGGGAAGGGTGTGGCGAACGGTGGCGAATTTTTCCAGGGGCGCACCCCCCACTCTCTGGGAAGGTGATTCGGGAGTGACGAGGCCGGGAAATTTCTTTTCAATTTCCAGAAGCTCGCGGAAGAGGCGATCGTATTCACTGTCGGAAATTTCCGGTTGATCGAGGGTGTGATAGAGATAGTTGTGCCGGTGAAGTTCCCGACTCAAATCGGCATGCCGGCGGGAGGCCTGATTACGGTCCATGTCTTTCTTTCTTCATCAAGAGGCTTAAGGGCCCTAGGCAGGCTTATATAGCACAGGGGAGGGGGTATTTCAATAAAACGCAGAGGAATCTTTCATTGTCATCCTCTTTTGCGTAAGATACAATTTTTGCTGACAAATCCTAATATAAAGGGAGATATTGAATGCTGGATGATCCCCATTTGTGGTGGCGGGTCCTTACGTTGGGGTTCCTTTTTATCCTTTCAGGTTTCTTCTCCGGTTCCGAAACCGCCTTGATGTCCCTGGACAGACTGCGTCTTAAGTATCTTGTGGATAAAAAACGGCGCGGCGCCGAACAGCTTGACCAGCTTTTGGATCAGCCGGATCGGCTTCTCGCGGGCATCCTGGTCGGAAACAATCTGGTCAATGTGGCCGCCTCGGTTTTCGCTACCGGTTTGTTCGTTTATTTGTTCGGCGAACAGGGGGAGTTTCTGACTATTCTGATACTGACCCCGTTGCTTCTGATTTTCTCTGAAGTGTTCCCGAAGACTTTTGCCGCCAAAAACGCGGAGAAGGTCTCCTTTGCTGTTCTGGGCCCGATCCGGGTTTTTCTCTCGGTCCTGGCGCCGGTCAACTGGGTCATCATTCGCATTACCCGGCTGCTGGCAAAAGCGATAAAGGGCGATGAGAGACGCCAGATCATTTCGGAGGATGAAATCCGCTCCATTATCTCCGAAGGGGAGAGGACGGGGGTGGTCGCCAAGGATAAACGCCGGATGCTTCACGGGATCTTCGAATTATCAAAGACCCGGGTCCGCGATGTGATGATTCCTCGCACCGAACTTGTGGCCATAGAGGTTTCCACCCCTTTCGAGGAGGCGCTCAAACTGGTGCAGGAAGCAAATCATTCCCGGTTTCCCATTTTTGAGGAAAGTTTTGACCATATTTTGGGGATCATTCACTCGAAGGACATTCTTAATTTCGTCAATCGCCCCGAGGATTTTTCCCTGCGCGAGATCGTCCGTCCTCCTTATTTTGTACCCGAGTCGAAGCCGATCGAAACCCTTCTTCAGTCCTTCCGCCGGAAACGTGTCCATCTTGCCGTAGTTGTCGACGAATATGGCGGAGTGGAGGGCATTGTTACCCTGGAAGACATCGTGGAGGAAATCGTAGGGGAGATTCAGGATGAGTACGACGAGGAGGAGGTCCTGATCCGCGAGATCGCCCCCCGCCATTACATCATTGACGGCAGTGCTTCCCTGCGAACGATCAACCGGCGCTTCGATCTCGATCTTTCGGAGGAACATGCCAATACCCTGGCGGGTTTTCTTCTTCGAACCATGGGAACAATCCCGAGAGAGGGGGACATGTGCGAATGGAGTGGGACGGTATTTACGGTACGCAAGGTGGCTGACCGCCGAGTCGAGGAGATTGAGATGAAGCTGTCCCCCAAACTGTAACGAGGTCTGATCATCCGAAACAGTTTCCTCCAATTCTATGCACCATGTCAGCGGCCCTCTTCAAAGAGGGCTTTATTTTTTCAGGAGAACATATCTTCTTTAAATCCCAACCACTCTTCATGAGTATCCTTTTTCCTTTCGCCGTGACGGTCTCATCAATACTCTAAAAAAGCTGAGCAGCGACACTCAAAGAAAAACCAGGGAAATCGAGGGCAGAGATTTATCTAACTTCCTAAAAAAGGTGGAAAATCTCCTTGACAAGGCTACCCTCCACCGTTATAGTTCCCAAAAAGTGTAAAAATGTGTTAATTATGCCCATGGAAAGGGTGATCAGTGGTGTTTCAGGGGGAATTTAATAATTCGATCGATCCCAAAGGAAGGGCAAGTATTCCGGCCCGGTTCCGGGAGATTCTAAAGGGGACATTCGGGGACGAGCGTCTGGTGGTGACCAAGCGCCGAGACGCCCTGGTCGCTTATCCCCTCCCCGAATGGAACGCCATCCTCGAGAGGGTTCAGGATATGCGCGGAGGAACCGTGAAGGACGATATTCTCCGCACCCGGGTGGCGCCGGCCGCGGAATGCTCTTTTGACCGTCAGGGAAGAATTCAGCTGCCGCAGTCCCTGCGAACCTATGCCGCCCTGGAAAAAGAGGTCGTGGTGGTGGGTATGTTCAATAAAATCGAGATTTGGAGCCAGCTCCGACACGCGGAGGAAACACGGGCCTCCGAAGATCGTCTTAACACGGCACAGGAGGTTCTTGCCGAGACAGGATTCTGATTTTGTCCGCCGTGCCCTTTGAACACAGGTCGGTTCTGCCCCGGGAAGTCCTTTCCCTGCTTGATCCTCGTCCCGGAGAAGATTTTCTGGACGGGACAGTGGGAGGCGGCGGCCATGCACGGCTCATCCTTGAGTCCATCGCTCCCGGTGGACGACTGATAGGGCTGGACCGTGATCCCGAGGCAATTCAGAAAGCCGCTGAGGTGCTGGCGCCCTTCGGCGGCAGGGTCATTCTGCGGCAGGGGAATTTTTCAGAAGTTCAGCGGCACCTGCAGGAGGAGGGAATCGAAAAAGTTGACGGTCTGCTTCTGGATCTTGGAGTTTCATCTTATCAGCTCGACTCGCCGGAGAGAGGTTTTTCCTTTCGGACGGACGGCCCCCTTGACATGAGAATGGACCGGCAATCGGGTTTGAGTGCCGCGG
This sequence comes from Desulfuromonadales bacterium, assembly GCA_024636295.1. Taxonomy (GTDB): domain Bacteria; phylum Desulfobacterota; class Desulfuromonadia; order Desulfuromonadales; family JAGXHI01; genus JAGXHI01. Next base: position 52,322 of record JAGXHI010000017.1, read on the forward strand.
ATGTGGTCAACAGCTTTGAAATGGAGGATCTGGCCCGGATATTTCGCGAATATGGAGAGGAACGCTGGGCCAGAAGAATCGCCCGCAGCATTGTTCGTGAAAGGCAGATTCAGCCATTTGAAAGCACGGGTCAGTTGGCGGAACTTGTCCGTGAGACGGTCCCTGGTGGAAAGGTCCCCACAAGAATTCACCCGGCGACACGTGTATTTCAGGCCCTCAGGATCTTTGTCAATGGAGAGCTGGATCATCTCTCCCTCGGACTTGACCAGGGGATGGATCTGCTCAGGCCCGGAGGACGAATGGCGGTAATCAGTTTTCATTCCCTGGAGGATCGCATCGTCAAGCATTTCTTCAGGAGAGAAGCGAGAAGTTGCATCTGTCCGCCCAGAATTCCCGTCTGTTCCTGCGGTCACACGGCCAGGGTAGAGCTTCTGACGCGAAGGGGAATTCGGTCATCTCCCGAAGAAACCGCGGAAAATCCCCGGGCGCGCAGTGCCGTTCTGAGGGGAATCCGCAGGCTGCCATGAAATAATCGCATGTGAAATTTTGCTATCCCAGGAGTGTTTTCATGTCTGATGCAATGGTTAAATCCCTCCCCAAAATTAATGGTTTTTCTCTGCAGCGCCCAAAGCTTTTTCCCATGCTGGTCTTTATCGCCCTCATCTCGGGGATTTCCCTCTTTTTCGTATGGTCCCGCATCGAGGTCGTTCACCTGGAGTATGATATTTCCAGGCTTGAAGGACAGATGCGCGATATTCGGCAGGAAAATCGCAGACTGAGCCTGGAGGCCGCAAGTCTGCGCAGTCCCAATCGCATCGAGCGTATTGCTCTGAGCCGGCTTGGACTGAAATATCCCTCTTCCGACCAGGTGGTGACGATTGACTGATGGATGACCAGGCCAAATGGATACGCATCCGCATCCGTTTTATCGGCTTCTGCTTTATTGCGGTCTTCTCTCTGATCGTTTTTCGGGCATTCGACCTGCAGGTTCGAAACCAGGAGGAATGGAGCAAAAGAGCCGAGCGGCAGCATCAGAAGACGATCCCTCTGACGCCGCAACGCGGAACCATATACGATCGCAACGGTGAGGTTCTTTCTCTGAGCATTGAGGTGGATTCCATTTTCGCCGAACCCAGAAACATAACGGACGGAAGCCAGGCGGCAAAACAGATCTCAGCCGCTCTTTCCCTTCCGTATTCCGTAGTCCGCTCCAAAATTACCTCGGACAAAAGTTTTGTTTGGCTCAAGCGCCAGGTAACTCCAAGTGAAAGCGAGGAAGTACGGAAACTGGGACTTCAGGGGATCGGATTCATTCAGGAACATCGGCGATTTTATCCTAACTCAGAAATCGGAGCGCATGTGATCGGATTCACGGGATTGGACCCCCGCGGCCTGGAGGGGCTGGAACTTGAGTACGATGCACAGCTTCTCGGCCAGGGAGGCTATCTGGTTACCGAAAGAGATGCGTTGGGACGGAGTCTGGGGTCGGGCAGGTATACGGTTCGGGGGCAACGGGGAGGCAGCAGTATGTATCTCACCCTGGACAAAAACCTTCAGTATATCGCCGAGAAGGAACTGAAACTCGGAATGAGGGAGAGTCGCTCTCGCGCAGGAACGGCTATTGTTCTTGATCCCGATTCGGGAAGGATTCTGGCAATGGCAAACCAGCCGAACTTCAATCCCAATGCTTTTTTCAATTTTCGACCGGCCCAGTGGAGAAACAGGGCCGTCTGCGACACCTTTGAGCCGGGTTCCACGTTCAAGATTTTTCTCATGGCCGCCGCTCTCGAGGAGGGGTTGGTCAGGCCCGATCAGAAAATTTACTGCGAAAAGGGTGTTTACCGGGTCGGCGGACAGACCATTCATGATCACCGCGCCTATGGCGACCTGAAGATTTCTGAAGTGATCAAGTTCAGTTCCAATATCGGAGTCGCGAAAATTGGGAAACTCCTTGAGCGTGAAAAATATTTCCGCTATATCAGCGAATTCGGGTTCGGAGGAAAGACGGATATACATCTGCCGGGTGAAGTTCCCGGACTGGTGCGGAATCCAGCTCAATGGTTTGAAATCGATCTGGCCGCCATCTCCTTTGGACAGGGGATCTCGGTGACGGCTCTGCAGTTGGCTGCTGCCACGGCGGCCATTGCAAACGGCGGCTATCTCATGGCGCCCTATATTGTTCAGAGCATTGTCGATCCATACGGACAAGAGACGGAACGGCGCGAGCCGAAGATCGTTCGACAGGTCATTTCAGAGAAATCGGCACGGCAGGTGCGTGAGATGATGGCCATGGTCACCGAAGAGGGGGGAACCGGCACCCTGGCGCGGGTCCCGGGCTATCGCGTCGGGGGCAAGACGGGAACGGCTCAGAAAATCGATCCTGTCACCGGAGGATATTCGGCGGATAAGAGAGTGGCCTCTTTTGTCGGGTTTGCTCCCGTCGACGATCCCAAACTCGTTATTCTGGTGGCCCTGGACGAACCGGAGGAGAAAATATATGGAGGCCTTGTGGCCGCGCCGGTTTTTTCCAGAATTGCGGCCCAGGCGCTTCCCTATATGAATGTCCTTCCCGACCGGACGGAACGCGCCGCTCCTCCTGAGGCACCCGTCCCTTCGATCCAGGTCCGGGATTCCCGGCCGCCCGTGGCCCCGGCGGCGGCTGAAAAAAAGGGGGCGGGACCGCGCATGCCGGATTTTACAGGAATGAGCTATCGGCAGGTCCTGCAGGTCATGGAGCGAACCGGGCTGAATCTCAAGCTGCGGGGAAATGGCCGAGTCGTGGAGCAGCACCCTGCGTCAGGGCGGGAGGTGACATACGGAACAGAAATCTGGGTTCGGTTGGCATCCCCATCCTGAAAACCTTTGACTTTTAATGGAGAGAATAGCAAAATACCTGTTTCCATGAGACTTTATAATTTATTTGGACATATTGCCTTCCGGCGGTTCGGCGCGGAAAGTGACCCGGAAATCACCGGTCTCCATTACGATTCGCGGTGCGTTCGCCCGGGCGGTGTTTTTTTCGCTCTGCCGGGTCTAAAGACGGACGGAACCCGGTTCATCGATCAGGCGGCCGCACAGGGCGCCCTCGCCGTCGTTTCAGAAAAGCAGTGTGATCTCCCCAGAGGAGTGACCGGAATTCAGGTTCACAGTGCACGGCAGGCCATGGCTTGGGCTGCCGCTGCTTTTTGGGGCAGTCCCACCTCCGGAATTCCCGTGGTCGGAGTGACCGGAACCAACGGAAAGACCACGGTAGCCTATCTCATAGAAGGGATTCTGCGCGCTGCCGGGTGTCGTCCGGCGGTGCTGGGCACCATTGAATACCGCCTTGGGACCCGCCGGTTGCCCTCTCCTCACACCACTCCCGAATCGACGGATCTTCAGCGGATTCTCTCGGATTTCAGAAAAGAGGGCGCCGACGCGGCGGTTATGGAGGTCTCCTCCCATGCTCTGGCCCAGCACCGGGTGGATGGGGTGGACTTCAACGTCGGCGTCTTCACCAACCTGACCCCGGAGCATCTCGATTATCATGGGGACATGGAAGGATATTATGCCAGCAAGCGTCTGCTTTTTTCCCTGCTCGAGACGCTTCCGGGAAGCCGGGCGGTCATTAATATCGATGATCCCAGCGGGGTCCGTCTCGCCCAGGAAGTTACAGGCCCTGTCACCTGCGGCTTTACGCAGACGGCAGCGGTTCGTCCCAGGGACTTTTCCCTGTCCCTGACGGGAATCGAAGCCGCCGTGGAGACGCCTGCCGGAACACTGGACCTGCGCTCGTCTTTGCTTGGGGAATTCAACCTGCAGAACCTTCTGTGCGCTGTGGGGGCAGGGATCGCCCTGGGGCTTTCGCCGGAGGAAATTGCGAAAGGCCTTGCCGACGTGCCTTCGATCCCAGGGCGACTGGAAAGGATCGAGAACGGTCTCGATTCCAGGATTCTCGTGGACTACGCCCACACGGGAGACGCATTGGACAAGGCCCTCCGTACACTGGCGGCGCTGAGACCCCGCCGGATCATAACCGTTTTCGGTTGTGGTGGCGATCGGGACCGGGGAAAGCGTCCTGTCATGGGGGAGATAGCCGGCCGGTATTCGGACCTGGCGATTCTCACCTCCGACAATCCACGATCCGAAAATCCGCAGGAGATCCTGAAGGAAGTCCGCAGCGGCATCAGACGCGTTCATCCGCGGGAATGGACCCGAAGCGAAGCCGAAATCGGGGAGGGACGCGGATTTACGACTATTCCGGACCGCCGGGAGGCGATTGGTTTTGCCGTGTCTCTCCTGGGCCCGGGAGATCTTTTGCTGGTAGCGGGTAAAGGGCACGAGGATTATCAAATCATCGGGGGAGAACGCTTGCATTTCGATGACCGGGAGGAGATACGACGGGCGCTTCGGGCCCGCGGAGAATAGAATGGAATTTACTCTTCAGCAGATCGCTCAAATAACAGGTGGAAGCTTGGTCCCGGAGAACGGCCGCGGAAGGATTTCGGGTGTTTCGACCGATACTCGGACCCTCTCCCGGGGTGAGCTTTTTGTCCCTTTGCGCGGTCCCCGATTCGACGGGCACCATTTCATTGAGGAGGCGGTGCGGCGCGGAGCGGCGGCCTGCCTCAGTGAAGAACCGGTCAGTGGCGTTTCCGTTCCGGTGATCCGGGTCGTGGATACGCTCCGTGCACTTGGGGATCTGGCGGCTGTCCTGCGAAATGCTTTCTCGGGACCGGTCATTGCGATTACCGGGTCTTCGGGCAAAACAACCACCAAGGAGATGCTGGCGACGATCCTCGATCTCACAGGCCCCGGACTCAAAACGGAAGGCAATCTGAACAACCTGATCGGTCTGCCGCTGACTCTCTTCCGTATTGAAGACAGGCACCAGTGGATGGTGCTGGAAATGGGCATGAGCGCTCGCCGCGAAATAGCCCGTCTATCCGAAATCGGGTCTCCGACAGTGGGCGTCATCACCAATGTCGGGATGGCTCATCTGGAGACGCTTCATACCATGGAAGGAATCGCCATGGCCAAGGGCGAACTTTTTGCGGCCCTGCAACCGGGAACAACGGCGGTAATCAACGGAGAGGATCCCCGGGTGGCGCTTCTGCCGGTGGCGAACGGAGTTCGCAGACTCGTATTCGGCCTTGGTCCCGAAGCAGAAGTCCGCGCGGAGCAGATCGTTTCCGAGGGAGGCAGGGCCTCCTTTCGTCTGGTTCTTCCTTCGGGGGGCCGCAAGGTGGCGCTGCGGGCAGTCGGGCGCCATCAGGTTCTCAATGCCCTTGCGGCTGCGGCTGCGGCTGTGGCGCTGGGAGTGGAAGAGGAGACGATCGCCCTTGGGCTGGAAAAATTTCAGGTCAGCGCAGGACGCTCGGAACTGATCCAGCTTCCGTGCGGGGCTGCCCTTCTTGAAGACAGCTACAATGCAAATCCCCAATCGGTCAGGGCGGCTCTGGATACCCTGGACGATCTGCCCGGCAAAGGGCAGCGGATTGCAGTCCTTGGAGATATGCTGGAACTAGGGACTGCGTCTGTTTCACTGCACAGGGAGATCGGGGCGTTTGCCGCAAAAAAAACCGACCTTCTTCTCCTGCTGGGGGATCACTCGGAGGATACGGCTTCCGGCGCGCGTGCCGCTGGAATGTCCGAGGGACAAGTACGTATTTTCCGTACACATGAAGAGGCCGCCGCTTGTCTGAAGAGGGAATTGAATTCCGGAGACCGTGTTCTGGTCAAGGGCTCCAGAGGCATGCGGATGGAAAAAATCAATCTTTGTCTGCACGATCCGAATGCGTGCAGGGCGGCCGGAAACGGCTAAGGAATAATGCATGCTGTATCACCTTTTATATCCGCTGCACAACGATTTCTCTGTGTTTTATATATTCCGGTTCATAACGTTCCGGACCATATATGCCACCATAACCTCGCTGGTGATCTCATTCATTCTGGGACCATGGCTGATCAATAAACTCTCCAATCTGCAGATCGGGCAGAGCATCCGAAAGCTCGGCCCCGAGTCCCATTTCAAAAAAGAAGGGACGCCCACAATGGGGGGAACCCTGATCCTCTTTTCCATCGTGCTGCCGACGCTGCTCTGGGCGGACCTGACCAACATCTACGTCTGGGTGACCCTGCTGGTGACCGTGGGTTTCGGAGTGGTGGGATTCGTCGACGATTTTCGCAAAGTACGCCTCCGGAACTGTGATGGAATTTCCGCCCGGTGCAAAATGTTCTGGTTATTGCTCATCGCACTGGCGGCGGGCGTGATTCTTTACGCGTACCCTCCCTTTCAGACCACCCTCGCTTTTCCGTTTTTCAAGGGCGTCCGGCCCGATCTTGCTATATTCTACGTGCCTTTCGCAATGCTGGTTATCGTCGGCTCAGGCAACGCGGTAAACCTGACGGATGGTCTCGACGGGCTTGCCATCGGACCCATGATCATTGCATCGGGGACCTATCTGCTTTTCGCCTACCTGGCGGGAAACGCAAATCTCTCCGAATACCTGCAGATAAGCAGCGTCCAGGGCGCTGGAGAACTTTCGGTTCTCTGCGGCGCCATGGTGGGCGCGGGGCTTGGATTTCTCTGGTTCAACACATATCCGGCCCAGGTCTTCATGGGCGATGTGGGAAGCCTCTCTCTGGGAGGTGCTCTGGGCACGATCGCCGTCATCACCAAACAGGAGATCGTTCTGATCATCGTGGGCGGAATATTCGTGCTGGAGGCTCTCTCGGTTATCTTCCAGGTGACGTCGTTTCGCCTGTACGGCCGGAGGATCTTCCGCATGGCCCCTATTCATCATCATTTTGAGCTCAAGGGCTGGCCAGAACCGAAGATCATCGTACGATTCTGGATCATCAGCATCATTCTGGCTCTAGTGGCTCTTTCCACGCTCAAGTTGAGATAAGATGCCCGAGAACTTCAAAAACATGCGTGTTGTTGTGGTGGGCGCGGGATCTACGGGGCAATCCCTGGTCCGGTATTTCCACAGGCGGGGGGCGGAGGTTGCCCTCTCCGACAGCCGTTCGGCCGAGAGGGTCGGTCCTCTGTCCGTACCGCCCGGAGTCCATCTTGATATGGGAGGGCATACGGACGCTCTTTTCGATTCTGCGCAACTGGTAGCGATCAGCCCCGGCGTGCCTCTTTCCATCCCTGCGGTGGCCGCCGCACGCGACAGGGGGATCCCGGTATGGGGAGAGATCGAGATTGCCTACGGGGACCTGAATGCCCCTATTATAGCCGTGACGGGGACCAATGGAAAGTCGACGACAACGACTCTTCTCGGTGAAATATTCCGGACATGGGGCCGTAAGACGTTCGTGGGCGGAAATCTGGGAATCCCGCTGATCGAGGCGGCTGAAGAGAATTCCTGGGATTGGATCGTGGCGGAAATTTCTTCTTTCCAGCTGGAGGCGATAAGGGATTTTCGACCCCGGTATGCACTTCTGCTGAATATCTCCGAAGACCACCTTGACCGGTATTCCTGCATGGACGAGTACATCGCGGCCAAGGGGCGGATGTTCGAGAACCTCACAGAAAACGACGTGGCGGTGCTCAATGCCGACGATCCCCGGGTCCTGCCGCTGGTCGATGGTCTTTCGGCGCAGAAGGTCCTCTTCTCATCCCGAGGCGCTCTTTCGGAAGGAATGGGATTCAGCAACAGGGAAATTATCTGGCGCCATGCCGGCAGGGAGATGCGATTTCCGGCGGACCAGCTTCGGATAAAAGGGATTCATAATGTGGAGAATGTTATGGCCGCGCTGATCCCGCCCCTGCTGGAAGGCTGCCCCGAAGAGGTGGCCTGGCGGGTTGCCTGCGAATTCAACGGTCTGGAGCACCGGATGGTGCCGGTCCGCACCCTTGACGGGACTACCTGGTACAACGATTCAAAAGGCACAAATGTCGGCAGCGTGATCAAGGGTCTGGAGGGGCTTGCAGGGCAGGTGACTCTGATTGCCGGAGGAAAGGACAAAGGCGGGGACTATGCGCCACTTATCGATCCGGTCCGTGAAAGGGTCGCTCACCTGATTCTGATAGGACAGGCGGCGGAGCGGATGGACCGGGAACTCGGAACTCTGACACATACGGTGCACGCACACTCACTGGAGGATGCCGTGCGCCTTGCGAGAGAATTGACCCCGCCTGGGGGTTCGGTGCTTTTTTCGCCGGGATGTTCGAGCTTTGATATGTTCCGGAACTTCTCCGAACGGGGCGATGTTTACACCCGTGCGGTCCGGAGCCTTCAGGAAAGAGAGGCTCACTAGGCATGGAGGTGCGCAAAGGCTACGATACCACGATTTTACTGCTGGCCGTGGTTCTGACCTGCTTCGGGGTGGTGATGGTCTATTCCGCCTCCTCGATCATGGCCGCCAAGCGCTTCGGGGACGGTTTCTACTTTCTCAAACGGCAGGGGATTTTTGCCGTGGCCGGATTTCTGGTCATGGCCGCGGCCATGCACGTCGACTACCATCTTCTGCGGCGCCTGTCGATTCCTTTTTTCCTGTTCTGCACCGTCCTGCTCGTGGCCGTTCTGCTGCCTGGGGTCGGCTCAAACGTCGGGGGTGCATCCCGGTGGATCCGTTTTGGAGGAATTTCCCTCCAGCCTTCCGAACTGGGGAAGCTCGGCCTGATCATGTACATGGCACATTCGATCACGAAAAAGCAGGAAAAGATCCGAAGTCTCAAATTCGGTTTTCTTCCCTATATGATCATTCTTTCACTGCTGCTCTGCCTGCTTCTTCTGCAGCCTGATCTGGGGAGCGCTCTGACGATGGGATGCGTCGCCATGGTGATGTTGCTGATGGCTGGAACCCGGATGACCTATCTCTTTTCCGTGGTTCTTCTGGCGCTTCCGTTTCTTTATTTCGGCATCATGAATGTGGATTACCGGCGCAGGCGGATTATGGCGTTTCTTAATCCCTGGGAGGATCCCACCGATACGGGATTTCAGATCATTCAGAGCTGGATCGCCTTCGGGACGGGGGGTATGTTCGGCAATGGACTCGGAGAAGGAAAACAGAAGCTGTTCTATCTGCCGGAAGCACATACGGATTTCATATTTTCCGTTGTGGGGGAGGAACTCGGTTTTGCCGGCGTTCTGGTGGTCTGCGCCATGTTTCTTCTGCTGATTCTGCGGGGTATCCGAACCTCCCTGGGTGCGCCCGACGATTTCGGACGATATCTTGCTTTCGGTGTCACCCTGCTGCTCGGCCTGGAGGCCTTTGTCAATTTCGCGGTGGTTCTCGGCATGCTGCCCACCAAGGGCATGGCACTTCCGTTTTTATCTTACGGCGGCACCAGCCTGATCACCACTTTGTTGGCGACGGGCATTCTTCTTAATATCTCAAGCCATGTTCCCGGAGAGGTCCGATGAAGATTCTGCTGGCCGGTGGAGGTACGGGCGGACATCTTTTTCCTGCAGTTGCTCTGGCCCAGAGGCTGCTGGAAACAGAGCCCGATTCCGAAGTTCTGTTTGTTGGAACCGAGCGGGGAATCGAGGCCCGTGTTCTGCCGGAGCTGAATCTGCCCCTGGAGACCATCGATATTGCCGGATTCGTCGGAAAAGGAATCGGCGGGAAACTGGCTCTTGCGCCGAAGCTCTTTCGAAGCATGCGGCAGTCCGGGCGAATTCTTGACCGGTTCCGCCCGGATGTGGTTCTCGGAGTGGGAGGGTATGCCTCCGGTCCGGTCCTCATGGCGGCACGGCTGAAAAAAATTCCTTTCATCATTCATGAACAGAATGCGTGGGCGGGATTGACCAATCGGCTTCTTTCCCGCTGGGCGGATCGCGTCTGTCTGTCCTTTCCCGAAACGGACAGCGCTTTTCCCAGGGGCAGGACTATAGTTACAGGGAATCCGCTGCGCGCGGGAATGGAAGACTGCCCGCCAATTCCGGAGGGAAATCCAACACTGCTTGTATTCGGCGGCAGTCGAGGGGCCCGGGCGATCAATGACACAATGGTCGAGACGCTGCCCCTGCTGGATTCCCTGAAAGGGCGTCTCAGGATCATTCATCAGACCGGGACCGAGGATCTGGAGGCCGTTCGGGAGGGTTACCGAAAAGCGGGCTGGGCCCCGGCTTCGGCGGTGCCCTTCATCCGTGACATGGCCGGAGCCTATGCCAGGGCTCACCTGGTGCTCTGCCGCGCCGGAGCAACGACAGTGGCCGAACTCACAGCCTGCGGCAGGCCCTCCATCATGATCCCCTATCCTTTCGCAGCCGCCGACCATCAGACCGGCAATGCCCGGGCTCTGGCCCGAAAGGGAGCGGTCCTGATGCTGGCACAGAAGGAACTGAGAGCGGATGCGCTCTCTACCCTGCTCCTGTCTCTGTTCGGGGATCGCGAACGGATGCAGCTCATGGCCGGCGCGGCACGCTCACTCGGTCGAAAGGGAGCGACTGATCGAATCCTGAAGGAGTGTCGAAAAGTGATAGGCGACAACAAATCCCAACGGGTGGGCGGCGGAAAATTCGCTGCGGGAAGTCTGTAAAAAATGAGAACGTTCAGCAACCATGGGCAACCGGAAATCTTCAATCAGCGCGACTGAAACGATAGATCTATGTATGGAAAAATAAGAAAAATTCATTTCATCGGGATCGGAGGCATCGGCATGAGTGGAATCGCCGAAGTTCTCCTCAATCTCGGATACCAGGTTTCCGGTTCAGACCTTCGGGAATCGGAGATTACCCTTCGGCTTGCAAGCCTTGGGGGGAGGATCGATTTCGGCCACCGCCCCGAGAATGTGGCTGGAGCTGACGTAGTGGTCACCTCGACGGCCATCCCTGCCGGAAATCCGGAAGTTCAGGAGGCCAATCGAAAACTGATTCCCGTTATTCCCAGGGCCGAGATGCTGGCTGAACTGATGAGAATGAAATACGGGATCGCCGTGGCGGGGACTCACGGAAAGACGACCACCACAAGCATGGTGGCGACGCTTCTTAACCACGGAGGCATCGATCCCACCGTAGTCATCGGCGGTCGTCTGGATTCACTCGGTTCCAACGCCAAACTCGGACAGGGGAAATTCCTGGTGGCCGAGGCCGACGAATCGGACGGCTCCTTTCTGAAGCTCTCGCCGACCATCGCGGTAGTTACCAATGTGGACGCCGATCACCTCGATTTTTATCAGGATCTCGAGGAGATCAAGGAAACGTTTATCGATTTCATCAACAAGGTTCCTTTTTTCGGAGTGGCCGTCCTCTGCCTGGACGATATCAATATCCAGTCGCTGATCCCTTCGGTGAAAAAACGCTTCGTCACCTACGGGTTCTCGACACAGGCCGATTTCCGCGCCACCGATATCGAGCACAAAGAGGACAGAACATCGTTTACCGTTCATCATCAGGGAACCGAGATCGGTCGCATGTCCTTTCGCATGCCGGGACGCCACAATGTTCTGAATGCTCTGGCGGCAGTGGCGGTGGCCGTGGAACTGGATATCCCCTTCAAGGCCATCTCCGAGGGAATTTATGATTTCGGCGGCGTCCAGAGGCGATTTCAGATCCGGGACCGGATCGGTGACATCATGGTGGTGGACGATTATGGCCATCACCCTGCCGAAATCAAAGCGACTTTGTCAGCGGCCCGCGCCGGCTGGGACCGCCGGGTGGTGGCGGTTTTTCAGCCGCACCGCTTCAGCCGGACCAAGGCTCTGTTCGACGAATTCGTCACGGCCTTCTACCAGGCGGACCATCTCGTGGTGACCGACATATATCCCGCAGGAGAGGCGCCCATTCCGGGAGTTGAATCCTCCCTTCTCGTCGAAGGAGTCTTGCTCCACGGCCACAAGGATGCCTGCCATATCCCCGACAAAGAAGCAGTTATCGAACACCTTCTCTCCGAAGTGCGGGAGGGAGATCTTGTGATTACCCTCGGGGCGGGAAATATCTGGCAGGTCGGAGAAGAATTCGCCCGCCGTCTGCGTGAACGGCAAGGGGAGTGACCTGCTCGTTCTTTGAAAAATTGAGCTCTGAAATGCGGGGATCGGTTTCGTTGAACGAGCCGCTCTCGCGCCACACCACCTGGAGAATTGGAGGTCCCGCGGATCTGTTTCTGCAACCGGCGGACTCCCGGGATCTGCAAGACGCCCTTTGTCTTCTGGAAGAGGCGCAAGATAGCTGAAAAAGGTATCTCAAGCAAAAAACAAGGAATAAAAATAAAGACCGTCTCACGCAAAGATGCGAAGGCGCCAAGAGAAAACCTGACAAACAGGGGCCATGAAGAAAAAGATTTTGTTTTCTCCTGTGGTTCTAAATGAATACGAATCGGATGATTGTATGACGCGTGATGAACTTAAAAAGAAACGGATTGCGGTGCTCATGGGCGGCCTCTCGGCTGAACGTGAAATCTCGCTGCGCACTGGCAAGGCCGTCTCGGAAGCCCTCGCCCATGCCGGATATTCCATTGAGGAGCTCGATGCGGGACGGGATCTGCCGGAGCGGCTTTCGGCGATGGATATCGATGTGGCATTTATCGCGCTCCATGGAAGGTTCGGTGAAGATGGAACCGTGCAGGGATTGCTGGAGATCCTCAGAATTCCCTACACGGGCAGCGGGGTGCTGGCCTCCAGCCTTGCCATGGACAAAGTGATGGCAAAAAAGATCTTTCTCCACCATCAGCTGCCCACTCCAGGTTTCACGACTCTTCGCCGCACGGAAGACGTGGAAGTCTTTGAAAAGAGGTGCCGGCATTTTCCGGTCGTGGTAAAACCGGCGAGGGAGGGATCGACCATAGGAATAGGAATCGTCCGGAGTACGGAGGCTCTGAGGGGATTGGTCGAAAAAGCGTTTCGCCATGACGATCTGATTCTGGTTGAAGACTTCATCGAGGGGGTGGAGGTGACGGTCGGGGTACTCAATGGCGAGCCTCTGCCCATGATTCAGATCGTGCCCCGGGGCGGATTTTACGATTATCATGCAAAATACACCGCGGGGGAGACAGAATACGTCATTCCGGCGCCCCTGGAAAAAGATCTGTACGGAGAAATTCAGCACAACGCGGTGGTTGCATACGAGTCACTGGGGTGCTCCGGGGCGGCCCGGGTCGATTTCAAGGTGCGGGGGAGCGAATTCTTCTGTCTGGAAGTGAATACGATTCCAGGGATGACGGCCACCAGTCTGCTTCCCAAGGCGGCGCAGCATGCGGGAATCCCCTTCGTAGAGCTCGTTGAGAGGATTCTGGAAAATGCGACGCTAGACAAATAAAACGGTCGGAACGGGAAGGGAAAACCCCTGCGTTTCCTGGCCGCATCAGCACATGATCGGATATCCGAATGCGTGACCTGAAATCTTCGAATTCCGTCAAAGCAAAAGGGAACAGGCGAAAGCGAAAAAAACAGCCGCGAAACTGGAAAAGGATTTTCCACCGGACTCTTCGGATGACGGTGATTCTTGGTTCGTTTTTTCTCGCGATAAGCGGGGGTGGGCTGCTTATTCGCGCATTCATCGCTTCGGATTATTTCCGGATCTCCGGCATCCAGGTGGAGAATGGAAGTCGCGTTGCTTCCGAGGACATAGTGGCCCTCTCGCACATCCGGACGGGAACCAACATCTTCAGTCTGAATCTGGAGAGAATCGGCCGGAAAATTGAAGAGAATCCCTGGATTGCCTCCGCCCGGGTACAAAGGATTTTTCCGGATCTGGTGGTGATCCGGATCTCCGAAAGGGAACCCCGCGCGGTAGTGAATCTGGGCTATTTGTATTACCTGGATGATGAGGGAGAAATTTTCAAACTGATCGATTCCAGCGACACCCTGGATTACCCCGTCGTCACCGGAATTGACCGGAAGAATTTTCTGGAGGAACCGGAGGAGGCCCATCGGATATTGAAGGAAGCCGTCGCTCTTCTGGATAAACTGGGACGGCGTACCGGATTCGGCCTGGAGGATGTCTCCGAAATCCACTATGATCCGGTTGAAGGATATATCCTTTTCACATGCGCCGGAGGCGTACCCATCCATCTGGGCTTCAGCAATTTTGAGGGCAAGCTGAGCCGTTTGGACCGAATTTACAAAGATCTGGAATCCCGACTCGCGACGCTGCAATATATCGATCTCAATGTCGCCGATAGGGTCATTGTCAAATTGGATGCCAAGTCCATCCGAGGGAAGGGATAGCATGCACTCTCAAGGGGGCGAATTATGAACAACAAGAAGGAAAATCTTATCGTCGGTCTGGATATCGGCACGACCAAGATCTGCGCCATCGTGGGAAGCCTGACTGATGAAGGTCTCGATATCGTAGGAATCGGTACGAGCCCCTCCAAGGGTCTGCGCAAGGGAGTGGTCATTAATATCGAAAGCACCGTCGCTGCCATCCGCAAGGCTCTTCAGGAGGCCGAACTCATGGCGGGCTGTGACATCAAATCGGTCTTCGCGGGGATTGCCGGAGGGCACATCAAGGGGTTCAATTCTCAGGGTGTGATCGCCATCAAGAACCGGGAGGTCACCAACGAGGATATCCGACGGGTTATCGATGCAGCCAAGGCGATCGCCATTCCCATGGACAGGGAGGTTATTCATATCCTCCCCCAGGAATTCATCATCGACGATCAGGACGGCATCAAGGAACCCCTGGGGATGAGCGGGGTGCGCCTGGAGGCCAAGGTGCACATCGTCACCGGCGCAGTAGCAAGCGCTCAGAACATCATCAAGAGCTGCAACCGGGCATCCGTGGACGTGGCGGACATCGTTCTGGAGCAGCTGGCCTCATCGGAGGCGGTGCTCTCTGCGGACGAAAAGGAACTTGGGGTCGCCCTTCTGGATATCGGAGGAGGCACTACGGACATTGCGATCTTCGTGGACGGGGCTATCAAGCACACGGCTGTCCTTTCTCTCGGGGGCAATCACCTGACCAACGACATCGCCGTGGGGCTGCGCACTCCCATGGCCGAGGCGGAAAAAATCAAACAGGCTTACGGGTGTTGTTTAAACTCCATGGTAGGCAAGGACGAGACAATAGAAGTTCCTTCCGTCGGCGGCCGGGACCCCCGGATTCTCTCCCGGCAGCTTCTGGCTGAAATTCTTGAACCCCGGGTGGAGGAGATCTTCTCCCTTGTCAACCGGGAGATCGTTCGCAGCGGTTTCGAGGATCTCATCGCCTCCGGAGTGGTCCTCACCGGCGGCACTGCGATTCTCCCCGGGATGCCGGAGCTGGCCGAGCAGATCTTCAACCTTCCGGTACGACGGGGCCTCCCTAGTGAAATCGGCGGGTTGACCGATGTGGTGAACTCACCCATCTACGCCACCGGGGTAGGCCTGGTCAAGTACGGCAGCAGGAACCTTCAGGCACGTAATTTTACGATCGGACAGGAAAATATTTTCGATAAGGTTGCACGCCGGATGAGGGAGTGGTTCGGCGAATTTTTTTGATGATCGGGTAAATGTCGGGAATCGGGTCGAAATTATCTTTGAACCCCATCTGATGGAGGGAGTCATGTTTGAATTTGATGAAAGTATCGATCAGTCGGCCAGAATTAAAGTTATCGGAGTCGGAGGCGGAGGCGGCAACGCCATAAACACCATGATCCTCTCCGGTGTCGAGGGGGTGGATTTCATCACCTGCAATACCGACGCCCAGGCTCTGAAGAACAGTCGCGCACCCATGAAGATTCAGCTCGGAAGCAAACTGACCAAGGGTCTGGGCGCCGGCGCCAGCCCTGAGGTCGGCAGGGAGGCCGCCCTGGAGGACCGGGGGAGGCTTATTGAAATCCTGCAAGGGGCCGACATGGTTTTCATTGCCGCAGGCCTGGGGGGTGGAACCGGCACAGGGGCGGCTCCAATCATTGCCGAGGCGGCAAGAGAAGTGGGCGCCCTGGCCGTCGGGGTGGTGACAAAGCCTTTCACCCGCGAAGGCAAGCAGCGCATGAAAAAAGCCACAGAGGGCGCCGAACAGCTCAAGGAAGTTGTCGATTCGCTGATTGTCATCCCCAATGACCGGCTCCTCGGCCTGGCCGGAAAGAACATGGGTATCCTGGATGCCTTCAAGCCTGCGGACGATGTGCTGCGACAGGCGGTCCAGGGAATTTCCGATCTGATCACCACCAGCGGTCTCATCAACGTCGACTTTGCCGATGTCAAGGCGATTATGAGCGAGCGGGGCATGGCCATGATGGGCATTGGCATCGCCGAGGGGGAAAACAGGGCGGCCGAGGCGGCCCACAATGCGATCAGCAGTCCGTTGCTGGAAGATATCGATATTTCCGGCGCCAAGGGGGTTCTTGTCAATATTTCCGGCTCCTCCAGCATGACCATGGAGGAGTTCGACGAGGCTTCCCGGATCATTCATGAAAAGGTTCACGAGGACGCCAACATCATCATCGGACTGGTGGTGAACGAGGATCTCGGGGATAAGCTTAAGATCACGGCCATTGCAACCGGATTCGGAGCCGCCTTCGACCGCAACAAGAGAAACGTGGAGGATCTCAAATCCCGTGCCGCGATTTCGCCCGGCAAAGTGGACCGGGACCTTCCCACCTTCATCCGGGAAAGACAGAAGGAAGTTCCCCGCGGCTATAGAGCGCCGGTCGGTGAGGACCAGGAGTACGACATTCCCACGTTCCTGCGCAAGCGGCTCGATTAAAAGGAACAATTCCAACAGATAACCTCCATCGAGGTATTCCGACCAAAGACCGCAGGAGCGGAAAGCCCGGGCCTGACGGCCCGAACGAGATCCACCCGATTTTGAATTGACTCCCTTAAGGGGACTGGTGCCGATTGCACCCGTCCCCATTTTTTATCTTTTTCAGCAGATTCCGGAGAAGCGGATGAAATCCCCCTGGTTTCCGACTCCAGGTAACTTCTCCACCGATTCTGCTCAGGAACACCTTCGTTATGGTGGTCTCGATCACTGTACCGCCGCTTGCCTTCCGGGGGGGGACTGTTAATATTAATCATTGAAAATGACCGGTCATTCGGCCCGGCTCTTGAAAGGACCGCTTTTTTTATGGAGACCAAAAAAGAACGTTCGCTGCTGGAGTCCCGTGACCTGCTGGGTATGTACCGGGATATGGTGAGGGTCCGCCAGTTCGAGGAGGCCTGTCCAAAACTTTACAGTCAGGGAAAGATGGGCGGCTTTCTCCATCTTTACAGCGGACAGGAAGCCGTGGGGGTGGGCGTCGCCCATGCCATTCACAAGCAGGATTACATGATCAGCGCCTATCGGGAGCACGGACTGCTGATCGCCAAGGGCGGCCGCCCAGAAAAGGTGATGGCGGAACTTTTTGGAAAAGCCACCGGCGTCAGCAGGGGAAAGGGAGGATCGATGCATCTCTTCGACCCGGAGCTTCGCTTCATGGGCGGGTATGGAATCGTCGGAGGTCATCTCCCTATTTCCGTGGGAGTGGCTTACTCGATCCTGTATCGGGAAGGCGATGAGGTCGCCGTCTGCCTCTTCGGAGATGGGGCGACCAATCAGGGGGTCTTCCATGAAGCCATGAACATGGCTGCTCTTTACCAGGTTCCGATGATCTTCATCTGTGAAAACAATGGATACGGGATCGGGACCAGCGTTCTGCGGGCCAGCGCCATGGAGGAACTTTACAAGAAAAGCTGCGCCTACGAAACCCCGGGAGAGAAAGTAGACGGGATGGACGTATTGGCTGTCTACGAAACGGTGCGCAGGGCTGTGCAGCGGGCAAGAGAAGGAGGTGGACCCAGTTATATCGAAGCGATCACCTATCGCTTCCGGGGACACTCCATTTCCGATCCGGGGACCTATCGAAGCGAGCAGGAGAAGCGGATCTGGCAGGAAAGAGATCCGATTCCAAATTTCGCCAGATGGCTTGTGGAGCAGGGAAAGGCTACCCGGGAGGATCTCGAAAAGATAGATGGTGAGGAAAAGGATCTGATCAGGGAGGCAATCCGTTTTGCCGAAGAAAGCCCCTTTCCCGACCCAGAAGAGTTGTGGACGGATGTATATGTGGAATCGTGATATCAGCAGAGACCGGCGTCTCGCCCCAGGCGCCGTCCGGTTCATTATGCAATGTTCGGACACAAGGAGCGGATATGCCCGAAATTACCTGTCGTGAAGCACTGAATCAGGCCCTTCATGAAGAAATGGCCAGAGACCCTTCCACATTTATTCTGGGGGAGGACGTCGGATTGTATGAAGGCTCTTTCAAGGTGACGAAGGGGCTTCTGGCTCGCTTTGGAGAAAAAAGGGTGCTTGATACCCCGATATCCGAGGCGGGCATCGTGGGAATGGCCTGTGGGGCGGCCATGACCGGTCTGCGCCCCATCGCTGAGTTGATGACGATCAATTTCGCCATCGTAGCGATGGACCAGATCATGAACCACGTGGCCATCGTCCGTTACATGTTCGGCGGGCAGGTCAAGGTGCCTCTTACAATCCGCGCGCCCGGCGGCGCCGGCCATCAGTTGGGCGCTCAGCATTCCCATGTCCTTGAAGCGATTTTTATGCACTGCCCGGGCCTCAGGGTCATCGTTCCTTCGTTCCCGGCGGATGCCAAGGGATTGCTCAAAAGCGCCATCCGTTCCGATGATCCGGTAATGTTCATCGAACACGAGGGTATCTACGGCGTCAAGGGGGAGGTCCCGGAGGATGAATTCACTCTCCCGCTGGGAGTGGCTGATATCAAGCGGCGAGGGACGGATGTAACCATCATTACCCTTTCCCGGATGGTTTATGTCTGTCTGGAAGCAGCCGAGGAACTGGCGGGTGAGGGGATACAGGTGGAGGTGGTGGATCTGCGGGCCTTGAATCCTCTGGATATGCTGACCGTCCTCGAGTCGGTCCGCAGGACACACCGGGCGGTGACGGTGGAAGAATCCTGGCTGACCGGAGGATGGGGCGGGGAAGTAGCTTCCCGAATCATGGAGCAGGCTTTCGATCAAATGGACGCTCCAGTTTTTCGTCTGGGGTGCGCGGACGTCCCGATGCCCTACTCCAAACATCTGGAACAGTCCGCTATCCCGAATGTACGAAAGGTCATCGAGGCGGTACGGTCCGTTTTGTAGACGGAATCGGTAAGAGAACCCATCCCCGAGGCTTTCAGCGGCCCCGGGGATTTATCTTGCGAAGACAGGGGGAATCATGGCCATAGAAATCACAATGCCCAAACTCAGCGACACCATGGAAGAAGGCACCATACTCAAATGGCGCGTCAGGGAGGGGGATAAGGTCTCTCAGGGGGATATCATAGCCGAGGTAGAGACGGACAAAGCGGCCATGGAAATGGAAGCTTTCGATGATGGTGTGGTCGAGTCTCTGAAGGTGGGCGAGGGAGAAACGGTTCCCGTTGGTACGGTCATCGCGCTTCTCTCCACCAGTGAAGAAGAAGAGACACCCCCTGTTGAGAAAAAGAAGGAAGAGAAAAAAGCTGTCGAAAAAGAGGCGAAGCCTGAAGAAGAGGAAAAAGAAAAAGAGGAAAAAGAAGAAGAGGAGGAGGAAGAGGAGAAAGAAGAAGAGGAGGAGCCCAAGCAAAAGGAAAAGTCAAAGCCTTCCGAAGAAATGCCCGAGAAACGGCCTGAGCCTGAAAGGGAGGCGCCGGAAAGAAGATATGGACGTCAGATTTCCGCCTCGCCGGCCGCCCGGAACCTGGCCCGGGAAAAGGGAATGGATCTAAGCCGTGTTCGCGGGACCGGCCCGGGAGGCCGGATTGTGCTGCTGGATGTTGAGCGTGCCCGTGAAAAATCGGAGGATATGCCGGAAAAGACTCCTGCCGGGCGAAAGGCCGGCCCGCAGACGCAGAAGTCGGTGAAAATACGTCGGATCGTTGCCCGGAAGATGGTGGAGAGCTGGCAAAATGTCCCCCATTTTTTCGTGACTGTGGCGGCGGATATGACGGACGTGATCCGCTCGCGCAAAAGCCTTCGCCTCAGCATCAACGATTTCATTCTGGCGGCGGTCGCCCGCTCTCTTCGGGACCATCCTTGGGTAAACAGCACATGGAAGGACGGAGAGGCGGTGGAGCAGAAATCAATCAACATCGCACTGGCCGTGGCGACTGACCGGGGGCTCTACAATCCCGTCATCAAGGAATGTGAAAAACTCAATATCAGGGAAATCAGCCGCAGGTCACGGGAGTTGGGGGAAAAAGCCCACAAAGGAGACCTGTCGCCGGATAGCATGGAAGGGGGGACCTTTACCGTCTCAAACATGGGCATGCTGGATGTGGAATCCTTCAGCGCCATTATTACACCGCCACAGGCCGCGGTCCTAGCCGTAGGAACAGTAAAAGGCGAGGTGGTCGTGGACGAGAAGGGGGAACCCGCGGTCGCGCCGATCCTCCGCCTGACCCTTTCCGCCGACCACCGGGTTCTCGATGGAGCGGATGCGGCCGAGTTTCTGGCGACGGTAAAAAGTTATCTCGAAGCTCCCCTGACCCTTGTCGCCTGGGAATGAATGTATCCGGAGGGCGATGTCACTCCGGAAAATTCCGATCGCTGAATTTCGAGAATAGTTCTTTCCAATCACATGGTTTCAGAGAAGGAGATCGTTTTGGAAAAATGCCGCCTCTCTCCTGAACAGCTTGCGTGGAGCTGCGATCCCGCGCAGTTTGATTTCGAAACCACAGAACAGCTCTCGAGCCTTGAAGGAACCATCGGGCAGAACCGGGCTCTTTCTGCCATAGATTTCGGCTTGGGGATCCGTGAGAACGGATTCAATATTTTCATTCTTGGGGAGCCTGGCACCGGTCGCTCATCGACCATACAGAAAATTCTCGGGAAAAGGGCCCAAGATGAGCCGACAGCGGACGACTGGTGCTACATTCACGATTTTGAGGATGGAACCCAACCGGTCCACATCCGTTTGCCTGCGGGCTGTGGCAGGGAGTTGCACCGGGATGTGGAAACTCTCGTTGGGAGGCTCGAGGAGGAAATTCCGAAGATCTTCGAAAGCAAGGAATATGAACAACGCAAGAGCCAGATTGCTGAGGAACATCAGGAGAAGATACAATTTCTTTTCAAGGAATTGGAAGAGGCCGCAACTCGCCGGGGATTTACCCTGCAGAAGACCGTCAGCGGACTTGTTCTCGTTCCGGTTAAAGACGAGCACCCCCTCTCCCACAAGGAATACGAGGATCTTTCGGAGGAAGAGCGTGCCGAACTGGACGAGCGGGGATCGAAACTGAAAAACCGTCTGAACGATGTGGTCCGCCAGGTGCGTGACCAGGAGAAGGAAATGCGGTCGGACACCCTGGCGATGGAAAAGGACGTCCTGCTTTACTCCATCGGACACCTTTTTGAGGAGCTCGAGGAGAAATACGACAAATTTGAAACAGTGCTGAGGCATTTCAAAAATTGCAAGCAGGACATCCTGAACCGAATAGAGGAATTTCGTCCTTCGCAGGGGCCCCAGATCATGCTTCCGGGAATGAAGGCGGGAACACAGGAACCCTCTTTCGACCGATACCGCGTCAACCTGTTTGTGGACAATAAAGATCTGGAAGGCGCACCGGTTGTTTATGAGGCCAACCCGACCTACTTCAACCTCTTCGGGCGAATAGAGCATGTCATTCAGATGGGGAACGCCACAACCAACTTCATGATGATCAAGTCCGGCGCCCTCCATCGAGCCAACGGTGGTTATCTGATTCTCGACTGTCGTGAAATTCTCATCAATCTCTTCTCCTACGAAGCGCTCAAGCGAACCATCCGGAATCAGGAAATCAAGATCGAGGATATGGCGGAACAATACCGGCTTTTTGCTACGGTCTCCCTCAAACCCAAACCGGTTCCCCTCGACTGCAAGATCATCTTGATCGGTACGCCACAGCTTTACTACCTGCTTTACAATTACGACCAGGATTTCCGGAAGTATTTTAAGGTGAAATCCGATTTCGACAGCATGATGAAGAATACTCCCGAGAACCTGAATCAGTACGCCCGATTCGTGGCAACCCGTTGTCGAGACGAAAATCTGCTGCCCCTCGACAGGGAGGGGGTGGCTCGACTCGCGGAACATTCCGCCCGGCTGATAGAGGACAAAAACAAACTATCCTCCCGCTTTATCGATATCTCGGATATCATCCGGGAAGCAGCCTATTATGCTCAACGGGAAAACAATGAATTAATTGAGAAGAGCCATGTCGAACAGGCGATAGAGGCCAAGGTTTACCGCTCCAATAAGCTGGAGGAGAGGATACAGGAGGCGATTGAGGAAGGCATGATCCTGGTCGACACCGAGGGCTCGGTGACGGGTCAGGCCAATGGATTGGCGGTTTATCAGATCGGGGATTATTCCTTCGCCAAGCCCGCCCGCGTAACCGTTCGGACCTATCTCGGCCGGGGGGGGGTCATAAACATCGAAAGAGAGGCTAAACTCTCGGGGCCGCTGCATGACAAAGGCGTTCTTATCCTGACCGGTTTCCTCGGGGAGCGCTTCGCCAGGGATAAACCACTGACCCTTGCCGCCTCCATCGCCTTCGAGCAGTCCTATTCCGGGGTGGAGGGCGACAGCGCCTCCTCTACCGAACTCTACGGACTTATGTCCTCCCTGTCCGGCTTGCCGATTCGGCAGGGGATTGCCGTGACCGGTTCAGTCAATCAGCCCGGCAGGATTCAGCCCATTGGCGGGGTAAATGAAAAAATAGAAGGATTTTACGCTGTGTGTAAAATCAGAGGCTTGACAGGGGAGCAGGGCGTGATCATTCCTTCCCGGAACATCAAGAACCTCATGCTGAAAGAAGAGCTGCGCCAAGCGGTTCGGGAGGGAAAGTTCCATATATGGGCCGTGGAGACGGTGGATCAGGGTATTGAGATTTTAACCGGAGTTCCCGCTGGAGAGCGAGGAGAGAACGGGCGCTGGCCAGAGGAGTCCGTCAATGGCCGTATCGACCGACGGCTTTGTGAGATGGCTGAGACGGCCTGGAAATTCGGAAAGGAGAAGGAAAAGGACCAACCTTCATAGGGCGAAATTTCTCTAAAGAGTAACCGTCTGTTGCCTTGGGCGAAGAAATTGGGGCATAATGCCGGAATCAAGTTGAGTTATCCGGATATGGAGCGCTTTCACCCCGAGGGAACCGTATGATGATCAATCCGCTGTCGACCGGATTTGCGCCCCCCCAAAGGGCGACGGGAGACGATCTGGTCCGCCAGACTGTTTATTTTTCCTCCGATTCATTTACTCGTCAGCTTCTGGACGCCATTCCCGCCATTCTGGTGATTCTGAATGCCCATCGGCAGGTGGTTTACGCCAACAGGACGCTACTGGAAATAGCCGGCATTCGGGAGGGAGATTTTTTGCACGGACAGCGCCCGGGCGAAATCCTGGGCTGCATTCATTCCTCCGCGAATGAAAACGGCTGCGGATCAGACGAAGCGTGTTCGGCCTGTGGAATGATCGCAGCCATTCTGGATGGTCTGTCAGGAACAAAGAATGTTCGCGAATGCCGGGTAAGCCTGGATCGCAGCGGCCGGACAGAGGCCCTTGATCTGCTGGTCGAGTCCACGCCGATCGAATTCCGGGGGGAGAAATTCTGCATTTTCGCCTTGAAGGATATCAGCCATGAAAAACGTCGCATCGCCCTGGAGCAAATCTTTTTCCATGACATTCTGAATGTTGTGGGAAGTATCAAAAGCTATGCCGAACTGCTTCGCGACTTTGATCCGAAAAATAAAGATGAAGTTCTGGATAACATCTATGCGGCCAGCGAAAGGGCAGTGTGTGAAATTGAAGCTCAACGCACCCTTTCCGCCGCCGAGAATGGAGATTTGAACCTTCATCCCGAACCGGTCAGCGCCCGGATGGTTATGACGCAGCAGATTGATCTTTTTCGGGGACATCCAACTGCGGAGGGGAAAGAACTGATCGGCAGCCAATCCGATGGCGACGTACTTTTTTCAAGCGACCGTCGCCTCCTGGACCGTGTGCTCGGCAACATGATCGTTAACGCGCTGGAGGCGACCGTCCGCGGCGGCAGAGTCTCCGTCGACTTTTCTCTCGATGGAGAAGTTATAGAATTCCGCGTGCACAACGACGGCTGCATTCCCCGCAACATCCAGCTGCAGATTTTTCAACGTTCGTTTTCCACGAAGGGGAAGGGGAGGGGACTGGGGACCTACGGCATGCAATTGCTCAGCAGGTATTTAGGCGGCTCAGTTTCCTTCGATAGTTCCGAAAAGGATGGCACCCTCTTCCGTGCGCGATTTCCTCTTTCGCCCCCCTCCTGAATCCCCGAACCAGCGTTTTTTCACTCCCCCCGAATCGTAAGGACCGGGACGGGTGAGCGGCGGACGACCCGCTCCGCTGTGCTGCCGATAGCGATGGACTCAAGCCCCGTTCGACCGTGAGTGCCCATCACGATCAGGTCCGCTCCGACACCCAAGGCCGTATCGATGATTTCCCGGAAAGGAGGGCCGATCAGCACCTCGGATGTATAGGGGATATCGGTCCCGAATTTTTCCTGACAGAAGTCATGGAGTTGGCGAATAGCTTGAATCTCCACCTCTCTCTCGAGAATTTCGAAGGATTCGGGCATTATCATGCTTTTTCTACTGTCCGCGAGTTCTCCGAGCACATGAAGAATATGCAGGCCGGCACCGGTCAGTTCGACGAAATATCGGGCATAATCGCATGCCGGCACCGAGCTTTCGGAAAAATCGGTTGCATAAAGGATTTTTTTCAGGTGGATCATTTTCCCCGGCATTTCCGACTCCTGTAAGTCCGCTAGGCGGCCGCCGCTGTTAATTCCATTTTATTCTTTCTTTTTTGCATGATCCAGACGATTGCCACCAGGGCCAGTCCGACGAGGTCGGTGGGAATGGTTGGCCAGTACAGAAGGATAGTGGCGGCCGCCAGGATCAGCCACTCGAGTACGCTGGTCCGCCGGATCCAGAAGAACATGGTCAAAGAGGAAAAGGCGACCGTGCCGAGAATGGCAGATACGAAGGAGGAGATAACTTTGGCCGGTTTAGCCATTAATTCCCCTTCGATAAGGGCCTGACCGGGATTGGCGAGGCCGCCGGCATGAGCCCGTACATTTCGAACATTCCCTTCTTTTCTGGACCGGATCTCCCGCACTTCCCCCTCGACCATGACGGTGGCGATAAGATCGCCCTTGAAAAATTCATCCCCTTCCTTGACATGCACCTTGACCACTTCGGCGAAGGGGACATCTCCATCGATTTCCGGCATATAAACCGCTACCGGTTTGGCCTGGAAGAGGATGGACGGAGTAAAGGCGAACAGGAGCGGAGCCACGTACAGCAGCTTGGCGAATTTGAAACTGGTCCAACCCGTCTTCCAGGGGTCGGAACCGGCGATCGCGGCCCCGGCATAGGCTGCTACACAGACTGGCGGGGTAATATTGCTGTCCTGGCTGAGCCAGTAGACGATCATGTGGGCACAGAGGATGGGTACCCCCAGGTCGCCCAGAGGCGCTACTGCCAGCACGGCCACGATCAGATAGGCAGCGGTTACAGGCACTCCCATCCCCAGCACCAATGAGGCAAGGGCGATCAGGATGATGGCCAGCAACAGGTTGCCGCCTGCCAGGGAGATGATGATGTCGGAAAATTTCAGGCCGATGCCGGTGAGGGAAATGGTGCCGACGATAATTCCGATCACTCCAAGTGTGGCGCCGATCACCAGGGTATTGCGGGCGCCGGTCTGAATCGCTTCCCAGATCTCCCGGAAACCCATGCGGGTCTCCTTGCGCATCCAGCTCACGGCGATGCAGGAGAGGGTGGCCCAGAAAGCCGAGTAGCCGGGGGACCGTCCCATGATCATCAACACGGTGATGATGACCAGGGGCAGGGAGTAGTACCAGTCCTTCTTCAACACCGCTGTCCAGTGCGGGAAATTTTCATCCTCCAGCCCCTTGATCCCCAGCTTCTTCGCCTCGAAATGGATCATGCAGAAGACGGAAAAGAAGTAGAGTAGCGCGGGGAAGACCGCGATCATCATGATATAGGTGTAGGAGGTCCCGGTCAGCTCGGCCATGAGGAAGCCTCCCGCCCCCATGATCGGCGGCAGGAACATGCCCCCGATGGAGGCGGCCGGTTCGATGGCGCCGGCCACATGCGGTTTGAAGCCGGCCCGCTTCATCAGGGGGATGGTGAAGGCGCCGGTGGAGACGGTGTTGGCGATGGCGCTTCCGGAGACCGAGCCGAACAGGGCGGAGGCGATAACCGCCACCTTGGCCGGGCCGCCGGTGGATTTCCCGGCGAGAGCCAGCGGCAGGTCGATGAAGAACTTGCCCGCCCCCGATTTGTGCAGAAAGGCGCCGAAAAAGATGAAGAGAATGACGTAGGTGGCCAGAACGCTGGCCATGATCCCGAAGACTCCGTTGGTGGTCAGGTAGAGGGCCGTAGAAAGCCTCTCCAGCCCGAACCCGCGATGTGCGAGAATATCAGGAAAATAAGGGCCGAAATACCCGTAGCAGAAGAAAAAGGCGCCGACCATGGTCATTGACCACCCCAGAACGCGGCGGCAGACTTCCAGGGACAGAATTATGCCGGCGATGCTCACCAGTGCATCCAGTTCATTCTCCGCTCCCGCCCGGTAGTTCAATGCCTCGAACTGGCTTATCCAGTAGTAGACGGCGGCAGCCGAAGCCAGGGCGAAACCGACATCGGACAGGGTGGGTGATTGCGGCCAGCGTCTCGTGACCAGATTGTCGGCAGCGATCAGTACAAACGTCAAAACCAGGGTCCCAAGGATGATGAACCACAGGTCCCCAGACGCCAGAGCGGCGGCAGGGCCTTGGTCGCTCCAGGTGCTGCCGAATTCTCCCAAACGGGCGCGGAAGGCGGCCGCATTCTCGAATAATAAGAGAATCGCAGCGGTGCAGGAGACCATCGCCCCGAGGATGAAGGAGAGAGCCCAGCGCATGTATTTCTTTCCGGCCGGGTAGACCAGGAAGACCAGTATGTACGTGATGAAGACGTAGACGCCGCGGTGATACTCGGTCGCCACCGCTCTCAACCCGGCGGAATAGAAATAGAAAAGGACCATTGAGGCTGCCAGGAGCCCGATGGTCCATTTCCAGAATCCGGACGGAGTGCGGAAAGATTTGGAATCCTTCTCCAGCAGCTTCTTTATTTTTTTCTGTTCCTCCGGATCGAGGTTCTGCAGGTCCTTCTCCAGTTCTTCAGACATGGTCTTCCTTACCTAACGAAATGAGATAACAGGATGCTGGAGAAGCGGGGCCGGAGCCCCGCTCGAAGACAGTTTCTGCAGGTGCTGGGTTTTCTTACTTGGGTGCTTTCTGCTCTTCGCCAATGGACAGGCCCTTTTCCACCCAAAACTTTTCGGCGCCGGGATGCAGCGGTGTTGCTATGCCGTCGATGCCGCTCTCTATAGACATGGATCTGGCCGCTTTGCTCACCTTTTTCAGGTATGCCAGCCCCTCGGGGGAATAGATATCCTTCAGGGAGTCATAAACAATATCCGCCTTGACATGCTTCCCTGTAATCCAAAGGGCGGAATCCTGGAAAGTGTCGACCGGATAATCGACTCCACTGTAGGTGCCGGCAGGGATGGTTATTTTGGTGTAAAATGGATATTCCTTGAAGAAACCGGATTCCTGGCCTGCCTCATAGGTGTTCAGAAGACGGATTTCGTTGCTGGCTGCAGCCTGAATGACTGAGGCCTGGGGAAAGCCGGCGAAGACCCACACGGCGTCCAGCAATCCATCGCCCATTGCTGAAACCGCTTCGGTATAACCGATGAATTGAGGGTCCATCTTTTTCCACATTCCGACCGAGGTGAAGAAGCGCTGAGCGCTCGCCGCAGCGCCCGACCCTGCACCGCCGACTCCGACCTTTTTGCCGGTCAGATCCGCAACTTTCTTAATGTCGCTGTCGGCGAGCACTACCAGATGTCCGGGAGCGCCGTAAAGATAGCTCATACCCAGGGCGTTTTCATATTTCTTCTCATCTCGGGGGAGCTTGCCGTGGCGGCCGAGGTAGAGATCCCCTGCGTAAGTAATGCCGAAATCGGCATCACCGGAATTGATGCGCCGCATGTTTTCCACCGAGCCGGCGGAAGCCATATTGGAAACTTCGATATCCGGCAGATTTTTTGAGAGCCGGGTGGAAATGCCGTTGGAAAAATACTGGAAAGTCCCGCCCTCGGGTCCGCCGGAAAAGGCCAGACGAGTCTTTGCCGCCTGACCTGTTCCTGGCATCAGGATCAGACTGGCTGTAACCAGTAAACTGCTGATGACGACGATTTTGGATGTCTTGAACATGATTTCTCCTCCCGAAAAAAGTTAAGAACACTGTTTAAAATAATACCAAAGAATTGCAAAATGGCACAATGATTTTCAGCCACTTTTCCGCTTGCCTGCTCAGCGGTTTGATATAACAGTTTTTTGAATGATCGATGCGCCGGGAAACGGGTATTCCCTTGGTATTTTCCCTGACCAGGGCAATTTTCTTCAAGTGGTGAATCGGAGAGTATTCTTTGACGCTTCAAAAATTGGTCTCTTGACTTTCGGATTCACATTATCAATGATGTCGACTTTTGCATTGTTCAGTTTTGGATGAGGAGTCAGACGAATCATGCACCGGTATTTTTCAGCTCCGGCCAAGATCAATCTTTGTCTCCATGTGCTGGGAAGACGGTCAGACGGATATCACGAACTGGCCATGATCATGCAGCGTGTTTCGCTGTACGACAAGGTGCGGATCGAACTCGCCGGTCCCGAGGTGGGAATCCAGGTGGAATGCCCCGGCCTCGAACTGCCCCCCGGCGGCGAAAATATCGCTTCCCGAGCCGCGCGAAAGATGCTGTTTCTTGCCGATCGGTCATTCGGAATCCGAATCCGCATTGAAAAGAATATTCCTGTAGCCGCCGGACTCGGTGGTGGCTCTTCGGATGCCGCAGCGGTTGTCATGGGCCTCAATGAGATGCTCGATCTGAATCTGGGCCAGAGACAATTAATCGAGGTGGGCTCGACCCTCGGCGCCGATGTTCCTTTTTTCATTTTTCAACATGCCGCATGGGCAACGGGAATCGGAGACCGGTTGAAGAAAATGGAAAATCTCCCACCGGTATGGTACCTTCTGGTGAATCCTGGGATCGCCGTTTCAACGGCATGGGTCTACGGAAATTTGGGGTTGACATCCCCCGTGGATGGCATTAAAATGCCGAGGTTTTCCGGGGCGCGAGGCGAACTTGCAGGAATTCTCCATAATGATCTGGAACGCATCACTCTTCAGCGATTTCCTCTTCTGGAGAAGATCAAGCGAAGCCTCATTACCATGGGCGCTCTCGGGGCGCTCATGTCAGGAAGTGGTCCCACCATTTTCGGTCTTTTCGAGACTCGGGAACAGGCTCGCCTCGCCCAGAGGGAATTCGTCAGTGAGCCGGAATGGAAAACTTTCATTGTCCATCCGGTTTATAAAAAAGAACGGTAAACGAAAATCTGTTTTCCTTGGGGCGTCGCCAAGCGGTAAGGCACCGGATTTTGATTCCGGCATACCCAGGTTCGAATCCTGGCGCCCCAGCCACCGCCGAAAGCCTCCGGAACCAGCCCTGAAAAGGGAGCAGTCCGGAGTTTCCATATAAAGCAAATACCACTGTATTAACGCTAAATGCTGGTTCCAGGTCATGGCTCGCGTGGCCAGCGGTTTTGCAAGGACTCAGGAAGGGCGCGCAGTGAACAAATTCAAGCTATTTACCGGCAATTCCAATCTGCCGCTGGCCAGGGAAATCTGCCATCAACTTTCCGTTCCCATGGGCAATGCGAAGGTTCGCACCTTCTCCGACGGCGAGATCATGGTGGAAATCGCCGAAAATGTTCGCGGGCGGGACGTCTACCTGGTTCAGTCCACATGTGCTCCCTGCAATAACAATCTAATGGAGCTGCTGGTGATGACCGATGCTCTGAAAAGGGCCTCGGCCGCGCGCATCACCGCAGTCATCCCCTATTTCGGATATGCTCGTCAGGACCGGAAAGTCGCCCCCCGGACACCAATCACCGGCAAGCTTGTCGCGGATCTGATCTCAATCGCGGGAATGACCCGGGTCCTGACGCTTGACCTGCATGCCGGACAGATCCAGGGGTTCTTCGACATCCCCGTGGACAACCTCTATGCCGCGCCAGCCATTCTGGATGATATACGGAGCCGCTTTCCCGGGCGCACTGTGGTTGTTTCCCCTGATGCGGGCGGTACGGAGCGCGCCCGGGCATTCGCGAAACGTCTGAATGCCGGTCTGGCCATTATCGACAAGCGGCGCAGCGGCCCAAATGTCTCCGAGGTCATGCACGTGATCGGAGACGTAGAGGGGGAAACCTGCATCATTGTCGATGATATGATCGATACGGCCGGAACCCTCTGCCAGGCCGCCGGAGCCCTGAAGGAGAAGGGCGCCAGGGAGGTATACGCCTGCGCGACGCATGCCGTTCTCTCAGGGCCTGCCCTGGACAGAATCAACAAAAGTTGCCTGAAAGAGGTGGTGGTGACCAATTCCATCCCTTTGGACGAAAAAGCCGAGCATTGTCCTAAACTGCGGGTTCTTTCCGTAGCGGAGCTGTTGGCCGAAGCTATTCGCCGCATTCATGGGGATGAATCGGTCAGTTCCCTGTTTATCTGATGGGAAATCGTTAAAGCACGCAATCATCTTGATGGAGGAATAAATGGCACAAGCAGATTTGAACGTCACCACGCGCGAACGCCTCGGAAAAGGGGGCGCCCGCACACTCAGGCGTCAGGGGCTGGTTCCTGCTGTGGTTTACGGCAAGGGGATGGAGCCCTTCCCGCTGGTGGTGAATCCAAAAGAACTGGCGAATGCGATCGAGTCCGAAGCCGGATGGAACATCCTGATCACCCTCAAAGGCGATGAAAAGATCGATGGCAAGGTAGTGATCCTCAAGGATATGCAGGTCAATCCTATCCGTCAGGACATTTTGCATGCGGATTTCCAGTCCATCGACATGGCTGACGAGATCAGCGTCATGGTTCCCCTCCATCCCGTGGGCAAGTCGATCGGTGAGAAGGCTGGCGGCAACCTGCAGGTGATTCGACACGAGCTGGAGGTAACCTGCCTTCCCGATGTCATTCCCTCCGCGATCGAGTTCGACGTCTCTGAATTGAATATCGGTGATGTCGTCCATGTTGAGGATCTGGTTCTTCCCCCCGGAGTGGAAATACCCCACGATGTCAATTTCACCGTGATCACCCTGGCCGGGCGCATGGAGGAGGAAGAAGAGGGCGAAGAGGCTGATGAGGTCGGGGAAGAGATCTCCGAGATCTGACGGGCGGTCTGTTTTGAAGCTGATCGCCGGTCTCGGCAATCCGGGACCAAGATATGCGGCCACGCGCCACAACATCGGTTTCATGACGGCTCAGGCTCTGGCGCAGAAATCCCACATTTCGCTGAAACGGAGCGGCTACCAGGGCATCTATGGAGTGGGAAACATCGATGGTCAGGAAGCCACGATACTTCTGCCCCAGACCTTTATGAATAAAAGCGGAGTCAGTATAGCTTCCGCCTGCAAGTCCCTCGGAGTTCCTCCGGGGGATTTGATTGTCATTCATGATGACATCGATCTGCCGTTCGGCACGCTGCGGGTCAAAAGCGGGGGGGGACACGGTGGCCATAATGGAATCCGCAGCATCCGGGAGGTTCTCGGCAGCGGTGACTTTATCCGGGTCAGAGTCGGTGTCGGGCGTCCGGAAGCCTGCGGCGATGTGGTCGGGCATGTTCTCAGGGCCTTCTCCGCAGAAGAGCGCAGCAGGCTGGAGAGCGTGGTGGACAACTCGGCAAAGGCGGTTGAGCTCATCCTTCTTCAGGGAGCGCAGACGGCAATGAACGCGTTTAATAACCGTGATATTTCAACGTAAAAAAAAGAGAGGGAAGAAGTCAAATGGAACTGCAGATGTATGCTCCTATTCTGGGTGTGATCGGGTTTATTATCGCTATTGTGATGTCCGGCCTGGTCAAAGTCCAACCTGTTGGCAATGATAAAATGAGGGAAATTTCCGAGGATATCCACGCCGGAGCCATGACTTTTCTCGGCCGTGAATACCGTGTCCTTGCCATCTTTATCGCTGTGGTCTTCGTGCTTATCGTCTTCGGCATGAACATTCAGACGGCCCTGGCTTTTCTTGGCGGCGCCATCTCCTCCATGACCTGCGGCTTCGTCGGCATGAAGGCCGCTACGCGAGCTAATGTGCGCACCACCGAGGCCGCGCGTCAATTCGGACAGGCCAAAGCTCTGGAGGTCTCTTTCAACGGCGGTGCGGTCATGGGCCTTGCCGTGGCTTCGCTGGGGCTCGTGGGAGTCGGGATCGCCTATATCGCTTTCGGCGGCAATCCGGAGACGGCCAAGTATATCAACGGTTTTGCCATGGGGGCTTCCTCCATCGCACTCTTCGCCCGCGTCGGTGGAGGCATCTACACCAAGGCCGCCGATGTCGGAGCCGATCTGGTCGGGAAGGTCGAAGCCGGAATTCCCGAGGACGACCCGCGCAATCCAGGCGTTATCGCCGACAACGTCGGCGACTGTGTCGGCGACACTGCCGGAATGGGAGCGGATATCTTCGAGTCCTACGTCGGCTCGATTATCGCGACCATTGCTATTGCAACCGCTGCTGGAGCTGGTTTGATTGCTCAACTGGGTGGAGTTGATGTGCAGGCAGTAAGTAGCGTCGTGGATGGAAAAACCGTCCTGAATGACGCGGGGAAGACCATCCAGGCCGGCGCCATGCTCCTGCCCCTGGTTCTGGCCATGGTCGGCCTGGTTTTTTCCCTGATCGGCATCGCCTCGATGAAGCTCCTCAAGTCGATGGATCCGGCAAAGGCATTGCATGCCACGACTTTTGTCGCTGCCGGCGGTTTCCTTATCGCCGCCTTCTTTGTGATCCAGGTCTTCCATATCTCCAGTGGCGTCTTCTGGGCTATCCTGGCCGGAACGCTGGCGGGGGTCGCCATCGGACAGGTGACGGAATATTATACGGCCCGCGGTCCAGTGGCCCGCATTGCCGAGGCCAGCAAAACGGGGCCAGCCACCAATATCATCCATGGTCTGGCTGTCGGACTTGAGTCCTGCGCCCTTCCTATCCTGATCATCTGTCTTGGCATCTTTGTGGCCAATTACACCGCCGGGCTCTACGGAATCGGGATCGCCGCCGTCGGCATGCTCGCTACCGTCGGCGTCACCATGACAGTCGACGCTTACGGACCTATCGCCGACAATGCCGGCGGCATCTCCGAAATGGCCGGTCTGGGCGCAGACGTTCGAAAGATCACCGATGGACTCGACGCCATCGGAAACACCACCGCAGCCATCGGCAAAGGCTTTGCCATCGGCTCCGCGGCGCTGACCGCCCTGGCTCTTTTCTCGGCTTATGCGACCACGGTCGGGCTTGAGACGATCAATCTGATCGACCCCATGGTAGTCATCGGACTGCTTGTCGGCGGGGCGTTGCCCTTCTTCATCGGCGCCCTGACCATGACCAGCGTCGGCCGCGCCGCCGGAAAAATGGTTGATGAAATCCGCCGTCAGTTCCGTGAGATTCCCGGCCTGCTCGAAGGCAAACCAGGGGTCAAGCCTGAGCCCGAGAAATGCGTCGACATCTCGGCCAAAGCCGCCCTGCGGGAAATGATCCTTCCCGGCATGATAGCTGTCGTTGCACCGGTTCTGGTCGGCTTCATTCTCGGCAAGGAAGCTCTTGGCGGAATGTTGGCCGGCGCCACTCTGGCCGGGGTTCTTCTGGCGCTGATGATGTCCAACGGCGGTGGCGCCTGGGATAACGCGAAGAAGTATATTGAAAGCGGCCAGCTCAAAGGTGAGAAGAAGGGTGGCGAGGCCCACAAGGCAGCCGTTGTCGGGGACACCGTCGGCGACCCCTTTAAGGACACCTCCGGCCCGTCCATGAATATTCTCATCAAGCTGATGAGTGTTGTTTCCCTGGTGATTGCTCCGCTGCTGATCTAGTCACCGGAGTTTATCCTTGACCTGCATAGCCGGGGCTCAGGCCCCGGCTATCTCATTTTCGGCCGAATACAGATTTCCGCTCAGAGCCGTCCTTCGTCAGGACATCAGCATCTTTTGAAAGACGAGTAAATACATGGGATTCAAGTGCGGCATCGTCGGCCTGCCCAATGTGGGGAAGTCGACCATTTTCAACGCGATTACCGCCGCCGGCGCGGAAGCGGCGAATTATCCTTTTTGCACCATCGAACCGAATGTCGGAATCGTCCCGGTGCCGGATCGCAGGCTGGATACCTTGACGGAGATGATTCATCCTCGCCAGACTGTTCCGACCACCCTGGAATTTGTGGATATCGCCGGGCTGGTGCGAGGGGCAAGCAGAGGGGAGGGTCTTGGCAACCAGTTTCTGGGTCATATCCGGCAGGTTGACGCCATCGCGCACATCGTGCGCTGTTTCGAGGATGAAAATGTAATTCATGTCGACGGCTCCGTCGATCCCCTTCGTGACGTGGAGGTCATCGATACCGAACTGGTTCTGGCGGATCTTGAATCGATCGAACGGCGCATTGCTCGAATCGAAAAACAGGCCAAAAGCGGAGACCGGAAACTGCAGGCGGATCTGGAAACATTCCGAAAACTGCGCGAGGATCTCAACCAGGGCCGCCCCGCCCGGTCCTCGGAGCTGTCTTCGGAGGAGAGGTCTGCTGTCCGGGATCTTCACCTGATTACCGCCAAGCCGGTTCTTTATGTAGCGAATGTGGATGAGGACACGCCAGCAGGTGACAATCACCTTGTGGAACAGGTGCGGCGACGCGCTGAGGAGGAGGGCGCCCAACTGGTTGTCATCTGCGGAAAGATCGAATCCGAGATAGCGGAACTGCCCGCGGAAGAAAAGGGAGAGTTTCTAAAGGAACTCGGGTTGGAGGAATCGGGTCTGGACCGTATGATCCATGCAGGATATCGCCTGCTCGGGCTTCTGACCTTCTTCACTGCAGGGCCCAAGGAAGTAAGAGCCTGGACCGTCCCGGCAGGTACCCGCGCACCGGCGGCGGCTGGTGTCATCCACAGTGACTTTGAAAAGGGTTTCATCCGGGCCGAAGTAATCGCTTTTGACGATTATGTTTCTTCCGGGGGGGAATCCGGCGCCCGGGAAAAGGGCCTGCTTCGACTGGAAGGCAAGGAGTACGCCGTGCATGATGGCGACCTCATGCATTTCCGTTTTAACGTCTGAGAGTAATGTCTCTTGAATTTGCCGGGAATCTGTGCTAAAAGACGAGATTCCATTTCAGGTGGTCAACCGACCACTTCACTCCTTGCTCCGGACCCATTCCGGGGCTTTAACCCGTGAGGAGCTAAATTAGATGCGGACTTACGAAACTATCTTTATTCTTCACCCCGATTTCAGCGGTGACCAGGGTGCCGCAATCGTTGAAAAGTTCAAGACCATTCTTGAAGACCAGGAAGCCAGGATCCTCAAGACGAGCGACTGGGGGGTGCGCAAGCTCGCCTATCCCATTCGTAAACAGACTCGGGGCAATTTCATTCTGTTCGTGTACGAATGCGGTCCCGCAGTCATCGGGGAATTCGAAAGGCGCCTGCGCATCGAGGAAGCGGTTCTGAAATTCCAGACCGTTTACCTGGAAAAGGGTTTCGAGGAGGAGAAACCGAAAGCTCCCGAAACCGAAGATGCCCAGGAAGAAAGCGCTTCTGCCGAAGAGTCGGCCTGAGCCCAAACGCCAATCATTCAACTGGAGGATCAAGATGGCCAACGAAAGAAAATTTGTTCCACGTCGCCGCTTCACCCGTCGTAAAGTCTGCCGGTTCTGTGCCGATTCCAGTTTGAAAATCGACTATAAGGAAGTGCGAAACCTTCGTTTTTTCATTTCCGAAAGAGGGAAAATCGTTCCGCGACGGATTTCCGGAAACTGCGCGATTCATCAGCGCAAAGTGACCGAGGCTATCAAACAGGCCCGAAATATAGCCATTCTGCCCTTTACTTCCGCCCACTCGCTGGATTGAGAAAATCAGGTTCCACCGCATGAACATGCCCCTCGGTCAGCAAACTCTTTATGCCGTCGGTGCCGCATCGGGGACTCTATTGCTGCAGATGGCGGCCGGATGGCTGGGGCCCGCGGGAATTCTTCTTTATCTGTTTACGCCCCTGCCTGTTGCTTTCATCCTCATGATGGCAGGCGCCAGTGTGGGCGGTGCGGCGGTAATAATTTCCACGGCGGGACTGTTTTTGATGACAAGTCCAGCCGGAGCGCTCGGATATCTTCTGCAATTCGGTATTCCCTCTTTCGTTCTTGCGCTTTTTTTGCGAAAGGGGCTGTCCTGGGACAGGGCGACCGCGGGAGCACTGGCCATCACCCTGATTGCTTCCCTTGCATTTTTCGGGGGGTTGAAGGTAAGCCGCGATGTATCGATCCTCGCCAGTGCCGATCAATACATCCAAAGTCAAATCGAACAGGCCATGGCTCTCTATGGAGA
This sequence comes from Desulfuromonadales bacterium, assembly GCA_024636295.1. GTDB lineage: Bacteria > Desulfobacterota > Desulfuromonadia > Desulfuromonadales > JAGXHI01 > JAGXHI01. Next base: position 88,643 of record JAGXHI010000017.1, read on the forward strand.
GAATGACCTGAGCGGCGATCAGGTCAGGGAACTGCAAACGGTTCTGGAGCGAATGGGCTCTTTTCTGAAGACTGCCTGGCCCGGTCTTGCGGTGTCAGTCATCGGAGGAATGCTTCTGTTCATGGTTATCGTTCTGAAACGCCTGAGCGGGGGAAAGTTCGAGATTGCCGGGCCGCCGTTTCACCTTTGGAAGATTTCCGAGCATTTGATCTGGATCCTTATTGCCGCAGGAGCCGGGGCCCTGCTGGGGGAAGGAACTCTCCAGATGGGGGCGATCAATCTCCTGGTGGTGATCCTTCCGATATATTTTATACAGGGGCTGGCAATCGTAACCTTTTTTTTCCGGAAAAGAGAGGTGCCCCCGGCATTGCGGACTTTGGGCTATGTCCTTGTTGTGATTCTCAATCCGCTGCCTCTTATTGTCACCGGAATCGGTGTTTTCGACTTGTGGGCCGATTTTCGAAAGCCCAGGGTGAAAAAAAAATAGTTCCTTGCAGGAGGAGATCATGAATATTATTCTGACGGAAAACGTGGAAGGTCTTGGAACCATAGGAGACCTGGTAAATGTCAAACCCGGCTACGCCCGGAACTTCCTCATCCCCAAGGGAATGGCGCTGGAGGCCAATACCCGAAACGTGAAGGAACTGGAGCATCAGAAACGGCAGATGGAACGCAAGATGCAGCGCGTCATGCAGGCGGTCGAAGTGCTCAAGTCCCGAATCGAGGGCACAAAAATCGAAGTGACTCATCGTGCCAGCGAAGAAGGTAAGCTCTTCGGATCGGTGACCAGTATGGAGATCGAGGAGAAGCTCGTCGCGGCCGGTATCGAAATCGACCGGCGCAAGATTCAGCTCCCCGAGCCAATCAAAACCCTCGGAAAGCACGAAGTTCCCATCAAGCTGGATGCCGGAATCATAGCGACTGTCGAAGTGAACGTAGTTGCCTCCGAATAAATCAGAATTATGCGCCGGCGGGGACGCTGTCCCCACCGGCCGCTCACGGACAGATCTTTATGACGGATAATATTGGTCATCGTCTGCCCCCCCAGATTCTGGAAGGTGAAATGTCCGTCCTGGGCGGAATCCTTCTGGAAAATGAAGCGCTCAATAAAGCCCTTGAAATTCTCCGTCCCGATGACTTCTACCGCGACACCCACCGCAAGATTTTCTCCGCTCTCATCGAACTCTCGGACAAGGGAGAGCCTGCCGACCTGGTGACCCTCAGCGCCCTTCTTCAGCAGAAGGGTGAGATGGAAGCCGTCGGGGGAAGCAGCTATCTGAACACTCTTGTCGATTACGTCCCAACCGCTGCAAACATTGCTTATTACTGCCGGATGGTCAAGGAGAAGTCCCTTACCCGACGACTGATCAAGGTTGCCACCGATATTGCCACCCGGGGTTATGAAGGCGGGGAAATCGAGGAAACCCTTGACTGGGCCGAAAAATCGATTTTTGAAATAACCGGGATGAAGACTCGTCCTTCCTACTTCTCCACCCGGGAGATCATGAAGGATACCTTCAAGGCCATTGAAAAGCTTTATGATCGCAAGGAGTTGGTTACAGGGGTGCCGACCGGATTCACCGATCTCGATCAGATGACTGCAGGACTGCAGCCCGGGGACCTGATCATTATCGCCGGCCGGCCATCCATGGGAAAGACCGCTTTTTGTCTTAATCTTGTGGAACATGCGGCCATTCACTATCAGAATCCTGTTCCCACCGTCATTTTCTCCCTGGAGATGAGCAAAGAACAGCTTGTGCAGAGGATGCTCTGCTCCATATCCAAGGTGGATGCAAGCCGGCTTCGCACAGGGCACCTTGGCGAGTCGGACTGGCCCAAGCTGACCACCGGAGCGGGACTTCTTTCCGATGCGCCGATCTATATCGACGACACTCCGGCTATTTCCGTTCTTGAACTGCGTGCAAAAGCTCGCCGCCTTAAAGCTGAAAAGAAACTTGGGCTTGTGGTTGTCGACTACCTGCAGCTCATGCAGGGACACAATTCCGAAAGCCGGCAGCAGGAGATTTCGGAAATTTCTCGATCTCTAAAAGCCCTGGCAAAGGAACTCAGAGTTCCTGTGGTCGCCCTCTCCCAGCTCAACCGTTCTCTGGAGAACCGCACCGACAAACGTCCTATCATGGCTGACCTCCGGGAATCGGGAGCCATCGAGCAGGATGCGGACGTGATCGCCTTCGTCTATCGGGAGGCGGTATACTGCGAGTCCTGCAGGAGTCGGGAAAAAACCTGCGACAAAGGGCACGATAAGGACGCTGAAATTGTGGTTGGCAAACAACGAAACGGCCCCGTGGGAACGGTACACATGACCTTCCGCGGTGAATATACCCGCTTTGAAAACCAGGCACGGAGGGAGGATAGCTTCTGATTACAGCCCCGATTCAGGGGCTTTTTTCTTTTCAGAGGGCTTTTGGCTATCCGCCGAAAGATGTTACGCTTGCAGCAGTGCTCTGGAGAGTTCTCGAAAAAAGGAGAGGGCGGCATGGGGATTTACGACAACACCCACAGCGTGGCCATCGGATATATCCTCTGGATTTTCGGGTTTACCGGATCGCACCGGTTTTATTACGGCAAACCCGTCACCGGGACGATCTGGTTTCTGACCCTCGGGCTTCTGGGGATCGGTTGGCTGATCGATCTTTTTCTGATTCCCTTCATGGACCGGAATGCGGACCTGCGGTTTCGGAAGGGAAGAATCAATTACAACGTCGCCTGGATCCTTCTGACTTTCCTGGGTCTTCTGGGCGTCCACAGGATGTATCTGGGCAAGTGGATCACAGGGATCCTCTATCTGTTTACGGGGGCCTTGTTCGGGGTTGGGTACATTTATGACTACTGGACCCTCAATGATCAGATCCATGAAATCAATACCGATATTTTTTATCCGTCAACCGGGCAGAGATAGGAGGAAAGATGGACAAAAACAAAAACCAGAGCTGGAATCCGGGCCGCCTTCTCGACCTCTCAGGAGGCTACTGGCAGACTTGCGCTCTTCATGCCGGCGTCAAGCTTGACCTGTTCACCATTCTCGACGACGGTGAAAAGAATGCCGAAGCGGTCGCGGGAGCTACCGGGAACGATCTGCGCGGGCTTTCGATGCTGCTCAACGCTCTGACTGCCATGGGCCTTCTTCAAAAAGAGGATGGACGCTATGCCAACAGTTCGCAGGCGGCGAGGTTTTTGAGCAGAAATTCACCGGATTACCTGGGATACATCATCAACCACCATCATCATCTGATGGATTCGTGGGCACATCTGGACGTCGCCGTGCGGACGGGACGTTCCCTTCGGGAACGATCGGCTCACCGAGAGGAGGAATGGCGGGAAAATTTCCTGATGGGGATGTTCAACCTGGCCTCCATGCTGGCTCCGCATGTGGTGAGAAAGATCGACCTGTCGAATCGCAGCCGTCTTCTGGATCTGGGTGGTGGACCTGGAACGTATGCAATTCATTTCTGCCTGGAGAACCCGCAGTTGAACGCGACGGTCTATGACCTCCCTTCCACCCGGCCTTTTGCCGAAAAGACGATCGCCCGTTTCGTCCTTGAGGACCGAATCCGCTTCATGGATGGTAATTTCATCGAGAAGGGGATCGAGGGACGCTATGATGCGGCTTGGCTCTCCCATATTCTGCACGGTGAGGATCCGGACGGATGCCGCAAGATCCTTTCAAAAGCCGCCGGTGCGCTGGAACCCGGGGGAATGCTCATGGTGCAGGAATTTATTCTGGAAGACGATCTGGCCGGCCCCCTGTTCCCCACCCTGTTTTCCCTGAACATGCTTCTCGGAACCGAAGGCGGCCGTTCCTATTCAGAGGCGCAGATCAGGGCAATGATGGAAGAGGCGGGGGTGAAGAATCCGAGGCGCGTTCCCACTGACGATATGCCCGGAGAGACCGGAATCATTGTCGGAGAGGTTGCATGAAACCGATCGTCCCGGGATTTCAATCCTTTTTCACCTGGATCCCCAACGTCTGAATCTTCTTTCGAAGAGTGTTGCGATTGATTCCAAGGATTTCCGCGGCTCTGACCTGATTGGCGCGGGTTTTTTCGAGGATGATGCGAATCAGGGGCCGTTCCATCTGGTGAAGGACCATCTCGTAAAGATTGTCCAACTCCTGCACATCCATCTGGGCAAAGGAACTGCGGAGCTTGTTGGCGATCAGGTTCTCAAGTGACCCGTTGGCGTTCTCCTGGTTCTGCTGTGTTGCGAGATAGATAAAATCCGTCTCCGTCAGGAGAGGATCGGGAGAGAGCAGGGCGGCGCGCTGAAGGGTATTTTCCAGCTCCCGGACATTTCCAGGCCAGTCATGTCCGGTGAGAAGGGCCATGGCCTTTTCCGTGCAGGCACGTGCCGCAACCTTCATCTCCTCTCGTGCTCTTTGTAGAAAAAATTCCACCAGAAGCGGAATGTCGTCCCGACGCGCTCTCAGGGGAGGCAACTCGATGGGAAGGACGTTGAGCCGGTAGTACAGGTCTTCCCTGAAGCTCTTGTCCTGAACTTTTGTCTTGAGGTCCTGATTTGTGGCGGCAACGATTCGCACGTCCACGGGAATGGCTGTATTTCCTCCGGTCCGCGTGATTTCCTTCTCCTGAAGGACCCGTAAAAGTTTCGACTGGAGCTCGAAAGGCATATCGCCGATCTCGTCGAGAAAAAGAGTTCCTCCTCCAGCCTGTTCGAATTTTCCGATCTTGCGCTCGGTCGCACCGGTGAAGGCTCCTTTTTCATGCCCGAACAGTTCGCTCTCCAGCAGTTCCCGGGGAATGGCTGCGCAGTTCAGGGCAAGAAAAGGTTTTCCCAATCGGGGACTGTTGAAGTGAATGGCTCGTGCCACCAGTTCCTTTCCCGTGCCGCTCTCCCCATAGATAATGACTGTAATATCCGATGGAGATACTTTCCCCAGGATCTTGTATACCTCCTGCATAGGCGGGCTTTTCCCGACCATTGTGCGACCCAGCTGAAAATGCTCCTTCAGTTCCTTTTTCAGACGATCCATATCTTTCGTGGCGCTGAGAGCTTTCTGTGCCTTCAGGATGATGGCATCGATGGTATCCAGATCGAAAGGTTTGGTGATGTAATCGTAGGCCCCGCGCTTCATGGCTTCCACCGCATTTTTCATAGTGGATTCCGCGGTCATGATCACCACCGGTGTATCGGGGTGCTCTTGCTGAAAGCGGTCCAGAAGCTCCAGGCCCGAAGCGCCCGGCATCTTGATGTCGAGAATAGCGAGATCGTAACGATTGCGCCGAATGAGATCCAGCGCTTCCTGACCATTTTCGGCCAGGTCGACTCCGAATCCCTGCTTTGACAGGGCCTTGGACAACACCCACCGGATACTCTCTTCGTCGTCGGCGACCAGGATGGTTTCGATTGACATGAATCCTTCCCCTTGTAATCAGCGGATAAAGGGCAGATAAATTATAAAGATCGTCCCCTGTCCGGGGACGCTCTCAACTTTGAGAAACCCCATGTGGTCATGAACGATCTTCTGACATGTGGCAAGTCCCAGACCGCTGCCCCGTGTTTTGGTGGTGTAGAAAGGCGTGAAAATCCGATCGATCTCCTCCGGATCGATCCCGTCTCCCGTATCCCGGATTTCCACCGCGATAAGGGGCGAGGAGCGGTCGCCTGGGGTGTGCATATGATACTCTGAAACAACCTTTGTCCCGACGTCCACCCGACCCTTCTTCCGAATCGCCTCGCACGCGTTTTTCACCAGGTTGAGAAACAACTGGGTGAGGAGATTTTCGTCTCCCCGGATCGGCGGAATGCTCGGATCGAGGTGAAGCTGGAAATCAATTTCCTTCCCCCGGTGGGCTTCCTTCTGGAACAGGACGATATTTCCCAAAATCTTTGCAAGATTGACCTCCGAGAGTTGAGGGGGGCGAGGGCGGGCGAGATCCATAAACCCTTCGATGATCCCGTTGATTCTCTCAACCTCCCGGGTCATGATTTCGGTGTACTCTTTCAGGGGCCCTTCCTTGAGCTCCATGGAAAGCAATTGTGCCGTTCCCTTGATGCCGCCGAGAGGATTCTTTATCTCATGGGCCAGTCCTGCCGCCAGCGTGCCCAGCATGGTGAGACGGTCGGCACGTCGGACGGCATTCTCCAGTTCGCGCACCCGCGAAAGGTCGCGCAGAATGATAACGACCCCCTCCCGCTCTCCCGAGGTGTCATAAATAGGTGAAACAGAGGCGCTGACAGGAAGGGGCGTACCCGAATTGCGCCGCAGGAGCAGGTTCTCCCTGTCCGAGATGGAACGGCCTTCCCGAATCGCGGTGCGGATGAGATACAGGAGACCTTGTTGCCCGGCGAAAAGCTCCTCGAATTCCTTTCCCAGGCTCTGCCGCTCGGATAGTCCCGTGTAAAGCTGCGCTGCGGGATTGAAGAGGGCAACCCGCCCCTTCTGATCGACGGCGATTATCGCATCCTCCACATTGTCGAGGACTCGCACATAGATTCCGGGATCGATATTTCTACCCGGTTTCCGCATGAAGCGCATCCTCCTCCCCAGGCAGCTGCAGGAAAAAATCGGTCATTGCGGCTTTCATGCCTTCCAGCGTCTCTTCTTTGTTGATGCGCCCCCGAAAAGCCGCCGCGCCTGCGATTCCCCGAGAATACCAACCCAGGTGTTTTCTCATTTCACGGACGGCGCGATCCTCTCCGTTGTGTCTCCGGATAAGCTCCAGGTGCTCCCGCGCTACAGACAACCTCTCCTCCGGCGAAGGGTGGCGGAAAGCTTCGCCTTTCAGGCCTCGAAGGATGTTCGGGATCAGCCAGGGATTGCCATAGCTGCCACGACCGACCATCACTCCGTCGCAGACCGTCTCTTTCAGCAGGTCGAGGGCGTCCTCCGGCGAAAAAACGTCTCCGTTTCCGATGAGAGGGATCGAAAGACCCCCTCGCAGGGCAGCAATGTGACCCCATTCGGAATGTCCTCCGAAACCCTGGGACCGTGTTCTCGGGTGAAGAGTGACCGCATCGGCGCCTTCCTGCTCCGCGATGCGGGCCACCTCCAGAAAGTTGATGGATCGGGCGTCCCAACCTGAACGGATTTTGACCGTCAGCGGCAGGGAAACGGCATTTCTGACCGCTGCGATGATCCTCGCGACTTTGGCAGGCTCGCGCATCAGAGCGCTGCCCGCCCCAGAGCGAACCACTTTATTGACGGGACACCCCATGTTCAGGTCGAGCAGTTCACCATGGTCCTCGACCATACGGGCGGCCTCGGCCATAACCACGGGATCTTCGCCAAAAAGCTGAATGCCCAGGGGACGTTCAGCCGGGTCCGAACGCAACAGCTCCAGGGAGCCCTTTCCCTGCCGCACCAGACCATTGGCGCTGATCATTTCAGTAAAGACCAGGGACGCGCCGAAGGATTTCATGATGAGCCGATAAGGGAGGTCAGCAACTCCGGCCATGGGAGCCAGAAGGATTCTGTTCTTCAGGTGTAGGCTTGCGATTTTCATATTGCACAAATTTTATGCATTCTAACCTCGGGAAACAAAGGAAATCAAGGAAAAAGGATGTTTCCTAATCGTTTCGGATCATGTATTCTGTATACAAAATGCTCTTGACATTCCCTGTCCCAGTTGTTAGAAATTAGGGTGGAATAAGGTATTAAATAATTTTTATCTTCAATTCTTTACACCCTTCCGTCGGGCTTCACTTCCGGCACGTGTTTCTAAGCGCTTTTCGAAAATATTCAGTTTATCGTCTGATGGGATTGAGGGTCCATCGTATTTTAATTCTTTAAAGGAGAGAGCGTATGTCGACACTGAAGGAAACCTTGCGCAAGAAGATCGAGGAGCATCGCCCCCGCATCGCCCAGCTGACAAAAGAGCATGGCGATGTAAAACTGGGAGAGGTGACCATCGCGCAGGCCATCGGAGGAGCCCGCGGAGTCAAATGCCTGGTCACGGATATTTCTTATCTCGACCCTATGGAAGGGATCCGATTCCGGGGCAAGACTATCCCCGAAACGTTTGAGGCCCTTCCCAAGGTGCCCGGCAGCGATTATCCTTATGTGGAGGGATTCTGGTATATGCTGTTGACCGGCGATGTTCCCACCATGGAGCAGACCCTGGAGGTGGTGGAAGATTTTAAAAAGCGTCGCCAGGTGCCGGAATATGTTTTCGACCTTCTGCGGACCCTGCCCCGCGATACCCATCCCATGACGATGTTCTCCGCGGCCATCGTTGCCATGCAGCGCGAGTCCGTTTTTGCCAGGAACTATGCCGAAGGCAATTTCAACAAGATGACCTGTTGGGAGGAGATGTACGAGGATTCCTGCAATCTTCTTGCAAAACTGCCCGTTATCGCAGCGTATATTTACCGGATGAAATACAAAGGGGACACCCCCATCGGCTCTGACGCCAACCTTGATTTCGGCGGCGACTTCGCCCAGATGATGGGTCAGGAAAAACCCTATGACGATGTGGCCCGGATGTACTTCATCCTGCACTCGGACCACGAATCCGGCAATGTTTCGGCCCATACCACCCATCTGGTGGCTTCGGCTCTCTCCGACGCCTATTATTCCCTGTCCGCCGGTATCAACGGCCTTGCCGGCCCGCTTCACGGGCTGGCCAATCAGGAAGTGCTCTCCTGGACCCAGCATTTCATGGAAAAGCTTGGCGGAGAGGTGCCGACCAAGGAGAAACTCAAGGAGGCGATCTGGGACACCCTCAACAGCGGACAGGTGGTCCCGGGCTATGGGCATGCTGTGTTGCGCAAGACCGACCCGCGATACACTTCCCAGCGTGAATTCTGTCTGAAGACCCCCGGGCTCAAGGACTACCCCCTGTTCAAACTGGTCAGCATGATTTTCGAAGTCGCTCCGGACATTCTGCAGGAGCATGGAAAGGCCAAGAACCCCTGGCCGAACGTCGATGCCCAGTCCGGTGTCATCCAGTGGTATTACGGCGTCACCGAATACGATTTTTATACCGTACTCTTCGGTGTTGGACGCGCCATAGGAGTTTTGGCCAACATCACCTGGGACCGGGCGCTGGGATATCCCATCGAGCGGCCCAAATCGATCACTACCGACATGATGGAGGCTGCCGCCGGCATCAAGTAGGTCCGTTTTATCCGATGATAAAAGGGCGTCCCTCGGGGCGCCCTTTTTACGTGAACTTCAGGAAATTGTCAAATCCGTGTCGGCCGGAATTTATTTCTTCTCGGGCCGGCTTGCGAACAGGAGCAGCTTCTTGTCGGTATAACTCTCGACCTCTCCGGCGAAGGTTTCGATCTGAAAATAATCGTGTATCTTCGCCGGTGCCTTGTAGATGAACTGGTTGAGGCGTTGTATCCCTTCTCGCTTCAGGCCGGCTCGCTTGGCCCACTCCTGAAAATCGTGGGTTTTCTCGAATATCCGGGTGGCGTGAACGATGAAGTTTGCCTCTTCGGCCATTCGTATCCACTCATCCTCCCGGAAGATCCTTACGTGAGTGGGGTCGCGCATTTTCTCCATTGTCTGGAAGAACTCTGCGATTTCCGGATCATCCGGCATGAGAGTATCCACGATGGCCATCCGCCCCCCTCGTCGGAGAACGCGGTGGAACTCCCGGAGCGCCCTGGGCACGTCGGGGAAATGATGTGGGGCGATGCGGCAGGTCAGAAGAGTAAATGCCCCCGCCGGGAAGGGAAGATCTTCCGCATCCGCCTCACGAAAAGTGACGTTCTCAACTCCCCCTTCCTCGCTGATGTACTCCTGGGCCTTCTTGAGCATCTGCATGGTCAGATCGGACGCCACCACGCTGCGCACCTTGGGTGCGAAAAAAAGGGCCGTGTGCCCGCCGCCGCAGGCGACGTCCAACAAGGCGTCTTCGGGCGTGGGCTGGAGAAGTTTCATGGCTTCTTCCAGATCCTCGCTGTAGGCAAAACCCTTGTCCCGGACGTACCCTTCCGCCGTTCTGCCGAACTGCTCTCTGACCTTATCCTTGAATTCCCTGACCATCGTGCCTCCCCGAAATTCGAAATCCGATATTCCCCCCTCTCCGCTTTCCCGGAATCTCACGTATTGGTCGGGAAGGGGGTCGGCTGTTTTTTTTATTGCGGAACTCCTCCAAGTATAGCAACCCTGAAGGCTAAATCTTGCTTCTCTCCGGGGATTCTGGTAAGGAGTGGAAAAACGAGCGGAGGATAACATGGAAAAGGTAGGCTTGGGAAGTACAGGATTTCGCATTCATCCCCTGGTTTTCGGCACTCTGCCGCTGGGGCCCCTGCAGGCGGGGCTGCCTGTAGAAGAAGGCAGCGCTCTTATTCGCCACGCACTGGAAAGGGGAGTCCGGCTCATCGACACGGCCGAACTCTATCGGACTTATCCGTATATCCGGGAGGCTCTCAGGGGATATGGGGGCGAATTCCACCTGGCCTCGAAAACGCATGCGTCTGATGCCCAGACAGCCAGAAGGCACGTGGAAAATGCCCTGCGGGAAATCGATGTGAAGCATCTGGATATAGTCCTCCTGCACGGCGCCCGCCTGACCGATCCCTTTGATGAGCGGGGAGCCGTATTTGAGGAGTTGCTGCGAATGAGAGATGAAGGGAAAATCGGTCACGTCGGGATCTCCACTCATTCGATTTCTGCTGCTCGCAAGGCTGCAACCCATCCCGATGTCAATGTGCTTCATCCTCTCATCAACCACACGGGGATGGGTATCCTGGATGGAGGTGCGGTAGAAATGGCCGATGTGATCGCCGATGCAGCAAAGGAGGGCAAATGGATCTATGCTATGAAAGCATTGGCGGGCGGCAATCTCATTCGCGACGCCCGGGCAAGCTTCCGCTACGTTCTCGATCTGCCTGGTGTGCATGCGGTGGCCGTCGGTATGCTCTCGACGAAGGAAATCGACGCCAACCTGGCGCTCTTTTCAGGCAAGACGCCCGAGGAAAAGGTCTGGCGAGAACTGGAAAGCCGCCGTCGGCGCATTACAGTCATGGCCTTTTGCAAGGGATGCGGAGACTGTGTGCCGGCCTGTACCAATGAAGCACTGTGGGTGAGCGAAGGGAAGGCAAGGGTGAAAAAAGAGAACTGCATCCTGTGTGGTTACTGCGCCGCAGCCTGCCCTGATTTTGCCATTCGGGTGGTTTGAAAATATCAAAGTAAAATGATTCCAAGGGCCATTGGAAGAGGGCAGGATGGAGCGATGTCGCCCGGTATCGGACGATTCCCAGGATCGATGCGCCGAAGACGACACTGTATTCCGGTCGTCCCGCATTCGTTGCCGGAGTGGTCTTTGCCGGCGACCGAGGCATCCACCCGGGTGGAGGTCAGCGTGGACGGCGGGGAAAGCTGGCGTGAAGCGAGGGTGACGCCAGCACTTTCCGCCTGCGGCTGGTCCTTCTGGGTCTACCAGTGGGACGATCCAAGACCGGGATTCTTCCGCGTAAAGGCCCGAGCCCCGGATGGTACAGGAACCCTGCAGGAGAGCGAGCCGGAACCCTCCTTTCCGAAGGGTGCGGCGGGATTGCGCAGGGTCAATGTGAGGGTAATATAGGATTTTCGGAATTTCGGTCTTTTGCCTCCGCTTCCTCGGAGCGCTCCTCCAGAAAAAGGATCACCTCCTCCACGCTCTCCCGGAGTTCCGCGGGACAATCGTCGAGTTCAGATAGCGCCCCGCTCAGCCTGCGAGCCGCTGTCAGTGCGGATTTGAGTTGAAGTCTTGAGGCGGCCGCCTCGTCCTCGCCGGAGCGGACGGTTTCGCGGAATTTCTTCAGGATGGTGGGATGACTTCGGTCCTCCTCCAGAACCGCGCGGCGCAATTCCCCGAAATCCTCATCCGAGAAGTTTTCCTCTTCCCTTGCGCGGCGCAGCAGATCGACCGAACGGTAATCGGGCAGAGGCTTCAGCTCCCTCTGACGGGCCAGCAATCCGGGTTCCTCCTTTTCGAGAAAACGATAGGCCTGCGTCAATTTCTGAGCCGTCGGTTTTTTAATGCGGATCTCCCGGGAGCAGTATTCCTCAAAGGAGTCATATCCCCACTCCTGGAATTTCCCGTTCTTGCGGACCACCTGCAGTTTCTCCCCCAGTTCCACCCAGGAGGATTTGAAGCGTTTGGCCGTGGCTAGAACCTGGTAGCGGTCCGAGGTGGGATCGAGCTGCTCCATCATCTGCTCGATGACCTTCTCTCCGGTTGATTTGGGCATCTGTTCCATGACCGCGGAGTTTATCATAACGAGCGGAAATCGAGAAAGGGAATTGTCTGTCGGCCTTCCAGGGAGTAGAATGACGCTTCCTGCAGGATTTGAAGGGTGATTTCATGAAAAAAGAAAGATATATAGTGGGTCCCGATACTGCCCGGATGCTTGGGCTGGGACATCCCTGGGTGATTGCGGATCGCTTTACGCGAAAGTGGAAAGGAGGAAAACCGGGAGATGTTGTGGAACTTCAGGATCAGGCAGGCGCCTGTCTGGCAACGGCTCTTCTTGACCCCCGGGACAGAATCGTCGCCCGGGTTCTGGCGCCCGGCAGGGTGGATCTGAACGAGATATGGATTGCGAAAAAGGTGGAGAGTGCGTTGGCTTTGCGGCGGGAGTATGGGGATTTCGAAGAGGATTCCGCCTGTCGCCTCATCAATGCCGAGGGTGACGGCCTGCCGGGAGTGACCGTCGAGCGGTATGGCAGGCACCTGATGATTCAGTGGTACACCGAAGCATGGAAACCCCACAAGGGTCTCCTCCTGAAGGTCCTGCAGGACCGGCTCGCCCCGACGGGAATTTACGAAAAATTTCGACCCCGGCAGACCCGCGCCCTCGCGGCCGAAGGGGAGGACCGGAAATACAGCCGGCTTGTGAATGGAACTCCCCGCTCCGGTCGCTTCGCCGTGCGGGAGAACGGCCTCTCCTATCTCATCGATCTGGAGGAGGGCCTCAATACGGGCCTTTTTCTTGATCAGCGAGCCAACCGCCGTTACTTGCGGGAGCGATCCGCGGGCAGGAGTTTTCTCAATCTTTTCGCTTATACAGGTTCTTTTTCCGTGGCCGCGGCGGCCGGAGGGGCCTCAGGGACGACGAGCGTTGACGCCTCCGGATCTTATCTGGAATGGGCCGAAGAAAATTTTGCGGCCAACGATCTGGACCCCAGCGCGCATGAATTCATCGAGGGAGACTGCTTCGCCGTTCTCGACGACCTGCGCCGGGCGCAGCGCAGGTTCGATATCGTGCTTATGGATCCGCCGTCCTTCTCCACAACCCGGCAGAGTACTTTTACCACGCGCGGGGGGACCTCGGAGCTTGTCGCCGCCGCCCTTGAACTGTTGCCCTCCGGAGGGCTTCTGGCCGTCTCCTCCAACCACCAGAAGACCGATCTGGCAGATTACCTCAAGGAAATTCGCCGCGGATCACTCAAGGCCGGATGTGAAGCGAGGGTCATCTCCGTGATGGGACAGCCCGTGGATTTCCCCTATTCCATTACTTTTCCCGAAGGGCGGTATCTGAAATTCGTCCTCGCCGTAAAAATTTAGGACGGGTATCACGCGAATTCCCCTTATGAAGTGGTAGGACAGAATATCTCATCGCGCAGGAACTCTGAAACCTCGAACCTTGCACCTCAACCTCATTTCCGCAGAGCGGCAAGAAAGACTTCCGAATACAGAAATTCGTGACCGCTCAGCACCTTCCGGTCCAGCAGCGGATGCCCATCCGGCAGCATGATGAAAGGAAAGAGCTGCTCTCCACCGACAGACCCGTGCCCCCCCACCTGATCGTCGAAACAGATCACCCGTTTGCCGTCATAGGCTCCGAAGAGAATGAGATCGCCGCAGTTCTCCCCCGAGGCGAAACGTATGATTTCCGGAAGGATCTCCTCCGGGTCTCCATATGTTTGCAGAAAATGAGTATCCTGAAGAGAGATCTCCCCCTCCGGGACAGCACAAAAACGGCCGCGGCTGTGGAAGAAGCAGATCTCCTCTCCTTCGCCACGGGCCATGACAAAGCCAATTCCCTTGTGGCGGCTCAGAAAAGGAATAAGAAGCGGCTGTACCGACTCGATTTCCTGCCAGGTGAGACGACGGTTTTCGCCGGTGATATACAGATGGGCGAGGGAACTGGAGTAGGTGATGACGATTCCCCCCTCGGGATCGATATTGATGGTCTCCGGAACCAGTTGCCGGATTTTTTTCTGCAGGGCGTTCTTGATGAGGTTGTAGGTCCGTCGCCGCCAGCTTTTCGGGCGCTCCTCGATTTCCTTTTTGAGATATTCCAGGTGGATTCCGGTGAAGGCCAGGGGGCCTGAGGAAACAGCGGCTTCCTGATTCTCCCGCAGAAAGGCGCCGATCGTTGTTCCCAGAGTCGCTCCGAAACGGCTGTTGAAGGGGATGCCGGGGGTCTGGCCATGATCGGAGAGAATGATCAGTTCGTACCGGGCGCCTGGTGCATATCGCAGCATTCGCATGATTTCGCCGATACGCTTGTCGGTATATTGGAGGTTCTTCAGGGCGGGAATGGATTCCGGGCCGAAATGATGGGCCAACTCGTCGTAGCCGCTGTAAGTGGTATAAATGCGCGGAATGCCGGCATAAATGTCCGCAATAACACCGAAGGTCTGCAATTCCCGCAGGATGACATTGCAGAAGATGCGAATAATGGGAAAGAGCCCCTCGCTGACCCCCCAGGGGCGGCTTTTGCGAAAGACCCAGCGGTCGTACCGATCGGTGAAATACTCCATGACCGTGGCGCCCAGCATGCGACAGATCCTCAGAGGGTGTAAAAGGATCAGAAGAAGCAGGCGCAGACCGCCGAAGCGGCCAAAGAGAGTCTGGGGTTTGGGAGAGGAGACGGTGAAGACACTGTGTTCCGCGTCGCCATCGAGAATGTTGGCGTAGGATGAACCTCCTGACAACAGGCCCGTTTTACCCTCGAAAAGCTTGCGACGAAAATACTGGACATGATCGAGATCGTTGCAGCTCAGCAGATGTCCCGTATCCTTTTCGAACCAGCGAAAAGCCGGTATCCCCGGATTTCGTCCGTAAAAGATGGAAGCCTGCGCAGCCGGCGTGGTACTGGGGAGGCCCGACCGGTATCCTCGCAGCCTGTGCCCGCGCTTTAGATGACGCTCCAGATTCGGCAGGTAGCCTCTGGCCATGGCCTGCAGAAGATGGGGATGAGACAGGCCGTCGATCTGGATTCCGACGAATCCCGGCGCGGGTCCCGCTTTCAGGCGCTCTTCACGTTCCTTGCGAAAAGGAAAGAACTTGAAGTAGTAATAGGCCTGGAAAAGCCGTTCAACCCCATCGAACCAATGCACATCCTTCCTCCCTTTAATTAACAGGATAACATATCTTAACCCCGGACCGAAGGCATTATGTGCTCCGATAAGGGAATCTTCCTGAGCTGATAATCGTATCGTCAACGGGTGGCGTCGCAAAAGTCCGTCTGAGCAGGGCAGGAGCTTCTTGATCAGCGTGGGGTCGGAGTGCTGGTCACGAAAATGCCTGGAATATTTGTTTTGCTTGAGGTTTTGTCAAAATTTTACTACTTTGGGATCTTGTTATGAAAAGGTGTTGTAGCGCGGTCGACCGTAGTGGTCTTTTTAGCTCAGCAGAATGGTTGAACTGAAAACCAGTACACAGGTTTTACTGGGGGTTTTATGAGAGAACTTGAGGAATTTCGCCGTGTCGCACGCGACCCGTATACCTACGCCGAATCCCTGAAGAAGGAAACGGGCAGACCGATCATCGGGTCCTTCTGCAGTTATGCGCCGGAGGAGATCGTCGTCGCGGCCGGCGCGGTGCCTTTCCGGATTTTCGGAACGCGGGAAAATATCACCCGCGCCGATGCCCATCTGCAGGCCTATGCCTGCTCACTGGCGCGCGGGAGCCTGGAAGAGGCGCTGGCGGGAAAGCTGAAGTTTCTTGACGGTACGATCTTTCCACATACCTGCGATACGATTCAGCGCCTCTCGGATATCTGGCGGCTCAATGCGGGCATTCCGCTGCACTGGGACGTGGTTCTCCCGGTGAAGCTCAACACCGAAAGCGCACGGGATTACCTGGCTGGTGTGATTTCAAAATTCCGGCGAGACATGGAGACGGGTCTCGGAGTGGAGATCGGAGAAGATGCCCTGATAGAGGCCGTCGCACTGTTCAACCGGATCCGCGGTAATCTCAACACGCTTTACGAAATGAGGCGGAAATCCCCCGGCCTGATCGACGCCGGCGATCTCCACGCGGTGGTGAAATCCTCAATGGTAATGGATCGTCGCGATCTGGCCGCCAAGCTGGAGGCGCTGGTGGAGGCGCTACGCCGTACCGAGCCCCGGGACGTGGATGGCCTGCATCGCCTTTTTCTCGCCGGAGGCGTCTGCAGTCATCCCGAGATTTATTCTCTGTTGGAAGAATCCGGAGGCGTGACGGTCTGGGACGATCTGTGCACGGGAACCCGTTATTTCGAGGGGCTCATCGCTGAAAGCGGAGATCCCGTTGCAGCGATCGCGGACCGCTACGCCATCCGTGCAGCCTGTCCGGCGAAGCATGCCTCCCTTGTCTCGCGCGGGGATCATCTGATCCGGGCTGTGCGGGAATCCCGGGCCAGGGGGGTCATCTTTCTCTTTCTGAAGTTCTGCGATCCACACGCCTTCGATTATCCTTATCTGAAGAGCTCCCTCGATGAGGCGGGCGTGCCGAGCATGGTTCTGGAGGTGGAGGAGCAGCTTCCCCCCGAGGGCCAGTTGAGAACCCGCCTGGAAACCTTCGTTTCCTTGCTTTGACAGGAGAAGCGCCATGACGGCCGTCAACACGATTACCCCCAGCGCTGCAGATGAGCGGAAGATCCAGTCCGTCAAACGGATGAAGGAGATCATGACCGCTTACTATATCGATGCCAAAACCGCTGCGGAGAACAACAAAAAAGTGGCGTGGATCACAAGCGGCGGTCCGGTGGAACCGCTTATCGCCATGGATGTGATCCCTGTTTATCCCGAAAATCACGGTGCGATGATCGGTGCCGCCAAGATGGGGATCGATCTCTGCGAACGGTCCGAGCAGATGGGATACGCGAGAGATCTCTGTTCCTACGCCCGTGCGGATATCGCCTGCGCGACCGTTGACGGGGGACCGATCGGCGGGCTTCCCCGGCCCGATTTTCTCGTCTGCTGCAATAACATCTGCGGTACGGTTCTCAAATGGTACGAAGTGCAGGCGCGCTATTTCAACGTGCCGCTCTTCATCTTCGATACGCCCTTCATCCACACGGAATTCTCGATCGAGGCGCAGAAGTACGTGCGCCGGCAATTCGAGGAGTTTTTCGTCTTTCTCGAAGAACAGTGCGGCAGGAGGTTCGACGGCGACCGTTTCGAAGAGACGGCCCGCCTCAGTTACGAGGCGCTGCACCTCTGGCAGGACATTCTTGACACGACCACCAAGCGGCCTTCCCCTATGACCGCCTTCGATGCCTTCACGCACCTGGCGCTGATCGTGACCCTTCGCGGCACCCGGACGGCGGTGGATTACTATACTCAACTGCGCGAGGAGATGCTCGGGCGGGTGGCCCGCGGAGTCGCCATGGTGCCCAGGGAAGAACACAGGCTCCTGTGGGACAATCTGCCCATCTGGTACAGGATGCGATGGCTCTCCGAGACTTTCGCATCCCACAACGCCAGCCTGGTGGCCGATACCTACACTTCCGCCTGGAGCGGGATGGGCGATCACTTCGACGATAAGGATCTGGTGGGGGCTCTGGCGTCCTCCTATGCCAATATCTATATCAATATCTCCATCGACAGGATGTTCGAGTCCCTCAAGAAAAAAATACAAAAATATGAAATCGACGGCCTGGTCATGCATTCAAACCGCAGCTGCAAGCCCTACTCCTTCGGTCAGTATGATCTTCAGAGACGGGTGATGGACGAGCTCGGCGTTCCCGCGCTGGTGATCGAAGCCGATATGGTGGATGAGCGGGCCTTCAGTGAAGCGCAGGTGGATACCCGCATCGAGGCCTTCGTCGAAACCCTTCGGCAGAAACGGGTATCCTGAGATGATCGCTGCCGGAATCGATATCGGATCAATAACCACCAAGGCGGTCCTGCTGTCCGAAGAGGGGATTCTCGGCTCCCATGTGCGATTCACCGGGTACAATGCGGAGCAGGCGGGAAGAACCGTTCTGGATGAACTTGCGGCGCAGCTCGGACTGAAGAGAAAGGATATACGCAGGATAATCTCCACCGGCTACGGACGCAGGAGCCTCGACTTTGCCGATCGGGCCTTGACGGAGATCATCTGCCACGGCGCGGGAGCCTTTTATCAGAACTCCGGAATCCGCTGCATTATCGATATCGGCGGGCAGGACAGCAAGGTGATTCTCCTGGACGAAACGGGCAAGGTGAAGGATTTCGTCATGAACGACAAATGCGCCGCGGGGACGGGACGTTTTCTCGAGGTCATGGCTCGCGCGCTGGAGGTCGACCTCGAGGCTTTTCCGGTCCTGGCGGTCAAGGCGACCTCTCCGGCCCGGATCAGCAATCTCTGCACCGTTTTCGCCGAATCGGAGGTGATCTCCCTCATCGCCAAGGGAACGCCGCGCGAGGAGATTGTGGCCGGAATCCACCAGGCGATCGCCCAGAGAGTAGTGGCCCTCGCCCGGAGGATCGGCGTCCGCGAGCCTGTCACCATGACTGGAGGGGTCGCTCGGAACAGCGGTCTGGTATCGGAAATCGAGAGAGAGCTCTCCCTGCCGATCATCGAGAACCCCCTTCCCCAGGTGAACGGCGCGCTGGGGGCGGCGGTGCTGGGGCTCAGGATGGGCTGACCTCTTTCGCATGAAGCAAAGCTTTAACCACAGAGTTTGCAGAGAGACCTGGGAGATAAGCCCACAGAGGAGGCGATTCGGACAATATCATGTATCTTCAGCGGCTCCGCGGGATAGCTGACAGGAAGATGAACCTTTCAGTCATGGAGAAAAATCAATGAGCAAGGAAATGATTGAAACAGGAACCGAACAACTGATGGCCGAAGTGCAGGATGGCGTTGCAGTTCTGACGATGAACCGCACCGAACGCCGAAATGCCCTCACCCGGGAAATGCTGGATGCGCTTACCCGGGTTCTGGCTCAAATTGAACTCGACCCCGAGGTCAGGGCTATTGTCCTGACCGGTGCCGGCGGCGCCTTCTGCGCCGGAGGCGATGTGAAGGGAATGGCCGCGGCAGGTGACGGTACGGTCGGCGCCCTGACGATCGATCAGGCGATTCACCGTCAACGGGTCAGCCAGAGAACGACGGCGGGAAAAATCTTTGAAATGCCCAAACCGGTGATCGCCGCTATCGGCGGACCTGCCGCGGGAGCCGGTTTTTCCCTTGCGCTGGCCTGCGATCTGCGCGTCATGGCGGACAGCACCTTTATGACCTCGGCCTTCGCCCGGGTCGGTTTTTCCGGGGACTACGGCGGGACGTATTTTCTCACCAATCTCGTCGGTACGGCCAAGGCCCGGGAGATCTACTACCTGTCCGAGCGCATTTCGGCCGAAGAGGCCCAGCGGTTGGGGCTCGCGAACTGGGTGGTCCCCAAGGACCGGGTGATGGAAAAAGCGATGGAAATCGCCAGGCGAATTGCTGATGGACCCACGGTCGCCTTCCGATACATGAAAGAGAACCTCAATCGCGCTTTGAATGGGGAGATGGGCGAGTGCCTCGATCTGGAAGTGACCCATCATGTTCACACCGGGCAGACCGAGGACCATCGCGAGGCGGCAAGGGCTTTTGTGGAGAAGCGCGAACCGAAATTCAAGGGCCGGTAGAGAAAATATTGCCGCGGAGGACGCAGAGGGCGCGGAGAAAATCTGTTAAGGAATAAAGGCGGTCTCACAGTGAGTGCAGCGAACGGGCGTGAGATGATTTCGAGATCTTTTTGCCTCCGCGCCACCGGTTAATCAAGCCACGGTAAACCGAACGCCGCATAATGTAATCCGGTTCCCTTGGACAGGGAGCTTTCTTTGCCGTGCCGCGGACAGGGCTTTTTCGGGTCGAATTCCTGTCACTTCCAAAGCGCCCAGGCCATCGCCCCTTCCGTCTGTTGCCGGAACGAATCGCACGATTGCGTTTTCAAGCGCCATAAAAGATCGACCCTCGTCATCCCGGCTGAGCGGAAGGCCTGCCAGTTTGGCCCACCGTTCGGCGAGCGCTGCCGGGTAGTCGCTCTGAAGTTCCACCGCTTTCAGATCCGAGATGATTTCCCGATTCATCTTGTTTTCCCACCCCGTTCCTCCTGCGGGTTCCCAGTTTCCCTGCGGATTATTCTGAATATCCCGGTCGAGTTCAAAAAATGCCCCGCCCGTATCGACGGGGTGAAACTGCAGGAAGTTCCCTGTCCTGTGTTCGCGCTGCCAGGCGATTCGAATTCCAAGTCGTTTCGCCCGCTCGATCGCTGCGTCCTGAATATTTTTTGAGCCCGCCTGCATGATCACCATATATCCGCCATCCCCGCCCCGTCGCCGGAGATAGCGCCCGGCTGCAGTCCCGTCCCGAATAGGGGATACGATCTCGAGAAAATTCGCGCCGATGGGGAAAAGGGCGTTTTCCAGTCCGAAGCGGGCCACCCCTTCGTCTCGATAACATATTCGCAGTCCGAATACGGCGGAAATGTCTTCGACGACAGGGGCCAGCTCTTCCGCGACAAGGCAGATCTGACGCAGGTGGATGCTCATGGACTTCTCCTCTATAACCGGTGAATGGAGCGATTCACCTGAAAAGTTGCAGGTGAAAAAGGTGCCATGCCGCTAGAACGTTGCGCATTTGGAGTGATGATCAGCAGTGTCTGTTCTTTCAGCCGGGGCACTCTGTTATTCATTAACTTTTTTACTTGATCGATGCGAAAATCATATTAGTGCCATCTTCATCAGTCATTATCGAAAGATAGTGCGTGAAAAATGCAGGGAGTTTTTTGACTGTATAATATAAATAAAGATTTCCACCGCTTCTTGAATAATCCGTGTTACGGAGAATCATTCCGGCAGGCAAACCACTCCCCTTGGTCGATTCAAGATGTCCATAGGCCAAGTTGCAAATTGCCTTTAACAAGTGTATGATTATTTATAATTAAATCAAGGAGAAGAAACAATGGCAAATTTGATGGAAATGGCAAAAGAAATTGTTGCAGCGCATGCATCTACTTCTGAAATACCTCCCCATGAACTGGTTAAAGAATTGCGCGAGGTTTACGAGCTGCTTGTAAAGATGGAAAAAGGAGAGATGCCCGAGGTTGCCGGAGAGGGAACCGCTTCCGAGCCTGCGGTAACCAGGAGAAAGGCTTTTGGAAAGAACAAGATCACCTGCATGATCTGCGGCAAGGAGATGAAAACCCTGAGCCGTCACCTTAAGACCGCTCATGGAATGACTCCCAAGGAATACAGAACCCAGTTCAATATCCCCCGGACTCAACCTCTGGCCGCAAGCAACTACTCCGAGCAGCGCCGTCAGATGGCGGTGGACCGCAATCTGGGCGAAAACCTTGCCAAGGCGCGTGCGGCCAGGGGAAAGAAAAAGAAAAAAGTGGCATAAAACTTTCGCCATACAAAAGCAATCAGGCCCTCATCTCTTCGGGATGGGGGCCTTTTTCTGCCTGCCAACTGCTTCAACCACTCACCTTTGATATCTTCCTCGGATGCAGAAACATCCGCCCAAAGCCGAGTCCGAGGAACTCAATGGCCATATAGGACGAAAAAAGCTGTCTGCGCACCATAGTTCGGTCTGATCGACAAACCAGCTTTCCGGCTCCGTGTACAGTCCCTGTTGGCAAAGCCGGTCAGGATTCGGACCGCGCGGCGGGGATAGAGCAGGGGATAGAGCAGGGTGGGCGCCGTAAATCCGGAAAAGGGAAATTCCACTTATAGAGAAGAGCAGCCGGAACCGGTGCAGTGACCACTCGCGGGCCGATCGTGCTAAATCGATTAAATCACCCGTTGATGCAGATGAGAACCGAGCCGCTGCGGTAGCAGAAGATGGTTGCCGACCCTCGAAAACGACGATCATGCAAGAAGCGATCGCGACGGTCATGTCGATCAAGGAAATACTTCGGACTGCCGAAGTGCCGGTGATCGTGCCTCTTGAAGTGTCGGTAGCTGTGAAAATCCCTTCTTTCATGTCCGAAATGACGTTTGCCCAAATGATGTCGCCGGTCCGTGAAGGGGCGATGTAGTCCCCGATCGTGATAACGGCCGGAGACGAAAAGAATAGCGGCTTCGTCGGTATTTGAGAGAAGGACGGAAAAACCGGATCTTTCGGGATCAGCCGAAACAGGCGACGCCTGGGTGCTCTCCCGGGGGAGGACATCGTACCGATCCCGGGAACCAGAAAGGTCGGACATCTGGAGGAAAATATCGCCGCGCTTGAGCTCGAACTGACGGTGGAGGATCTGAAG
This sequence comes from Desulfuromonadales bacterium, assembly GCA_024636295.1. GTDB lineage: Bacteria > Desulfobacterota > Desulfuromonadia > Desulfuromonadales > JAGXHI01 > JAGXHI01. Next base: position 111,008 of record JAGXHI010000017.1, read on the forward strand.
GAGATCGAGGAGGTGGCGCCCAGGGGCGCCGGGCGGGTCTTCGGTATCCCGAGTCGATGATGGGTCTCATCAACGGGTAAGTAAAACCTTTCCAGGGGACGCGGCATTCCGCGCCCCCTGGAAATCGGGAGGGATTCCCCCTTTTCAATCGGAAACGGCGGGGCCGTGCGGCTCTTTCCCCTTGGGCTGTCGGGGCAGAATGAGATTCAGCAGGACTCCGGTGATCCCCGCCAGGCCGATTCCGGTGAAGCTCACCGCTCCGAATTCGAAGGTCATTCCCCCGATTCCGAAGACGATTGTGATTGCGACGATAACCAGATTGCGCGCCTCCAGCAGGTCATTGCCGGCACGCACGAGGGTATTCAAACCCACGAC